>NZ_WHYR01000178.1 GCF_009428905.1 Desulfofundulus thermobenzoicus | reverse complement strand
GTGCAGATCCGAGCAAGGCGGGAATTTTAGCGAGCAAGCCAATATGGGCATTTCATGCAGAGGATGATTCCATTATCCCTATCAGCTATGCAAGAAATACAATTCAAGCTATTCAAAAAGCTGGCGGCCAGCCGCTTTATACGGAGTATGCAAGCAAGTATGGATATGACCATGCATCATGGACGCCTGCTTATGAGACGCCAGGCTTAACAGATTGGCTGTTTGCGCAGAGACGAAGCTTTCGATAAACAAAAACCGATTCACCTTCTAACAAGGCGAATCGGTTTTTTCTGTTTTATTTGTCAAAACGATGAGCAGAATGCTTTGTTGGTCCGATGTATTCGTTTAGCTGGAAAGAGCCTTTAATGGCAGCCGTGATGAATTCTTTTGCTGCATAAATGGCTTCTTTCACGTCTGATCCATTCGCTAGTTCAGCTGTGACTGCTGCTGAGAATGTGCAGCC
>NZ_WHYR01000177.1 GCF_009428905.1 Desulfofundulus thermobenzoicus | reverse complement strand
AGTTAGCAGACTCCGCTCCAGCCTGTGTAATTGCATTAAATAGCGTTGACTTCCCGACGTTAGGTAAGCCAACAATACCAGCTGTTAAAGCCATTCTTTCATCTCCTCTATATCAAACGTGCTCGTTATACTGCGTAATATGAACCTAGAGCAATTATAAGTAGGTTTACATGAAAAGACAAGCTAACCACCATGCATTTTCAATAGAAGAAACATCGTCAAAAAGAATAAATCAATGCTTCAAAACGAGAAATTGCACCTGGCTTTACTGTAGAAAAGACAAATTTAATGAAAAAAGCATGAGGCCTACTTAAGCAGTTGGCTCCTCATGCTTGACGAGAATTTTCTTCATTTTTCGTTCAAAATCTCTTCTTGGGATCATCACGCTGTGTCCGCAGCCTTCACATTTAATACGGATATCCATGCCCAAACGAATGACCTTCCACCGATTGGCACCACATGGA
>NZ_WHYR01000176.1 GCF_009428905.1 Desulfofundulus thermobenzoicus | reverse complement strand
GCTCTCATCATGATTCCTGTGTATTTTATTGTGAGAACAAAGGCTTGGTCTTGGATGATGCTGGTCTTATGCCTGGTGTTCTTAGGCTTAACCGCTCTTTATGACCGTTTTGTCTCGGTGTTTGTCGTGATGCTGCAAGGCAGTTCATATGGTCATTACGAGGAGTGGCTCACAACGAATACGAATGGAATGAATGTGACAAAAATCGGTGTCTTGATTTTGCCGCTTCTGCTTGCTTTTTTTTATCGAAAACGACTTCGTGAGCTGACGCCTGAGAGTGATTACATTGTGAATTTTTGTTTGCTTGGTTTCTTGTTTGGCATCCTTGCAACGAAGGATGTCATTTATGCAAGATTTCATATTTATTTTGGCTTGTATCAGCTCATTTTACTGCCATATTTCACACGCATTTTTGATCAGCGGTCTAATGTGTTTATGTATGTAGGGATTGCTGTTTGCTATATTC
>NZ_WHYR01000175.1 GCF_009428905.1 Desulfofundulus thermobenzoicus | reverse complement strand
GTTTTTCCAAACAGTGCACTGATGAATATATGAGCACATCATACACGCGGTCGTGGCGGAATGGCAGACGCGCTAGGTTGAGGGCCTAGTGGGTGAATAACCCGTGGAGGTTCAAGTCCTCTCGGCCGCATCCATGATACCAAGGGTTGTAGACCTATGGTATTTTTATTTTATATAACTTCTAAATAAATCTGTCCAAAATCTGTCCACTCACCGTAAGTAAGTGGACAGATTTTGTTAGAGATCGATATTTTTATATAATGTCGTCCAATTTTTCAGCCATAGCCTTTTGTTTGTTAGGAAATAAGTGACCATATACATCTATTGCTGTCAGAATAGATGCACGTATCCCCCATTGAAGCGCCAATTTCAATAAGCTTCCTCCAGTAAGATAATCTGTTCTTTTTTGTTTTGTTTCTGGTAGGAGGAATGCTCCTTTCCTGGTTAGATCAGTCGGTTTTTTTAC
>NZ_WHYR01000174.1 GCF_009428905.1 Desulfofundulus thermobenzoicus | reverse complement strand
CTTTAGACTTGTATTCTAATTCTTTCATGACCTGCTCTGCTTCTTGTACAGATGTATCAATATGTTTCATTTGGCTTGCTGTGCTTTCAACAATTCGGCCGCCTTGACCAGCAGCTTCTGTTGATTGAATAGAGACAGCAGCCACTTCAGATGAGGTTTGTGACATATTTTGTAATCCTTCGTTCATTGCCACAAGCTGATTCGTACTAGATTCGACTTTCTCGTTTTGTGCTTCATTTCCATTTGAAAATTGTTCAATTGACATCGTGATATGCTCTGTTGCTTGACTCGTTTGGCTGGCACTTGCCGTCAGCTCCTCTGAAGCCGAAGCCACGTTGTCGACAGATTGCTGTACAGCGCGAATGACGTCACGAAGAGATTCACTCATCTTGCTGAAGCTTCTTGTGAGATCTCCTATTTCATCCTTCGATTTAGTTTCGAGGGTTTCTGTTAAATCCCCTTCACTC
>NZ_WHYR01000173.1 GCF_009428905.1 Desulfofundulus thermobenzoicus | reverse complement strand
CAATCCAAGGGTGCAGGTAGAACACACGATCACAGAAATGATCACAGGTGTCGATATCGTTCAAACTCAAATTCTTGTTGCAAAGGGGCATAACCTTCACAGCAAAGAAGTTGGTATTCCAAAGCAAGAAGATATCTTTACACACGGCTTTGCCATTCAATCAAGGGTCACAACAGAAGATCCTTTAAATGACTTTATGCCAGACACAGGAAAAATTATGGCCTACCGCTCAGGTGGGGGATTTGGTGTACGTCTTGATACAGGGAACAGCTTCCAAGGTGCGGTCATTACACCTTATTACGACTCACTATTGGTCAAGCTGTCCACATGGGCGCTCACGTTTGATCAAGCGGCTGCTAAAATGGTTCGAAATTTACAAGAATTCAGGATTCGCGGAATTAAAACAAACATCCCATTTCTTGAAAACGTAGCTAAGCATGAAAAGTTCCTAAAAGGGGAATACGATAC
>NZ_WHYR01000172.1 GCF_009428905.1 Desulfofundulus thermobenzoicus | reverse complement strand
GGCAAAGATGATGGCATATGGAGAGGCTGGCCATACGCTATTTCATCTGCTGGACGAAGATCATTTTCGTTTCACTCACCAATTGCTTGCTTATGTAGAGGAGCACATGTCACTTGATATTCAGTTTGATAAGGAGCTGATCGTTGGTTTAAGTCTTCATTTGCGTTCAGCCATTCATCGTTTTAGATACGATATGAACATCCGAAATCCTTATTTACCAGACATTAAAAGGTATTATCCCATTGCGTTTGAGGCGGGTGTTTATATGGGCAGATGGCTGAAGGAAAAAGAGGGTGTTGAGATTCCTGAGGATGAAATCGGATATTTGGCACTTCATATTGGGGCTGCAATCGAGCGGACAAAATCACAGCATGTGAGAAAGACATGTCTTATTGTGTGTGCGACGGGTGTCGCCAGCAGTCAGCTTCTTCTTCATAAGCTCACGGCTGCTTTTAGCGGAAGGCTGGAG
>NZ_WHYR01000171.1 GCF_009428905.1 Desulfofundulus thermobenzoicus | reverse complement strand
TACAAGTGCAGGTAAAAACAAAAGGAAGTACGGGTGTGGAGATGGAAGCGCTCACTTCTGCTTCAGTATGTGCACTGACCGTTTACGACATGTGCAAAGCGATTGATAAAGGCATGATCATCGGTCCTACCTATCTAATTGAAAAGACAGGCGGGAAAAACGGTGATTTTCACAGAGCATCTGATATTTAAGTTGGAGGACCTTATATGAATATAGATCAGTCAAAAATTCCACAAGCGACAGCCAAACGTTTGCCGCTATACTACCGTTTTTTAAAAAATCTGCATGCATCAGGAAAACAAAGGGTGTCATCAGCAGAGCTTAGTGATGCAGTCAAAGTGGATTCTGCTACCATTCGCCGAGATTTTTCGTACTTTGGTGCACTTGGGAAGAAAGGGTACGGCTATAATGTCGATTATCTCTTGACCTTCTTCAGAAAGACCCTTGACCAAGATGAAATGACCAATGT
>NZ_WHYR01000170.1 GCF_009428905.1 Desulfofundulus thermobenzoicus | reverse complement strand
AGCAAAGGGGGTATGCTTATGAATGCAATCAAGCGGTTTGGCAGTGCTATGGTTGTTCCTGTACTTTTATTCGCGTTTTTTGGTATTGTTGTCGGCCTCGCGACTTTATGTAAGAATTCAGCGATTATGGGGGAAATGGCTGTAGAAGGTACGATGTGGTACAAGGTTTGGTCACTGATTGAAAGCGGGGGATGGACGATTTTCAATCATATGGAACTAGCTTTTGTGATTGGATTGCCCATCTCACTTGCGAAAAAAGCGCAAGCACGTGCGACACTCGCAGCTTTAATGATTTATCTCGTATTTAACAATTATATTCATGCTATTTTGACACTTTGGCCGTCTACTTTTGGTGTTGATTTATCGCAAGGTGTCGAGAACGTAGCGGGTGTAAAAGAAATTGCAGGTATACCTACACTGGATACAAGTATCATTGGTGCGGTGATGATATCTGGAATTGTCATTTGGAT
>NZ_WHYR01000169.1 GCF_009428905.1 Desulfofundulus thermobenzoicus | reverse complement strand
GTGTTGCAATCATGGCTTCCGGCTGAAGCGAGCCGCCTCCCGCATTTGCCGTGATCACAAAATAAAACAAAAGAATGGCCAGCGATAGAAGGGCTGTCCATTGCCATCTTTTGCACTGCTTGGCAAAGCCCTCATATTTATGCTTTCTTTTGATCAATGTTTCCATCATTTTCCGTGTCGGCTGATCCATATATCGGCTGATTGCGTGCAATGTCATCACATACACCCTGTCCCTTTTTTCTACATATGTATGTGCGTGCTTCTTCATTCATGTCAGGTGATTAGTTTTCTAGTGGAATATTCAGCACTTGACCACTATACACGCTGTTACCTTTCAAATGATTATAGGCTCTAATTTTCTCTTCACCCGAACGGTTTTTGTAATACTTCATTGAAATTCGATACAGGTTTTCCTCTGGACCAACGGTGTGCTGCACGACACGAACTGGTTTTTCTTCCTGCTTCTTTTTC
>NZ_WHYR01000016.1 GCF_009428905.1 Desulfofundulus thermobenzoicus | reverse complement strand
GGGGTGGAGACTGCTGTCGGGGAAGGCGGGGGGATATGTTCCGGTGATGTCTCTCCCGGTGCCGCCACCGGCCGGGACGGCACACCGCCGCCTTCCGGCAGCTTCCCGGACCTGTCCCACCTGCGGGCGGTACTGGATGCTTCCCCCCTCTACTGTATTCATCCGGAGGCGGCCGAAGCCATGATGCGGGCCATTGACCGGGCCCGGGAAGACGGGGATTCCCTGGGGGGCGTTTTCGAGGTCCGGGTTTACGGCCTGCCGCCGGGACTGGGCAGCTATGCCCAGTGGGACCGGCGCCTGGACGGCCGCCTGGCCGGGGCGCTGATGAGCATCCAGGCCATCAAGGGCGTGGAGATTGGCGCGGGTTTCGCCGGGGCGGCCAGGCCCGGTTCCCGGGTGCATGACGAAATTTTTTACAGCCGGGAGAAGGGCTTTTACCGCCGCACCAACCGGGCCGGAGGCCTGGAGGGAGGCATGACCAACGGTGAGCCCCTGGTGGTGCGGGCGGCCATGAAGCCCATCCCCACCCTGTATAAGCCCCTGCGCAGTGTGGACCTGGCCAGCAGGGAACCCTTTGAGGCTTCCGTGGAGCGTTCCGACATATGTGCCGTGCCGGCCGCCTGTGTGGTGGGTGAAGCGGTGGTGGCCTGGGAACTGGCGGCCGCCTGCCTGGAAAAATTTGGCGGCGACACCATGGAAGAATTGAAGATAAATTACCGGTCTTACCTGGAATATCTTAAGAGCAGGATTTTTTAAAGGCAAAGGCAGGGCAGGCCGGGTCCGCCGGAAATGCCACGGTTTTCACGGCGGAACGGTGCCGCGGAACCGTGGGGAAGCACGTCATGACGGTATGGAAACCTGCCGGAGGATAGAGATAATGAAAAATATTGTGCTGATTGGCTTTATGGGTACGGGAAAAAGTACTGTGGGCCGGCGGCTGGCTACCCGCCTGGGCCGGGAATTTGTGGACACGGACGAGGAAATAGAACGGGTGACCGGCAAGACCATCCCCCAGCTCTTTGCCCGGGACGGGGAGATTCGTTTCCGTTCCGAAGAAGCCCTGGTGGTGAAAAAGGTGGCCGCCCGGCAGAACCTGGTGGTGGCCACCGGGGGCGGTGTGGTGCTGAACCCGGAAAGTGTGCGGATTCTGCGGGAGAACGGGGTATTCATCGGCTTAACCGCCGACCCGGAAGTGATCTACCAGCGGGTTAAGCGCAAGCGCAACCGCCCCCTGCTGAACGGGCCGGGGGATACCCTTGACCGGATCAGGGAGTTGCTGGCCGCCCGGCAGGAGGCCTATGCAGTGGCGGATTTTACCGTGGACACCGGCCGGCACGATCTGGAGGAAGTGGTGGAGATGATTGTGGAATATCTAAAAGAGAAAGGATGTATTCCATGCAGGAAGTTTACATAAATCTGGGTCCCCGCAGCTACTCCATTCACATCGGCCCCGGCCTGCTGCCCCGCCTGGGGGAATACCTGCGGGGCTTTCCATTCACCCGCCGGGCGCTGCTGGTGACCAACCCCACCGTGGGGTCCCTTTACGCTTCAGTGGTGGAAGCCGCCCTGGCCGGGGCCGGTTTTGAGGTCATCCGGTCAGAGATGCCCGACGGGGAGGAATACAAGATCCTGGCCACGGCCGAAAAGCTCTACGACCTGGCTTACACCCGGGAACTGGACCGGCGTTCCCCGGTGGTGGCCCTGGGGGGCGGCGTGGTGGGGGATCTGGCCGGCTTTGTGGCCGCCACCTACTTGAGGGGCGTCCCTTTCATCCAGGTGCCCACCACGCTGCTGGCCCAGGTGGACTCCAGCGTTGGCGGCAAGGTGGCCGTAAACCACCCCCGGGGCAAAAACATCATCGGTGCTTTTTACCAGCCCCGCCTGGTCCTGGCCGACCTGGGCGTGTTGAAAACCCTGGACCCCCGGGAAGTACGGGCCGGGCTGGCCGAGGTGATCAAGTACGGGATAATAGCCGATGGAGGATTTTTTACCTGGCTGGAGGAAAACCTGGAGGATCTTCTCGCTCTGGATGCTGAAGCGCTGACTCACGCCGTGGCCGTTTCCTGCCGGATAAAGGCGCAGGTGGTGCGGGAGGACGAAACGGAACAGGGCCGCCGGGCCATTCTCAACTTCGGCCACACCGTGGGCCACGCCGTGGAGGCCCTCACCGGATATGCCGCCTACCGCCACGGGGAGGCGGTGGCCATGGGCATGGTGGCCGCGGCCCGCCTGGCAGTGGCCCTGGACATGCTGAAGGAGGGGGAGGCCGCTCGCATCGAAAGGCTGATCCGCCGGGCCGGCCTGCCGGTGGAAATGCCGGCCGGGCTGTCACCGGATGAACTGCTGGACTCCATGCGCCGCGATAAGAAGGTGTTGGCCGGCCGCCTCACCTTTGTGCTGCCCGTGGCCGTCGGGCGGGTGGAAATAGTCCGGGACGTGCCTGAGGAAGCGGTGCGGCGGTTATTAATATCTGCCGGAACAAAAGGTGACCCCGGCGGCGGTCGATAGCGCACTTTTTGCTTACTCCCACACCACTTTGTTGCGCCCTGCCCGTTTCGCCCGGAGCAGCCTTTCGTCGGCTATTTTGATCAGGGTGGGGCCGTCATTGCTGTCCGTGGGGTATTCGGCCAGGCCTGCGCTTAAGGTCACATTTTTTACATTCAGAAAGTCAGAAAAAGTCTGCTGGTTAAAGATTTTGCGAAATCTTTCGATTACCGTGACGGCGGCCTGGAGGCCCGTATGGGGCAGGATAACCAGAAATTCCTCGCCGCCGTACCGCGCCACCGTGTCCACCTTCCGCAGGCACCGGCTGGCGGTGTCGGCAATGAGCATCAGCACCCTGTCTCCTTCATCATGCCCGTAGTTGTCGTTAATGGACTTGAATGTGTCCACGTCCAGCAGGGCCAGGGAAAAGACATTGCCGTAGCGCTCGCATCGGAAAATTTCGGTTTGCAGCACTTCCAGCACGTAACGCCGGTTGGGCAGCCCGGTGAGCCGGTCGGTCATGGCCTCCCTCCGCACCGTTTTCATCAGCAGGTTGTTATTGATGATCAGGCTGACGTAGGTGGTGAATATGTCGATGATTTTCAGCGCGTTCTCATCCAGCGCCGGCTCATTCAGCCCCTCCCTGTGATCGATAACCATGTTGATGCAGCCGAAAACAGAGCCGCCGCCCATCAGCGGCAGGCAGAGGTAGCCCTGGGTGGGGGACACTTCTTTCAATTCGGAACAGAAAATTTCCTTTTCCGGTGAGGTGCAGATCAGCGGCCGGCACCTTTTCAGGGCCAGGCAGTCCATGGGATACACCGCGCACCGGTCCTCCTCACCGGCGACCGGAGGTGACGCAGCCACCAGCCTCATCCTGTTGCGGCCGCTGTTGGCGTACAGGAACCTTACCCGGGACTCCGGGTACATCCTGGACAGGAACTTCACCACAATCTCGCATATTTTCCTCTCATCGCTGATGTTGAACAGGATCTCGCAGACATTGGCCACTTCCCACAGGCGGTCGGAAAACTGTTTGATCGCCCGGTACCGGTCGATGAGCCGTTTTTCTTCCATTTCCAGCCTGGCCAGCCTGTCCAGCACATCCTTTTCCTTTTCGGAAAGACCGGTCATCAATTCATGGAACAGGGAATAAATCTGGGTGAAGGTGCCGGCGGGATTTATTTCCGGAGTAAATGTTTCCGGGGACATTGCACTCCTCCTCCAAATGTCCTGGCAATCCGGGAAAAAGGTCCCTGATAATATTAATTCGTTGTTTTATTAAATATTTCCTGCCTTGGATTATGAAAATATAAAAATATACAATCTGCCGGCTGCCGGGAGAGGGAGCCTTTGAGAAAATGGACGTGCTTCCTTCCGGTGTTTCCGGCGGAATGACAGGGGGTGGCTTTTCGGCAATCCCCGTGTTATGTTTTAAGTTGCCCGATCGGTTGCTTCCTTGTTTGCCATTTAATATAATAACTGGGTAGGGAAATGGACATTACTTTACGGTAGCACGGCGGACCGGTCAATGGGCCGGCGGGCCCATACCGGCGGGGGCACCGGAGGCTTTTTCGAGCTGATCTCTAAAAAGATATTCACCAGAAAAATTATGGCCTTGAGGAGAGATTGAGAAGTTGCCCGCAGGGTATTATTTATTTGTCTTCTTTATCTTAGGCCTTTGTATCGGCAGCTTTTTAAACGTATGCATCTACCGCCTGCCCCGGGGGATGTCCCTGCTGGCACCCCCCTCCCACTGCCCGGCCTGCGGCGCACGCCTGGGCCCTCTGGATTTAATCCCCGTGGTGAGCTATCTTTTCCTGCGGGGCCGGTGCCGTCACTGCAACGGGGCGATCTCCCCCCGCTACCTCCTGGTGGAGCTTTTGACCGGGGCCGGCTTCCTGCTGATTGCCCGGGAACACGGCCCGCACGTTCATACTGCCGGCCTGCTGGTCCTCTTTTCCGTCCTCGTGGCGGCCAGCTTCATTGACCTCGACCACCGCATCATCCCCGACCGGCTCATCCTGTTTGCTCTGGCCGCCGGCATACCCCTGGCCGCCCTCCAGGGTGCGGAGGTTCTCAAAGACGGCTTCTGGGGCTCTGTGCTGGGGGGCGGAATATTGTTGATCGTGGCCCTGTTTTCGCGGGGCGGCATGGGCGGGGGAGACGTGAAGCTGGCCTTTGCCATAGGATGGTACCTGGGCTGGCAGGAGACACTGGTGGCCCTGTTCCTGGCCTTTGTCCTGGGTGCCGTGCTGGGTGTCCTGTGGGCGCTCAGGACGGGGAGAACCCTTAAAACGGCCATCCCCTTCGGCCCGTTTCTTTCATCGGGGGCCATGCTGGCCGTTTTGACGGGGGATAAGCTTATTTCCTGGTATCTGAACCTGTGGGGTGGTTGAAAATGGCCGCTGTTTACACCAAAAAGCGCCTGGGGGACCTCCTTTTGCAGACCGGGTTGATTACCCGGGAGCAGTTGAACCAGGCGCTCGAGGTGCAGAAGCAGACCGGGGAGCGCCTGGGCCGGGTTCTCATCAACCTGGGCCTGGTCACGGAGCAGGACATCCTGAACACCCTGGAAATGCAGCTGGGCATTCCCCAGATTACCCTGATGGACAAAGTCGACCCCGTGCTGATCAAATCTCTCCCCGAGGCCGTCCTGCGCCGGCATAAGGTGGTGCCCGTGAAAAAAGAGGGACGGCGGCTGATCGTGGCCATGTCCGACCCCCTGAACCTGGTTGCCCTGGATGACATCCGCCTGACCAGCGGGCTGGAAGTGGAGCCGGTGCTGGCCCGGGAAGAGGAAATCGACGCCGTCCTCCAGAAGGTATTCGGCCTTACCTTTGTGGAGCAGGCCTTCGGCCAGCCGGCCGCCCCAGAGGAGCGGGAAATCCAGACCCTCACCCTGGCGGCGGGGGATGAGGTGCCCCCGGAGGAAGCACCGGTGGTGCGCCTGGTCAACACCATCATTGCCCAGGCGGTGGCGGAAAAGGCCAGCGACATTCATATTGAACCACAGGAGGACCGGGTGCTGGTGCGTTACCGGGTGGATGGGTTGTTGAGGGAAGCCCTTACTCTGCCCCGGCATATCCGCTCCAACCTTACTACCAGGATCAAAATCCTGGCCGGCCTGGACATTGCCGAAAAGCGCCTCCCCCAGGACGGCCGGTTTCAGGTTAAGTACGGAGAACAGGAAATAGATGTGAGGGTATCCACCCTGCCTACGGTCCACGGGGAAAAGGTGGTCCTGCGTTTGCTGCTTAAGAGCGGGCGGATCCTGCCCGTTGACCGGCTGGGATTCCACCGCTACAACCTGGAGCGTTTTACAGAGGTAATCCATCGCACTTCCGGCATGATCCTGGTCACCGGACCCACCGGCAGCGGCAAGACCACCACCCTGTACGCGGTACTGGCCCAGTTGAATTCCCCGGAGTGCAATATTGTGACCATAGAGGACCCGGTGGAGTACCTCCTGCGGGGGATCAACCAGACCCAGATCAACGTGAAAGCCGGGCTTACCTTTGCCGCCGGCCTGCGCTCCATCCTCCGCCAGGACCCGGACATCATCATGGTGGGCGAAATAAGGGACGGGGAGACGGCCCAGATCGCGGTGAGGGCGGCCACCACCGGCCACCTGGTGCTCAGCAGCCTGCACACCAACGACGCCGCGGGTGCCCTGACCCGCCTCGTCGATATGGGGGTGGAGCCCTTCCTGGTGGCCTCCTCGGTGGTGGGCGTGGTTTCCCAGCGCCTGGTGCGCCTGCTCTGCCCCCGCTGCCGGGAGCCCTACCAGCTCCCGGAAGACGCGCCGGAGAGGATTTTCCTGGGCCTGCCGCCCGGTGAGCCGGTGACCCTTTACCGGGCCGCCGGCTGCCACCACTGCAACCACACCGGTTACCGGGGGCGGACGAGCATCCAGGAGGTGCTGCCCGTGACCCGGGCCATCAGGGAGCTGGTAAATAAAAAAGCTCCTGCCGATGTGATCAAAGAAAAGGCGGTGGCCGAGGGAATGGTCACCCTGAGGGAAGATGGAATAGACAAGGCCCGGCAGGGGATCACCTCCATAGCGGAAGTGATGCGCGTGGCCTATAACGAGTGGTGACGGAAAAGGAAGGTGTTGCGGCGGAATGCATGCCGATGAACTTTTAAAGCTGGCCTTCGAGCTGAAAGCTTCCGATGTCCACCTCACTGCCGGACGGCCGCCCGTCTTCCGGCTTCACGGGAAACTTTTTGCCGCCGACGAGCTGGGCGACCGGGCCGTGCCGGGGGTGGATGATCTGCCCGTCCTCACCGCCGGGGATACCGAGGCCCTGGCCCGCCAGCTGATCCCCGGGGACCGGTTCCAGCAGTTCATGCAGGTGGGCGAGAGCGACCTGTCTTACGCCATCCCGGGAGTGGGCCGCTTCCGCGTGAACGCCTTCAAGCAGCGCGGTACGGTGGCCCTGGCCATCCGCCTCATCCCGGAGCGCATCCCCACCTTCGATGAACTGGGCCTGCCCGAGGTGGTGGCCCACCTGGCCAGGCGGCCCCGGGGCCTGGTGCTGGTTACCGGGCCCACGGGCAGCGGCAAGTCCACCACCCTAGCGGCCATGATCGACCTCATCAACAGCGAAAGCCGCCTGCACATCATCACCCTGGAAGACCCCATCGAGTACGTCCACCGGCACAAGAAGAGCCTGGTCAACCAGCGGGAAATCGGTCGGGACTCCCTTTCTTTTGCTGCCGCCCTGCGCGCGGCCCTGCGGGAAGACCCCGACGTCATCCTGGTGGGGGAGATGCGGGACCTGGAGACCATTGCCACGGCCATCACCGCCGCCGAAACCGGTCACCTGGTGCTGGCCACCCTGCACACCACCAGTGCGGCCCAGACCATCGACCGCATCATCGATGTTTTCCCGCCCCACCAGCAGCAGCAGGTCCGGCTGCAGCTGGCTGGCGCCCTGGAAGGAGTGATTGCCCAGCAGTTGCTGCCCCGCAGGGACCGCCCCGGCCGGGTGGCGGCACTGGAAATCCTGGCGGCCACGCCGGCCATCCGCAACCTGATCCGGGAGGGGAAAACCCACCAGATTGTCTCCCAACTGCAGACCGGGGCCAGGTACGGCATGCAGACCCTGGATATGGCTTTAAGAAACCTCGTCCGTGCAGGGGTGATCGGCAGGGAGGAGGCCCTGGCCAGGGCGGCCGATGCCGAAAATTTGTTAAAAATGATTTAAAACAACCAGCTGGTTATTGACTGGCAGGGCGGCTCCCGTTAAGATAATCTTAGGAAGAGTGCGGCAAAACGAAAAAAGGCAAACCTGCCGAAAGGCAGGGGCGCAAAGCCGCGGGCCTAAAGCGGTGCGAGCCGCCAGGGCAGCCGGGCTGCCGAACTTTCCGGCACGTTCTTCCAGGCGTTTCGCCTGGATTTTTATTTCCGGGAGGTGGTGAGGGGAGCTTTGCCCGTCTATGCCTATCGGGCCCGGGATTTAACCGGCAGGGTGGTTTCCGGCCGCCTGGAAGCCGTCGGGCCGGGGGAGGCGGCCAGGATACTGCAGGGCCAGCGGCTCATCCCCGTGCAGATCCGGGCCGTGCGGGGGGGCGTCGGCCTGACTTTGCGGCTGCCTTCATTCCGGCGTGGGGTCAGGCTGAGGGAGCTGGCCCTCTTCTGCCGCCAGCTTTCCACCCTGGTCAGCGCCGGCGTGCCCCTGGTGGGGGCCATGCGCATTCTGGAGCTGCAGGTGGAGGGCCGGGTGTTCAAAGAGGTGGTGCGCGGGGTGACCGCCCGCCTGGAGCAGGGCCACTCCCTGGCCGAATCCTTCGGCGCCTACCCGTCGGTTTTCCCCGATATCTTCATCAGCATGGTGGAGGCCGGGGAAGTGGGCGGCGTGCTGGACGAGGTGCTGGAGAGCCTGGCCGGCCATTTTGAAAGGGAACACGAGGTGAGGGAAAAGGTGAAGTCGGCCCTCACCTACCCTACCATGGTCCTGGGCTTTGCCGTGGTCATCCTCACCTTCGTGCTCACCTTCGTCCTGCCCCCCATCATCAACACCATCCAGAACCTGGGTGTGCCCCTGCCCCTGCCCACCCGGGTGGTGATGGGAGCCAGCCGCCTGGTGGGGCGCTACTGGTACCTCCTCCCGCTGTTTCCGCTGACGGCGGCTTTCGGTTTCCAGCGCCTGCGGGCCTCGTCCCGGGGCCGGGAGATGTGGGACCGCCTGGTCCTGAAAATGCCCGTATTCGGGCCGGTGCTGAAAAAAATCATCATTGCCCGCTTCGCCCGCACCCTGGCCGCCATGTTCAAAGGCGGGGTGCCCATCATCCAGGCCCTGGAAGTGGTGAAGAAAACCGCCGGCAACCAGGTGGTGGCGGCCGGCGTGGCCAGGGCGCAGGAGAGCGTGCGGGAGGGGCAGGGCCTGGCCGGCCCCCTGGAAGAGAGCGGCATCTTTCCCCCGCTGGTCATCCGCATGATTGCCGTGGGGGAAGAAACCGGCAGCCTGGACGCGCTGCTGGTCCGCATCGGCGCCTTTTACGACCAGGAAGTGAACATCACCGTGGGCCGCCTCTCCAGCGTGCTGGAGCCGGTGCTGATTGTCTTCCTGGGCGGCATAGTGGGGTTCATCGTCCTTTCGGTGCTACTGCCCATGTTCACCAGCATGATGCAGGGGCTGGGCAGGTAGGGCGGTGGTTTCAAAGGTGTCTTACATACTCTAACCGACCGTTTAGGCACCGTTTTCCAGGTCAATTATTTAATTGACAACCCTTGTTTCTTAATTTTATTAAGACACTCTTTTGGGGGAGGAAAAAACTATGCGCAAAAAACTCAAGAACAACCGCGGCTTCACCCTGGTGGAGCTCCTGGTGGTCATCGCCATCATCGGCATCCTGGCCGCCATCATCGCCCCCAACGCCTTCAAGGCCATTGAAAAGGGCAAGGTGGCGACAGCGGAAGCGGACTACAAGGCCATCAAGGCGGCGGCGCTGAATTATTATACAGATACGGGCAATTGGCCCGATAATAATGCGGGCGAAACTGGGTTTGTTAAAGACCCGACTAATGTGCAAGGCTGGAATGGCCCCTACCTGGAGCGCTGGAAAAGCAAAAATCCGTGGGGCAATGATTACCAATATGTAAAAGATACTGACGGTGGAACTTTTGTCACGAATTCTGGGGAGCGTTACCTAACAATCAAAAGTATCCCTAAAAGTGCAGCCGAGCAGATCGATGTTGACTTAGATGGAACGAAAGATGGGAACAAAGGAATTGTTAGATATAGTACCGGCACAACGCCTGATGTTAATATTTTGATCTCAGCTGATGGGCAAGTGCAGTAACTTCTTATACACTTAATGGCCCTATCTATTGTCCTGCCGGCACCTCCGGCGCCGGCAGGACACGCTCCAGACTGGAAATCGCCGTGTGCCCCGTTTCGATGGAGTGAGGTAGTAAACCGGGTCCTCTTTTTCCCGGGAAAGGATGTGAGCCATTGATGTACGTTTTGCTCAGCTTGCGCCGCGACCGCCGCGGCTTCACCCTGGTGGAGCTGCTGGTGGTCATCGCCATCATCGGCATCCTGGCCGCCATTATTGCTCCCAATGCCTTCAAGTCGGTAGAAAAGGCGAAGGTGGCCAAGGCGGAGGCCGACCTGAAGGCCTTTAAGGCCGCAGCACTGAATTACTACACTGATACCGGCAAATGGCCGGAAGACAAAAATCCAGGTGAGGATCCTGGGTTCGTGACCAACGTGGGTAACGTAGACGGCTGGAACGGTCCCTACCTGGAGCGCTGGCCAGAAGCAACGCCCTTCGGCGGGCAGTACGACTGGGATAAATGGAGCGACAGGGCGGGGGTTACTATTGCACACGCTCCTAATTTGACGAACAATCTCATGCTTTTAATTGACAGGGATATGGACGACGGCAATTTAGATACAGGCGACGTGGTAAAGCTCGATTACGGGCTTCAGGTAATTCTGCAACGGTGGTAAAGGCTCAGCTAACGTCATTTCCACGCGGCCCCGGCCAGAAAGAAATTGCCATCTATGTTTTTCCAGTGGTGAAGTAGCAAGCACGTGGTGCCAATATTCTTTTGGAAGCAGGTGAAGCGGTGGTAAATAGTTTATCAAACTTGCGCCGGGACAGCCGCGGCTTCACCCTGGTAGAGCTTCTGGTGGTTATCGCCATCATCGGTATCCTGGCGGCAATTATTACTCCCAGCGCCTTCAAGGCGGTGGAAAAGGCGAAGATATCGCGGGTGGTTGCCGACGTGCGGGCCATAAAGGCGGCCGGTTACGCCTATTACGCCGATACCGGTGACTGGCCGAAGGCAGGGCAGGATTCCTACGACCCTGGGACAGCCGACAACTATGGCTTTCGGTACTTCATGGAAGCCGATGGCAGCAATGGCTGGAACGGGCCGTACCTGGAGAAGCCGCCCGGCTTAACGCCCTGGGGTGGTCATTACCGCTACTGGAAGAGCAGGATTACGGGTACTGTCTATGACGCCGGGGGCAATCCCATTGCAGTTAACAACACCAAATGCGCCGTGGTCACCGTTGGTGGTTTTCCCGACCAGGGCATCCGCGATGCCGTGGACCGGCGCATCCGGGAGAGTGTCGGTTACTCCTATGTGGGGGAAGAAAACGGCACGTACTACATCTCGGTGATCATCTGGATGGAGGGATTATAGTGCCGGCACGCTACCGGTTTGGTTGCCGGAGACCGGGCGTACCATCCGCTTTTTTATAGGCCGGGGGGATTCTGGATTGATTAAACGATTTTCTAAAAATGAAAAAGGTTTCACCCTTGTGGAGCTCCTGGTGGTCATCGCCATTATCGGCATTCTTGCTGCCATCATCATGCCAAATGCCTTCAGGGCGGTACATAAGGCAAAAATTACCAGAGCCATCAATGAGTTAAAAGCTATTGCTGCGGCAGCTATGCAGTTTTATGCCGGTGTGGGAACCTGGCCCAGCGATGCTGAAGGTGCTGATCCAGGCCTGGTTACCAGGCCGGCTGATGCCGGGCGCGGCGATGGGGGGAACTTCGGGTACACAACTGATCTCAGTAACTGGAACGGTCCGTACCTGGAAAAATGGCCCCTGCGCAGCCCCCTGGGCGGGGTGGGTCCCCTGTCCGGAGATGGTGCCTATGGGTGGCATTTGGGGGCAAAGCATCCCGGCTGGGAAGGGCCGGCTTACTGCTGTGCCGCTGAGTTGCGCGGCGTGCCCAAGGATATTTTTGAGCAGATCGACGAGGTTGTCGATGGCGGCGACGGTTGGACAAAAGGGAAGATAAGGTCCTGGGGTGACCCGGCTAATGTTGACTCCTTGCAGTATATTGTCAGTGAGTGGAACTAGTTAACGACTTTGCTTTAGAGGCTTGATACAGGCTGATCGTGTTAGATGAGGTTATTAAAGAAAGGTTTTCTCTTGAAATGAGGGCAAGTGTTTATAGATTGAAAATATTGAGTAGCAATCATGACCGCGCCTTCACCCTGATCGAGGTCCTGGTGGCCGCCGCCATTTTGGTGCTGGTGGCGGCCACCGCCGTAAATCTGCTGGTCTCAGGCAAGATGGCTGCTCAGGCAGCCTGGGAGGATACGGTGGCCGTAAACGCCGCCCAGGCCGTGATGGAGGAACTGCTGGCCAGCTCCCTTGCCGGCGGCGAAAGGCAGGATGAACCGCGGTCCTTTCCCGGCGCGTCCGGTTATGCTTACACATATTCGGTAGATACCTATCAGCCGGATGAGCGTCTGGTCCAGGTGCGGGTCACCGTCCACTACCGGCACCAGGGGCGGGAGCGGCAGCTGGAGCTAGTGACGCTGAAGCGCAGGTGATGATGGATACAGGTGGCGATAATAATGGTGAACGGGGCGAGCGCGTGCAGGCGGCAGGCAATTGTAGCTTTCAGGGCGGGAGCCGCTGAAAGATCCCGGCACGGGAAAACAGGTGCTGAAGGGAAACCGGTTACCGGATGGCGGGCGTGGCTGCCAGGGCTGGCCCTGGGGTGCCGGGGCCTGACGCTGATTGAGGTCTTGGTGACGGCCGTCCTTCTGTCTTTAATCCTGGGGGCGGCCTATTTCGTCGTCGATAGCACCATGCTCAACTGGAAAAAGGGCGACGAGCAGGTTGACGTGCAGCAAAACCTGCGGCTGGCCATGGACCGGCTGACCCGGGAGCTGAGGACAAGCGTTAGTATAGATCCAAATATGGATCTATTTATCGGAAAAGATGAAAATGGCCGGCAGTGTATAATTTTTAAGAATATCCTTAGGCGCCAGAACAACACAGAATACATAGGGTATATTAAGTATTATCTTGATGGCAGCGAGATAAAGCGGGCCACCAGCAGCAATAAAATTAACTGGGAAGGGGACAATCCCGTGGCCGGGCGGGTTCAGGCGGTATCATTCCAGGGAGTTACCGGCTTGCCGGCCACGGTGGAGATAAAGCTCACCGGCACCAACGGTTTTGTTTTAACTTCCCGCGTGACCGTGCGGATGATGCGCGAACAAAATTAATTTTCCCGGAATAAATGTTCCGTATAGAAGAGAATTTGGGGAGGGCATCTTGCATTGACCGGCGGGCGCAAGGGAAAATTCAAGAGCGGGCAGGTATGCCGGAGGCTTCCTGGTTTCTGGAAAAACATGCGTGCTGGAGCACAAAAAGGCGCGGCCCTGATCACGGTGCTCCTGCTCACCCTCCTGCTCCTGGTCTTTGCCGGCTCCCTGGTCCAGCTGACCACGGTGGACAAAAGAATGTCCGCCAACCAGGTGGCCATGACCCAGGCCCTCTACCTGGCCGAGGCGGGGGTGGAAATGGCGGTCGTCCGCCTGGCCGGGAATTTTGATGCCGGGCCGCCGTCCACGCCAATCGTGTTGGGGAACGGCCGGATCTCAAAAATTACCGTGAGCCCGGTGGATGCCAGCACCAGAGAGATCCTGGCCGAGGGGCGGGCGGGCAACGCCCGCAAGGCACTCAAAGTGCGTGTCCAGCGCACGGTTGCCCCCGTGCTGCAGAACGCCCTTTGTGCCGGAAATTCCCCTAACTTAAGCGGCAACGTATCTATTAGCGGCAACTTGTTGATTAACGGCAATTTGGAAACTGGCTCCAGTATAAGCCTTACCAATTCCAGGCTGGTGGTGGTGAAGGGCAATCTGGATAATGAAAATGGTAGCATCAACATTTTGTCCGGAGGCAGCCTTTTGGTGGGAGGCAACCTCTACAATAGACACGGCCGCATTGAAACTCCGGGCTACCTCCAGGTGGACGGCAGCATTGATAACGCTTCAGGCACCGTAATTTTCTCCCCCGGCGGGATCTACTACACCCCTTCCACGGAATACCCGGGGGGCACGTTCATCATTCAAAATGACGGCCAGGTACCCCGGCTGGACGGCCCGCGGGAAAATATTGCCAAACTGGTTGAGCCGGCGGACAACCTGGACCCGGCGGGAAAAGTGGCCGCCTACCAGGGCTATCCCCGTTTGGCCGTGACCGAACAGGGAAACAAATATGAGTTTGACTTCACCGGTAAAACTGCCGGCACCTATTACCTGGATACCACTACTTTGGGTGGACAGGATAATAAAGTCCAAAAAATCCAGCTTGCGGGTACATACACCGGGAAATGGTTCATAGCTGTTAAAGGGGACGTGGAGATCAAAGGTAATTTAATGCCGTCGAATGCAAGCCAGGATGTTCTGGTTTTGCTGGTGGATGGTATGGTTAAAGTATCCGGAAATGGGAATGTTAATAATAGTAATGGTAATGGTAATGGTAATGGTAATAGTAATGGTAATGAAAATGGCAATGGCAATGAAAATAGAAACGGAAATGAAAATGAAAATGAAAACGGAAATGAAAACAAAAGTTTAAGTGCCATTATATATGCAAGCCGGTTCGAGGCTGCTGGGAGCAGTACCATCAGGGGGACGGTGGTTGCCCAATCTTTTGATGTCGGTGGTAACGCGAGCCTGATTCAGGATAATAACCTGATCCGGAACGCCGTTCCCGTCCTGCCGTCAGATCTGGTCACTATGAAAATTATTTCCTGGCGGGAGGAATACGACGTATTTTGATTTCCCGAACCTGCCCGTATCGACCTGAAAGTTTGGTAACATATCCATTTCAGGGTTTCCTTCAAGCAGGACTTTTTTACTTACACCACGAAAGTATATTCATGTTTCGCCAGTTTTCGTTCCCAAAAATTACATTCTTGCCCGGGGGCTTTACTTTGCTCGAGGTTCTTGTCTCCACGGCCATCAGTGCCACCCTGCTTTTAATTGTGGTGCCCGCCGTACTTAACGGTTTAAGCAAGTACGCCCTGTACACCGGCGCCCGCCAGATGGCCACGGATATACGCGGCTGGCAGCAGCAGGCCCTTTCCGCAGGGGATACCATGTCTACTTACAGCATACAGTTTGATCCCCTCAATGACACCTATCATTTAATGATTAATAATGTGTCCAGACAAAAACAGTCTCTCCCTGTTTACCTGGACCTGGACTCGACAAATTTTCCGTCCAATGAGCTAAAATTCAACCTGCGGGGGGTCCCTGTTTCCGGTGGCGGGACGATTACCTTGCGTGAAAAGTTGACCCGAAGAAGTTATTACGTCATTGTCGCCCCTGTTACCGGAAGGGTACGAGTTTCTCCTCTGCCCCCGGCAGGTTAATCCAGATTATCTAAATATAAATGGAAGGTCGCCGATGTTTAGAAGCAAAAATTTTACTGCTGTTGATGTCGGAACTGGCGAAATCAAAATTGCGGTTCTTTCCTGCCGCCGCCGGAGAGTGATCTGCAATCTGCTGCATCGTTACATGAGCCCCGGCATGGAACACCTGGAAGGGGAAGGGACTGACGAACTGGCCGCAGCTCTCAAGGCGGCCTTTAAATCTGCGCCCGGAGCAGGAAGAAAGGTAATTACCGCCATCGGGGGACAAAGAGTGATTACCCGGCAGCTGCGTCTGCCGGCAATGCCTCTGAAGGAGCTGGAACAGGCGACCGTGTGGGAGGCGGAGAAACTGGTGCCGCTGCCCGTCGATGAGCTGGTAATCAGGCCCGTGGTGCTCGGGGAAAGCCAGAATGGAGAAAGCGGGCTGTTTCATGTCCTCCTGGTGGCCGTGAGAAAAGAACTCGTCTACCGCTACTACGATGCTTTCGACCGGGCCGGTCTGCAGATTACGGCCATTGACCTGCAGCACCTGGCCCTGTGGCGGGTCTTTCACGGCCCTTTTGGATACCCGGTTCATGACGGTGGGGTACGGGCAGTGCTGGATCTGGGTTTTTCTTCCGGCCAGTTTGTCGTTTTAAAAGGACAGGAACTGGTTTATGTGCGTTCTCTGCCGGTCGAATTGGGAAGGTTGCTGCCCGCTGGCGTTTTTGAGCCGGCACCGGCAGAACCCGTACGACCTCCCGGGGGTATGGATATATCGGGCGGGGAAGCCGCTGCCGCCGCCGCGGAAGAAATATCCGGTGAGTATGCCGGTTATGATGAAACACAGTTCGAACATTTGGGGGAGCTGGTACGGGAGATCCGCCGCTCCCTGGACTTTTACCAGCTGCAGGAGCGGGACAACCCGGTGGAAACCCTGGTGGTTACCGGCGGCTTCAGCAAAATCAAGGGGTTGCCTGCTTATCTGGCCGGTCAGCTGGGAATAAGGGTGGCGGCCGGTTTTCCCCGGCTGCCTTTCCGGGATGTTAAGAATCCTCCCCAGGTGCTGGACCCGGGCTTTTCCGTGGCGGTGGGCCTGGCTTTGCGGGAGGTGTTGCAGTGAATTACCGGGTTAACCTCCTGCCTGCGGAACTGCAACCCGGGCCCGTCCTGGAACCGAAACGCCTGCTGTTAATTTCCCTGGCTACCTTCACAGCAGGTGGGCTTGTTATTGCCTGTGTCTTTTGGGGCATAAATTTTTACCATATGCGAATTGAGCTGACTGCCATCAAGCAGCAGGTGCCCAAACTCCAGGAAACGGTTGCCCGGCTGGAGGAACTCAAGAAACAGCGCCAGGAGCTGGAGGCAGCGTCCGGTGAACTGGAACGCCTGATCCAGCAAAGGCACGCCTGGTCCGGTATGTTGCGGGACGTCAATAAAGTGGTCCCCCGGGAAGTCTGGCTGACTGCCCTGCGATTGCAGGCGGCTGGAAATGTTTCAGGAGCAGGCCAGAAGGTGACCGGATCCGCCGCCGATCAAAAACCGGGCTCCGTTCCTTCCCTGCTGCAGAGCAGCCTGGAGCAGGCCGGTCGGGCAGCAGGTGATGCACTCCAGCAGGTATCCGCTCAGCCCGGAGCACCGGCAGCCGTGCCGGCAGGCCAGGGGGGAGAAACCGGGCAGTCGGGGCAGGCAGCCAGCCAGGTCCGGCGCGAGGACGGGAATGCCATTCCCCAGCCGCCCGATACTTTAACCCTGGAAGGGAATACTACTTCCCTGGCCGCCGTGGGGGTCTTCATTTATCAGTTGGGAAAACTACCCTATTTCTCTCGGGTTGACCTGAACGAAATTAAATATGATGAGACAAAGGGCGTCACCACTTTTAGCATTTCCGCCCGGTTAAAAGGGGGCGGTGGGTTTTGATGGCACGTGGCCTGGAGAAGAAGACCGGAACCATACTCATACTGTTGCTGGCCTTTATTTATGCCGGTTACCGTTTCGTATTAATGCCCCAAATCCAGGCTTACCAGATAACAAAAACCGATTTGAACGAAACCAGGGCACTCATCTCCCGGTTGTCCGCCGGGGCCGGTACCCTGGAAGAAGAAAAAAAGGTTCTGGAAAAGACCCAAAAGCGTTTTCTGGAGTTGAACAACAGGTTCAACACCGATATGCAGGACGGCCAGTTTCTCGTTCAGTTCAGCCGTGTGACGGAAAAAAACCGGGTACTGGTTTTGAAATTTAAACCGCTGGCCATCGTGGATAGGGGATATGTGCTGGTTCTGCCTGTGGAAATAGAGCTCAAGGGTTTATTTCCCCAGGTGACGGTGGTGATCGATTATCTGGAAAACCTCCCCAATTTCAGTGAGCTGCGCAATATTCAAATTACCCGTTACGAGCCTGAAAATGCGGGTGGACAGTCCCCGACACTGCCTGATGGTACGGTGACGGCAAGTACGACGCTTCTGCTCTACTCACGGCCGACTCCTGCCGGACGCCTGCAGCTGGAGGAGGTCAGACGCTGGGCACTGGGCCGTCCCAACCCCTTCGTTTCGGGCCGGCCGCCTATTTCTTCTGCATTGCCGGAAAAGGCATCAGGAACGGCTGGCCAGGGATCTGTTCCGGCGTCTTTCTAGCCTGGTGCGATGAGGATACCCGGGTAATCTCTCCAGCAGGAAACAGGTATAGATTGTTAAATTTTTATAACAATAAATATGGAGTGATTAATCCCGCCAGGAGGTGATTCTTTTTGGTCGATAAACAGTTGTTAAAAGAAGTCCTGGATCTCGCCCTCTCCAGCGGCGGCGATTTTGCCGATATCTTCGTGGAGCATAAACAGGCCACGGGCATCGGCCTGGAGGGGGGCAAGATCGAGCGGGTGCATTCGGGCATCGACCTGGGCGCGGGTATCCGGGTGCTCAACGGCGATGCCACGGCCTATGCCTATACCAACGACCTGAGCAAGGACGGCCTTACTGAGGCGGCGCGGGTTGTCAGCCATGCCTCCCGGGGGCAAAAAAAAGAATATCACCTGGATATGCGCCGCGTGCGGCCCCTGGTGGAATTCTCCATCAAGGAGCGCCCCGACGGGGTGAAGCCGGAACGCAAGGTGGAAGCCGTGCAGGCCGCCGACCGGGCCGCCCGGGCGGTGGACGGGGACAGGATCAAGCAGGTGATGGTGGGTTACGGGGATGTGGTCCAGAAAGTAACCGTTGCCAACAGCGCCGGGGAATATGTGGAAGACGAGCGGATCCGCACCCGCCTGATGGTGCAGGTGGTGGCCGCCGAGGGAACCCTTTTGCAGACGGGTTACGAGGCGGTGGGCGGCCTGGCCGGGTTTGAACTGCTGGAGCAGTTCCGGCCGGAGGCGGTGGCGGAAACGGCCGCCCGGCGGGCCGTGGAAATGCTCAAGGCGCAGCCGGCCCCCACCGGCAAAATGCCCGTGGTCATGGCCGGGGAAGCCGGGGGGACCATGGTGCATGAGGCCTGCGGCCACGGGCTGGAGGCGGATCTGGTACAGAAGAAGCTTTCGGTTTATGCCGGCAAAAAGGGGCAAAAGGTGGCTGCCGACATTGTTACCGTTATTGATGACGCCGGTATGTCCGGCCGGTACGGCTCCTACCGTTTTGACGATGAAGGGGTGCCGGCCAGGAAGGTGACCCTCATTGAAAAGGGCGAGCTGACCGACTACATGTATGACCGGCTCACCGCCTCCCGGGAAGGGCGGGAATCCAACGGCCACGGCCGGCGGGAGTCCTACCAGCACAAGCCCATCCCCCGCATGGGGAACACCTACATAGCCCCGGGGAAAACGGATCCGGAGAAAATAATCAAAGAGACGAAAAACGGCCTGCTGGTCAGGAAAATGGGCGGCGGCCAGGTGAATACCACCACCGGGGATTTTGTCTTTGATGTGGCCGAGGGGTACCTGATCCGGGACGGGGAGGTGGGTCACATGGTGCGGGGCGCCACTTTGACGGGCAACGGCCCCGAGGTGCTGCGCATCGTGGAGATGATCGGCAAAGACCTGGGTTTCACCATCGGCACCTGCGGCAAGGACGGCCAGGGGGTGCCGGTGAGCGACGCCCAGCCCACCATGTTTATCAAGGAGCTCATTGTGGGCGGTACGAGCCATGGCCGGCCCAATGGCAAGATCCGGCGTCTGTAGGGCCGGCGGTCACAGGCAAAGCTAAGGGGGGGCAATAATGAGCCGGCTTAAGGAAACGGCAGCGGTTTACGAAACCAGGCCGTTGCCGGAAGGCAAAATCACCTTTGAGGAGTTTTTGGCCTGGTGCGACGAGGATACCTGGGCGGAGTGGGTGGACGGGGAGGTCGTTATATTGACGCCGGCAGCCAGAAAGCATCAAAAGATAAATGCGTTATTATCAACCTTGTTAAGGGAATTTGTTCTCAGGCACAATTTAGGAGATGTTTTGACCGCTCCCTTTCTGGTGCGTCTGCCCGAAACCCTGCGCCGGGGCCGGGAGCCGGATATTCTTTATGTAAGTAACGAAAAACTGCCTCTATTAAAGGAAACATACATGGACGGCTCCCCCGATCTGATCGTGGAAATAACCTCGCCGGAAAGCCTGGCCCGGGACCGGGGGGAAAAGTATGTGGAATATGAGGCCGCAGGCGTTAAGGAATACTGGCTTATCGACCCGGACCGGCGGCAGGCGGAGTTTTACCGGCTGGGGGAAAAGGGGCGCTACCGGACAATCCATCCGGATGACAGTGGAATCTACCGTTCGGAGGCCATCCCCGGCTTCTGGCTGCAGGTGGGCTGGTTGTGGCAGGAGCCGCTTCCTTCGGCTATCGACTGTTTGAAAGAAATGGGTTTGATTTAAATAACAAAGGATCGCGTTGCTTCGCCGTGGTTCACTTTTTACGCGCCGGGTGCGGGATGCCGGCACTAAACGACCTGGTGCTTCCGGGTCCCTTCGATGAATATCTTTCGGTAGATGCCGGGCCGTGCCTGTTCCGGTTTGCCTGAATCGTAACCCGAAAAACAACAGGCGGGGTTCAATGCCGGATCCCGCCTTTGGAAATTTTATTCCTCCGCTCTTAAATCTGTTTTAAAATGCCGCATAATTCCCCGGCCGCTGGCTGACCAGTTTGGTCATCAGGTTGGCCAGGGCCTGCTTTTCCTGCTGGTCGGCCACCGTCCACAATTCTTTCAATACCTTTTGTTCCGGGTTGGCCGGGGCCACGTTGTCGGCCAGCACCTGTCCCGCCTGGTGGGCCAGGCTGACGATGCGGTCTCTGGAAACGCCCAGTTCCTCGGCAAACTCCACCGCCTGCCCCAGAAAGCGTTTCCAGTTCTCCCAGTCGGTACTTACCTGCCGTATGTCCAATTCAACCGCTCCCTTCATGGATCTGATTACCAGGCACCACGGTTCCAGTGGTGCTGTATATTAGTTTGCTCCTTTTTTCACCGGATTATTCAAGAAAAGGAATACACAACTGTTGAAAAAGCGGCATATGGTAACAAAGAGATAATGCCTGACACCTTGAGATATTGTTGCAAAACCAGCGAGGTACAGGCGGCGGTTATGCTACAGTATCCTTGAGGAGGTTTTGGGGCCGTGAAAATTGGCGACATAGTAACCCGCAGGGTCTGCGGCGAGGAAATGCAGTTCTGCATACTGGGGTTTTATACCAAACAGAGTACCGGGGAACGGGTGGCCATTCTGGCCATGCTGGACCCCGCCACCATAGTGGAGACACCGGTAAGGGAGCTGGCTCCCGTAAAGGTGCGCGATCTCTTCGCCCTGACCACCAGCCTGTATGTGCACTGACTGCCTTAAGGCAGTTTTTATTTTGGGTTCTTCCGGTGTGGTAGGGTAACGCGAATTCTCCCGCCTGTCCGGGTGGGCGGGGGCGAAAAAGTGGCGGATTTCGAATGCTTCACAAAGGAATAGGTTTAAATTCATTGAATAATACTTATGTTGATGTGGAAAGGAGTGGGGGTTGACATTGGTTGATTTGATGGATATTGCCCGGTTTGCCCTGGAGCGGGCCGGGGCCCTGGGAGCAGGCATGGCCGAGGCCTACCTGAGCGCTGAAAAGGAACTGACCATTGAGGTGCGGGACGGCAGGGTGGAAACCATGAAGCTGGCCCGGGACCGGGGGCTGGGTTTGCGGGTTGTGCAGGACGGCCGCGCCGGCTTTGCCTTTACCACGGACCTGAACCGGGCGGCAGTGGAAGAAATAGTCAGACAGGCCATGGGCAATGCGGCCAGCACCGCACCCGATCCCTACCGGGTTCTGCCCGGGCCGGCAGCAGCCTACCCGCAGCTGGACCTGTACGATCCGGCCATCCGGCAGGCCACGGTGGAGGAAAAGATCGAAATGGCCCGGCAGATGGAAAGGGCGGCCCGGAATGTGGATCCCCGGGTGAAGATCATTGAGACCGCCGCCTACCAGGACGCCGAAAGCGAGGTTACCCTGGTGAACAGCCGGGGCATTACCTCCCGGTACCGCAGCGCCTACTGCGGCCTGTATGTGTCCCTGGTGGCCACCGAAGGGGATGACAGCCAGACCGGCTTTGCCCTGGACTACAGGCTGCACTACCGTGAACTGGATCCCTGGAAGGTGGGGCAGGAAGCCGCCCGCCGGGCGGTGCGCATGCTGGGGGCCAGGCCGGTGGCCACCCGCCGGGCGGCGGTGATCCTGGAACCCTATGTGGCCACGGGTTTTCTGGGCCTTTTGGGCCCCGGCCTGACCGCCGAGGCGGTGCAGAAGAACCGCTCCCCCTTTGCAGGCAAGGTGGGGCAGCAGGTGGCCTCCACCCTGGTCACCGTGCTGGACGACGGGGCAATGGCCGGGGGCATTGCCTCCGCGCCCTTTGACGGCGAAGGGGTGCCCACCGGCCGCACGGTATTGATTGAAGGGGGCGTTTTAAAGGGCTTTTTACATAACACCTATACGGCCGCCAGGGACGGTGTGCAATCCACCGGCAACGGGGTGCGGGGCTCCTTTAAAAGCACGCCGGAAGTGGGCACCACCAACTTTTTCATCCAGCCCGGCACGGTTTCGCCGGAGCAATTGATCCGGGATACGGCCAGCGGGCTTTATGTCACCGAGGTAATGGGGATGCACACCGCCAATCCCATTTCCGGGGACTTTTCCGTGGGGGCGGCGGGCATACTGATCGAGAACGGTCAGCTGACCCGCCCCGTGCGGGGGGTGGCCATCGCCGGCAACCTTTTGGAACTGTTGAATCACGTGGATGGTGTGGCCGGCGACCTGACCTTTTTCGGCGGCCGGGGGTCCCCCACCATCAGGGTGGCCCGGATGAGCATCAGCGGCCACTAACCCCAAACGGTTCAGCACCAGTAATTGCACTGGAGTGAGCGTGAACAACGCGGCACCATAGCGAGGTCACTGAGCATTTACGGCTTTGCAACCCGCCGGCCGTGTGGTAAAATGTGTGTTGTTATCCTTTCCGGCGGTGGTGTTTCTTTAATGAAAATACTGGTACTGCACGGTCCCAATTTAAACATGCTGGGGCGCCGGGAGCCCGGGGTTTACGGCACCCTGACCCTGGACGAAATCAATGCCGGCCTGCAGGAACTGGGCCGGGAGCTGGGGGTGGAGGTTCATTGCTACCAGTCCAACCACGAGGGGGACCTGGTGGACAGGCTGCACCGGGCGGCAGAGGAAGAGGATGCCGTGGTCTTTAACCCCGGTGCCTACACCCACTACAGCATCGCCTTAAGGGATGCGGTGGCCGCCACCGGCCTGCCGGTGATCGAAGTGCACCTGTCCAATATTTATGCCCGGGAAGAATTCCGCCACCATTCGGTCATTGCTCCGGTGGCGGCCGGCCAGATCAGCGGCCTGGGCGTGACCGGCTATGGCCTGGCCCTGCGGGCGGCGGTGGAACTGGCGCAAAACAGGAGGAGCAACAGTGCCGGATAGAATTGACCGCCTGCGGGCGAAGCTGGCCGGAGAAAAGGTGGATGCCTTCCTGGTGCTCCGTCCGGAAAACCGGTTTTATTTAAGCGGCTTTACCGGTACCGCCGGGGCTTTGCTGGTTACCCCCCGGGAGGTATTTTTCTTGGCCGATTTCCGTTATGTGGAACAGGCCCGCTCCCAGTGCACCCGCTGCCAGGTGGTTATGTTCAAAGATTCCCTCCACGAACTGCTGCGGGAGAACCTGCCCCGCTGGGGAGTATTCCGGCTGGGATGTGAGGGGGATTACCTTACATACAAACAATTTGCCACCTTCCGGGAAAAGCTGGAGGGAATAACCCTGGTTCCCCTGTACGGTATTGTGGAAAACCTGCGGCAGGCCAAGGAAGAAGCCGAACTGGACATAATCTCCCGGGCCGTGTCCATAGCCGACCTGGCCTTCAGCCACATCATGGGTCTTTTAAAGCCGGGCATTACCGAGTGGGACGTGGCCCTGGAACTGGAATTTTTCATGCGCCGCCATGGAGCATCCAAAAACGCCTTTGAGACCATTGTGGCCTCCGGCCCCCGGGGGGCCATGCCCCACGGCGTAGCTTCCCACCGGGTCATTCAGCCCGGGGACCTGGTGACCATGGATTTCGGCTGCCAGTACCAGGGCTACCATTCGGATATTACCCGTACGGTGGCGGTGGGCAGGTCGCCCGATGCCCACCAGCGGGAAATCTACAACCTGGTGCTTTCGGCCCAGAGGGCCGCCCTGGCTGCCGTGCGGGCCGGGGTGAAAGCCTGTGATGTGGACCGGGCCGCCCGGGAGGTTATCGAAGGAGCCGGGTACGGGGACAATTTCGGGCACAGCACCGGCCATGGCGTGGGTCTGGCGGTGCATGAGGAGCCATCCGTATCAAAGAAGAATGAAAACCCCCTTGAACCGGGAATGGTGATCACCATCGAACCGGGTGTATACATATCCGGCTGGGGCGGTGTGCGCATTGAAGACATGGTGGTGGTGGAGGAAGGGGGCTGTCGTGTCCTCACCGGCGCGCCCAAAGACACCCTGCTCATCTGCCCGTGTTAGCGGCTGCAATGTTTATTCTGCATTTCAAGGAGGTTTTTTGACCTGTGATTTCCACCAATGATTTCCGGACCGGGTTGACCATTGAGCTGGATGGAGACGTTTATCAGGTAATTGACTTCCAACACGTAAAGCCGGGCAAAGGCTCGGCCTTTGTGCGGTCCAAGCTGAAAAACCTGCGTACGGGGGCGGTCATTGAAAAGACCTTTAACGCCGGCGAAAAAATTCCCCGGGCCCATGTGGAGCGGCGGGAAGCCCAGTACTTGTATAATGACGGCACCAGTTATAATTTTATGGATATGGAGACCTTCGACCAGTTTTCCATGACCGCCGAGCAGCTGGGTGATGCGGTAAAGTTCCTCAAGGAAAACATGACCATCAACCTGCTCATGTTCCAGGGGAGGTCCATTGGGGTGGACCTGCCCAACTATGTGGAACTGACGGTGGTGGAAACCGCTCCCGGCATCAAGGGAGATACCGCTTCCGGCGGGTCAAAGCCGGCCACCCTGGAAACGGGTTATGTGGTTCAGGTGCCCTTTTTCATTGAAGTGGGCGACGTGTTACAGATTGACACCCGCACCGGCCAGTACATCAAGCGCGCCTAGCCATTGGGATGTGGGAAGTGGGAGGTTGGAGGTGGGATTAAGAAGGCATTCGGCTAAGGCCGAATGCCGGCCATAAAATCACATCCCCTTGCCCCTCGTATCATGGCTTCAGAGAAGTGGTCCATTCGCTTTTTTAGGAAATATATGTTTAAAACCCCCCGGCCGGAGAAATACTATAAAAGTCCAACTGCGGCATTAATTTTGAAGGGGGTTCTGTAATGGAAGACCTCAAGTCTAGGGTAGCCTACCTGCAGGGTCTTTCCGCAGGTATGAACCTGGAACCGGATAGCAAGGAGGGCAGGCTTTTAAGCGGCATAATCGACGTTCTGGGTGATTTTGCCAATTCCTTCGGCCGGCTGGAGGAGGCCCAGGAGCAGCTGGAGGACTACCTGGAAAGTATTGACGAAGACCTCTATTCCCTGGAAGACGAGGTTTATGATGGCGGGGCTCTGGATGATGAAGAATACATGGAAGTGGAATGCCCCCGTTGCGGCGAAATAGTGTGTTTCGACCCGGAAATTGTGGAAGACGATGATGTCATTGAAGTGACCTGCCCCAACTGCGACGAGGTGGTCTTTGTCAACGACGACACCTATGCCTCCGCTGACGAACCGGAACTGCTGGAAGGGCGGGTCTCCCCGGCCCGGGAAGAGGACGATGATCTGTGATTGCTTACCGGAGCCGTATTCAGGAGAATGAGCTTTCGCCAGCATGGGAAGAAGAACCATGATGGCTTACCGGAGGGTTCCGGCACCGGCTTGTTCCCGGGGTTGCCGGAACCTTTTTTATTTACCCGCGGCAGGGTTTTCATTCTGCTGCGGAAGTGTTCACTGAAACTGGTGGTTAATATAAAGGCACGGCGTTGTCCTTAAGCGATAAGACATTGCGAAGCGCCGGTAACAGCACCCAGCGAGCTGTGGTGCTGTCGGCGCGGAGCACTGGAGTGAACGGGACAACGCCGTGCCTGCACCGGTTTGATTGAATACGTACCCGCTGCGTTACCCCCTTGACTTGTCCGGAAAAACAGGTTTACAATAGGCCAGAGGTACAAAGGGGAGGCGAATTACCACGTGAGTAAGATTGTAATCATTGGCGGTGTGGCGGCAGGCCCCAAGGTGGCGGCCCGGGCCCGGCGTTTGATGCCGGATGCGGAGATCACCATCATTGAAAAAGGCCGTTTGATTTCCTATGCCGGCTGCGGCATGCCCTTTTATGTGGGCGGCCAGATCAAGGACTTCAACCAGTTGTTCAGCACCTCCTATGGCGTTATGCGGGACGAGCATTATTTTATGAATGAAAAGGGGGTAAAGGTGCTCACCCGCACCGAGGCCACGGCCATCGACCGGGAAAAGAAGGAGGTAACCGTTACCAACCTGGACACCGGGGAAACCTTCACCATACCCTACGATAAACTGGTGCTGGCTACGGGTTCCGAGCCCTTTGTCCCCCCCATTCCGGGCATGGATTTAAAGGGGGTGCACCGGCTCAACCACCCCGACGATGCCCGGGGGATCATGGAACAGGTGGAGGGAGTGGGTGAAGCGGTGGTCATCGGCGCCGGCCTCATCGGCATGGAAGCGGCCGATGCCCTGGTCAAGCGCCGTATTTTCGTGTCCGTGGTGGAACTGAAGGACCAGATCCTGCCGGGGGTGCTGGATCCGGACCTGGCTGCCGTTCTGGCCTACCGCCTGGAAGAGGCGGGGGTGGAATTCCACCTGGGGACAAAGGTGCTGCGCCTGGAGGGAGACGATGAAGGTAATGTGGCCCGGGTGGTCACGGAAAGCGGGGCCATTGACGCGGAAATGGTGATTGTGGCCGTGGGGGTGCGGCCCAATGTTAAGCTGGCCCGGGAGGCGGGGCTGGCCATCGGCGAGACGGGAGCCATCCAGGTGAACGAATACCTCCAGACCAGCGACCCGGACATCTACGCCGTGGGCGACTGTGTGGAAAACCGGCACCTGGTTTCCGGGCGCATGGTCTACATTCCCCTGGCCTCCACGGCCAACCGCCAGGGCCGGGTGGCCGGCGACAATGTGGCCGGCGGCAGGAGCAGGTTCAAGGGAGTGCTGGGCACGGCCGTGCTCAAGGTCATGGGCTGGAATGTGGGCCGTACCGGTTTGGGCGAGCAGCAGGCCCGGGAGCTGGGTTATGACGTGACTGCGGCGGTCAACGCCACCCACGACCGCACCCATTATTATCCCGGCCATGACAACCTGCTGATGAAGCTGGTGGTGGAAAAGGGCAGCCGGCGTATCCTGGGCGCCCAGGCCATCGGCGGCGGCGAGGTGGTCAAGCGCATTGATGTGGTGGCCACGGCTCTGCACTTCGGGGCCACGGTGGACGACCTGGCCGATGTGGATCTGGGATATGCGCCGCCCTTTTCCACTCCCATCGATCCGGCCCACCACACGGCCAACATCGTCCGGAACAAGCTGGCCGGGCTGGCCCGGACCATCACTGCTCAAGAGCTCAAGGAAAAAATGGACCGGGGCGACGACTTCGTCCTGCTGGATGTGCGCACGCCGGAACAGTACAATTACCGGCACATTGCCGACGACCGGGTGATGCTGGTCACCCTGGGCGACCTGCGCCGCCGCATTGAGGAGATTCCGCGGGACAAGGAAATCGTCACCCTCTGTGCCCTGGGCATGCGCGCCTATGAAGCCATGCGCACCCTGGCCGGGGCCGGCTTTAAGGATGTGAAATTCGTCGAAGGGGGCCTGCAGGCCTGGCCCTACGATCTGGAGTAAATAAATACCGGGCCCGTTAATTTATTAATCGCGTGATAATTATTATCACCCTGCAGTGGCGAATAATGCCACTGACAAACTTACCAGAAGAGGTCTGCCCCCCATAACATCATTTACCAGGATGGCTTCGGCCACAGGACCCTTCACTTTGAGTGGAGGGTTCTTTTTTTGACAAATTATGGGGGTCTAAATCCCTGTCCGGCTAAATATCTATGGAGTGTAAGGGAGGGACAAACCATGGGCGTTACCCCTGTATTGCGGCCGGTTTGGCCGGACAAGGGTTTTCCGGGCGGGGAAATACTGCCGGTGCTGCCGGCCCACATCAGAAAATTCATAGCCGGGCTGCCTCCTGAAATCCTGGAAGGGCTGGAAGAAATCCGCTTGCGCCAGAACAGGCCCCTGATCCTGGGGCTGGTACATAAAGATGTCTTCCTGGATCCCGAAGGAAACCCGGTCCTGACCCCGGAGCGGGCCTACCGGGTAAGTGCCGACGACCTGGAACGGGCCGTACAGCTGATCACCGGTTCATCCCTGTATGCCCTGGAGGAGGAACTGCGCAACGGTTACATCACCCTTCCCGGCGGGCACCGGGTGGGCCTGACCGGCCGGGCGGTTATGGAAGGGGGGCGGGTCAAAACCTTAAAATACATCAGTTCCCTGAACATACGCATCTGCCGGGAGGTGCCGGGCATGGCCATGTCCCTTTTGCCCCACCTCATCGACCGGCAGACGAAGGGCATATATCACACTTTGATTTTCTCCCCTCCCCGCTGCGGGAAGACCACACTGCTCCGGGACCTGATCCGCCTCCTGAGCAACGGTGTGCCGGAACTGGGGCTGCCCGGGGTCACCGTGGGGGTGGTGGATGAACGCTCGGAACTGGCCGGCTGTTACCGCGGGGTACCCCAGCGGGATGTGGGTATGCGCACCGATGTGCTGGACGGCTGCCCCAAGGCCGAAGGGATGGTTATGCTCCTGCGCTCCATGGCTCCCCAGGTGATTGCCACCGACGAGATCGGGCGCAGGGAAGACATTGCCGCCCTGGAAGAGGTGTTCCATGCCGGGGTGCGGGTGCTGGTCACCGTCCACGGCTCCAGCCTTTCCGAACTGAACAGCCGCCCCGCCCTGCAGCAGCTTTTCCGCTTAAGGGTGATCCAGCGCTTTGTCCTGCTGGGACGCTCCCGGGGTGTGGGCACCGTGGAGGATATCATTGACGGCATCAACATGCGCTCCCTGGGGGTGAAGTAATGTTCAAACTGCTGGGCAGTCTCCTGATTATCCTGGCCGCCGGCGGTATGGGCATAACCATCTCCAGGAATTATGCCCGCCGTCCCAGGGACCTGCGCAGCCTGCAGGCGGCACTGCAGATGCTGGAGACGGAGATCACCTATACCGCCACCCCCCTGCCCGAAGCTCTGGGCCAGGTGGCCCTCAGGGCCGGGGGGCGGGTGGCTCCCCTGTTCAGCCGTGCCCGGGAAGAGCTTTTGTCCATGTCGGGTTGTACGGCCCGGGAAGCCTGGGAAACTTCCCTGAAAGAATTTTACCCGGGCACCGCGTTGCAACCGGTGGATCTGGCCGTTTTACGCGGACTGGGCGCAGCCCTGGGCATTTCCAACATACAGGATCAGAGCAAGCACCTGCGCCTGGCCATGGAACAGCTGGGGCTGGAGATGGTCAGGGCGGAAGAAGAGGCCGCCCGTTATGTAAAACTGTGGAATTACCTGGGCTTTCTGGGCGGCCTGGCGGCGGTACTCATGCTGTATTAAATGCCGTGACCAAACCGGAGAGTGCCCGGGAGGCGTCTGCGGCGGGGAACGGCCGCCACCGGGGAATTCATGTTTTAATCAGGGGGGGATAAAAATGGGCTACGATATCAACCTGATCTTCAAGATCATCGGCATCGGCATACTGGTGGGGGTGGCCCACTATGTACTGAAAAATTCCGGCAAGGAGGATTACGCCGTCATTGCCACCCTGGGCGGCCTGGGCCTGGTGCTGATCTGGGTGGTGCAGCTGCTGGGCAATTTCTTCGATCAGGTTAAATCGGTGTTCAAGCTCTTTTAAAGGGGTGGCGCCGGTGGAGATCATGCAGATTGCCGGCCTGGGTATAGTGGCCGCGGTAATGGCGGTAACCATCCGGCACAACAAACCGGAAATGGCCGTGCTTTTGAGCATTGCCACGGGTCTGATCCTTTTTCTCATGGTCCTGGGCAAAATTGGTGCGGTCATCGACGTGCTCAGGGAGCTGGCCGCCCGGGCCAACCTGAACATGGTTTACCTGGGCACCATCCTGAAAATAGTGGCCATAGCCTACATTGCCGAGTTTGGCGCCCAAATCTGCCGGGATGCCGGTGAGGGGGCGGTGGCGGCCAAGATTGAATTTGCCGCCAAGATCCTGGTGCTGGTCCTGGCGGTGCCCATTGTCATTGCCGTACTGCAGTCCCTGTTGAAACTGGTGCCGTGAGGTGGTCGTCATGACCCGGTTTGGGTGGTATATGGCCCTGACCCTTTGTTTAATGATGTTCCTGTCCTGTCCGGCGTACGCCCCTGGAGAAGAGGTTTCCCCCGGAAAACCGGAAGCTGCTGCCGCCGGTGATCCCGTGGATATGAGCGGGGCCGGGGATCTGGTCAACCGCCTGGATGAGGAAATCCAGAGGGCCGTTCCCGGATTTAATTTTAAAGAACTGGTCACGAAACTGTTGAAAAGGGAAATGGACTGGAGCCCCGTCACCCTCCTGCACACCGGGTTGACCTACCTTTTCCGGGAAGTGGTGGCCAATGCGGCCCTTCTGGGGAAGCTGGTCATCCTGGCCATGATTTGTGCCGTACTGCAGAATTTTGCCACCGCCTTTGAAAGGGGAACCACCGGCCAGCTCACCCATACCGTGGCCTTTCTTGTGCTGGTGACCATTGCCACCGGCTCCTTCGCCCTGGCGGTACAGACCGGCCGGGAAGTGGTGGACAGGATGGTGGGTGTAATGCAGGCACTGCTGCCGGTGCTGCTCACCCTGCTGGTGGCCCTGGGTGGTGTGGCCTCGGCGGCCATCTTCCACCCGGTGATCCTGGTGAGCCTTACCGTGATCGGCACACTGGTGAAGGATATCGTCCTGCCCCTGATCTTTTTCTCCGCCCTTCTGGGCCTGGTCAGCCACCTTTCTCCCCGGTTCAAGGTATCCAACCTGGCCGGATTGTTTAAAACCGTGGCCTTGGGACTGATGGGCCTGTGCGGCACGGTTTTCCTGGGTCTGCTGGCCGTCCAGGGGGTGGCCGGGGCGGTGGGCGACGGGGTGATCCTGCGTACGGCCAGGTTTTCCCTGGATGCCTTTGTTCCGGTGGTGGGGGGCATGTTTTCCGACGCCCTGGAAGCGGTGATCGGTTCCGCCCTGCTGATCAAGAATGCCCTGGGCATCGCCGGGGTGGTGGCCGTGTTTTTCGTGATGACCCTGCCCCTGATCAAACTCCTGTCCCTGGCCTTCATCTACAAGCTGGCCGGGGCGCTGATCCAGCCCGTGGACGATTCCCGGGTGGCTGATTGCTTAAACGACCTGGGCAACGGGGTGATCTCCATTTTTGCCGCGGTGGCCACCGTGGGCCTGGTCTTTTTCTTTGCCATCGCCATCGTGGTGGGCGTGGGCAATCTCACCGTAATGCTCCGCTAAGGGGGGAGGGATGGGGTGGAAACAGTCCGCAACCTGGTGCAGAACCTCATTGTTATTGTCATCCTGGCCGTATTTCTGGAGATGCTCCTGCCGGCCGGTGAGATGCGCCGTTATGTCAAAACGGTTATGGGCCTGCTGGTGATCGTGGCGGTGCTGCAGGCCATCGGGGGGGTGGTGCGCGGGGAGTGGCGGCTGGAACTGCCCGAACCGGCCCTGAACAGTCCTTTCCCCGGCACGCCGGGACTGGCGGACATTATGGCCGGAGGAAAGCAGTTAAGAAACGGTCAGCAGGAAAAGGCCCTCCAGGAGTACCGCCAGGGTATCGCCCGCCAGGTCAGGGCACTGGCCGGGCTGCAGGGCCAGGTGACAGTGCTGGGGGCAGAGGTGGAGGTCTACACGGATCCCCGGGATCACCGCTATGGCCAGGTGAGGGAAATAAAGCTGTTGCTTTCCACCGGTTCCACCGGTAACGGGGCCGGGGAAAAGGGGCCGGCGGTGGTGGAGCCGGTGATTGTGGACATTGGCTCCAGGGGGGCCGGGAGCGCAGCGACCGGCACGGCGCCCACTCCGGAGGCAGACCGGGCCGCCCGGAAGCTGGCCGCCACTCTGGCCAGTTTCTACAACCTCCCGGTGGATAGCGTAAAGATTGAATTTGGCGGGTGAAGGAAACTTTCAATCCCATGGGGCGGTATTTCACTGGTGTTAAAGCCATGCGAGTCAGGGGGGTTTGAAAATGTCCATCTGGAACAGGTTTACCGGCGGGCGGGGTGAGGGGGGTCTGCCCCGCAAGCTGCAGGACAAAAAACTATGGCTGCTGGGGGGACTGGTGGTCCTGGGGGTGGCCCTGCTTCTCCTGGGCAGTTTTACTCCGCCGGTCAAACAGCCGCCGGTACAAAACAACGCTTCCCCTTCCACCCAGGAAGTTAAGTTTCAACCACCGGAGGGTTCCGCCATGGCCCGGCAGGAGTCGTCCCTGGAGGAAAAGCTGCGGCAGATGCTGGGCCAGGTGGAGGGGGCCGGCCGGGTGGAGGTAACTGTACGCCTGGCCAGTTCCAGCCGGGAAGAGTTTGCCGTGAATACCACCACCAGCAAAAAAACCACCCAGGAGAAAGATCAGGCCGGGGGCACCCGGGTAACCAACGAGAATACGGACACTGATCAGCTGGTTGTGATGCGGGACGGCCGCGGCGAAATGCCGGTGGCCACCAGGGAGGAGGCGGCCCGGGTGGCCGGAGTGCTGGTGGTGGCCGATGGCGCCCGGGATCCCGGGGTAAAGGCCCGCCTGTTCCAGGCGGTGCAGGTGGCCCTGGGTATTGAGCCCCAGAAGATCCTGGTCCTGCCCAGGGAAAGGGGGGATATGTAGATGTATTATATCCTCATTCGCAAAAGGTTTGTTCTGGCCGCTTTTCTCGGTTTGCTGGGCCTGGCCCTGCTGGTAATGGGGTGGCGGGGCGTTCCCGGGCAAACAGTTAAAAAGGAAGCCGGCATCCCGGCCTCCGCACCGGCGACCGGGAAAGTCGAAATGGGCGGTACCGGTACCGCCGGCACCGCCCTGGATCTTTCCCGCAAATCCCTGGAGTCCAGCAAGGAAGGCAGCGCCTTCTTTGTGGAATACCGTCTGGACCGGGAGCGCACCCGGGGACAACAGGTGGAACTGCTGCGGGAAATTGTGAACAGCCCTTCCACGGCTGCCGAAACCCGCCGGAAGGCCCAGGAAAAGCTTTTAACCATCAGCCAGAACATGGCCCGGGAGATGGAAGTGGAAAACCTGATCCGGGCCAGGGGATTCCAGGATGCAGCTGTCTGTCTGGATGAAAAGGGAGCCACCGTGGTCGTTCTGGCCCCCCGCATCTCCAAAGAAGAGGCGGCGCGTATCAACGAACTGGTCTCCCGCGGTACGGGAGTGGATGCCCGGAATGTGGTGATCATACCCAGGCCGTAGCCGGGCTCTTCGTCCGGCACTCACTGGCGTATAAGATCTTCGTAGTATGTTTATTCAGTCAAACCGGTGCAGGCACGGCGTTGTTCCGCTCACTCCGCAGCGATCGCGTAAGATGCGCACCACAGCTCGCTGGGTGCTGTTACCGGCGCTTCGCAATGTCGTTCGCTCTGGACAACACCGTGCCTTTGTATTGACCACCGGTTTCAGAGAACATTTACGATGACCGTCATGCTGTCAGCGTGATCGCTGCGGAGTGAACGTGGACAACGGGGCACTAAAGCGGGGAGCAGTGTTTTTTAAGGCTGCTCCCTATCCTTGCGGCCAGTCACCGTGCCCTCGAATTTGTGAAAAAATATACTTGCAGATATATTGTATACTTGTTTTCTTCCTATTCCATGGAACGTCGCATTTTTATATAATAACACTAGTTAAATAATTAACAGGCCCTGATTTCAGGTTGTAGTTACTGCAACCTGAGTATTTTTTGTTTTGACCTGTTTGGGGAGGGTTTCCATGGCGCACAAACTCAAGATTACCGACACCACTTTGCGTGACGGCCACCAGAGCCTCTGGGCCACCCGCATGCGCACTGCCGACATGCTGCCCATTCTGGAAAAGATAGATGCGGTGGGCTATCACTCCCTGGAGGTCTGGGGCGGCGCCACCTTTGACGTCTGCATGCGTTACCTGAACGAAGATCCCTGGGAGCGCCTGCGCACCCTGAAAAAGTACATCAAGCGCACCCCTTTGCAGATGCTTTTACGGGGCCAGTCCCTGGTGGGCTACCAGCACTATCCCGATGATGTGGTGGAAGCCTTTGTCTATAAAATGGTGGAGAACGGTATCGACATCATCCGTATTTTCGATGCCTTAAATGACCTGCGCAACTTTGAGGCTCCCATGCGGGCCGCCAGGAAAACGGGCGCCCACATCCAGGCGGCGGTGGTTTACACCGTCAGCCCCGTGCATACCACGGAGCATTATGTACAGACGGCGGTGCAGCTGGCCCAGATGGGCGCCCATTCCATCTGCATTAAAGACATGGCCGGCCTGCTCACCCCCTACCGGGCCTATGAGCTGGTCAAACTGATCAAAGAAAATGTGGATCTGGCCGTCCAGCTGCACAGCCATTATGTGGGCGGCCTGGCCGTGGGCGCCTACCTGAAGGCGGCGGAAGCCGGCGTGGATGTGGTGGATACCGCCGCCGTGCCCCTGGCCTTCGGCTCTTCCCAGCCGCCGGTGGAAACGGTGGTGCGGGCGCTGCAGGAAACACCCTACGATACCGGCCTGGACCTGGGGCTGCTCTTTGAAATTGCCGCCTATTTCGAGGACCTGCGCAAATCCCTGGGCTATGAGCGGGGGGTAACCCGCATCAACGACATGCGGGTATTTGAACACCAGGTGCCCGGGGGGATGATTTCCAACCTGGTGACCCAGCTGGAGGAACAGAAGGCCCTGCACCGCCTGCCGGAAGTGCTGGCCGAAATCCCCCGGGTGCGGGCCGAACTGGGTTATCCGCCCCTGGTGACGCCCACCAGCCAGATTGTGGGCACCCAGGCGGTGCTCAATGTGCTCACCGGCCAGCGTTATAAGCTCATTCCCGGGGAAGTGCGGGCCTATGTGGAAGGGTTGTACGGAAAACCGCCGGCGCCCATCGACCCGGAGGTGGCCCGGAAGGTTCTGGGTGACAAAGAGCCCATCTCCTGCCGGCCGGCGGATTTACTGGAACCCAAAATGGATAAAATAAGAGCAGAGATTAAAGACCTGGCGGAAAAGGAAGAAGACTTTATTTCCTATGCTCTGTTTCCCCAGGTGGCCAGAAGATTTTTTGAAAATCGCCGCCGGCCCCCTTCCCAGCAGGTGGAAAGCGCCCCGGCGCCGGCCCCGCGCCGGGAGCAAAAGGCCGGCCTCAAGGAGGATGCCAGTATGAATTTACAGGAAATCAAGGAGTTAATCAAACTGATTGACCAGACGGCTATTGCCGAGGTGTCCCTGGAAAGCGCCGGGGTGAAGGTGGCCATCAGAAAATCGGCCGCCCTGCCGCCTGCGCCCGTGCACGAACAGTCCGGGGTATCCCCGGCCTCCGGGGATACGGCGGTGGCCCCGCCGGCACCGGCATCAACTCCCGCACCGGCAGGGGAAAAAATTACCGATAGGGCCGGTTTAACGGCCGTCACCGCCCCCATGGTGGGCACCTTTTACCGGGCCCCGGCCCCCGATGCGCCGCCCTTCGTCCAGGTGGGCGACGTGGTGGAGAAGGGCCAGACCCTGTGCATTATCGAGGCCATGAAGTTAATGAATGAAATTGAAGCCGAAATGGCCGGGGAAATCGTCGAAATCCTGGTGGAAAACGGCCAGCCGGTGGAATACGGGCAGGAGCTGTTCCTCATCCGGGAGAAGTAATGATTCCAAGATTCAAGGTAAGTATTCAGTAAACCCGCCACCATCGGCACCGTAACGGGTTCATTGAATTTACGATTCAAGGGAGTTGGGCCATGTTTAAAAAGATACTGATTGCCAACCGGGGAGAGATTGCCCTGCGCATCATCCGCGCCTGCCGGGAGATGGGTATTAAGACGGTTTTGGTTTATTCCCAGGCCGACCGGGACAGCCTGCCGGTGCACCTGGCCGACGAGGCATACTGCATCGGTCCGGCGCCGGCCTCCCGCAGCTATCTGAACATTACCAACATCATCAGTGCGGCCATGGTTTCCGGGGCGGAAGCCGTCCACCCCGGATATGGTTTTTTATCCGAAAATGCCGGCTTTGCCGAAATATGTGAAAGCTGCGGCCTTACCTTCATCGGGCCGCCGGCTCAGGCCATGGAAAAAATGGGGGCCAAGGCGGTGGCCCGGGAAATGGCCCTTAAGGCCGGGGTGCCCGTGGTGCCCGGCTCAACCGGTGTGCTGAAAAGCGCTGAAGAGGCACTGGAAGTGGCCGCTGAAATCGGTTATCCAGTGCTGATCAAGGCCTCCGCCGGTGGTGGTGGCCGCGGGATGCGGGTGGCCCAGGGGCCCGCGGATTTGATCCAGGCCGTCCAGACGGCCCAGACGGAAGCCCAGGCCGCCTTTGGCAATGCCCAGGTTTACGTGGAGAAGTATGTGGACGAACCGCGCCACATTGAATTTCAGATCCTGGGGGATAAACAGGGTAATCTGGTTTACCTGGGGGAAAGGGACTGTTCCATCCAGCGGCGCAACCAGAAAATGATCGAGGAATCCCCTTCCACCGCCTTAACAAAGGATCTGCGCCGTAAAATGGGGGAATGCGCCCTGAAAGTGGCCCGGGCCGTGGGCTACCACAATGCGGGGACCGTGGAATTCCTGCTGGATAAGCACCATAACTTTTATTTTATTGAAATGAATACCCGAATCCAGGTGGAACATCCGGTAACGGAAATGGTCACCGGCATCGATCTGGTGAAAGAACAAATCCGCCTGGCCGCCGGCGAACCCCTGGGCTATGACCAGGAAGATATTCAACTGCGGGGCTGGGCCATTGAATGCCGCATCAACGCCGAAAACCCCGCCCGCAATTTTGCCCCCTCTCCCGGACGGATTACCGCCTACCTGCCCCCGGGCGGGCCGGGGATCCGGCTGGACAGCGCCGCCTTTCCCGGCTGGCAGGTGCCGCCCCATTATGATTCCATGATTGCCAAGCTCATTGCCTGGGGCCAGGACCGGGAGGAAGCCATTGCCCGCATGCAGCGGGCGCTGGGGGAATTTGTCATCGAAGGCATTCATACCACCATTCCCTTTCACCAGCGGGTAATTCAAAACGCCTTTTTCCGCCGGGGCGAGATCTATACAAACTTTATTCAGCGCCGCATCCTGGGGGAATAGCCGGTTGCACCTGCCGGGACACCATGATATAATGGACATGCCGTGGTGGAGGTAAAATATAACAACGGTTCCGGGAGGTAGGGAACGAATATGAATGGAAATAAAGAAGTGGTGGTGCGGGAGGAGCAAACCAGCCTGGGTTCCATCCGCATTGCCGATGAAGTGGTACGGGTCATTGCCGGTCTGGCGGCCACGGAAGTAACCGGGGTGGCCGGTATGAGCGGTGGCGTGGTGGGCGGCATCGCCGAAATGCTGGGCCGGAAGAACCTGTCCAAGGGTGTCAAGGTGGAAGTGGGGGAAAAGGAAGCGGCCGTGGATATTTTCGTCATCATGGAATACGGCACGCGTATTCCCGATGTGGCCGTTCAAATCCAGGAAAATGTCAAAAGGGCCATTGAAGCCATGACCGGCCTTTCCGTGGTGGAAGTTAATGTGAACGTCCAGGGAGTATCCTTCAGCCAGGAAGGGAAGGAAGAAGAGCACCGGGTCCGTTAGGGGGGGTTCATGAATGGGGCCCTTTGACCGCGGCCTCATGGTAGTTTATACTTTAATTTTGACCATAACCTTGATTTTTGCCGGCGGTGCCCTGCTGGGTCTCTTGCCGTCTTACCGGATATGGGACGGTCTGAACCGGATCCTGGAACAGCCCTTCGATCTGGCGGCTCTTCTCCTGGTATTTATTTTGATGGGTGCCCGCCTGTTCTGGGTGGGTATCAGGCCCGGCGGACCCCGGGCCGTGGTGCATGAAGCGGCCCACGGCCAGGTGCGCATCGCCCTGGTGGCCATCCAGCACCTGGTGGAAAAGGTGGCCCTGCAGTTAAACGGGGTGCGGGAGGCCGCTGCCCGGGTCTATCCGGGGAAGGAAGGCATCCGTATTAACGTCAGGGTGGCGGTTACGCCGGATATAAGTATACCGGAATGCTGTCACACATTACAGCGGCAGGTTCAGGAGCGGGTGCTGGCGGTGACCGGGATAACGGTCCAGGATGTGGCCGTTACGGTGAAGAGTATCTCTGCCCAGAAGCCCCGGGTGGAATAGGACCGGCACCGGTGGTTGATGTGGTTGCATGCAAATGAGGTGTGCAGTACCGATGGATTGGAAAGATATGCAGGAATTCTGGCGGCAGCACCGGGGAAAAATTACCGGTGTGTTTTTGGGACTGGCCTTCGGCTGGTTTGCCATTATCTACGGCATCTTCAAGGCCGTTTTTGTTGCCCTGTGCGTTGCCGTGGGATACTATGTGGGAAAACGGCTGGATGAACGGGTGGACTTCCGGGAAATGCTGTCTCGGTTGTTCCAGGAAAGATGAACGGCCGGTTTGTTCCGGGAGGTATGCGTGGTGGGCCGCAGGCAGGCCAGGGAAGCAGCGTTGCAGGCTTTATATCAGGTGGACGTGGGAAAGGTTGACCCCGGGCAGGCTCTGGCCAACCTGGCGGAAATGCGGGGGATTGCCCCGGAGGATCTGGATTTTGCCCGGGAGTTGGTCACGGGTACCCTGGCCCATGTACAGGCACTGGACCTGATTATTTCCGGTTTGAGCCGGGATTGGCGCCTGGAGCGCATGGCTGTGGTGGACCGCAATATCATGCGCCTGGCTCTTTTTGAGATTTTCCACCGGGAGGACATCCCTTCCAGCGTATCGGTCAACGAGGCGGTGGAGCTGGCCAAGACCTTCGGAGGGGCCGACTCCAGCCGTTTTATCAATGGCATTTTGGGCCGGGTGGTCAAAGAGCCGGACCGTTATTTTCCACTGAAAGAAGAGGGGGTATAACCCTTTTTTCTTTTTGCAAGATTTGTTCATAAGCAGGCCTTTGAGAGCAGGATTTTGCCGTCCCGGCTAGAATTATATGATAATTGCTTATTTTAGTGCTTACAAGGGAGGGGAAAGGGTTTTTATGTTCAGGATTTTAGACAAGCAGGTGCTTTCGCCGGTAATCAAGCAAATGGTTATTGAAGCGCCCCTGGTGGCCAGGAAATGCCAGGCCGGTCAATTCATCATCCTGCGCATCCATGAGGAGGGGGAGCGCATTCCCCTGACCATCGCCGACTTCGACCGGGAAAAGGGCACCATTACCCTTGTGTTCCAGGAGGTGGGCAAAACCACCATTCAGCTGGGCTCCCTGGAGGCGGGGGACAGCATCCGGGATTTCGTCGGTCCGCTGGGTACGCCTTCCCACATTGAAAAATTCGGTACGGTGATCTGTGTGGGCGGCGGCGTGGGTGTGGCGCCGGTCTTTCCCATTGCCCGGGCCTTGAAGGAGGCCGGTAACCACGTCATCGGCATTATGGGGTCCCGCACCAGGGAGTTGATGTTCTGGGAAGATAAAATGCGGGAAGTATGCCACGAGCTGTTTGTCACCACCGACGACGGTTCCTACGTACGCAAGGGTTTTGTCACCGACGTGCTCAAGGAAGTGATCGAAGAGCGGGGCAAGGACAACATCGCCATGGTCCTGGCCATCGGTCCCCAGCCCATGATGCGTGCCTGCTGCAATTTAACCAGGGAGTACGGCATCAAAACCGTGGTCAGCCTGAACTCCCTGATGGTGGACGGCACGGGCATGTGCGGCTGCTGCCGGGTGACCGTGGGCGGCAGGACCAGGTTTGTTTGTGTGGATGGGCCGGAATTTGACGGCCATGAAGTGGACTTTGCCGAACTGGCCCGCCGTTCGGCCACTTTCCGGGTAGAGGAACAGCGGGCTATGGAGCATCATCAATGCCGGTGCGGACAAGGATGCGGAGGTGGCAGATAATGACCGAGAGTAAAACTCCCAAAAAACAAATTATTCCCAATAAACACCCCATGCCCCACCAGGACCCGGTGGAAAGGGCGAAAAACTTCAACGAAGTGGCCCTGGGCTATGACGAAGAGACTGCCGTGGCCGAAGCACAGCGCTGCCTCCAGTGTAAAAAGCAGCCCTGCCGGCAGGGCTGCCCGGTGGAAGTGTTCATTCCCGACTTCATCAAGCTGGTGGCGGAAAGGGACTTTGCCGGAGCCATTAAGAAGATTAAGGAGAAAAACGCCCTGCCCGCCGTTTGCGGCCGGGTCTGTCCCCAGGAAAACCAGTGCGAAAAATACTGCACCCTGGGCAAAAAGCATGAACCCGTGGCCATCGGCCGTTTGGAACGTTTCTGCGCCGACTGGGAACTGGCCCAGGGGGTTCTGCCCCAGGAAACGGCCCCGGCCACTGGTTTTAAGGTGGCCGTGGTGGGTTCCGGCCCGGCCGGCCTCACCTGTGCCGCCGATCTGGCCAAACTGGGGCACAGGGTGACCATTTTTGAAGCCCTGCATGTGGCCGGCGGAGTGCTCATGTACGGCATCCCCGAGTTCCGCCTGCCCAAGCGGGTGGTGCAGGCCGAAATTGAAAACCTGAAAAAACTGGGTGTGGAAATCATCACCAATGCCGTGGTGGGCAAGTTTGCTACGGTGGACGAACTGATGGAAGAAGAGGGTTTTGACGCCGTTTTTGTGGGTACCGGAGCGGGGCTGCCCATCTTCATGAACATACCCGGGGAGAACTCCTGTGGCGTCTACTCGGCCAACGAGTTTCTCACCCGGACCAATTTGATGAAGGCCTACCTGTTCCCCGACTGGGATACCCCCATTAAAGTGGGCCGGAAGGTGGCCGTGCTCGGCGGCGGCAACGTGGCCATGGACGCGGCCCGGACGGCGCTGCGCCTGGGTGCCGAAGAGTCCTGGATCGTCTACCGCCGTTCGGAAAAGGAACTGCCGGCCCGGCACGAGGAAGTGGAAAACGCCAAAGAAGAGGGCGTGAAGTTTGCCTTTCTAACCAGCCCTACACAGATTTTTGCCGATGATAACGGCTGGGTGAAGGGTATGGAATGCCTGCGGTACGAACTGGGCGAGCCCGACGATTCCGGCCGGCGCCGGCCCGTGCCCATTCCCGGTTCCGAGTTCACCATGGATGTGGATACGGTGGTGGTGGCCATCGGCCAGACTCCCAACCCGCTGGTGCCCCGGACCACCAGGGGCCTGGAACTGGGCAGGAAAGGCAACATTGTGGCCGATCCGGAAACGGGAGCCACTTCCAAACCCGGGGTTTACGCCGGCGGCGACGTGGTAACCGGTGCGGCCACGGTCATCCTGGCCATGGGGGCGGGACGCATTGCCGCCCGGTCCATCCACGACTACCTGATGAACAAGAAGGCTCAGTCCTGATCCCGGCGTGGTAAATAATGCTTCGATTACTCACTGTAAGCGAACTCACCGCTCATATCAAAAATCTTTTCGACAACGACCCGCTATTGTTAAACCTCTGGGTAAAGGGTGAGATCTCCAACTACAAACAGGCGGCCAGCGGTCACCTGTACTTCACCCTGAAGGACGAGGGCTGTGCCATTAAAGCGGTAATGTTCCGTTCCCGGGGGCGCCGCCTCCTGTTTGAACCGGAAGACGGTATGGCCGTGCGCATACGGGGTTATGTCACGGTTTACCCCCGGGATGGTACATATCAGTTATACGCCGAAGAAATGGAACCCGAAGGGACGGGAGCCCTCTACCTGGCCTTTGAGCAGCTGAAAAAGAAGCTGGAAAAGGAAGGCCTGTTCGACCCGCGGCATAAAAAGAAAATACCCCGTTTGCCCCGGCGCATCGGTATAGTCACCTCGCCCACCGGGGCGGTGCTGCGGGATATGGTCAAGATCATCCGCCGGCGCTTCCCCGGCGCGGAGATCATTTTTGTGCCCGTGGCGGTACAGGGGGAGGGGGCACCCGGAGAAGTGGTTCGGGGCATCCAGTTGTTGAACCGGCTGAATGCCTGCGACGTGATTATCACCGGCCGGGGCGGCGGCTCCCTGGAGGAACTGTGGGCCTTTAATACCGAGGTGGTGGCCCGCAGCATCTTTAAATCCCGCATTCCGGTTATTTCCGCCGTGGGTCATGAGACCGACTATACCATCGCCGATTTTGTGGCCGACCTGCGGGCGCCCACCCCTTCGGCGGCGGCGGAAATGGTGGTGCCGGTGCGGGAGGAAATGGCCCGCCAGGTGGAAATGCTGCATAACCGGCTGTGCCGGGCGGTGGGGGAGAAAATCCGGGGTTACCGGCACAGGCTGGACCTTTTAACCCGCAGCCGGGTGACGAGTTCGCCGGTGGAGGTGCTCTGCGGGTCCCGGTCCCAGGTGGTGGACGAGCTCGCCCGCCGGCTGGGTGTAACCATGGAGCGGTGCCTGGAACAGGGTAAAAACCGCCTGGCCGTGCTGACCGGGCGTCTGCAGGCCTTAAGCCCGCTGGCCACCCTGGCCAGGGGGTACAGCATTTGTAGCCTGGTGGATACCGGCGAGATCATTCGCACGGCCACCGGCGTGTCCAGTGGGGACGAGGTACAGGTGGAGTTATACCGGGGTCGTATATTTTGCCGGGTAACCGAATCCTGTCCGGAGTGAACAAACATTAAAGGGGGAGGCTTTTAAATGGCAGCCACATTGATTGACGGTAAAAAAATTGCGGCGGAAATCCGGGAAGAGGTCAGGGCCGAAGTGGCCGCGCTCAAAGAAAAGGGGATCACTCCCAAACTGGTGGCCGTGCTGGTGGGCGACGATCCGGCATCGGTGGTTTACGCCCGTTCCAAGGAAAAGGCCTGCGGCAACGTGGGCATTGCCTTCGAGCTTTTCAACCTGTCCGGCGACACCGCCGAAGAAGAAGTTCTAAGTTTGATCAAACGCTTAAACGAAGACGACAGCGTGCACGGGATCATGATTGAAATGCCCCTGCCCAAACATATCAGCAAGCAGCGGGTGCTGGAAGCCGTATCCCCGAAAAAGGACGTGGACGGCGCCCACCCCATCAACCGGGGGTACCTGTTGAGCGGTGCCGACGGTCTTTTCCCGGCCACTCCCCAGAGCTGCGTCGAAATTATGCTCAGAAGTGGTATTGAAATAAAGGGGAAAAACGCCGTCCTGGTGGGCCGGGGTGAAACCGTGGGCAAGCCCCTCATCTTTATGATGCTCAACCAGAACGCCACCATCACCGTCTGCCACACCAGAACCGCCGACCTGGCCTACCACACCCGCCAGGCGGACATCCTCATTGCCGCCGTGGGCCGGGCCAAAATGATCAAGGCGGACATGATCAAGCCGGGCGCCGTGGTGGTGGATGCCGGCATCAACCAGCTGGAAAACGGCATCTGCGGCGACGTGGACTTTGAAAACGCCAAAGAGGTGGCCGGGGCTATCACTCCCGTACCCGGCGGCGTGGGCAGCCTGACCACCGTGCTCATTCAAAAGAACGTTTTAAAGGCCATCAAGCTGCAGGGAAAGGCGTAAATGGTCGCCGGTCGTCGGTGGTTGGTAATGAAACGAAAAAGGAGGGTTAAGTTGTGAGCGAAATCTTTGACTTTCCCTTTCGCAAGTTAGTGGCCGTGGCCGCCTCCGATGCCCCCACCCCCGGCGGTGGCAGTGTTTCCGCCCTGGTGGGCGCCCTGGGCGTGGCCATGACGGCCATGGTGGGCAACCTGACCGTGGGCAAGCCCAAATATGCCGAAGTGGAACCCCAGGTGAAGGAAATCACCGGCGCGGCCTATTTCATCATCAATAAACTGGAGAAGCTGGTGGCCGCCGACATTGCCGCCTTCGGCAAGTTCATGGAAGTCTACCGCCTGCCCAAAAACACCGGGGAAGAAAAGGCCAGGCGGGAAGAACTGATGCAAAAAGCCCTGAAAACGGCCACCGACACCCCCATGGAAGTGGCCCGCACACTGCTGGAGGCCCTGGTGATCACCGACAGGCTGGCCAAAATCGGCAACAAGATGGCCATCAGCGACGCCGGCGTGGCTGCCTACGTCTGTGAAGCGGCCATCAACGCCGTCCTTTTAAGCGCCGACATCAACATTCCCATGATCCAGGACCAGGATTATGTAAACCGTATTCTGGACGAAAAGCAAAAAATTGTCTCCGAAGCCAAACGGCTGAAGGAATCGGCCGTGGCCGTGGTGGAGGAAAGGATGAAGTAAAGGGACCGTGCATTATTAAGAAAACCAGTACCATTAGACACGAAAGGCCGGGAGGATGAATTTCCGCCCGGCTTTCCCTTTTCAAATTCATGGACAACAGGAATCCCTTTGTTGCGGGGTCCCTTTTTGTGGTAATATAAGAGCAACAGATTCATAAATGATCATAAATAGTTACCTGCCGGGCGATTAAGGGGAGCTAAACGGAAGGGGTCGGGAAAGATGTCACCGAATATTTCTTCCTTTGAAGGTATCAATATTTTCATGCAATGGAATGATCATATTCCACCTCACTTTCATGCAGTTTATGGAGAATTTGAAGCGATAATTGACATCAAAAATTGTGCTGTTTTGGCAGGTATTCTGCCCAAATCAAAGCTTAAACTGGTACTGGCCTGGTGTGTATTGCACAGGGAAGAGTTGCTGGTCAACTGGGAGCTGGCGATGGAAGGAAAGCCGTTGCAGAGAATAAATCCGTTGAGGAGGTGATTTGCTATATGGAATATATCCCAAATGTTATCCAGGTAATGCCACTTAAAAATTACCGTGCACTGGTTTTCTTTGATGATGGAAAAATTGTCATTTATGATCTAAATCACCTATTGGCCCTTGATGTTTTTAAACCATTAAAAGATATGTTCCTTTTTAGCAAAACGATGACTGTTTTAAACGGTACCCTTGCTTTTGATCTTAAAGGAAAATATGATCCGGCTGAGTGTATAGATATAGATCCCGTCGTGATCTATAAGGAAGGAGTTGACGTTACTGAGGAGCTTAGCTGGCGGGATGATTTATTGGCAATCGATTATGACCAGTTGCATCAGAGAAAAAAGGGAACGCCGGGTGTAAAATATAAAACCGGTGAGGTATGCCGGCAGGTTGAATTCATGGAAAAAAACGCGGAGCTGGCCGACGGTACGGATGGGATCAGGACCCGGACTTTATGCGCAGTAGCCCGGGCGGCACTGCAAAAGGGCTTTTCCATCGACGACATAGTTGAAATAACCGGTTTGACCCGGGAAACGGTGAACAGGATTCAAAACGACCGGAAAGGGTTTTAAATACAGGGGGATGCTGGTGATAGCGGTGGAAAAACAGCGCTACCGGGTCTACTCGGACCATTTAAAAGAAAAATTCGGGGGCAAGGTATATAAACTGCCCATCAATCTTCCGGGCACCTGTCCCAACCGGGACGGTAACGTGGGCACCGGCGGCTGCATTTTTTGTGACGAACAGGGGGCCGGCTTCGAGTGCCTGCCCAGCAGCCTTTCGGTGCAGGAACAGCTGGCCGCCAACCGGGACTTTTTCCGCAGGCGATACAAGGCCGAAAAATTCATCGTTTATTTCCAGGCCTTCACCAATACCTACCTGCCCTTTGACCGTTTCCGGGAGTATGTCCTGGCGGCCGCAGAGGGGGAGGATGTGGTGGGTATTTCCATTTCCACCCGGCCGGACTGCGTCAACGACCGTTACCTGGACTTCCTGGCGGAGGTGGCCGGGGAAAAGGGCCTGGACATGAACATCGAGCTGGGTCTGCAGACGGTCAACTACCACTCCCTGCTACGGGTGAACCGGGGGCATACCCTGGCCGAGTTCCTGGATGCGGTGCAGCGCATAAAGGGGCGCGGGTTTGCTGTCTGCGTTCACCTTATTCTCAACCTGCCCTGGGACGACATGACCGATGTGGTGGAAAACGCCAAGATTCTGTCCGTTCTGGGGGTGCAATACGTAAAGCTCCACTCCCTGTACGTGGTCCGGGATACGGTGCTGGGGAAGATGTACGAAAAAGGGGAGTTCACCATCATCACCCTGGCCGAATATGTGGACCGGGTGGTCACCTTCCTGGAACATCTCCATCCCGCCGTGGTCGTCCAGCGCCTGGTGGGCCGGGGGCCCTATGACCGGGTGCTCTTTTCCAACTGGGGGGTGAGCTGGTGGCAGGTGAAGCAAGGTATTGAATCCCGGCTGGAGGAACTGGATACATATCAGGGGCGGCGCTGCGATTACCTGAACGGCCCGGCCCTCAGGAGGAGATTTGACCCGGGCGAAGAATAAGTTTAACTACGTGCATTATCCTTATTTTCACCCGGTAAAAAGTGAGGTTAGGGGAATGAATAAACCCAGTTTTGAAGATGCCCTGGGCCGGCTGGAGGAAGTGGTGCGGCTGCTGGAAGGTGGGCAGCTGCCCCTGGAAAAATCTCTGGAACTTTTCGGGGAAGGAATCACCCTGGTCCGCCTCTGCCGGCAACAACTGGAAGAGGCCGAGGGGCGCATTTCCGTACTGATGGCCGGTGAAAACGGGGAAGTGGTGCAGAGGGAAGTGGACGCGGGTCTGACCGAACTGGCCGCCTGTATACGGAAGGAGTAGTATATATTGGATTTCATCAAAGAGTGGAAAACCCGGGCTGCCCTGGTGGACCGGGCACTGGATGACTACCTGCCGGCGGCCGGCGCCTACCCGGCCATAATTCACCAGGCCATGCGCTACAGCCTTTTTGCCGGGGGCAAACGCCTGCGCCCGGTGCTCACCCTGGCGGCCGCCGAAGCGGTGGGGGGTGTTCCGGCCCTGGTCCTGCCGGCTGCCTGCGCCCTGGAGCTGATTCATACCTATTCCCTGATCCACGATGACCTGCCGGCCATGGACAACGATGACTTCCGGCGGGGAAAGCCTACCAGCCACCGGGTTTATGGCGAGGCGGTGGCCATTCTGGCCGGCGATGCCCTGCTCACCCATGCCTTTGCTTTGCTGGCCCGCGCCAGGGAAGGGGTGCCGCCGGAACGGGTGCTGCAGGTAATCGAAGAGGTGGCCGGGGCGGCGGGTACGGCGGGATTGATCGGCGGACAGGTGGTGGATACCCTGGAAACGGGACGGGCGGTGGATGCCGCCACTCTGGAGTACATTCACCGGCATAAAACCGGAGCTCTTTACCGGGTGGCGGTGCGGGCCGGAGCCATCCTGGCCGGGGCAAAAGAAGGGGAACTGGCTGCCCTGACCACCTACGCCGAAAACCTGGGGCTGGCCTTCCAGATTCAGGACGATATTCTGGATGTAACGGGGGACACGGCCAGGCTGGGTAAACCGGCGGGCAGCGATGAAAGAAACAAAAAGGCCACCTATCCGGCCCTTTTCGGTCTGGATACGGCCAGGATCAGGGCTGAAGAGGCCGTCCAGCGGGCACTGGACGCCCTGCAACCCTTCGGCGCCCGGGCCGATTTTCTGTGTGCAATGGCCCGTTTTGTCATAGCCAGGGATTATTGATGGGCGGCGGTTTTTGGCCGGACTCGCTATAACGAGCATTAACGTGCGCTGCAGACCTTCAGCAGGCTTTAGTAAAACAATGTTTATTAAAAGTCCCTGCCAACCGTGCGGTGTCCTAAACAGTTGGCAGTGTCGTTTGTAAAGGGTTTTCACTTATGCTATAATATTTTCCCGAATACAATTGGATAATGGATAAGTGATGCAGTATCCTAGTCAGGTAACCTTTTTTGAAGGCGGGCCTAAAAATCCGTCGCGGGCACATCGATGAAGTTCCTGGTGCTGGCTGCTGACGCCCAGTCGGGGGTTGGTACTGGGAGTTAAGGAGGTGGGGCGACCCGCAATGGCATGCGGGCGTGGACCCCGCCTCCGCGGAGACCCAAGTGCGTGGGAAGCTTAAAGTGTACTATGGCTTGGGGTGTGAACCTGCATGTGGTGAAAGCTGCGTGCAGTGTAGCCTGCCTTGAGTGGTTGCGGTGGATGGGTCGATTGTTCCGGCAGCGATTCCCCAGGGCCCGAGGAAAATTGCCGGTAACCTGAAACCGCTGCTGCAAAAGAGGCTAGAAAAAGGTATCCTGTCGAGGAAAACTCCTAGGCTGTCCGGGAATCCGGGGCAGCGCGGGGATTGCAGTGTGGACTCAGTGGTAATCCAGTCCCGGGACCGGCAACGTCCCGGAAGCAGTCCGAAGGGGAAACCGCCGGCCTGGCGACAGCCGGTGATTGCTTGGGAAAACCTGCTGGACCTTAAGCCACAATATTTACCCGCGCTGCCATCACTTATCCTTACATAACCGATTAAGTCCGGTGAGTGCCGGGCAGATTAAACCTGTTTTATCGATGAACGACCGTTTCCACGGGGATTCACCTTAAAATTGTATGAGGTGAACATGTTTGGGCAACAATAAATCTACAGTTTCCGGCCGGTACATCTTTTTTGTGGGTACGGCCTCTTTTTTACTGGCCGTGGTTTTTTTCTGGTTTTCGGAAGTGCTGGCCGGCAAAGTAAAAAGCCTTTTATTATCCTTTCTCTTTTTAATTATAATTATACTGGCGGGCATTCTGGCCGATATTATCGGCACCGCGGTGGCTGCCGCCAGTGAATCCCCCTTCCACGCCCGGGCGGCCAAAAAAGTGCCCGGAGCAACGGAAGGGGTATTCCTCATTCGCAACGCCGACCGGGTGGCCAATATCTGCAACGATGTCATCGGCGATATCGCCGGTACGGTCAGCGGCGCTCTGGGTATTGCCCTGGTGTTGCAAATTATGCTGTACTGGAAGGGGATCAGCCAGCTGTTGTTGAATATGCTGGTAACGGCATTGATTGCCGCTTTCACCGTGGGTGGCAAGGCGGCGGGAAAGCGGCTGGCTTTGAGCAGAGCCAATGAAGTTATTTTCCTGGTGGGAAGATCCATTGCCGCCATTCAGCAATTGACCGGGATAAACCTTATTGGCCGGACGAGGCGCCCGGGTAGTCGTTAGCCGGGAGCTATCTGGAAAGGAGAAAATATGACCAGGTTATTGTCCAAAATTAATTCCCCTGCCGACCTGGCTGCGCTGGACCTGTCAGGTTTACAGCAACTGGCCCGGGAGATCCGCCAGGAGCTGGTGGAGACGGTGGCCGTCACCGGCGGTCACCTGGCCCCCAACCTGGGGGTGGTGGAGCTCACCCTGGCGTTGCACAAGGTTTTTCAGACACCCCGGGACAAAATCATCTGGGATGTGGGTCACCAGTGTTACGTGCACAAGCTGCTCACCGGCCGGCGCACTGTTTTTCACACCCTCCGCCAGTACGGCGGCATCAGCGGGTTTCCCTGCCCCAGGGAGAGTGAACACGATGCCTTCGGCACCGGTCACAGCAGCACTTCCATTTCAGCCGCCCTGGGCATGGCCCTGGCCAGGGACTTAAAAGGTGAGAATTACGGAGTGGTGGCCGTTATCGGCGATGGAGCCATGACCGGCGGCATGGCCTTTGAAGCACTGAACCACGCCGGGCACAAACGGACCAATCTGATTGTGGTGTTGAATGACAATGAAATGTCCATTGCCCCCAACGTGGGAGGATTGTCCCGGTACCTGACCCGGTTGCGTACGGATCCCATGTATTCCCGGGGAAAGGAAGAGCTGGAACACCTGTTAAAGCGCATTCCGGCCATCGGTCCCCGGGTGGCCCGGGCGGTGGAGCGGCTCAAGGATTCCCTGAAATATCTGGTGGTACCCGGCATGTTTTTTGAAGAACTGGGCTTTATTTACCTGGGTCCCATCGACGGCCATAACATCCAGGCCATGATCAATGTTTTTCAGCAGGCCAGGTCCACCCAGGGGCCGGTCCTGGTGCACGTGCTTACCCGCAAGGGCCGGGGCTACCCCCCGGCCGAGGAAAACCCCGATCAGTTCCATGGAGTGGGTCCCTTTGATATTCAAACCGGCCGCGTAATAAAAAAGGAGGGGGAACCCCCCTCCTATACCGAGGTTTTCGGCCGCACCCTGGTGGAACTGGGACGGCAGGACGAACGGATCGTGGCCATTACAGCGGCCATGCCCGCGGGTACGGGTCTTTCACACTTTGCCCGTGCCTTCCCGGAACGCTTTTTCGACGTGGGTATAGCCGAACAACACGCCGTGACCCTGGCTGCGGGCCTGGCCGCCGGGGGATTGAAGCCGGTGGTGGCCATATATTCCACTTTTCTGCAGCGGGCCTATGATCAGGTACTCCATGATGTTTGCCTGCAGAACCTGCCGGTGACCTTCGCCCTGGACCGGGGCGGATTGGTGGGAGAAGACGGGGCCACCCACCACGGCGTGTTTGACCTGACCTATCTCAGATCCATACCCGGTATGGTGGTTATGGCTCCGGCAGATGAAAACGAACTGCGACACATGTTGAAAACCGCCCTGGAGCATCCCGGACCGGTCGCCCTGCGCTATCCCCGCAGCGCCGGTACCGGTTGTCCTGTGGACGGGGAGCCGGTTTCCCTGCCGGTGGGACGGGCACAGGTACTGCGGGAAGGGAACGATATTACCCTGCTGGCCCTGGGCAGCATGGTTTCCCCCGCCCTGGAAGCAGCCGGCGTGCTGGCCCGGCAGGGCATCTCGGCGGCGGTAATCAACGCCCGGTTTGTCAAGCCTTTGGACGAGGAAATTATCACCCGCTATGCCCTGCGTACCCGGCGGATAATCACCATTGAGGAACATAATCTGGAGGGCGGTTTTGGCAGTGCCGTGCTGGAACTGCTGGCAGACCGGGGGTTGCGCAACATTCAAATAACGCGCCTGGGTATTCCCGGCCAGTTCATCCTGCACGGCCGGCGCTCTTTGCTTCTGGCCCGGTGCGGGTTGACAGTGGATGGCCTGGTGGATACGGTTTTAAATAATCTTAAAGGCCGCAGGACTTCGGTGAGGGTTAACCTGGGAGCAGGTACGGGGGGCAAATAGGTGATGGCCGAAAAGCGCCGGCGTCTGGACATGCTCCTGGTGGAAAGGGGGTTTTTCCCCAGCAGGGAAAAGGCCAGGGCGGCAGTTATGGCCGGTCAGGTCCAGGTCAACGGCCGACCGGCGGATAAACCCGGCCGGCTGGTTGATGCCGCTGTTTCCCTGGCGGTTGCTCCCGGGATGCCCTATGTCAGCCGCGGTGGTTTAAAGCTGGAGAAGGCCATTAAAAGTTTTGATCTTGACTTTCGCGACCGGGTGGTGCTGGATGTGGGAGCTTCCACCGGCGGTTTTACCCACTGCGCCCTGCAGCATGGCGCCCGCCTGGTTATTGCCGTGGATGTGGGGTACGGACAGCTGGCCTGGCAGCTGCGCAATGATCCCCGGGTGGTGGTCCTGGAGCGGACCAATATCCGCCATCTGGATGCCGGCCGTTTGCCCTGCCTGGCGGATGTGGCGGTAATCGATGTTTCATTTATCTCCCTGGCCCTGGTATTGCCCCGTTTACAGGATTTGACTACCGCCGGTGCCCTGGGGGTGGCCCTGATCAAGCCCCAGTTTGAAGCCGGACGTGGAAAGGTGGGTAAGAAGGGTGTGGTCCGGGAGCCGGCGGTACACCGGGAAGTGATTGCCGGGGTTTGCTCTGTACTGGCCGGCCTGGGATGGGGTGTGCGCGGTCTGGATTTTTCCCCCGTTAAAGGACCGGAAGGGAATATCGAATTCCTGATTTGTTTCCACCGGAACCCGGCCAATCTGGTGGATCTGCCCGCCGCCATACCCGCCGTGGTGGCTGCCGCCCATGAACAGCTGGATGATCGCGGGGTTTGAAGGGGTGACCGCATGAAAACAATCGGCATGGTGGTAAACCCGGCCAGAACAGGAGTTGTGCCTCTGGTGGAACAAATAATAGACTGGTTGAATGTCCGGGGGTATGGGGTGGCCATAACCGATGAGGCGGCCCGGTTGATCAACCGGCCGGCTCTGGGAATGCCCCGGGAGCAACTGGTGAACCGGGTGGATCTGATGATGGTTCTGGGCGGCGACGGCACACTGTTACGCAGCGCCCGGGAATGCGCCCCCCGGGGAATACCCATTCTGGGCATAAACCTGGGCCGCCTGGGTTTTCTCACGGAAATCGACCTGCCCGAGGTGTTAACGGAACTGGAAAAACTGCCGTCCGGTGAATATGCCGTTGAAGAACGGATGATGCTGGAGGCCCGGGTGATCCGGGGAGGTTCCGTGGTGGGGCGGGCCATCGGTTTAAATGACGCGGTGATTACCAAGGGAGCCTTTGCCCGGCTCATTTTCCTGGAAACCTGCGTCAACGATGATTTCGTGACCACCTATCCCGCCGACGGCCTGATTGTGGCCACTCCCACCGGTTCCACCGCCTATTCCCTTTCCGCCGGCGGACCCCTGGTAACACCGGAACTGGACCTGCTGCTGGTCACTCCCATCTGTCCCCATTCCCTCTGGACCCGTCCCCTGGTCATCAGCGGTGAAAGCCGGGTGAGGGTGGTCCTGCGTTCCAGGCAGGCGGAGGTTATGCTTACGGTGGACGGGCAACACGGCTTTGCCCTGCAACCCGATGACACCATCATGGTGGAAAAATCGGTCCACCGTGCCCGCTTTATACGTTTAAAACACCGGAGTTTTTTCTATCTATTGCGTCACAAATTAACCGAAGGTGAACATAATGGTCCCTGAACGAACGGCCAGTGCCACCGCATGGGCACAGGCATTCATTGCGCCGGTATTGATACCCGGTTCCGTGGCGGTGGACGCCACGGCCGGAAAGGGCCTGGATACGGAGTTTCTGGCCCGGGGTGTGGGCGCTGCGGGGCGGGTATTTGCCTTTGACATTCAACCCGGGGCACTGGAAATAACCCGCCAAAGGCTGGTAACCGCGGGTTTGCTGGAACGGGTGACCCTGTTGCTCCGGGATCACGCCGCCATGGCCGCCCACGTGCCGCCGCCGGTCAAAGCGGTCATGTTTAACCTGGGCTATTTACCCGGTGGCGACCACCGCATTATTACCCGGCCCGGTACCACCTTACGGGCATTGCAGGACGCCCTGGCATTGCTGGCCCCGCAAGGCCGCCTTTCCCTGGTGGTATATACGGGGCATCCCGGTGCCCGGCAGGAGCAGGAAACCCTGGAGGAATATGTGGCCCAACTGCCTCCCCGGGAGTACACGGTCCTGCGCCTGGCCTTCTGGAACCGCTCCCCCCGGGCTCCGGTGGTCATACTGGTGGAAAAGGCAGGTGGCGGCAGTTGAAAAGCCGGCGCCATAGACAAATACTGGAAATCATTAATCGGCAGATCATCGGCACCCAGGAAGAACTGGCTACCGCCCTCAAAGAGGCCGGTTTTGCCGTGACCCAGGCCACCGTTTCCCGGGATATCCGGGAACTGGGCCTGATTAAGATACCGGTGGGTAACAACCGCTTCCGGTATGCCCCACCGGTGGACAGTTCCCTGCGGCCCCGGGAGGAAAGGTTGAAAAGACTTTTCCGGGACTCGGTCCAGTTCCTGGATTACAGTGAAAACCTGGTGGTGATCAAGACCCTGCCCGGAGAAGCCCAGGGAGTGGCCTCGGCCCTGGATCAATCCCGCTGGCCGGAAATCATCGGTACGGTGGCCGGAGATGATACCATTCTGGTGGTGGTCAAGCCCAAAAGGCTGGTGGCTACCGTACTGGAAAGATTAAACCAGCTGTCCCGGGGGTGAAAGGAATGCTTCTTTCCCTGGATATACAGGATTTTGGGTTGATCGACGGACAAACCATCGCTTTTACGCCCGGACTTAATGTTCTGACGGGGGAAACGGGAACGGGCAAATCCATTATTATTGAAGCGCTCCAGCTGGCCCTGGGCGGCCGTGCCCGGTCCGAATTCATCCGCACCGGGCGGGAACGGGCCCGGGTCACGGCCATGTTTGATATTGGCGGGTTGCCGGCGGTGGAACAACTGCTCCTGGACGCCGGTATTCCCCTGGAGGAGGACGGCACGTTGATCCTGAGCCGGGAACTGGCCGCCAGCGGGCGCCATACCTGCCGGATCAACGGGCAGGTGGTCACTTTAGGCACATACCGGGAGGCGGCTTTGCATCTGGTGGATATCCACGGGCAGCACGAGAACCAGTCCCTGTTTAACCCCGATGTTCACCGGGATCTGCTGGACCGGTTCGGTGGGTTGTGGCCCCTGCGGGAAGAAGTGGCCGCCCTTTACCGCCAGTGGCAGAAGGTAAAGACCCGCCTGGAAGATTTGCGCCGGGGGGCCAGGGACAGGCTGCAGCGCATGGATATGCTGGCCTATCATGTGGAGGAAATAGACAGGGCGCAGTTATCTCCCGGGGAGGATGAAGAACTGGTCCGGGAGCGCAACCGCCTGGCCAATGCGGAAAAGATTGCCGCTCTGGCGGCCCGCTCCTACGCGGCATTGCACGGAGGCGAGGACGGGTTTCCCGGCGTACTGGACCTGCTGGGGCAGGCCAGCCGGGATATGGACGAACTGGGCGGGGTTGATGCCGCCCTATTGCCCCTGGCGGAAAGTTTACATAATGTTCTTTACCAGGTGGAAGATGTGTGCCGGGAACTTTCCCAATACCGGGACGGGATAGAATACAACCCGGAACGGCTGCAGCTGGTGGAAGAAAGGCTTTCCCGCATCCGGGAATTAAAACGTAAATACGGGGACAGTGTGGAAGAAATATTGCATTACCGGCAGGAAGCGGCAGCCGAGCTGGAGGCCTTACAATCCGGCGAGGAAAATGCCGCTGCCCTGGAAGAGGAGGCCGCCCGCCGGGAGAGGGAATGGCAGGAAAAGGCCGGGGCCCTTTCGGCCGCCCGCCGGCGCATTGCCGGCCGTTTACAGGAAGATGTTACCCGGGAACTGGCGGATCTGGAGATGGGGCGGGTAAACTTTCAGGTGCTCTTTGAGGAACTGCCCGGTCCGGCGGCCAGCGGCCGGGACCGGGTGGAATTTTTGATTTCCCCCAACCCGGGGGAACCCCTCAAGCCCCTGGCCAGGATTGCTTCCGGCGGCGAGCTGTCCCGGATTATGCTGGCCACCCGGTCCATTCTGGCGGCGGTGGATGAACTGCCCACCCTGGTTTTCGACGAGGTGGACACGGGCATTGGCGGCCGCACGCTGCAGGCGGTGGCTGAAAAGCTGGCCTCCATTGCCCTTTCCCGCCAGGTTATTTGCGTAACCCATTCCGTGCAGATTGCCAGTTTCGCCCGCACCCACTGGCGTATTTTTAAACAGGTGGAAAACGGGCAAACCTGCACCCGGGTGGAAATGCTGGATAAGGAAGGCCGGCTGGCGGAACTGGCCCGCATGCTTGGCGGGCGGGAAGTGGACGGCCTGGCCATGGATCATGCCCGCTATCTGCTGGAAAAGGCCCGGGGCATGTCCGCCGGTTAAACCGTATGTTGCCATTGTTTTAAAAAGCTGATTTGCCTTAAAAGTCGAATGTAAATTTTTCCATAAAGTCCCTATCAGGGCTTTTTTTTTTGCCCAAAAGTAACAAACGCCCTTAAAGGCAGAAAAACAGCCAATATGGCAACTCACGGTATATTTAGTCAGAATAACAGACAATATCTCTGGCTATCTTAAGAATGCACGCTATTATTACCGATTTTGATGGTTTTTATGGTTGCCATTTTTCACTGCCAGCTTTCTTACGGAGGGGAGGCGATGGATTCTGAAAAGAAGAAGATACTTTCCCGCAGCTTTTTTACTGATCACCACTCTGGTTCTCCTGATGGTCAAGGCCGTATGCAACCCCCTTTGCTGGGCAAAGGAACAAAATGTGGCCGTAGGAGATCCCCTTTTGCCCGGGGGATTGCCGGGAAAAATATTGCAAGTTTCAGTGACCGACGGTAACGCCGCCGAAAAGGTACTCAGCTCCCGTACCGTGATTCCCCTGGCCCTGTCTCCCGGCCGGGTGTACATGCAGGTAAAACTACTGGGCCTGATTCCGCTGAATCATCTGGTGGTCAACGTGGTTCCGGGTGTACGGGTGATTCCGGGGGGCCATTCCATCGGTATATTGCTCCACGCCCAGGGAGTGATGGTGGTCGGCTACTCGGCCATAGTCGATCCCCAGGGCCAGCGTCATAATCCCGCCCTGGAGGCCGGGATAAACAGCGGGGATATTATTTTAAAAATTAACGGCCGCCAGGCCGAAAGCAACCAGCAGGTACGTACGGAAGTGATCCGTTCCGGGGAAGCGGGGCGGCCGGTGCTCCTGGATCTTAAGCGGGGCCAGCGGATTTTTTCCGCCAGGGTGAAGCCCGTCTATTGCTCCCAGACCCGGCGATACCGCATCGGCCTTTTTATCCGGGACAGTGCGGCGGGTGTGGGCACCCTCACCTATTACGATCCCCGCAGCAATAAATATGGCGCGCTGGGTCATGTTATCTGCGATATGGAAACATCCCGGCGCATCGATCTGGCCGACGGGCGGATTGTGGAAGCTCAGATCCAGGGGATTCATCCCGGTCGGCGGGGTCAGCCCGGGGAAAAAATCGGTCTTTTTAACGGTAACGGTGTCATGGGGGACATCACCAAAAATTCCTCATGTGGTATCATTGGTTCCCTGAAAAAGCCCCTGTCCAACCCCCATTACCGGGAGCCGGTGCCCGTGGCCATGGCCTACCAGGTAAAAGAGGGGCCGGCGGAAATGCTGACCGTGCTGAAGGGAAATCGCGTTGAACGCTTTGCCGTAGAGATAGTGCAGGTTATGCCCCATAATAGGAGGGAAGGAAAGGGAATGGTCATTAAAGTGACCGATCCCGCACTGCTGAAAAAAACCGGTGGTATAATCCAGGGGATGAGCGGCAGTCCCATTATCCAGGAGGGAAAATTTGTCGGTGCGGTAACCCACGTATTCATTAATGATCCCACCCGGGGTTACGGTGTACTGGCCGAGTGGATGCTCCTGGAGGCCGGGTTGGTACCGGTGACGGGTGGGACTGTTGAAGAAATGGGAGCAGCATAAATCTAAGTATTTTCGACTAGGACCGGGATATTTGTTCGGATGATGAGTTTCATGTCAAATAGAAACAGATATGGTAAATTATAAATTATTTTACTCCTGGCAGCAGGAGTTTTTTTTTAGCCGTCGAATCAATTGGATTTAAATACCTCAATAGAAAAATTTTTATTTAAAAAAATTAGGAGGCGGGAATTGAATATGAAAAAACCGGTTAAGGTGTTGATTGCCGACGATAATCGGGAGTTTTGCGAGTTGCTGAAGGAGTTTATCAAACAGCAAGAAGATATTGAGATTTGTGGTACAGCATATAATGGATTGGAAGCCTTTGAACAAATAAAAGAGCAAAATCCGGATGTAGTGGTTCTGGATATTATCATGCCCCATTTGGACGGCATCGGAGTGCTGGAAAGGCTGGGTACCATTCCCCACCGGCCGAAGGTGATTATGCTGACGGCCTTCGGTCAGGAGAGCGTTACCCAGCGGGCGGTGGAACTGGGTGCCGATTACTACATTCTAAAACCCTTCGACTTTGCCGTTCTCACCACCCGCATCCGCCAGCTGGCCGACGGGGTTAATGTTTCCCAGTATATTTCCCCCGTCCGGCCGCGGAATATGGATGTGGCGGTAACCAATATCATTCACGAGATGGGTGTACCGGCGCATATCAAGGGTTACCATTATCTGCGGGACGCCATTCTGGCGGTAATCAACGAGGTGAACCTGCTGGGGGCGGTAACCAAGGAGCTGTACCCGATGATTGCCCATAAATACCAGACGACCCCCAGCCGGGTGGAAAGGGCCATCCGTCACGCCATCGAACTGGCCTGGGACCGGGGCAATGTGGAGATGATGACCAAATTCTTCGGCTATACCATTAATCTCGAGCGGGGCAAGCCTACCAATTCCGAATTCATCGCCATGGTGGCCGACAAGCTGCGGATAGAAGCCAAAGTAAGCTGACGCAAAAAAAGGACAGACTACTTTTTGTGCTGCGTGAAATGCCGGGCAAAATGAGATCTGGTTCCTGGCAGTCCGTCTTTTTTCATGCCGGTTGTCCGTTGTTTCCTATCCTGCAGAGTCAGGATGCCGCTCTTTTTTCACAAACTGGATAGGAAATCCGGTATTTTTGTCGAATAGGCAATAATAGTCCGGCAGTAAAGGGATTCCGGAAGGAGTGGTGCGGATGAGGGAGGCGCTACGCCGGATAACCATTTTTGCGGGCCATCTGGGTAGCGGGAAAACCGAACTGGCTATAAACTTCGCCCTGAAACTGGCAGCGCAGGATTTACCCACATCCCTGGTGGACCTGGATGTGGTGAACCCCTATTTCCGCACCCGGCTGGTAAGGGAAAGACTTGAAGGCCTGGGATTGACGGTAATCTGCCCCCGGGGTGAATGGGAGCGGGCGGATCTGCCGGCCCTGCCGCCCGTTATCCGGGGTGTGCTGGAGGACCACACCCGGTACGGCGTTTTTGACGTGGGTGGCGATGATGTGGGAGCCACCGTCCTGGGCCGTTTCAAACCCCAGCTGGAGCAGGCCGGTTATCACCTGTGGCTGGTGGTAAATGCCTGTCGCCCCTTTACCAGGAATGAGAAGAGCATCCTTGAAGTCCTGGCCGGAATTGAAAGAGCCTGCCGGATGCGGGTTACCGGACTGGTAAGTAATACCAACCTGGGACCGGCCACTGACATGGATGTGGTTCTGGCCGGGCACCGGGTGGTGCAGGAAGCCGCCCGGAAGCTGGGGCTCCCGGTGGTGCTGCTGGGTGTGCGCCGGGAACTGGTAGGCGCCGGCCGGCGGGATTTGCCCCGGGACGTAGCCCTGTTGCCCCTGGACCTGTATATGCAGTCGTCCCGGCCGGAAGCCCTGTAGCAAAGGAAAGGGGGTTGCCGGGCCGTTTATCATGGAAACAAGGGCGAAACACCGCCCTTGTTTCTGTGAAAGGGGCGGCGCCAGCAGGAACCGGCGCGGCGGAAAGAAGACATCCCGGTTTTTACCGGACGCAGGGAACATGGGAGGGAGATATTTGGTTGTGGCGCGCGTAACATTTAGAGAGGAACGGTGCAAGGGTTGCGAATTATGCCGGCATTTTTGCCCCAGGGGAATTATTGCTATGGCCAGCCATATCAACGGCATGGGCTTTCACCCGGCCACCGTCACCGAACCGGAAAAATGCACCGGCTGTGCCACCTGCGCTAAAATGTGCCCGGATCTGGTTATAGAGGTGGAAAGGGAGGTGGTGCAGGTTGGCTAAGATTTTGATGAAAGGGAACGAAGCCATTGGTGAGGGGGCCGTGCGGGCCGGCTGCCGTTATTTTTTTGGTTACCCCATCACACCCCAGAGTGAACTGCCCCATTACCTGGCCAAAAGGATGCCCGAGGTGGGCGGCCTTTATCTGCAGTCGGAAAGCGAGACGGCGGCCATCAACATGGTCTACGGGGCGGCCGGCGCGGGTGCCCGGGTGATGACTTCGTCTTCGGGCCCGGGCATCAGCCTGATGCAGGAGGGTATCTCCTACCTGGCCGGCGCCGAACTGCCCTGTGTCATTGTGAATATGATGCGGGGCGGCCCGGGTCTGGGTAACATCGCCCCGGCCCAGTCGGACTATTTCCAGGCCACCCGGGGAGGCGGCCACGGTGATTACCGGCTTATTGTCCTGGCCCCTTCTTCGGTGCAGGAGATCCTGGACCTGATGCGGGACGCCTTTGACCTGGCCGACCGTTACCGCAACCCGGTCATGGTGGCGGGGGACGGCATCCTGGGCCAGATGATGGAACCGGTGGAACTGGCCGATGAAGAGGAGGATGTACCCATACCTCCCCGGCCCTGGGCGGCCACCGGGCGTATGGGCGGGGAAAAGAAGCTGATCAATTCATTGTATATCGTTCCCGAGGATCTGGAAAAGCATAATATCAAACTGGCCGCCAAATACAACCTGATCAGCGAGAAGGAACAGCGCTGGGAGGACTACCGGCTGGAAGGGGCCAGGCTGGTTCTGGTGGCCTTCGGTACGGCCGCCCGGATCTGCAAGGCGGTGGTGGACCGGGCGCGGCAGGATGGGCTGGCGGTGGGTCTCATCCGGCCCATTACCCTCTGGCCCTTCCCGGTGCGGGCCTTTACTCCGGTGGTGGAGCATGCGGCCGCCTTCCTGTGCGTGGAGATGAGCATGGGACAGATGGTGGAAGATGTGCGGTTGGCGGTAAACGGCCGCCGCCCGGTCTATTTTTACGGCCGCTGCGGGGGAATGCTTCCGGTGGCCGCCGATGTGTACCGGGAAGTGAAAAAAATTATGGCCGGGGGTGAAGAAAAATGATGCAGAAAGTATTTACCCGGCCGGCGGCTTTAAAGGACATACCCACCCATTACTGCCCCGGCTGCACCCACGGCATTGTACACCGGCTGGTGGCCGAGGCAATCGACGAACTGGACATCTTCGACCGGACCATCGGCGTGGCTCCGGTGGGATGCTCCGTTTTTGCCTATAATTATTTCGACTGCGATATGTACCAGGCTTCCCACGGCCGGGCGCCGGCGGTGGCCACCGGGGTGAAAAGGGTCCTGCCCGACCGGGTGGTGTTTACCTACCAGGGGGACGGCGACCTGGCGGCCATCGGTACCGGTGAAATCGTCCACGCGGCGGCCCGGGGGGAGAAATTCACCGTCATCTTCATCAACAACGCCATCTATGCCATGACCGGCGGGCAGATGGCCCCCACCACCCTGCTGGGGCAGAAAACCACCACCACACCCGGCGGGCGGGATAAGGATATCAACGGTTTTCCGGTGAAAATGCCGGAAATGCTCAGCGTCCTGGACGGCACGGCCTATGTGGCCCGGGTTTCGGTGCACAACCCGGCCAACGTGGTCAGGGCGAAAAAGGCCATTAAGCGGGCCTTCCAGGTACAGATGGCCGGCCTGGGCTTTTCCATGGTGGAGGTCCTTTCGGCCTGTCCCACCAACTGGGGCCTGCCACCGGTGCAGGCGCTCCAGTGGCTGGGTGAAAACATGATTCCCTATTATCCCCTGGGTGAATTCAAAGTTCCGGCGGAGGTGGGTTAAATGTTTCAAGGGATTCTTATCGCCGGTTTCGGCGGCCAGGGCGTACTGTCCACCGGGCAGCTGCTGGCCTATGCCGGCATGCTGGAAGGAAAATACGTGGCCTGGATTCCCTCCTATGGACCGGAGATGCGGGGTGGAACGGCCAACTGCGGAGTAACCATCTCCGACCGGCCCATCAGCTCGCCCGTGGTCAGTGAACCGACCACGCTGATTGTAATGAACCGCCCCTCCCTGGAAAAATTTGAACCGGCGGTGGTGCCCGGGGGATTAATCCTGGTCAACAGCTCGCTGATCGATCTAAAGGTGCAGCGCAGGGATGTTCAGGTGTATTATATTCCGGCCAATGACCTGGCCGAGGAGTTGGGCAACGGCAAGGTGGCCAATAATATTATTCTGGGTGCCCTGCTGGCCCTGACGGACGTGGTGTCCCTGGAAGCGGTGGTGGAATCCCTGCGCAAAGTCCTGCCGCCCCGCCGCCATAACCTGCTTCCCGTCAACTGCCAGGCGCTGGAGACCGGTGCCCGGCTGGTCCGGGGAGTGGAAGCTGCCCGGGCCGTATAAAAAATACTACCTTTTAAGCCGGTTTTCCGGTGGTTTCCCTCAGGCCGGCGGGAACAGTTGGATTTCGACCCTGTCCGGGGCGGAAAGCTACCCTGCCCCGGCACTCCACTTTTTTACCGGGGGAATGATAAATGATCAATCAAGCCAGGATCCTGACCGAATTTTTGGAACTGGTACAGGTGGACAGTGTCAGCGGACAGGAAGAAAGGCTGGCCGCCCTGCTGATGGAACGTTTGCGGGAACTGGGATTGGCTGTCCGGGAAAGGGGCTGTGACAAGAACGGTAAAACCGGCAATTTGCTGGCCACCCTTCCTCCCCGGGGGTGCGATAATTACCTTTTCCTGTGCGCCCACATGGATACGGTGGAGCCGGGACAGGGGGTGCGGCCTGTGGTGGAAAACGGCATTGTCCGTTCCTCCGGCGATACCATCCTGGGTGGGGACGATAAGGCAGGTATTGCCATTATTCTTGAGGCAATCAGGGTAATCCAGGAGAACAACCTGGAGCATCCCGGGCTGGAAGTGGTTTTCACCACGGGAGAAGAAATCGGGTTGCTGGGGGCCAGGGAATTGGACTGCCGTCTTTTGCGCTCGTCCATGGGTTATGTGCTGGATTGCGACGGGGCTCCAGGAACAATGGTGGTCCAGGCGCCCACCCAGGATAAAATAGCGGCTCTGATCCGGGGCCGGGCCGCCCACGCGGGTATTAACCCCGAAGAGGGCATCAACGCCATCCAGGTGGCCTCCCATGCCATTGCAGCCATGTCCCTGGGACGGCTGGATGAAGAAACTACGGCCAACATAGGGTTTATTTCCGGAGGCAAAGCCATCAATATTGTGCCCGATTCCTGCCGGCTGGACGGCGAAACCCGGAGTCTGAACGGGGCCAAGTGCCGTGCCCGGACTGCCGCCATGGTCTCCCTTTTAAAAGATACCGCCGCCCGGTTCGGGGCGCAGGTGGATGTGGTTACTGAAACCCTGTACCACGAATTCAAGCTCTCCCCGGACCATCCGGCCGTGAGGTTTGCCGTGCGGGCGGCCGAAAACCTGGGCCTTACGCCGCGGCTGATCCGGACCGGTGGCGGCAGTGATGCCAATATTTTTAACCACCGGGGGATTACCTGCGTCAATCTGGGTATAGGCATGAGCAAAGTGCACACCTGCGACGAATTCATCCGGGTGGCGGATCTGGTGACCAGCGCCCGCTACCTGCTGGAAATAATCCGGGTGGCCATGGAGTAGCATTATTTCGTTCATACCCTCCCCTTTTTTCCCATATAAATGAGCATGGACAGGTCTGCCGGGAAGGAGGGGGGGTCTCTTGCGCCGGTACTGGATCAAAACCCTGCGGGCCGGCTGGCTGCTTTACCTGCTGGTGCTGGCCGTTTTCAGCCTGGGGCTGGTTTGTGGTGCCCTGAATATTGATTTCCTTCCCCCGGGTGGCATGGCCTCCCTCCACGATTACCTGAGCGCCTTCTTGAAAGAGGCGGGCGGGGGGCAGGTGGATACCGGGCAACTGGCCCGCCAGGTCATGTACGACAAACTATATTTTATGACCGCCCTCTATCTGGCGGGGCTCACGGTTATTGGCATTCCGGTCGTCCTGGTGCTGGTTTTTTTAAGGGGGTTTGCCCTGGGCTTTACCGTGGCTTTTTTAAGCCGCGATCTGGCACTCCAGGGGTTGTTCCTGGCCGCCGTGGCCATCATGCCCCAGAACCTGCTTTTTCTACCGGCCCTGTTTGTGGGGGCGGTGGCCGCCCTTACCTTCGCCCTTTTACTTTTCCCCAGACGGTCCGGAATGGGCGGGAAAATATGGGGTTCCCTGGTACGGTATACCGGGATCATGGTAGCCGTAGTGGCTGTGGCCCTGGGGGCCGGGCTGGTGGAGATTTACCTGTCTCCCTGGTTGACCCGTATACTGGCCGGAATGATTATTCCCCGTTAACGAAGCACGGCAGTCCCAATGTAAGTTCCTGACGCACACGGGAGGGAAGGGTCTGAAATGCCGGTGATTATTATTTCCCGTTTAAAGCGCAGGGTAATGTTCTGCCTGCGCATGCTGGTGATCCTGGCCATTCTGGCCGTGCTCTGCGGGCACCTTTATGGCCTGGTGAGGGGTAGTCCCTCACCGGTTCGCCCCCGACCGTCCACTCCCGGTCCCATGCCTGTGGAGGATGGGAATAGGCGCTCCTTTTATCATCCGGCCACCGGACCGGTAATAAATGGGGGAAATGTTATGGATCGCCTGCTGCATTTTTTACGGGAATATTACCGGGGAAAGGATGCGGGCGTACATCATTACGAATAATTCACCGGGTGGCCGCCCGGCAGACAGGAAAATTGAATTTTTGCTAGAATTGTAGTTATTGGCCATTCCCCGGAGATTGAAAGGGCGGTGGCCGACTACCAATGCCAATCTTCTGGAGGGATGACTACTTGGCGGCGAAAGTTTTCTTTGCCGATATGAGGGCCAGTCATAAGCAAAATTTACTGGACAAGGTGGAAAAGCTCTTTGAGGCGGCCGGGATAAAGGACATAATTGCGGCCCGGGATCTGGTGGCTTTTAAAGTGCATTTCGGTGAGCGGGGCAATACCGGATATATCCGGCCCCAGTTTATCCGGCGCCTGGTGGACAGGGTTAAAGAACTGGGGGGAAACCCCTTTCTCACCGATGCCAACACCCTGTATGTGGGCAGCCGGGCCAACGCCGTGGATCACCTGAAAACAGCCGTTGAAAACGGTTTTGCCTATGCGGTGGTCAACGCTCCCCTGATTATTGCCGATGGTCTGACGGGCAAGGACTATATCAACGTGCCGGTAAATTTAAAGCACTTCCATGAGGTGAAGATCGGCAGTGCCCTGGTCCACGCCGACGCGCTCATTGCCGTAAGCCATTTTAAGGGTCATGAATTGACCGGCTTTGGCGGTACACTGAAAAACATCGGCATGGGTTCGGGTTCCCGCAGCGGCAAGCAGATGATGCATTCAGACGTGCTGCCCAGGGTCAAGGAGGAAAAATGCGCGGGATGCGCCCGGTGTACACGCTGGTGTCCCGGCGAAGCCATTTCCATCTCCCGGGAAACCAGGAAGGCTTCCATTGATGAACAAAAATGTATCGGCTGCGGTGAGTGTACGGTTACCTGTCCCGAACAGGCCATAGGAATCAACTGGAAAACGGAACCGGATGTCATCCAGGAAAAAATAGTGGAGTTTGCCGCCGGGGTTTTGCAGAACAAAAAGGGCAAGGCGGGGTTCATCAACTTTGTTACCAATGTCTCCCCGGAATGCGATTGTGCCGGCTGGACCGATGCTCCGGTGGTAAGGGACATAGGTATTCTGGCTTCCCTGGATCCGGTGGCCCTGGACCAGGCCTGCGCCGACCTGGTAAACCAGGAAAAAATTCTGCCCGGCAGCCGCCTGGAAGGACAGGACGTTCAGGATAAATTCCGCGCCCTCTGGCCCCAGGCCACCTGGGAACGCCAGCTGGCTTACGGGGAAGAAATTGGATTGGGTACCCGGGAGTACGAATTGATCAAAATTTAGGTTCGTGTTTTAAACCAAACCGCTTTAAGGAGGGTGTTTGTCCCCATTCGCCCCTTAATTTTCGCGTAAGGTGCGCCCCGCCGCGGGCAATGGGGCCGGTTCCATACTCGTCCCTGGGGCTGCCTGGGGGTTATCGGCAGGTTCGAACCCCGGGCCCGCCCTACGACATATTCCCCTGTTTCTTGGTTTTTAACAAAATTTTAACCGGTGACAGGGAACCTTTTCCCCATAAATTCCGTCTATAAAGTTAAAAGTTCAGGGGAAGGGATGGTCGTGGACAGGAAAATATCTTTAGGTATCCTGGCCGTACTGGTTCTGGTGGTTCTTTTTGTCCTGGCCCTGCTGCATACGCCCGTTCCCACCACCTCTGCATCCGGGAACGTTGCGACCTGGGAATATGTGCATTACCGGGAGTGGCCGGGCAGTTATCACCTGTATTTGCGCAGTTATAATGTAAAAATGTAAAAATGGCACCACAGGGGCTTTTGATGAAGAGCCCCCTTAATTTTTGCAGGGCACAATCAGGAAAATTATGCCACCCGGAAGGATTGAAACGGCTGCCCGTGGAATATTGGGGTAAGAGCAAACACGGGGGCGATGTGCCTTGGAGGGTCTGATCAACCATTTTATTCATTACCTGGCGGTGGAAAAGGGTCTGGCCGAAAATACCCTGGCATCATACCAGGGCGATTTGAACCAGTTCCGGGCTTTCTGCCGGGAAAAGGAACTGGACCCCATGGGTGCGGGAGGCCGGGGCGTGGTAATGGCCTACCTCCTGCAGTTAAAAAAGAGCGGTCGTTCGCCGGCCACCATTTCCCGGCATCTGGCGGCACTAAAATCCTTTTACCGGTTTTTGCTGGCTGAAGGGCTTGTGCATATGGACGCTACGGCCAATCTGGAGTCACCCCGCCCCCCCCAGCGCCTGCCCCGGGTACTGAGCACCCGGGAGGTGGAGAGTCTCCTCTCCCAACCCCGGATCTCCACGGCGGCGGGCTTAAGGGATAAGGCCATGCTGGAACTGCTATACGCCACCGGGATCCGGGTTAGTGAACTGGTTTCGCTGGACCTGGCCCACGTCAATCTGGAACACGGGTTCGTCCGTTGCTTCGGCAAAGGGGCCAGGGAACGCATTATTCCCCTGGGGTCCGTGGCCTGCCACTACGTTTCGGAATACCTGTTGCGTTCCAGGGGCACACTGGTGAAAGGGAAAAATACCGCCGCCCTGTTTGTCAACCAGCAGGGTCAGCGGCTCACCCGGCAGGGTTTCTGGAAAATTATCAAGAAATACGCCCGCCAGGGCAGGATTAACAAAGTGATTACCCCCCATACCCTGCGTCACTCCTTTGCCACCCATTTGCTGGAAAACGGTGCCGACCTGCGGTCGGTACAGGAATTGCTCGGCCATGCCGATATCGCCACCACCCAGATCTATACCCACCTGACCCGTGCCCGGTTACGGGAAATATACGACCATACCCACCCCCGGGCGGCGGACATAAAAAAAAGCAACTGACAAAAAGGGACAGGCCTTTTTCAGGAACAATTCCATGGCAGTATTTGCACTGACGACTGACGACTTTTTTAAAGGAGTTGAGGCCGGTTGGACACAAAGATCAGCCGGATTACCCTTATTGTCCTGGACAGCGTGGGTATCGGCGCCCTGCCCGATGCGGCCCGGTACGGGGATGAGGGCAGCAACACCCTGGCCCACATCGCCCGCTATGTGGGGGGACTCCGCCTGCCCCACCTGGGGGCATTGGGGCTGGGCAATATACTGGCCATAGAAGGGGTGCCTCCGGCGGGAAAGCCAAAGGCTGCCTACGGGCGCATGGCTGAAGCCTCCGCCGGCAAGGATACCACCACCGGTCACTGGGAGATCGCCGGGTTGCTGCTGGAGCGCCCTTTTCCCGTTTACCCCCACGGGTTTCCACCGGAAATAATCAAGCCCTTTGAGGAGCGAATTGGCCGGCCCGTGCTGGGCAACAAGCCCGCTTCTGGCACGGCCATCATTGAAGAACTGGGGGCCGAACATATGCGTACCGGCCGCCCCATTGTCTACACCTCGGCCGACAGCGTCTTCCAAATTGCCGCCCACGAGGAAGTAATCCCCCTGGAGGAGCTGTACCGCATGTGCCGCATTGCCCGGGCACTGCTCACCGGTGAACATGCGGTGGGGCGGGTAATTGCCCGGCCCTTTGTGGGGCAGCCGGGCAGTTTTCAGCGCACCGCCAACCGCCGGGACTTTTCCCTGCCCCCGCCGGCCCCCACCGTCCTGGATTTGCTGCAGGAAAAGGGCCTGGCCGTCCTGGCGGTGGGCAAAATTGAGGATATCTTTGCCGGGCGGGGTATTACTGAGGCATTGCATACGGAAAACAACATGGACGGGGTGGATAAAACCCTCACTTTTATGCGGCGGGACGACCGGGGGTTGATTTTTACCAACCTGGTGGATTTTGACATGCTCTACGGCCACCGCAACAATCCCCGGGGTTATGCCGGCGCCCTGGAAGACTTTGACCGGCGCCTGCCCGAAATACTGGCTGCCCTGCGGGACGACGAGGTACTGATCATCACTGCCGACCACGGTTGCGATCCCACCACCGGCAGCACGGACCACAGCCGGGAGTACGTGCCCCTTTTAGTTTACGGGCGGAAGGTGAAGGCGGGGTGGGACCTGGGCACCCGCCGGACCTTCAGCGACGTGGCCGCCACCGTGGCCGAACTCTTCGGCCTTTCCTATCCCCGGGGAAAAAGTTTTGCCGGAGAGGTGTGTGGGCAAATATGCGCATGTACGATATAATTTTAAAAAAGCGCCGGGGACATGAGCTGGCCACGGAGGAAATAAACTTTTTCGTGCAGGGCTACACGGCCGGCCGGATCCCCGACTGCCAGGCGGCGGCTCTGTTGATGGCCGTATTTTTTCAGGGGCTGACGGCCCGGGAGACGGCGGACCTCACCCTGGCCATGGCCGGCTCGGGGGACCGGATGGATCTCTCCGCCATTCCCGGCCCCAAGGTGGATAAACACAGCACCGGCGGGGTGGGGGATAAAACCACCCTGGTGCTGGCCCCCCTGGTGGCCGCCGCCGGCGTTCCCGTGGCCAAGATGTCCGGCCGGGGGCTGGGCCACACCGGGGGGACGGCGGATAAGCTGGAGGCCATTCCCGGGTTTAAGGTCAACCTTTCCCCGGAGGACTTTATCCGCCAGATCCGGGAAAATGGCCTGGCAGTGGTTACCCAGACGGGAAACCTGGTGCCGGCGGATAAAAAACTCTACGCCCTGCGGGATGCCACGGCCACGGTGGACAGCATTCCCCTGATTGCCTCCAGTGTGATGAGCAAGAAGATCGCCGCCGGTGCCGGTGCCGTCGTGCTGGACGTGAAGGCGGGCAGCGGCGCCTTTATGCGTTCCGTGGAGGATGCCCTTGCCCTGGCCCGGACCATGGTGGCCATCGGCCATCAGGTTGGTCTTCGGACGGTGGCGGTGATCAGCGATATGGACCAGCCCCTGGGTCTTGCCGTGGGCAATGCCCTGGAGGTGCGGGAGGCCGTGGAAACCCTGGCCGGGAAGGGGCCGGCGGATCTGCGGGAGTTATGCCTGGTGCTGGGCAGCCATATGCTGGTCCTGGCCGGAGCGGTGGACGGGGTAGAACAGGGCAGGGAAAAGCTGGCGGATCTGCTGGACCGGGGGCAGGCCCTGGCCAAATTCCGGGAAATGATCCGTGCCCAGGGAGGGGACCCGCGGGTGGTGGAAAACCCGGCCCTTTTACCGGCCGCCCGGGAGCAGGAGCCGGTCAGGGCAGGGCAGGAAGGTTACGTTACGGCCATCCAGGCCGAAGGCATCGGCCGGGCGGCCATGCTGCTGGGTGCCGGCCGGCGTACCAAGGAAGATGCCATTGACCCGGCGGTGGGTGTGGTGCTGCACAAAAAAGTGG
>NZ_WHYR01000168.1 GCF_009428905.1 Desulfofundulus thermobenzoicus | reverse complement strand
ATATTTTATTGATTGGGGGAACAAACGCATGAGTCTTGAAGCAACTGAGAAAGCGTTTTATCAATTACTAGGGAAAATCGCCCATTATACAGAGGCGCTCCATTTACTTTATTGGGACTCTAGAACACAAGCACCTAAAAAAAGTGCGGATTTTAGAGCTGAAACGATTGGTCAATTATCAAGTGATATTTTTAATATGAAGACTTCTGATGAAATGAGAGATCTTCTTCTCGCATTAAACAAACATCGAGATGAGCTGTCAAAAGATACACAGAAGGCGCTCGAATTATCACAAAAAGAGTATGATGAAAACAGTAAAATTCCGAAAGAAGAATTTAAAGAATACTCGATTTTGCAATCAAAAGCGGAGCATGTATGGGTAGAAGCAAGGGAGAAATCAGACTTTTCACTCTTTGCACCATACTTAAAACAGCTTATTGACTTTAACAAGCGTTTCATCCAATATTGGGG
>NZ_WHYR01000167.1 GCF_009428905.1 Desulfofundulus thermobenzoicus | reverse complement strand
GTAGTATTCGATGCTATTCTTATGCAAAGAGCTTCCTTACGTCAAGGAACTCACAAAGTAAAAACTCGTTCTGAAGTACGTGGCGGAGGTCGTAAGCCTTGGAGACAGAAGGGTACAGGTCGTGCTCGTCAAGGTTCTATCCGTTCACCACAATGGCGCGGAGGCGGTATCGTATTCGGTCCAACACCACGCAGTTATTCTTATAAATTACCTAAAAAAGTTCGCCGCTTGGCTATCAAGTCAGTATTGTCTTCTAAAGTAATCGACAACAACATCATCGTTCTTGAAGATCTGACTCTTGATGCAGTGAAAACGAAAGAATTCGCAGGCATCCTTAAAGGATTATCTGTCGAGAAGAAAGCGTTGATCGTCACTGCGGATGCAAACGAAACAGTTGCTTTATCTGCTCGTAACATCCCTGGAGTAACAGTTGTTGAAGCTAACGGTATCAACGTTCTTGACGTTGTCAAC
>NZ_WHYR01000166.1 GCF_009428905.1 Desulfofundulus thermobenzoicus | reverse complement strand
GTCCTGTTTCAAGAGCTGCCTGAAGAACCCGTTGTACTAAGTGCATCAAACCCGATCGACTTCAATACACCTGTAGAAGAAATATCACGTATTGTAGGGGAATTTTTAAAGGGAGTTGGCATAAAAGGGGCTGCGGCAAATGGTTCTGTCTTAAAAAAGGAGCAGTTCCGTAAGCGGCACTATCATCAGTCAGATCAGCTGTTCTGCCGAATGGATGGCCCGGGGGCAGTCAAAAAACCTGGCGGGCTCTATGCGGTGATGTATGATCAAGGAACATTTGATCAGATCGAATCTGCTTATTCGCATTTGTTAGATGAAATCGAGAAAGAGGGCATGATGCTGGATGGAGATGTATTTGAGGAGTATTTACTTCATTCGCTCATGTCTAAAGATGAAGCAGAGTATATAACGAAGCTCAGTGTAAAAGTGAAGAAGCGAGCAGATGACAATTGAAAAGAGGATAGACAGCATGTG
>NZ_WHYR01000165.1 GCF_009428905.1 Desulfofundulus thermobenzoicus | reverse complement strand
AAACGTAAGCATGTCATGGCACTAGGGATGTTTGATGAAAATATCGTTCGGTATGGATTTGAGGATTATGATTTAGGAATTCGACTGAATCAGCTTGGTCTCTCCTTTGAATTGCGAGAGGATATCATGAGTGTGCATCAAGAGCATCCAAGTAATTTAACGTCATTTGATGACATCAAATACAACATTTTGTATATGTGTGAGAAGTATAACAATATTGATTCCATTGATGTCCATTTGGCTTTCTCTGGTCCGTTTTCTCACACTGTGACAAATGATATTGTGAAAGAAGTTCGGCAGCTGCGTGAGAATCCAGCATTTGATGACCTGTTATCCTATTTTTTAGAGCTGCTTCATTTGATCACAGAGCGGAATGTAGGCATCAAGCGGGATAAAAAAGATATGCTGACAGCCAAGCATGTTCCTTTGAAAAAGCTGGCAGAAGCGGCGCAGCTTGCACGTGAGGAGTATGGC
>NZ_WHYR01000164.1 GCF_009428905.1 Desulfofundulus thermobenzoicus | reverse complement strand
TCATTACACAGCTCTTTTGTTTTCGCCTCTGCCATGACACGTACAAGCGGCTCTGTTCCAGATGGACGAACAAGAATGCGGCCGTCACCATTCATCTCTTTTTCGACCTCTTGGATCACCGCTTTTACTTTTTCATTTTCTTCTACTTTATATTTATCAGACACTTTCACATTCACTAAAAGCTGCGGGAACTTTTCCATTTCCGCTGCAAGCTCTGATAATGTTTTTCCTGTCGCTTTGAGCGTATTCACAAGCATGATCGCAGAAAGCATGCCATCACCTGTCGTATTATAATCAAGGAAAATCAAATGACCTGACTGCTCACCGCCGACATTATAGCCGTCTTTTTTCATCGCTTCGACCACATAGCGGTCCCCAACAGCTGTTTGAATGCTCTTAATGCCTTGCTTCTCAAGCGCTTTATAGAAACCAAGGTTACTCATGACCGTTGACACGACGGTGTCATCCTTTAAC
>NZ_WHYR01000163.1 GCF_009428905.1 Desulfofundulus thermobenzoicus | reverse complement strand
GCCTTACACAAGGCGGCACAAAAGGATAAGGGGAGATTTGATGAAGAAATGGTTGCTTGTCACTGTTGTCGTTTTCTTTCTGATGGGATTAGGTATTCTGCCTGAAGCAAGGGCCGATACGATTTCTGTGAAACCGATCAATGGCCTGCAAGGTGATTTCATCAAGGGAGCCGATATCTCTATGCTTGCAGAAGTAGAGAAAAGCGGCGGCAAATACTACAACCAGAACGGACAGCAGGTTGATCCGCTCAAGCTATTAAAGGATAAAGGCGTCAACTATGTGCGTATCAGACTGTGGAACCATCCATATGACAATCAAGGCCGAGCCTATAACGGCGGCACAAATGATCTCAATACAGCCATCGCTTTATCGAAACGTGCAAAAGCACAAAACATGAAAGTGCTGCTTGATTTTCACTACAGTGATTTCTGGACTGACCCCGGTAAACAATTCAAACCGAAAGCGTGGGCATCCC
>NZ_WHYR01000162.1 GCF_009428905.1 Desulfofundulus thermobenzoicus | reverse complement strand
GCCGATGTGTATGTCAATGATGCGTTCGGTGCTGCACACCGTGCACATGCATCGACAGCTGGTATTGCAGCTTATCTTCCGGCTGTTTCAGGCTTCCTCATGCAAAAAGAGCTTGAGGTTTTAGGAAAAGCCATTTCAAACCCTGATCGCCCATTTACAGCGATTATCGGCGGCGCAAAGGTAAAGGATAAAATCGGTGTGATTGAAAGTCTTCTTGATAAAGTGGACAACCTTATCATCGGCGGCGGACTTGCTTACACATTTGTGAAAGCACTAGGCCACGAAGTAGGGAAATCTCTATTAGAAGAAGACAAAGTAGATTTAGCGAAATCCTTTATGGACCGTGCAAAGGAAAAAGGCGTGAACTTCCTGATTCCAACAGATGTTCTGGTAGCCGACGACTTTTCAAATGATGCGAATACAAGCATTGTGCCAATCTCTGAAATTCCAAGTGATCTAGAAGCACTTGATATTGG
>NZ_WHYR01000161.1 GCF_009428905.1 Desulfofundulus thermobenzoicus | reverse complement strand
GGCTGTGGCGGCCGTCACGCCGTTCGGCATCGTCACGTGCCTGCTGCTCGGCGCGATGATTGCCACGACCGATCCGTCCGCTGTAATCGCGGTGTTTCGCGACGTGGGCGCGCCGGCACTGCTGATCCGGCTGGTGGAGGGCGAAGCGCTGCTCAACGACGCCGCAGCCATTGCCATCATGGGCGTGCTGCTTGCCATGCTGACCGGGCACGGCGGCGATGCCTCCATCGGCACGGGCCTGCGTGAGCTGGCCAAGGGGTTTAGTGGCGGCGTGGTGTTCGGATTGACTGCGGGGCGGATCGCCGCATTCTTGCTGCCGGCGCTGCGCGGCATTGCCCAGGCCGAGGCCGCGTGGACGCTGGCGCTGCCGTATCCGCTGTATCTCGTGGCCGAAGATGTGCTGGGGGTGTCGGGCGTGGTGTCCGTGGTGTGTGCGGGACTTGTGATTGGCGCGTTGGGCCGCACGCGCATGACGC
>NZ_WHYR01000160.1 GCF_009428905.1 Desulfofundulus thermobenzoicus | reverse complement strand
TCTGAATCCCCAGTCATCGGTGTCGTTGTCGCTCAATCCATTGACGAAGAATTAAATGATCCCTTTTTTTCATCGATTCGAAAAGGAATTGAAAAAGAATATGCCAAACAAGGCCTGTCCACTCTCCATACCTTTCGCCTAAGAAGCATGGATAAAGGGGCGATGCTAAAGGATATTGACGGCTTGATCGTCATTGGGCGAATCAGCTCGGATACGGTTGAAAAAATGACAAATCGAATGGAACACATTGTTTTTATCAATCATTATGCGGATGAAGATCTGTATGATTGTGTACATGTTGATTTTGTCAGAGCGGCAGATCGCGCCATTCGTCATCTGCAATCTCTCGGCTATACACATCTAGGCTATATTGGCGGGAAAGAGCGGGAGCATTATTTCGAAGGTAATGCTGTGATTGAGGACGAAAGACAAACGACGTTTATGAAAAGAATGCAGGAGACGGGCGCTCTTCATATG
>NZ_WHYR01000159.1 GCF_009428905.1 Desulfofundulus thermobenzoicus | reverse complement strand
CACTAGTATTACGCACAAATACAGCTGGTAATCCAACCTTTAGTGAGCTTTTGAAGCGAGTGAGAGACGTTGACTTAGCAGCCTATGAGCATCAGGATCTGCCATTTGAAAGACTAGTCGAAATTCTAAATCCAACCAGGTCCAGATCAAGAAATCCATTGTTCCAGGTCATGCTAGCCTTCCAAAATACACCGAAGGCAGAAATGAAGCTGACACAACTTGACTCAGATCTTTACGTGAAACCAGTAGGGTCAGCTAAATTTGATCTGACCATCGAATTAACAGAACAAAGAACGGAAACTGGGTCAGCAGCGGGATTAACAGGATTGTTTGAATTCAGCACAGATGTATTTAAACAAAGCACCATTCGAGCAATCGCTGACAGAATGAAGCGCTTTTTAACAGAGGTAGCTGAGCGCCCGCATCTGCCGATTGGTCAAGTGAACATTTTATCAGATAAAGAGCGGCAAACATTTC
>NZ_WHYR01000015.1 GCF_009428905.1 Desulfofundulus thermobenzoicus | reverse complement strand
TATGAAAAGAATCTGTGCGCTGGTTTTCGTTTTTCTTGATCAGCCCGGCATCGGTAATCATCTGTACCAGGGTGAAAAGGGCCTCTTTGTGTTGTTGGGACTCCAGCAGGCGGTCCCGAAAATTTCCGAATGTGCTATGGTCAAAGCCCATATCATCTAACTCCAGACCAAGGATATACTTGTAGCGGATATCAAACCGGCAGGCTTGCTCCAATTCCCGATCAGATAAGTTGTCTAATCGCTGCAGGACAAGGGCTTTCATCAGTATCTCCGGTTGTGCCGGCCGGCCGTTGTTCGGACAGTATAGCGGTGTGAAGTCGATCCTTTGTACAAACTCATCACAAATCTGGCGAATCTCCCGATAGATACTGTCCTTGGCAAAAAGATTCTCGCATACAAATCGAGAGTCAAACAAGGATATTTGTTGTCCTTTGGTCGGCTTGTACATGGTTACCTCCAGAAAGAATGATTTCTCTTGGAGGTAATATTAGACATTAATGGTGATTATCCTTCTTTATGGAGCAATTATCTCCTTATTTCAATATCTTGCATTAGATCATAACCAAATACTACTGAATGTTATTTATTGGTAAATGGCCATGGGGGGTTTTTCGACAGTCTCTAATAACGCTTTTTGCTGTTGTTGACGTCAATTGAGATGATGCAAATTTTTTCGAGAAGTCTAGGGGGTACACCTTATTATTCTCATTTTCTATAAATTTTCCCGTATTTGGTACTCTTTTGGCTGAGTTATGTCCATTATAATGGTGTAAAATTGGTGATCAGAAACAGGAGAGCCACCCCTCCCTCAGGTAGATAAGAAATGTCAAAATCTCAATCACCAGGAGGGAGAAAGGATGGCTCACTATCAGGTTATAAGATCTTTTAATTCAAGCTATCGTTCAGCTCCGGTGCACATTCGTTCTGGCTACCTACCGCTCGGTCCAATCTCGCCCGGCAACATACTAATCCAAAATATATAATGACGGGCTTTTCCTAACAAAGGTTTGGTGAAATGGAGGGGACCGTTTTGTCCGGCCCGCTTTTTGTATCGGTGTATTGGCAGTAAACCAGCCCTACCCTATTTCACCACCCATGTGGTTAATGCCGGAACATAGGTAACCAGAGCCAGCACAAAGAGCATCACCGCCCAGAATTTCAACATGGCCTTACTAAGATTTATAAGAGGCACTCCCGATATGTTGCTTGAAACGTACAACGCCGTACCAACCGGTGGGGTTAACAGCCCAATGGTTAGGTTAATCACCATGATCAAGCCAAACTGCACCATATTCACCCCCAGGGAACTGGCCACCGGGGCCAGGACGGGAGTGAGCAATATAATTGCCGGTCCGCTGTCCAGAAACATGCCCACAATCAACAAAATTATATTGATCAAAAACAATAATATATATTTGTTGTCGGTAAGCTCCAGTAAACCCCTGGTCAGCTGCTGGGGTATCTGTTCACTGGCCAGCAACCAGCCAAATAATGATGTGGTGCCGATAATAAAGGAGATCACTGCGGTGCTTATTACCGACTCGTACAGTATTTTGGGTATATCCACCCACTTGATTTCCCGGTAAATAAACTTTCCCACAAAAAAGGCGTAAGCTGCCGCCACAGCCCCTCCTTCGGTAGGGGTGAAGACACCCCCGCGAATACCGGCAATGATAATTACCGGCATCAACAGTGCCCAAAGGGCATCTTTAAAACGCCGAGCTCTCTCGATCCAGGTCATTTGACCCTCCATGGGGTAATTTTGCTTCCTGGCCACGAAGTAGGAAACCACCAGGAACCCCAGGCCAATCAACACTCCAGGAATAACCCCGGCTAAAAAAAGGTCGCCGATGGAAGCCTGGGTGGTCACGCCAAAAATGATCATGGCAATGCTGGGGGGAATAATCAACCCTATGCTTCCGGCAGCAGCCACCAGGGCGGCGGAAAAGGCACGGTCATACCCCCGCCTGGTCATCTCGGGAACCATAATGGAGCCGATGGCTGCCGTGTCGGCAACGCCGGAACCGGAAATGCCACCCATAATAACACCGCTTATAGAAACAACGTAAGCCAGGCTTCCCCTGATGTTTCCTACCAGAGACAGGGCAAAGTCTATAATGCGTTTGGTAATACCTCCATAGTTCATCAATGCTCCCGCTAGCATGAACAGGGGAATGGCCATCAAGGGAAATGAATCCACGGCGGTAAAAATGCGTTGACCGACGAGCATCAACGGAAAGTTACCCACAGAAACGATGGCCGCCAGGGAAGCAAGGCCCAAAACAAAGGCCACCGGGAGGCCCAGCAGGACCAGGACCACAAATACAGTAAACAATATGGTTGCCATTCCTTAGGACCCCCTTTTACCCATATCCTCGATCAGGTTTTTCAAAAGGTAGACAATGATTAATACACTTCCGGCGGGAATGGCTATATAGACCCATTTCATGGGGATCTGTGTGGCGGCACTGAGCTGGTTGGCACCAAGCTCAAAAATTTGCCAGCCGGCATAGGCCATAACCATACTAAAGATAATCATCAACATATAACCAGTAAAAAGTATGATTTTTTGCAAAGTAATGGGCAAATTTTTTACCAGGTTGTCCAGGGCAACGTGAGACCGCTCCTTTACAGCCAGAGCAGCACCGAAAAATGTGATCCAGACAAAGGCATAACGGCCTACTTCTTCGGACCAGGTCAGGGAGTTGTGCAGGGCATACCTGGCCACCACCTGGGCAAAAATCACCGTGGCCATAATCAACATCAGCAAGCCACAAAAATAATAAAGAAATTTAGAGATTATCCTTTCCACCTTTTCCACTCCAGGACCCCTCCCCGTTCCTGGATGTTCCCCTCCCCCGGCTGGGGAAGGGGAATATCCAGAAAACACCTTATTTTATCTCTAAAATCTTTTGATAGATATCTGGAGCCACCTTGTCGGCAAATTGCTTGTGGACGGTGCGTGCCGCCCGGGCAAACTCCTCAATGTTCGGATGGGTCACTTTCATACCTTTTGCTTCCATTTCCTTTAACTGTTTATCCGTTTGTTCCTTCACCAGCTGGTTCTCGTAATCCGTGGCCACTTTGGCTGCTTCCTGAATAGCCTTTTGCTGTTCCGGAGTTAACTTTTCCCATGTCTTGTTGCTCATGGCTATGGTAACATATTCATATTTATGGTTGGTAATAGCCAGATATTTTTGCACCTCATAGATGCGTCCGCCATAGATAAAGGGTATGGGATTTTCCTGGGCTTCAATTACATTTTGTTGCAGTCCCGTATAAACTTCGCCCCAGGCCATGGGGGTGGGATTGGCGCCCATGGCCTTCCACGTTTCCACCATCGCCGGAATTTCAGGCACCCGCAATTTTAAGCCTTTAATATCGTTAAGGGAATTGATCGGCTTGTTCGAGGTCAATTGGCGAGGACCTCGGTCCCAGTAAGCCAGAACGCGAATATTGGCTCTTTTAAGCAGCCTGTCAGTCAGTTCCTGGCCGATGGGCCCGTAAATCGCTTTGCGGAACTGCTCTTCGTTATCAAAAAGGTAGGGTAGCTCCAGAATCTGAAATGAAGGTTCGAAGTTTCCCAACACACCTGCAATCAAGGCAAAATCCACGGCTCCTACCTGCAGGCCTTCGGCCATGTCCCTATCCCCGCCCAGGGTGGAGTTGGGATAAACCTGTACTTTCACCTGGCCATTGGTTTTCTTTTCTACTTCCTCGGCGAATTTTAAAGCACCCTGCTGCCACAGATCATTTTCCGATTGAATATGGCCCAATTTAAGAACCACCGTTTTGCTATCAGCACTCCCGGATGCGCCCCCTTTGGACTGACCCCCGCAACCAGACAGCATAATCAAACCCATCGCCAGCAAAAATAGAAGAGCTGACTTTACAAATTTCACACTAAACCCTCCTTGGCTCACAAATGATAAAAACTTAAGGATGGACGATAATCTTGACCACATTTTCCGTCTTCCGATCTAGCATTTCCAGACCCCTTTGCGTCTCTTCCATGGGCAGCCTATGGGTCACTAGATCACAGAGATCCAAGCCGTCGTTGATCAGACGCACAGCTTCCTCAAAATCCCGCGATTGGTAGGTCATGGCCCCTGATAACCTCTGCTCGTTAAAAACCAGGCTGTAGGAATACACCGGAACCTTTTCGGTGATCATGGCCACCAGCACAATTTCCCCTCGGCGGCGGGTCATAGCCGACGCTTGATCAATAATTGTGGGTGCGCCGGCGGCAATAACAGCAGCATCTACCCCCCGGCTGCCGGTAAATTTCCTGACCGCCTTCACGACGTCTTCCTTTAACGGGTTAATGGCCAAATCGGCTCCCAATCTTATGGCCATCTCCAGGTTATAGGGCGCCGTATCTGTACATATGGCCTGCTTAAAGCCATACTGCTTGGACACCACCAGACAAAGCAAACCAATGGTACCCGAACCTAAGATAGCAATGGAATTCTTTTCGGATAAATCCAGGCGCCTGATGGCGTGCACGGCCACCGCCAGCGGTTCGGCCAGCGTTCCTAATTCATAACTCACCCCCTCCGCAAGTTTATAGGTAATTTCTTCCCGTGCTGCAAAATACTCAGCAAAGGTACCGCACCATTTAGGCGTTCCCGGAACAACCTTGCCCGTACAAAGGTTGACTAGGCCTGCCGCGCAAAACTCGCACTGACCGCACCCCAATTGTGGTTCCACAGTAACCCGGTCCCCCACCCGAAAACGGGTGACATTGGAACCGGTTTCCACCACTTCCCCGGCTACTTCGTGCCCCAGGACCGCCGGCGGGTTTCTGAAAGCATGAGTACCTTTGAATAGGTGCAGATCCGATCCACAAATTCCCGCACTCATTACTCTAATCAAAACATCTTCGGGTCCAATAACCGGCTTCTCCATTTCCTCGATTTTCACTTTATAGGGCTCGGTAACTACGGCAACACGCATTTTTGTCCTCCTGTTCAGGGAATTAATATCATTTTGCCCGGGGCACCATTCATCAGCGCTTCAAAAGCAGCTTTATAGTCCTGCAAAGGATATGTTCCGCCAATCACCGGTGTGATATCTATTTTGCCGGACTTCAACAAATCGGTGCATTGCCACCAAGTTTTATACATTAACCTGCCGGTTACCCCGATAACTGTCACTTCTTTATAAATAATGTATTCGCTTAAATCAAGGCTAACCGGCTTATTGGGCAACCCCACCAGGGAGTAACGCCCGCCCTTGCGGATTACTTTAAAACCATCCTGTATGGCTTTGGGACTGCCGGTGAAGTCTACCACCACGTCCACACCCTGGCCGTGGGTGGCCTCTCTTATGGCATCCACTACATCGTCCCAGCCGGAATTCAGTACCACATGGGCACCCATCTGCATGGCCAGGGTTAACTTATCTTCCACCAGGTCAACGGCAAAAATTTTGGATGCCCCACAGGCGGCAGCCACCCCTACCCCCATAAGTCCAATAGGACCGCACCCAAAGATGGCCACTGTTTTACCACCAATTTCCCCGGAAAGAACCCCGTGGACGGCCACACCCATAGGCTCAAGCATGGCGCCAATTTCATAACTGATATTATCATCCAATTTCCAGGCGCAGTCCACCGGTATGGAAATGTATTCCGCGAAGGATCCCGGAGTATGCACCCCGATAATTTTCATTTCTTCGCATATATGCTGGTTACCAGTTTGACACTGGTAACAGTTGTTACAGGGTATATGGGTTTCGCCGGCCACACGGTCGCCAATTCGAAAATTTTTAACCATGGAGCCTAGGGCTACCACCTCGCCGGCAAATTCATGGCCAAAAACCATGGGTAGCTTTAACCTAGCCTGCGCCCATTCCGTCCAGGGATAAATGTGCAAATCCGTGCCGCAAATGGCTGTGGCCTTAACCCTAACCAAAATTTCATTATCTCTTACCCGTGGTACGGGCAGATCCTCCCGGTATACGGCACCCGGTTCCGGTTTCTCCTTGACAACACCCTTCATTAGCTCGGCCATTGATAACTTCCTCCCTATATTTTAAAATTGATTTATTCCTGTCCTCTGGATCTGGCCATTTGTACGGCCATATTTATGGCGTCAACCAGACTCTCTTCATTCGCCCGGCCTTCGCCGGCCTTACCAAAGGCAGTTCCATGATCTACCGATGTGCGAATTATGGGCAAGCCTAAAGTACAGTTGACACCGCTGACCGAAGTAAACTTGTTGGTGGCGGCATCCAGCTTAAAACCAGTGAGTTTTACCGGTATGTGCCCCTGATCGTGGTACATTACCACAACCACATCATATTGACCGGCCAGGGCCTTGACAAATACCGTATCAGGGGGAACGGGACCTTCCACATTAATACCCTCTTCCTTTGCCTTCCTTATAGCGGGAGTAATGCCCTTGGCCTCTTCGTCACCAAAAAGTCCATCCTCGGAGCAATGAGGATTTAAGCCGGCCACGGCAATCCGGGGATCAGCAATCCCCAGCATCTTCATGGCATTGTAAGCCAGTTTTATTACCGTATAAACCCTGTCTTTCGTGATTAGATCACAGGCCTCCCGCATGGAGACATGGGTAGTTACGTGGACAACCCGCATTACTTTACTAGCCAGCATCATGGCATAATCCTTCGTTCCGGTCAAACGGGCAAAAATCTCCGTATGACCGGCATAATGGTATCCGGCCAGATTTAACGCCGCCTTATTGATTGGTCCGGTAACCACCGCTTGTATTGCTCCTTGAAGGGCCAGATGAATGGCTTTTTCTATATAACTAAAGGCAGCCTTACCGGCCAGGGCACTTACCTGTTTGTATTGCCAGCTCCCCGGAGCAAGCATCTTAAGGTTGATAAGATCTAAAGTGCCGTGTTCCCCCTTTGCCTGCCCGACATTTTCAATCTCATGAATTGTTAAGTGTAATCCCGTAAACTCATTGGCTTCTTTAATTGCTTCCAGATCACCTATGATAACGGGAAGGCTTCTCTCGTAAATTTCTTTTCTGGCCAGGGCTTTTACCGCAATCTCCGGTCCGATTCCAGCCGGGTCACCCATAGTTATGCCGATTACCGGTTTCATTGAACCCACCCCTCCTGCTTTTTAGTTAGATGATTGGTTACGGTAACTAGGGAATCCCTTTCTCCAAACCCACCGGCTTTGGTTACAACCGGCAAACCATGAAATTGACCCCCCACAAGCCTTCCCCGGGGTATACCGGGCGCAATTTCATTTTCCAAAATAATGCCGCTAGCCCCCAGGGCATTGAATACATGTACGGCAGTATCTCCCCCGGCCACAACCATTGCATTGACTAGCCTTTCATGAGTCAGTTGCTCGGCAATAACTCCCAAACTTCGGGCAATTTTACTGGCATTACTGGTCATCATTTCGGTTTGATAAGACTCATTCCTATTTTTTAACAGGGTATCGACGGCAAGCACTGTTATTTTTCCCTGGCTTAAATATTCCCTTATCTTTGCTGTCACCCTTGCTATCTCTTCTCCAGCACTACCCTTAATGATTTGTTTTGTAGACATTTCCACCAGTTGAACGGAATGCACATTTTGTATTTCTCTAATCTGCTCGGCGGTCACCGGGTTGCATGTCCCGGCGATAAAAAGCAATGCACCTTTATGGCTATCCTCTTTAAGTTTTTCGCCCACCATTCCCCAGGCTGAAGGAAGCCAAGCAGCCAGGCCGGCCGAACCGGCCACCACTGAATTATGAGCCAGATCCTTGATGGCCAGGGCAATGATCATCAAGTCCTCATCCGTTACGGCATCCATGAGGAAAATCTGTCTGCCGGCCAATTTTAATTCATTAATTTTTTCCCGGAGCTGATGTACACCATTTCGTATATCTGTCAGATGGATTAACGCCAGTGATCTTTTCATATTTCTTTCAAGCAACCCCGGAACATACCCCAGAGGAAAAAGTTGCTCATCTTTTTTATCTCCTGTTTGCCTTTTGATGTAAAGGTAACCGTTTTCCACTATTCTACCGTTGGCTGGATAAGATGGGGCGATAAAAGCCAGGTTTTGATTCATTTCATCCATAATTGCCTCTATTTCCCCGGCCGGATTACCCCGCAGGGTGGAATCAATTTTTTTGTAGAAGTATTGAAAGCCCATTGTACGTAATAGTTTTACAATTTCCCTTACACGATTGTACGCGCTTTGCTCGTCCATTTTACGAGTTTCCGCATTGATGGAGAGGATTGCGGCCCGGCTTTGCATATCTTTTAGCGCGGTATAATCAAAGACCACGACGGTGGATAAACCGTGCTTACTGAATTGCACCCCCGTATCGGTGGAACCTGTTAGATCGTCGGCAATAATGCAGATCCTGTTCATGGCACTCACCTTAAGCTTAATGTGTTTTTCCCAATTGCAAATGGCGTATCAGTATAAAGGACTCCACCTCCTCCAAACGCTTTATCGTATAGCCTCCACTACTTTAGTGCAAATGGCGTACCAGTATAAAAGGCTCTACCCTGGCAGCAATAATCCCTTTTTTCGTAATTATAATAAAAGTTAACCATTTCAAAATGAAATACCCCTGCCCTTTTAAATATTTAAGGGCAGGGGGTCCAGAAGCATATATCTGGTTTTCAAATTGCAATTCATATTTCAATGTGAAATCATTTTTAGTTTTCTCCAGAGGGTGGTGGTGCTAATGCCCAGTTTTTTGGCCGCCTCCTCCCGGTTTCTGGAACGTTTGACAGCTTCTAAAATAAGCTGCTCTTCAATTTCCGCCAGCGTACCCGTTAGCTTCACCGGTCCTGATAATGAAATAAAAGCTGAACCCGGGGATCCATTATCAATCAGTTTATCAATATCCGCAGCTTCGACGGTACCCCCGTTTTTTAATACCACCACCCGTTCCAGCAGGTTTTTCAACTCGCGGATATTGCCGGGCCAGGTGTATTGTTTTAACATCTTAATGGCTTCATGGGAAAACTCCGGCGGTTTGAGCTGGAGCTTCCCGGCCAGATCCCGGCATAAAACCCGCACCAGCACCGGAATATCTTCCAAACGCTCCCTGAGGGGAGGTATATTCAAAATCAGCGTACTTAACCTGTAGTATAAATCCCGTCTGAATTTGTCCTGCCGAATTAATTCCTGAAGATCCCTGTGTGTGGCGGCAATAATTCTCACATCCACAGGTATTACTTTGTCCCCGCCCACGCGCATTATTTCCTTTTCCTGCAAAACCCGCAACAGCCGGGCCTGGATGTTCGGGGAAAGTTCACCAATTTCATCTAGGAAAATGGTGCCCCCATGGGCCAGCTCGAACAGGCCCTTCTTGCCCCCTTTTTTAGCCCCGGTAAAAGCCCCCTCTTCATAACCAAAGAGTTCGCTTTCCAGAATGCTTTCCGTGAGGGCGGCGCAATTTACAGCCACAAAGGGCCCTTTCTTCCGCTGGCTGGCGTTGTGTATACCCTGGGCGAAGAGCTCTTTCCCGGTTCCCGTCTCACCGTGAATTAAAATAGTGGAGTCCACCCGGGCAAATTTTTGCGCCTTATTAATAACCTCCTGAACCAGAGGACTTGTGGTTACAATATCGGCCAGGGAATAGTGGGCTACCAGGCCTTTGGCATATTGTTCCTTCCTCGCCTTTTCTTCCACGGCCTGGATATGCTTGATATCCTGAATGGTGGCCACGGCACCCATGGTTTGATTGCTTATGATCACCGGAACAACGTTATGAACTAGTAGATTACCATTGATCCTGCTCAAATCACCAAAACGGATCCGGCCAAATTCTAGCACCTCTTTGAAGGGAATTTCGGGCAGAACATATGCAGCTTGCTTGCCGATGACCTGATCCCTGTCCAATTGAAGCAACTTTTCCGCTTCGGGATTCATTAAGTTAATATAACCCTGCTGATCCACTGCCACTATACCTTCAAAGGCAAATTCCAAAATTGTTTTCAACTGTTCGGCCCTGGCCCGCTCCTGCTGGCGCACGGCCCCGATTTCATGGGCTTCTCTGATGGCCTGTGAAATGGCTTCTTTACCAGATGTAATCAGTACCGATTCCAGACCATATTCACGGGCCATCCTAGTGGCCACCACGTCTCCCACTAGTACATCCACCCTTTGGTCCCGGGCTTCCTTTATTGCCTCCTGCGCTTCGGATGAACTGCCGATCACCAGCTCGTGGATTTCCACATCCAGGATTTCAGCCAGACTCTTGCTACCATAAATTACATTTTTAAACCCTACTACGCCTATTTTTCTGCCTTTCCTTCTAGCCTGGTTTATGGCCCGGATAATGTCAAAGCCGCTAATGGCAATCTCTACTACGGGAACGTTCACCGAGGCCCTGATGGCTGTTGCTGTACCCCCCCGACTAATTAACACCTCCATACCCTGTTCTATAAATTGCTTGGCCACGGATACCCCTTCCACTAGGTCCCCTGTGGCAATAGCAATATTTTCACCCAGTTCCACGCATACCTCCGAGGCGAGGCGGGATAGTTCATCATAGGGAGCAATCAAGGCGATCTTCAACCCTCTCATTTTTTCCATCCCTTTGGTATAAATAAATCAATTTGCATTTTCAGCTCCGGCGATACTGATGACCTACTACCGACATCAAACGACGCAGTGCATGTATAGGTTTCCCATCTCCGCTACACGCCATTCTTCGCTGCCGAAATCGCTCCTTCAAGATACTCGCCAAGATAAATAGCATATTTTGCCTGGACACATATTCCTGGACCGATGACCGATTTCTAATTCAACGGCCCTTCTTTTTTCTTTTGCTAACGTGCCACAGAAAGTCTATGTTAAGTACTTCTTTTTACCGTCGGCACCACGTTCAGGATAGACCTTTATCCCATGGGTATTGGGCTAGCTGCTTTTTACAAAACGTGTTACCTGCAAAATTCGTAATTCTTAAAAATCAAGGCTTACGCAAGAAGTTGGATCAAGTTTACCCAACACCTCTTTTTAACTCGGATCACACAAATTAGCATAAAAAGAAGGGATATCCTTCCTCGTGTCGAATTTTATCATAGCTCCAAACAAAAGCACACGAGGGAAATCCCCCACATGTACTTTCTACAAGAAATCCTTTTTCCCTTCGAAGTATTTGTACAAAATCCCGACCATGACGACCATATCTTTTTAGCCCTCTCCTCTAACGATGTTGAGCCGATCCAGAAAAAGTTCCATATTACAGGGAAATCGGTCGGCCAGGATTTGAACGCACAGCCTTGTATAGAGCATTTGTTCTGCAAAGGCTGATGCAACTGCCAAGCATTGAGGCCCTGTCAAATGCCTTAAATATTCACCTCCATCCACCGGTTTAACCCGTAAGGGAAATCTCTCCCTAAAGAGGCTATACCCGTTGCTGGACAATGTTTAGTTCCGCTATTAAACTGGTATTCAGGAATAACATGGTAGTCATGATGGTCATTGTCACTCGTAGTCATGGCTGGGGAGCGGCATATCCCCAGCCAATAAGACCCTCTAAAAATCCGATGTGGGGTGATTGCATGGGACGCCCCAGGTTTCACCGCCAAAATCTCCTGGTCCAAACGAATTCTGTCGGACAAAAATGCCTTTTTCACTGGCTGGTCAGGGAAAGCATGGATCGGTTTGGTTTGTCTTTCGAGGAAGCCAGGTCCGTTGCTGTCAAAGGTCTTGGTTTTCTGAACCAGGAAACGGGCCGGATGATTAACCAGATTGTTTTCCCCCTCATTTCTGCCGAATATGCCCATCAGCGGGAAAAGTATTCTCTTCTACCCAAACGGCCGGTTGTGCTCACCCCCTTATATTCAGGTCCACTTTTTCCTTCTACAAAATTTTTTAAAATTCCTTTTATGGGGGAATATTGTTAAATATGTAATTTCAGCTAAGAAACTAGAAGAGGGTAACGTTACGTTGATATCTTACCTGTGATCCGTTGAATATGGGTGGACCTACCACTGAAGACGCAGGGCTTCCCAGCGGTAGGTATACGTGCCTGGTGAGTTATCGGTACAAGCAACCTTTTCGTTACAATTCCGGATGGCCTTTAGGGGAGCTTGGTCACTCCGGGTCCCTTGCCAGGTACACCACTTTACTTTCAGCCGCGTTCTCCTCCCCCGCATTATCAGCCGTTGCCGCCCCCGCTCCGATTTTCTCAACAACCTTCTGACTCAGCTCGGCCACCATTTCCGGGTGCGCTTTCAAGAACTTGCGTACGTTTTCCCTGCCCTGGCCCAGGTGATCGCCGTTATAGGAAATCCACGCGGCTGACTTCTGGACTATTTTGTACTCCAGAGCCATGTCCAGCACGTCCAGCTCTTTCGAGATGCCTTCCCCGTAGAATAAGTCCACAGCGGTTTCTCTGAACGGAGGCGCGACTTTGTTTTTGACGATTTTGATGGCCGTGCGGCTCCCGATCACTTCGTTCCCGTCCTTGATGGCCTCTTTCTTCCTCACGTCGAGCCGCATGGATGAGTAGAATTTCAGCGCCCTTCCACCGGGAGTGACCTCGGGCGTGGGGCCGAACTTGTTGTCCCCTACCTTTTCCCTAAGCTGATTTATGAAAATTACGACAGTTTTGTTCCTGGAGGCTATCGCCGTCAGTTTGCGCATGGCCTGAGACATCAGCCGTGCCTGGAGTCCCACGTGGGCGTCACCCATTTCCCCATCGATCTCACTTTTCGGCACCAGAGCAGCCACCGAGTCTATGACTACCACGTCCACGGCGGCGCTCACCACCAGCATGTTGCATATTTCCAAGGCCTGTTCTCCATAGTCCGGCTGGGAAACCAGCAAGCTTTCGATATCCACTCCCAGGTTTTTGGCATAGACGGGATCCAGGGCGTGCTCCGCGTCGATGAACGCCGCGATGCCGCCCGTCTTTTGGGCTTCGGCGATCACATGCAGCGCCACCGTAGTTTTGCCGGACGATTCAGGACCAAAAAGCTCAATGATCCGCCCCCGGGGCAACCCGCCCACTCCGGTCGCCAGGTCCAGGGACAATATCCCGGTTGGTATTACTTGAACGTTCATCTTCGGGTTCTCGCCCAGGCGCATGATGGCTCCGTCCCCGAACTTGGATTTGATCTCGTTCAGCGTTTTTTCAAGTACCTCTTCCCGCGTAGCCGGCTTAGACGCAGTTTTCGACATGGAAACCGCCTCCATGGGTTTTTCCATATTGTACTACAAACAGGCGTTCCATGACAAGATATTCCCGGCGGTAGGTTATAAAAAAAGCAAAGGGCAACCTGTTAAGCCCAGCTGCTCTCACGCAAGCTTCTGAGCTTAATAAGTTGTCCTTTTGATTTTGAACATCGAGACACTTATGTAAGCGCTTACATGAACTTCTTGGACAGGATGGACGAGCCTTGATTTTACTGGACTTCTTAGACTTAGAAATTGGCCCGGAATAAAATGGTAAATACCGCCCGGCCCTTGATTTTCCTGGGTTTTTTGTGAAACGTGATATTATTTAACATAATCAACCGGCCATATTTTTTGACCGTTTGTTTCATAATAAAGATGCAGGTTGCTCTGAAAAAAGTTATGACCAGAAGGAGGTTTTTTCATGACCATTGGCGAAAAGATGCACCAGACCCTGGCCTCTCTGGAAAGCGCTGCTGCCGACTTGAAGACCTTTGCCCTGGATGCCCAGGATCAAACGGCTAAACAAATGTTCTCCAGTTTTGCCAACCAACTGGAAGGAATAACCCAGGGCCTGCGGGGGCGGGTAAACTATATTGAACAGCAGGAGCCCCAGTACAAGGTAATGCAGCCGCAACAGCAACAGCAACGCAAGTAGCTGGTAGCAAAAGGTTTCACTGGAGGACACGGGGTTTCCCGGTCCTCTTTGTATTTACAAAAGAATTTTCCAAAGAGGGTGATCTGAGCATGCTTACCAGACCGGTGAGTCGCGGGCGGGTGATCATGGGCCGTTTGCCGAAGGGTGCCGATTTGCTGGAATCCCTGACCCGTCTCTGTGTGAACGAAAATATCCAGCTGGGGGACATCAGGGCCATCGGTGCCGTGCAGCGTGCCCGGGTGGGCTTTTATGACCAGCAAAAACGCACCTACTCCTATCTGGAATTTGACCGCCCCCACGAGATCATCAGCCTGGCGGGTAACGTTTCCCTCAAAGGCGGCCAGCCCTTTGTGCACGCCCACATCGGGCTGATGGCTGAAGACGGGCGGATGGCCGGCGGCCACCTGGCCGAAGGGACGGTGGTATTTGCCTGTGAGTATGTGATTACAGAGCTGCTGCATGAGAAGGACTCCGGCTTTGAACGGGTATTTGATGAAGACACGGGCCTTTTCCTATGGCCGGGAGAGAAACGGGGATGATGAACCCCTCTCCGGTGGGAGGGGGAAGACCGGCCTTTATGGCCGGTCTTTTTGTTCCAATCCCCTGGCCAGCACCCTTTTATCCCCCACCCGCCGGGTTACCCTTTCCCGGTCAAAATACTCCAGCAGGGGCAGAGCGTACTTGCGGGAAGTCTGCCACAGATCCCGGGCTTCCCCCACACTGATCCCTTCCCTCTCCTGGAGGAAATCCACCAGTGATTTACGGAGATCCTGCAGGGGCACGGGGTGGAATAAAATCTCATCGGAAACCCTTATCAGCGCCCCCTGTCGTAGCAGGTACTGCAGGATCTCCCCTGCCTGTGGGCCAGTTAGCCCCACCTGCCGGCAGGCCTCACTCCAGGACGGAGGCTGGTAACCGCTTTCCCGGTACAGCTGCAGCAGCCCGTTCACCTGTCTTTCCTGTGCCGGACCGGGCCGGGGGGAGAAGTCCGGCAGGGAAACGTCCTGGGCGTGTACCCTGACCAGGCCGTCTTTTTCCATGGCCGCCAGGATAAATTGCAACTGTTTGCTGTTCAGCTGGGGAAATTTGCGGGAACGTAGCTCTTCTTTGGGAAAGCCCTCACGCAAGGGGAATTCCCGGTGGTAATCCTGCAGCAACTGGCGGACGGCTTCCCCCCATTCCCCGTATACCCGGCGGGAAACAAAATAGGATTGTTTTTCCGCGGGAATCTCCCGCATTTTGCCCCCGGCGGACAGGGAGGAAAGGGCTTTTCCCGCCTCATCTTCGCTTAAGCCGGCGGCCCGGGCCAGTTCGGCGGCGGTAAACAGGGCGGGACGGCTGTCCAGTTGCTGGAAGAGCAGTTCTTCGGGTGTGCCCTTTTCCCGGGTCAAAAGGCTTCTAATCACTTCCTCCCGCATCCGCCGGTGCTTCCGCGCCACCGGGTCGATGACACTGCCCCCGCCGATGGTATGCATGGGGGAATAGGAACGGATGACAAACCGGTCGCCCCGGGCAGCCACCGCCGGTTCTTCCAGTTCCAGCTGCGCCAGGGTTTTTTCTCCGGGAGAGAGCTCATCCCGGTCTAAAAGAACTACCCGGGCCAGAATTTCCGCTGTGCCCAGGTGCAGGCGCACCCGTGCCCGGTGTTTTAATGGTCTGGTCTCCGGAATTAAAAGGAGGCGCACATCCAGGCGGTGGGACGGGAGCAGGCTCCCCGGGGCGGCCAGCACACTGCCCCGGGGCACATCCTCCACCTCCACCCCGGTCAGGTTTACGGCCACCCTCTGGCCGGCCCGGGCCTCCTCCACCCTGGCGCCGTGTACCTGCAGGGAACGGATTCTGGTGCTGATACCAGCGGGCATTATGTCCAGAAGATCCCCGGTTTTCATCACCCCGCTCCAGAGGGTGCCGGTGGCCACGGTGCCAAAGCCGGTGACGGAGAATACCCGGTCCACCGGCAGCCTTACCTGTCCGGTGGCCGGTTTGGGACGCACTTCCGCGGCCACCCGGTCGATGGTCCGTACCAGTTCATCCAGACCCTGACCGGTTATGGTGGATACTTCCACCACCGGGGCCCCTTCCAGGGTGGTGCCTTTTAGGAACCCGGCCACTTCCTCCCTGACCAGGGCCAGCCACTCCTCATCCACCAGGTCGATCTTGGTCAATACCACCACGCCCCGCTCTACCTGCAGCAGGTTGATGATGTCCATATGCTCCTTTGTCTGGGGCATTACCCCTTCATCGGCGGCAATAACCAGGAGGACCAGGTCGATGCCCCCCACCCCGGCCAGCATATTCTTGATAAACCGTTCATGGCCGGGTACGTCCACAATGCCCGCCCGCCGGCCGCCGGGCAGGGTCAGGGGGGCAAAGCCCAGTTCAATGGAAATGCCCCGTTCCTTTTCTTCTTTTAAGCGGTCCGTGTCTACACCGGTGAGGGCCTTGACCAGCATGGTTTTGCCGTGATCCACATGGCCGGCGGTTCCGATGATCAGGTTGTCCATTACTCCGCCCCCTTTCTTTCTGGATCCAGTGCTGCCGCCACCACCCGGGCCAGCATCCCCCTTTCCCCGGGTAAAACGGTGCGCACGTCCAGTACCAGCCGGTCTTCCTGCACCCGGCCCATGACGGCCGGCTCACTGGAACGGAGCCTGGCGGCCAGTTCTTCGCTGTTCATCTGGCAGGGCCATACGGTAACGGCCAGGGAAGGCAAATCCGCCGTGGGCATGGCTCCACCGCCCACCCGGGAAACGGTTCTTTCCACGGCAATTTGTGCCAGGGATCCGGCCATCTTTTGTAATTCTTCCGCCAGCGCCCGCGCTTCTTCCTCCAGTTTCTCCAAGGGGGTCGTGAGCATGTATAAAGTAGGGATCTCCACCATGGCCTTTTCCGGCTCCAGATAGGCCCGCAGGGTGGCTTCCAGGGCGGCCACCGTCATTTTATCTATGCGGATGGCCCGGGTCAGGGGGTTTTTCTTCATTTTTTCAATGTACTGGCGGCGGCCTACAATGATGCCGGCCTGGGGACCGCCCAGGAGCTTGTCCCCGGAAAAGGTGACCACATCGGGACCGGCAGCCACCACTTCCTGCACCGTTGGTTCCGGCGGCAGGCCGCAGCCGGACAGGTCCACCAGGAAACCGCTGCCCAGGTCGCTCATTACCGGTAAATTATACTCTTTACCCAGGGCTACCAGTTCGGCAATGGTAATTTCCCGGGTAAAACCAATGATCCGGTAGTTGCTGGCATGGACATGCAAAAGAAGGGCCGTTTCCTGATTGATCACCCGGCGAAAGTCGTCGGGATAAGTCTTGTTGGTGGCTCCCACCTCCACCAGTTTGGCCCCGCTCTGGGCCATGACTTCGGGAATGCGGAAAGATCCGCCGATTTCCACCAGCTGGCCCCGGGAGACAATCACTTCCCGCTCCCGGGCCAGGGTACTCAAGGCCAGCAGGACGGCGGCGGCATTGTTGTTCACCACTATGGCCGCCTCGGCCCCGGTAAGCCGGGCGAGCAGTCCTTCCAGGGGGGCGTAGCGGGAACCCCGTTTGCCGCTGTCCAGGTTCAGCTCCAGGTTGGAGTATCCGGCGGCCACCATCTGGACCGCCTCCCGGGCAGACGGGCTCAAAACGGCCCGCCCCAGGTTGGTATGCAGGACCACCCCGGTGGCGTTGATCACCCGGCGCAAATTACGCCTGGCCCGGTGGTGGACCAGGCGGCCTATGTCTGCGGCCAGCCGGGGCAATATTTCTTCCCGCCGTATCTCGCCGGATATTTCGTTATTTAAAATGGCCCGCCGCCAGCGGTCCAGCCCTTCCCGGACGGCTTCCACCACCAGTGGCCGGGGATATTCCTCCAGCAGCTCTGCCGTCCGGGGGGCACGTAAAATCTCGTCCACCGACGGCAGCTGGCGCAGCAAGTTCGTTTTATCCTGAGCCACCATTTTTGCCTCCGACAGGTAATATCTTCACCATTATAGGGCAGGCACCGGGAAAAATGCAAGGTTGCGGGACTATTTCCGCACTCCGGGAGGATGTTATTCCGCCCGGCTAATACTCCCGGATTATCCGGTAGAGCGTATCCCGCTGGGCCGGGGTGAAGCCGGCCTCCCGGATACAGCGCATTATTTCCGCCAGGGGTACCCGGTAGGTTACCCCGGCCGCCCGCACCACATTCTCCTCCAGCATGGTGCTGCCGAAATCATTGGCGCCGAAAAAGAGGGCCACCTGGGCCAGTTTGGCTCCCTGGGTCACCCAGGAGGCCTGCAGGTTGGGCACGTTATCCAGCATCAGGCGGGAGACGGCCAGGGTGCGCAGGTAATCCACCCCGGTGGCCGCCTCCCCTCCCAGGGCGGTGTTTTTGGGCTGGAAGCTCCAGGGGATAAAGGCCGTGAAACCCCCGGTGCGGTCCTGCAGTTCCCGCACCCGTACCATGTGCAGCACCCTTTCCTCCGGCGTTTCCACATGGCCGAACATCATGGTGGCTGTGGTCCGCATGCCCAGCCGGTGGGCCGTGGACATGACCTCCATCCACTCTTCCCAGGAGATCTTGCGGGGGCTGATGATCCGGCGCACCCGGTTGACCAGTATCTCCGCCCCGCCGCCGGGCAGGGAATCCAGCCCGGCTTCTTTTAAAGAGGCCAGCACCTCTTTGACGGACAGGTGCGCCTTCCGGGCCATATGCACAATTTCCGGCGGGGAAAAGGAATGGATGTGAATATTATATCGTTCCTTAATGGAGCGGAGCATGTCCAGGTAGTAATCCAGTCCCAGTTCCGGGTGCAGCCCCCCCTGGATGAGCAGTTCCGTACCCCCCGCCCCTATGGTTTCCTCGATCTTCTGGAAAAGGGTTTCCCGGTCCAGCACGTAGGCGTCACCATCACCCGGCCGGCGGTAAAAGGCACAGAAGCGGCAGCCGCATGCACAGATATTGGTATAGTTGATGTTCCGGTCAATAATAAAAGTAACCCGGTTCTCCGGGTGCAGGCGGCGGCGGACCAGGTCGGAAGCCCTGCCCAGGTCCAGGAGATCGGCTTCCTTCAGGAGCGCCGTTCCTTCCTGCAGGGACAGCCTTTCCCCCGCCGCGGCCTTTTCCAGTATTGCTTTTATTTTGCCCACTATTTCTCACCCCAGATATCAAGCCTGACCCGCTCCTCGATGATGCCGCTTTTATAGGCGTAATCATAAAAGGTGAGCAATCCCCGGCGGTAGCTCTCATCGAAGTCATGGCGAATGATGGTAAAGTAATCTTCCAGCACGGGCAGGGGCAGGCCGGTGCGCCGGCGGGCCTTTTGAATCAAAGCCGGTAGATCGGCCATGCCCACCTGCCGGGCCTGGAAGAGCAGTTCGGCCAGGGCGGTGGTTTCTTCCGGGTGAGCTTCGGCAAAGTCACGCCGGATGAGCCACAGGGCGTAGACCATCTTCTCCCCGGTGAAATCCTTCCAGGCCTGGCCCAGATCGGTGACCAGCAGGGGCAGGCCCTGCTGGATAACCTGCTGGTGGGCCTGCATGGCATCGTCGCCAATCAGCAGGGCGCCGTCCCCCATGGCCATCATGGTGGTCAGGTCCGGCGGGGCCGGGCAGAACTCCACCTCCACGTGGTAGTAGTGCTCAAAGAGTACCCGCAGCAGTACCACCGAGGTGGCCGAGGAAGTGGTCACCAGGACCTTTCTCCCCTCCAGTTCCGTCACCGGCAGGTGGCTGAATAAGAGTATACTGGCCACCCGCCCGTCGGCCGCAATGGACAGCCGGGGCAGGATAATGCACCGGTCGGGGTGGCGGGCGTATTCAATGGATGAGGCGGGGGTTATATGCAGATTCCCTTCCAGAAACAGGCGGTTCAAGCTGGTGGGCGGCCCCTTGACCAGTTCCCCGTCAAAGGGAATGAGCCCCTCCTCCAGGGCGTGGTAAACCGGCAGGCAGTTCAGGTACTCCACCTGTCCCAGGCGTATGGCGGCCACTTTTAACCCTCCCAGAGCACATTGTACAGGGTATCCCGCTCCACCGGCCGGCGGCCCGCCGCCCGGATCATGTTCACCAGCTCTTCCCTGGCCAAATGCTGCCCCGTCTGGGCGCCGGCGTCGTGGGCGATTTTTTCCTCCACCACCGTGCCGTCCAGGTCGTCCACGCCGAAGGACAGGGAAACCTGGGCCAGCTTGGGACCGATCATGATCCAGAAAGCCTTGATATGGTCAAAGTTGTCCAGCAACAGGCGGGCCACGGCCAGCACCTTCAGGTCGTCATATCCGGTGGTACCGGCCAGCCCCAGGGGCTCCAGGGCGGTGTTTTGCGGGTGGAAGGCCAGGGGGATGAAGGCCAGGAATCCGCCGGTGCGGTCCTGCAGTGCCCGCAGCCGGAGCAGGTGATCCACCCGTTCTTCCATGGTTTCGATATGGCCGTAAAGCATGGTGGCGTTGGTACGCATACCCAGGCGGTGGGCCGTCTCGTGTACCTGCAGCCACCGTTCGCCGCTGATTTTGCGCGGGCAGATCTTCTCCCTTACCCGCGGGGAAAAGATTTCCGCCCCCCCGCCGGGCAGGGAATCCAGTCCGGCCTCCATCAGGGCTTTTAAAGTTTCTTCCAGGGAAAGTCCGCTGGTGCGGGCCAGGTGATCCACTTCCACGGCCGTAAAGGCCTGGATAACCACACCGGGTAAGGCCCGGCGCACCCGCCGCAGCATTTCCAGGTAATAGTCCATTTCCAGGTCCTGGTGCAGGCCGCCTACAATATGAATTTCGGAGATCCCCCGGCCCCGGCTTTCATAAGCCCGCTTTTCTATTTCGTCCAGGGAGAGCACATAGGCTCCCGGACTGTCCTTGTCCCGGCCGAAGGCACACAGGGGGCAGCGGTTAAGGCAGATGTTGGTATGGTTGATGTGCCGGTTCACAATAAAATATACCCGGTCTTTATTTTTGCGCCGGCGCACCAGATCGGCCAGCCGCCCGATGGTCAACAGATCCCCCGATGCAAACAGGCGCACGCCGTCTGTGAAATCCAGGCGCTCCCCTGCTTCCACTTTTTCTGCAATATCCTCCAATTCACCGCTGGCAAAAAATCCTGACATTTTTCCTTCTCCCCTTTGTTGTTGTATTTGACCGGCCCGGTTAAAACAGGCGTATGGGAAAGAGTACATCCAGCAGGGTGAATACGAACATGATCACACTCAGGGTGCCGTTCAGGTTAAAAAAGGCCACGCCGGCCCGGGAGAGGTCCCGGGGTGAAACCAGGGCATGCTGCTTGCATAGAAGGATTACGGCGACAAGCACTCCCAGCAGGTAAAACAGGCCCAGCTGCAGGATAAAGGCAACGCTAAAGAAAAACGCCGGGGCGATGATATGAAACAGGGAAGAGATGGCCAGCGCCCGTTCCAGCCCGAAGCGGGCCGGAATGGAATGGATATTATAACGGCGGTCGAAATCATAGTCGTCGCAGGCGTAAATGATGTCAAAGCCGGCCACCCAGAACAGAACCCCTGAGGCAATGAGGACCGGGGCCAGGTCAAAGCGGTTGGCGATGGCTATCCAGGCCCCCAGGGGAGCCAGGCTTAAAGCCAGCCCCAGGAAGAGATGGCAGGTCCAGGTAAACCGCTTGGTATAGGAATAAAAGGACAGCACGGCCACCGCCACCGGAAAGAGCTTGAAGGCCAGCGGGCTCAACTGGCAGGCGGACACTAGCAAGAGGGTAAAGGATAAAAGCACATAAAGCCATACCTCCGTAACCGAAAGCAGCCCCCGGGGCAGGGCCCGGCCCGCGGTACGGGGGTTGAGGGCGTCAATATGCCGGTCAATCAACCGGTTGAGGGACATGGCTGCCGTCCGTGCCCCCACCATGGCCAGGGTAATCCAGATCAGGTTGTGGGCGGAGGGAATTTGCTTTTGTACCAGCAGGGCACCCACATAGGCAAAGGGCAGGGCAAACAGGGTGTGCTCGAATTTGATCATTTCCAGGAAAACCCTGGTTTTATAAACAACCCTTAAGGCCATATTCCTCCCACTTTCTATCCACCAGTTCTTTGATCTCCGGGCTCATTTCAATATCTGCCGGCCATTCCCGGGGGTGCCCTTCCGCCGGGCCCTTTTTGGTGGCGTCAATGCCCATCTTGCTGCCGTAATGGGGCAGCGGCGAGGAATGGTCCAGGGCGTCCAGGGGGCCGTCCACAATCATGGTATCCCGCCGGGGGTCCACATTGTTGAATACCCGCCACATGACTTCCGACAGGTTTTGTACATCCACACCCTCATCCACCACAATGATCAGCTTGGCCAGGGCCATTAAACCCATGCCCCAGAGGGCGCACATCACCTTTCTGGCCTGGCCGGGATAACGCTTGCGGATGGACACTATGACGCAGTTGTGGAAGACGCCCTCGAAGGGCATGTTCATATCCACAATTTCCGGCAACTGCAGCCGGATCAGGGGTAAAAAGATGCGCTCGGTGGCCTTGCCCAGCCAGGCGTCCTCCATGGGCGGCCTGCCCACAATGGTGGCCGAATAAACGGGATCTTTGCGCCGGGTGATACAGGTCAGGTGAAAAACGGGATAATAGTCGGACAGGGAATAATACCCGGTGTGGTCACCAAAGGGACCTTCCAGGCGAACCTCACCGGCGTTGACGTATCCTTCCAGGATAATTTCCGCATGGGCCGGCACCTCCAGGTCCACCGTTTCACAGCGCACCAGCTCCACCGGCTCCTTGCGCAGGAAACCGGCAAAAAGCATTTCGTCTATACCCGGCGGCAGGGGAGCGGTGGCCGCATAAATAACGGCCGGGTCGGCCCCGATGGCCACGGCCACAGGCAGGGAGTCCCGGTGGTTGCGCCAGTGCTCCGCGCCGTCCTTGTGGATGTGCCAGTGCATTCCCGTAGTCCGGTGGTCGTAAACCTGCATGCGGTACATGCCCACATTGCGCCGCCCGCTGCGGGGATCCCTGGTGAAAACCAGGGGCAGGGTGATAAAAGGCCCCCCGTCCTCCGGCCAGCATTTCAACACGGGCAGCTCTTCCAGGGAGGGGTTGTCCCTGATGATCACTTCCTTGCAGGGGCCGGACTTCACTGTTTTGGGAATAAAGGAGGATAGCCGGGCCAGTTTGGGTATGGCCTTGAGCTTGTCCAGAAAGGTGAGGGGCAGTTCTTCCGGCTGCAGGATACGGATTAATTCTTCCCCAATCCGATCCAGGTCCTCCACTTCCAGGGCCAGGCACATCCGCTCCCGGGAGCCGAAAAGGTTGGTTACCACCGGCATCCGGTAGCCGGTGACATTTTCAAAGAAAAGGGCCGGCCCCCCCGCTTTGCATACCCGGTCGGTGATTTCGGTAATCTCCAGATGCACATCCACCGGGGTGGATATTCTTTTCAGCCATCCCCGTTTTTCCAGTGCGGCCAGAAAAGAGCGTAGATCCCGGTAGGCCAATCCAACAACCCCCATTAAACCACGGTACCCACGTGTACGGTCACAATTCCGCCAGTCAGTTCGTAATACCGGGCGCCGGCCAGGCCCACGGCGGCAAACAAGTCCCGGATCTCCCGCTGGTGGGGAAAATCCTTTAAAGAGTTGGGCAGGTAGCTGTAGGGTCCGTCGAAGCCAATGCCCAGCCGGCCCAGCAAAGGCACCAGGTGGTCGAAATACAGGTAATAAAGCTGTTTAAACAGCGGGGCGCCGGGTTTGGACAGCTCCAGGGAAACCACCCGGCCGCCGGGCCGGACCACCCGGGCCATTTCCTGAATGGTCCGGCGGATGTCGGGCACATTGCGCAGGGCAAAACCAATGGTGGCGCAGTCGAAGGTATTATCGGCAAAGGGTAAATTGACGGCGTTGCCCTCCACCAGCTGGATCCGGTCCCCATAAGGGGTCCTGCCTATATTCTCCCTGGCCCGTTCCAGCATATTCCGGCAGAAATCCACGCCCACCACCCTGCCCTCCGGGCCGGCGGCCCGGGCCAGTTCTATAGCCAGCATTCCCGTGCCGCAGCACACATCCAGGCCGTACCCGCCGGCTTTTAACCCCGTCTGGCCGACGGCAAAGCGCCGCCAGTATTTATCCCGGTTGAAGCTCAAGACTGTATTTAATAAATCATAACGGTGGGCAATAGATGAAAAGATGGCATGCACATATTCTTCTTTGTTTTTATAAGCCGGGGGAATTTTAACCACTGTCGGCTTAACTCCTTTTATGAACCCGGTAAAACAGGTTAATGCTCCCGGTTCGTATTATACGACCTGCAGCTCCAGGGCGGCTTCCGGGTGACGCAGGTGTTGCGTAAGCAGCTTCAAGGCCTCCCTGGCTTCCCCCGGGGGCAGCTGGGTCAGGGTGGCGGACGCTTTATCCAGGTGAGCGTTGATATCCCTTCTCAAATCCGGGTATTCCTGCAGGCCAAGGGCCATGCCCAGATTTACCCCGTAGCGGGTCAGTTTTTGCTGCTCCTGCTCCGGAGCGCCGGCCAGGCGGGCCGCCAGGCCGCAGCCGGTGCCCATAAGGGCCGCCGTTTCTTTATAAACTATTTTATGCACCAGATCCGGGTTATTCTGGTGGCGGTTTTGCAGCCGCAGGATTCCCCCTTCATTCATTTCACAAATGACCCGGGAGAGGGATTCCAGGTAGCAAACTAGGCCGTAATCACACAGGGAGGTGAAAAACCGGCCGTAAAGATAATCCCCCACCAGTACGGGGAACTGGTAGCCGTCCCTGGGATCTCCCGTGGCCGGGCCGTCGGCTTCGCTGACATTTTGATGCACCCGGGAGGCCAGATAGATAAACTGGATCACTGCCGCCAGGGCAATTACCGGGGTGTTTAACGGACCAAAGAGACGGGCCGATAGGAGCACCATGGCCGGGCGGATCAGTTCGTGAAAATGGTCGGGTACCACACGGGCAAAAGAGCTCAAGTGACCGGCTTTTATTTGAAAAGATTTGAATAAGATGTTATGTGTTTGCTGTAATTCCAGTTGTATGCATGAAAGTACCCGGTTTAACATTTTAAACCTCCCAGATTAAGCTTAACTTATTATTAGTTCGTTGCAGCAAAAAAATTTCCTCCCGGGGGCAAAAAAATGCCTGAAAATGCAGTGAGCCCTGCAATCTTTACCAGATCGCAAGGCTCACTAACCTTTTGTTAACCGGGTACTAATAAAAATCCCTCCTAAAGATTGACAGCTACCTGCTCGTCAGCCGTGGGCAGGATCCCCCGTTTGGTTTCCCTGGCCGTCATGTGCCTGGCACAAAAATGGCTGGTCAGGTAGTTGCATGCATCCCATGGATCAACCTTCTCACCACAGGTAAAAACGTCCACCGCCGCATAACCCAGTTCCGGCCAGGTGTGGATGGCCAGGTGGGACTCGGAGATAACCACTACGCCGCTGACCCCCTGTGGGCTGAATTTATGGAAGACGCATTCCCTTACTTCGGCGCCTGCTTCCAGTGCTGCGTTGACCATGATTTCTTCGACCTTTTCGATGTCGTTGAGAATGTCAAATTCGCAACCATAAATTTCAGCCAAGACATGGCGGCCCAGATGTTTCATTTCAGTTATCTTCCCCCTTTTTGAATTAAAAAGTATTGGAATCAAACAAGCCTGACAACCTCGACATTTGTCAGGATTGGCCAATTCCAATCAAATTCAATTGTAGCATAAGTTTTCCGGATGTCAAATAAAATTTTTTATATTTGGTTTTAGGACATTTCCCGGTATTCCGGGAACAGGCAGTATGCCCCCGGGCCCTTGTCATCCGGATATTCCGCCGTGTAATTACAATATATACCATTAGCATATTCCAACAGCTTTCCCCCGGTTCAGTGTGCCATCGCCCGGCAGCGGCTGTTCACTTTCCCCGGGAGAGAGAAAAAGGCACGGTTACTGACCGTGCCTTTCGGGACCCCCCGGGGGGTCTGGTTTTCTGGCCTGCCTGGCCATCCGCTGGAAAAATTCGGCCACTTCCAGCCTGCCGGCGGGATTGGCGTTGATGCTGATCTTTTCCTTTTTGGGGCCCACCCGTATTCCTCCCTGAATTGAAACTGAGCGGTTATTGTTCCGAAATGGCATTGGTGGGACAGCTTTCCACAGCCTCCCGGGCCTGATCCTCCAGTTCCGACGGCACCTCGCCTACAAGGGATTGGGCCTTTTCATCATCGTTCCATCCAAACACCTCCGGGCAGGTATCCACGCAGGTACCACAGCTGATGCAGAGATCCTGATCCACTTCTACGCGCATAGACGTCGCCTCCATTGTTGGATTACAAGAGCACTAATATTCTTTGCCCCGGGACAGAAAAATTATGCCTGGGGAATAATTAGTATCTCCCCGGGATAGATGCGGTCCGGCTGAACCAATCCATTGATTCCGGCGATTGCAGCCACCGTGGTATGATAACGCTGGGCCAGTGCCCACAGGGTATCTCCCGGTTGTACCAGGTAGGGAAATCCGGAAGAAGCCAGGGGCATCCAGAACACCTGCACCCGGCCGTCCCGGGTGCCCACGGCCAGGCGCCCGCCGGGGGTCAGGGTCAGGTCGTTGACGGCGCCTGTTGATAAAACCCGGTCCGGTGAAGGGGAAATAACCGGCGCGCGGTAGAAAAAAACCTGTCCTTCGGGGGTTCCCGCACCCATTACCTCCTGCCCGGCCCAGGTCCCGGCGGTCAGGGCGGTGATGGTTCCGCCGAGCCTTTCAGTGGTCAAAACAGTGGATATGGTTTCATTCACAGTTAAAATTCTTACCCGGCCGTCATCCCCGCCCCAGGCCAGATCCTGCCCGGGGGCTCCTGTAAATCTGCCCGCCGTCATGGCCGTCATCCCGGCGGGCAGGCCGGTGAGCTCCGGTCCGGCTTCGAAGCCCCTTTCCGTATAATAAAAGGTCCCTATCCCCCACCGGCCTTCTTCCTGATAGGCCACTGCAATCAGGGGTAATGCACCGGCCCTTTCCACCACGGCAACCTTATGAGGTGTCCCGGGTACCAGCCGGATGGTGAGCAACTGCATGGTCATCCCTGCCGACGGTTCCGCCGGCTGCTCGTAGACGTAAAAGGCGCCGGTTCCCGCGGCGGCCGCCACAATATCCGCCCGGCCATCCCCGTTTACATCCCCCAGGGCCAGGTGAACAAAACGAGCTTCTGCTTCGGGGGCGGTGCTCCAAAAGGGAACAATGGTACCGTTCTGTGCGGACCAGGTCAGTATCCGGTCCGGGGTGCCGGCGACCACCTGATCCGGGGTGCGGTTACCCAATCCCACCGCCAGGCTTAAAACCGCAGCAGGGGATTCTATGACCGCCTGCTGCCGGTAGATATTGTTTTCCGGTGCAAATACGCCAATCCGCCGGCCGCTGGCGGCCGCCACATCGCCCTCACCGGTGAATATCCTGCCGCTTCCCACCAGCACCGGCTCCTGGTTTACCCTGGTTTCCCACTGTGGATCCTTCACCATCTCCGCCCCTCCCCGGTGATATTTCATACTTTCAGCCATAGATTATGCGCCGGTTGCCGGCCGGGTGTAATCTTTGAACCTGGATTTGTGCAACCGGTTTCAGAAATAATAAAGTTAACGGGGAAGTCAGATACCAGTTGTTGACTTATTATCAAAGCGTACTGGTATTCAGGAAGGAATTGCATCATTTTTTGCGAATACTATTCTGGGAGGTGAGGTAACATGGACAGTGAATCCCTGACTGCTGCCGTACGCAGTCTGGTCTGGCCGGTATGTCTGGTGGGGGCAAAGGAAAATGATAAGCATAATGTCATGACTGTAGCCTGGATATCCCAGGTTTCCCATGATCCCCTGCTGGTGATGGTTTCCATTGCTCCGGGACGGTTTACCCATGACATGATTGCCCGGACGGGCGAGTTTATGGTCAGCATCTTGAACGCCGAACAACAGGAGGTGTCCACCTTCTGCGGTTCCCGTTCGGGCCGGGACGTGGATAAGATCGCCCATCTCAATCTAAAAACGGAGCCAGCAAAAATAATCAAGGTTCCCCGCCTGGCCGGCTGTGTGGCCAACCTGGAATGCCGGGTGGTGTCCCGGCATACTGCTGGCGACCATACCCTCTTCATCGGTGAAGTGGTGGCGGCCGACGTGGCGGCGGGAGAAATCCAGCCCCTGATCATGTACCGGGGAAAACCCGTGAGATTTCGTTGATCGGATTTTGCGCTGAATGGGACTTGCCGTAAGATGGCCTTCGTGATACAATGCCAGTTGCCAGAGGGGAGTAGTCATATTTGGTAGAGTCAACATACTGGCCTTGTGCCTGGCTCTACCGGCCTTAAACGGGCTTGGCGGGACCTTTGCACCCATAAGGGGTGTAAAGGTCTCTTTTTATGTCTCCCCTGAACATTCTTATACCGCACATTGCCGCGTCTGGAAAAGGCACAGGATAAGCCTTCCCAGCAGTGATTCCGGTGTACTGTTGTCATCCCGCAGGAAATAAGGGTTCCCTACGGAACCCTGCGCATGGCCTTTTCTCTCTTAAAAAAAGAAAGCCTTGATTTTCAAGGCTTTCAGGGATTTTTCTGGTCGGAGCGACACGACTCGAACGTGCGACCTCTACCACCCCAAGGTAGCGCTCTAGCCAAACTGAGCTACGCCCCGATTTAACTTTTTGCACTTTTATTGTACCGTACCGGCGGCCCCATGTCAAGGGTCTGTAAAAGTTTACCCCAAAGACATAAAATGACCTCTGTGCCGCCGGCAGGAATGGGTCGGGGTGCTGGAGAACCTGAAAAGCAAGGAAAAGTATGTATCACCAATCTACCCGGCAGCTCACCGGTTAAGCTGCCCGGGGTGGCTGAAAAGCAGCCGCCCCGGGTCGGATTGTGGTCAGAATTGCGGTCCTTACAACTACCCCATACATTTAAGACATCTAAGGTAGTTAAGATGTCAAGGTAGTGCTTTCCGTTCCGGTAATTGCCGGTGTATAAGTTCCACCGGACCAATTCGGTGGGAAACGAAAGGGGATAATTATTATGCCTACCGGTCCCTGCGGTTTATCCTGCGATGCCTGCGGCCTATATCACCGGGGCAGGTGCTCCTCCTGCGGTCCGGGCAACAGCATTGAAGCCCGGGCCAAAATTACCTTCCAGGAGGAGCTGGGCTTCCGCTGCCCGGTGTTGACCTGCGCCATTACCCGGGAAATTGATTACTGTTCCCGGGACTGCCCTGCATTCCCCTGTTCTAAATTTGAACAGGGTCCCTATCCATTAAGCCATAACTTTATTCGCATGTACCGGCGCCGCTCCGGAGCGGGGCACTGAGGTTTTTTCATGCATAATCGGCCAGGCGGACGGCTACCTGTTCCGGGCTGCCGATGGTGTCCACCTTCAGCTGCCCGGCAAAGCTGTAAAGTTTGTCTTTATCGGTGATGCTGTAGGGCGTCTTCCCCTGGGCCGTCCGAAAAATTTTTTTAGCCAGGCACCTTTTCATCCCCTTTTCCATAGGATATATCGTTCATTCTTCAAAGGGAGGGATACCATGGTGCCTGGTCTGTGGGCGCTGGCGGTACTGTCGGTCATTAACGGTCTGGTGATCCTGATCTGCCACGTGGCCGGCAACAGTTTTCCCAAACCACTAAGCGAGGAGGAGGAAGCCTTTTATCTGGGAAAAATGATGGCCGGGGATGAGTCGGCCAGACGGGTGCTCATTGAACGCAACCTGCGCCTGGTGGCCCACATCATTAAAAAATTCGAGCATTCCGGGGAAGATTTTGACGACCTCATTTCCATCGGTACCATCGGATTGATCAAGGCCGTGGACACCTACAATCCGGAAAAGGCCACCCGGTTGGCCACCTACGCCTCCCGCTGCATTGAAAATGAAATATTGATGCACCTGAGGGCGCGGAAGAAGGTGCGGGTGGAGCTATCCCTTTACGATCCCATCGGTATGGACAAAGAGGGCAATGAGATTACCTTTATGGACGTCCTGGGTACCGAGCCCGAAGTGGTCAGTGAGACGGTGGCCGGGCACCTGGAGCAGGATTGCCTCTGGCAGCACCTGCAGCAATTGCCGCCCCAGGAACGCAAAGTACTGGTTTTGCGTTTTGGCTTGAAGGACGGCGCCCGCCGTACCCAGCGGGAAATCGCCCGCTATCTGGGCATCTCCCGTTCCTACGTTTCCCGCATTGAAAAACGTGCCTTAAACCGGCTGACGGAAAGATTGGCCCTGCAGGCGGGGCGGTAAAGGTACTGTTTAAACATAAGGACATAAGGTGTTTAGCCAGCATAACAATGCTGATTGTTTACGTGCGGCCCTAGTGGTTTGTTGTACAAAATATATTCGACCTGCCCCGCTCGGGGCACGCCGCTTTTAAGTTCACCGTGCAGCAAACGCGTATGACCGGGGCAACGGGAAGTAATAAGGCCGGATTATGTCCGTCCTGTCAAATTATTAAGGACCCGTGAACATTTGTTGATTTTCGGTAAACATGCTTGCTTCGTCCAGCCGGTTTATGATATACTGAACATGGCAGGTTGCACGCCCGCATACGCCAGGTGGCAGACGACCCCAAGGGGAAACGCGGCCGCCGGGCGGGGCGTGGGAATTGCCGCAGGCCGCCTCCGGGCGGGTTTTTGTTTTTGTCCCGGATATCATGGAAGCATATCTTTCCCGGCACATGGCGGATATTCCGTATGGATTCAGGTTTAACCGGTTAAATATTCCAGAGAATTTGGCCGTTGACATTTCCTGCATCAGCTGTTAAAATAACTAGCGAGTTTAAAAATTAATACCAGGGTGCTCTTATCCAGAGTGGTGGAGGGACTGGCCCGATGAAACCCGGCAACCGCCCTGGCACGTTTACACCCGCAGGCCGCCGGCGGGCAGGTAAACGTGCGGGGAATGGTGCCAATTCCTGCAGAAGTTTACCTTCTGACAGATAAGAGGAATGACGCTTGGGCAGGCCTCTTCTGTTTGGAAGAGGCCTTCTTTGACGTCTGGAGGAGAGCATCGGCGTAGAAAGGGTGAAACCAATGAGCGACAAAACCTATCAAGAAATCAACGACCGGATCAAGGCGGGCAAGGCGGTGGTGGTCACTGCCGAAGAGTTGATCGCACTGGTCAAGGAAAAGGGGCTTTCCCGGGCGGCCCGGGAAGTGGATGTGGTTACCACCGGCACCTTTGCCCCCATGTGCTCCTCCGGCGCTTTTTTGAACTTCGGCCATCCGGCACCCCGGATGAAGATGCAGAAGGTCTGGCTCAATAACGTGCCGGCATACGCGGGTATCGCGGCGGTGGATGCCTATATAGGGGCGACCGAGTTGCCGGAAGACGATCCCCTGAACAGCAACCCGCCCGGGGAGTTCCGCTACGGCGGCGGCCATGTCATCGAAGACCTGGTGGCCGGCAGGCCGGTGAAGTTGAGGGCCATTGCCTACGGCACCGACTGCTATCCCAGGCGGGAGCTGGAAACCACCATTACCATAAACGATCTGAACGAGGCCGTTTTATTCAATCCAAGGAACGCCTATCAGAACTACAACTGTGCCGTGAACCTGACCAACCGGACCATCTATACTTACATGGGGATGCTCAAACCCAACCTGGGCAATGCCCACTATTCCACTTCCGGTCAGCTGAGCCCCCTGCTTAAGGACCCGCACTTCAAGACCATCGGCATCGGCACCCGCATTTTCCTGGGCGGCGGTACCGGCTATGTGGCCTGGCACGGCACCCAGCATTTCCCGGCCATTCAGACCGACGCCGGCGGCCGGGAACTGGGGCCGTCCGGGGGCACCCTGGCGGTAATCGGGGACTTGAAGCAGATGAGTCCCCGCTGGCTCATGGGCACCAGTTACCTGGGCTACGGGGCTACCCTGAGCGTGGGTATCGGCATACCCATTCCCATATTGAATGAAGAAATCGCCCGTTATGCCGCTGCCACCGACGAGGAGCTATACGCCCCCATTGTGGATTACGGTGAGGCCTATCCCAATCGCAAACCGGGCAACCTGGGCTATGTCAGCTACGCCCAGTTGAAATCGGGCAAGATTATCGTCAACGGCAAGGAGGTGCCCACCGCTCCCCTGTCCAGCTACACCCGGGCCAGGGAGATTGCGGGCATTCTCAAAGGGTGGATTCAAAAGGGTCAGTTCCTGCTCACCGAACCGGTGCAACTCCTGCCTTCTCCGGCCGACGGCTTGACTGGAAAAGGCCTGGAGATCAAAAAGGAGGGTTAAGATAAATGTCGCCCAGGAAAATTGTGCTGCGCTTCGGCCCGGAGATCTCCGACAAGCCCGTAATCTACCGCCTGGTTAAGGATTACGACCTGATCATCAATATTGTCAAAGCCAATGTAAACCCGCAAAAAGAGGGGATCATGGTTCTGGAAATTACGGGAGATAACTATGACCGGGGGATAAATTACCTGCGGGAGCAGGGGGTTGCGGTTCAGGCCCTCACCCACGAAGTGGTGCGCAATGAATCCCGCTGTACCATGTGCGGCGCCTGTACCGCCATTTGCCCCACCGGGGCGCTGTATATTAAGCGGCCGGGTATGGAAGTGCGTTTTGACAGTGACAACTGTGTGGTCTGCCAGTTGTGTGTCAAAGCCTGCCCGGTGCGGGCCATGGAGGTCAAATTATAATTGGAGCGCACCTATCGCAGCCTCCACCGCCAGGATGATCTGGTGCACTTTCAGGTGGTGGTTAAAGAAACGGATCTGGACATCGGCGTGCGCCGGGAACGGTTCAGTCCCGAACTGGTGAAACGGGCCGAAAAGCTGGTCAGGGATTGCCGGGCTCCCCTGGAGGAATACATCCGCAGGGACCCGGCCTTCCTCAAGGCCCACGATCCTTATGACCCTTTACCCGGTGCCCCGCCCCTGGCCCGGAAAATGGCTGCGGCGGCCCGCCGGGCCGGGGTGGGCCCCATGGCCGCCGTGGCCGGGGCCATTGCCGAAGCGGTGGGCCGGGCGCTGGCCCGCTTCAGCCGGGATGTGATTGTGGAAAATGGCGGGGATATTTTTTTACGCAGCGCCTGTATCCGGCGCATCGGCGTATACGCGGGCGACTCCCCCTTTTCCCACCGGCTGGCCCTGGAAATAAGGCCGGAAGACACTCCCCTGGGCATCTGTACCTCTTCGGGAACGGTGGGGCATTCTTTAAGTTTCGGTATGGCCGATGCGGTGGTCATATTATCGCCCGACACGGCCCTGGCCGATGCGGTGGCCACGGCGGCGGGCAATCTGGTTAAGGATCCGGACCATGTACAGAAGGCAGCCGGTTTTGCCGCCTTAATTCCGGGGGTCACCGGAGCGCTGGTCATCTGCCGGGATAAAATGGCCGCCTGGGGCCGCGTAAAGCTGGTACCGGCCTGAAGGAAAGCAGCAAAAAAATCATCCGGACGAACAAAAAGAGAGCCTTCCGGCAGGCTCTCTTTTTTTAGAACAAGAACGTTTTTACTTTTACGGTTATATCCTGTAAATGGCCGCAGGTACAACTGGATGTTTTACCGCACCGGACGGAAATCCGGTGGGGCAGCCGGGGTTATCCCCATTGCCGTTCCGTGGACCGGTCCAGGGTTTTAACCACTTCCCGGTTCCAGAAATCTCTGATGCCGTCCACCACTATCCTTCCGGTGGAAACTTCCACCTGGATGATGGGACGGGCAAACTGTTGCTGCTGGGTGAGCCCCCTGGAGTTGCGCTGAATTTCCCTGTCGTTTCTGTCCGTTCCTGGCATCAACGGGATCACCCCTTTCCTGTTTATATTAACAACCCCTATTGTAATCGATAATTGTTAATTTTTATGGAAAGGGATGCTAAGATTACGTAAAAAAAGACCCTTCTCATTACAAAGAGGGCTCTATCCCCGGGTCGGGGCGGAGGAAAAGGCCCAATGGGGCCTTTTCCGGCGGAAGGCCTTATCCGGCTTAATTAACCCGTTTTTCATATCCCTCCCATTCCTTTTCCCGCAACCGGTATTTCATGATCTTACCGGTGGACGTTTTGGGTAATTCACCGAATTCTATGGCTTTCGGGACCTTGAAACGGGCAATGCGTTCCCGGCAAAACTGGATAATGTCCTCGGCAGTTAAACTGGATCCCGGTCTGGGTACCACAAAGGCCTTGGGCACCTCGCCCCATTTGGGATCGGGGATGCCAATCACCGCCACCTCCAGAACATCGGGGTGCTCGTAAATGCAATTTTCCACCTCCACGGTGGAGATGTTCTCCCCGCCGCTGATAATGATGTCTTTCATGCGGTCCTTGATTTCGATATAACCGTTGGGATGCATCACCGCCAGGTCCCCGCTGTGGAACCATCCTCCCCGGAAGGCCCGGTCCGTGTCTTCCGGCTGCTTGTAATAGCCCAGCATGACGTTATTGCCCCGCATGACAATCTCGCCGATGGTTTGACCGTCGGCCGGCACATCCTCCATGGTAACCGGATCCACCACCCGCACAAATTCGGAGGTGATGTAGGCCACACCCTGGCGGGCCTTGATTTTGGCCCTTTCATCGTCGTCCAGTTCATCCCATTTCCTTTGCCATTCGCAAATGGTGTGGGGTCCGTATACTTCCGTCAGGCCATAGGTCTGGGTTACCTCTGCTCCAATTTCCTCCATATTTTTGATAACTGCGGGAGCCGGTGGTGCGCCTGCAGTCATTATGTTTAATTTGGCTTTCATCCGGCAGTCCCTGGCCCCGGGGTAATTGGCCATGGATACCAGTACCGTGGGGGCGGCACACAGATGGGTCACTCCCTCTTCTTCAATCAGGCGGTAGATATCTTCGGGGACCACTTTACGCAGGCAGACGTGGGTGGCCCCCACGGCGGTGACCCCCCAGGTGAAGCACCAGCCGTTGCAGTGGAACATGGGCAACGTCCACAGGTAAACCGAGTCGGAATTCATTTTAAATTCCAGGACCTCTCCGATAGCATTTAAATAGGCGCCCCGGTGGTGATACATCACCCCTTTGGGCAGGCCGGTGGTGCCGCTGGTATAGTTTAAGGTGATGTTTTCCATTTCATCTTCAATGACATTGGGCAGGGGGTCCGCAGAGCCCGTGGCCAAGAACTCTTCGTATTCCGGGCCGTCCAGGGGGCGGCTGTCGTTGACGTCACATATATTTACCAGTAATTTGACATTGGGGATTTCATCTTTGATGGGGGTGATCAGGTGGGCGAATTCATTGTCCACAAACAGGGCCTTGCTGTCCGAATGGTTCAGTATATAGGCTATTTCCCGGGGGGACAGGCGGATGTTAATGGACACCAGGACGGCGCCCAGCATGGGTACCCCGTAATGGGCTTCCAGCATGGGCGGGGTATTGGGGCACAGGAAGGCCACCTTGTCCCCCTTTTCAATGCCGGCTTTTTTCAAAGCATTGGCCAGCCTGTTTATCCGTCCGGAAAATTCGCCGTAGGTATAACGCTTGTCTTTATATACCACTGCCGTCTTGTCCCGGTAAACAAAAGCGCTGCGGTTTAAAAAGCTAAGGGGGGTCAGGGGTTCGTAGTAAACTGTACGCCGGATCATAATGCCGTTACCTCCTGTTATCATGCGAATTTTCTAAAATTATTCGCCGGACGCAAGTCATCTTCCTGCCCGAGAAAAAAGTTTTTTGCCTTAAACGGTGCCTCTGGCCGCCTGGTTCCCGGCCCTTTCAGGTGGCCTCCCGGGTAATTTCCGTAGAAAACTCCCAGTAATCCTCAATTACTTCGATAATGGTCAGATCCCGGTGTTCAGCCAGCCACACCTCATAGGGTTCGCTCAGGGGCTCCCGGCCGGCGGAAAACAACAGACGTACCCTGGGGTAAAGGGAATAGCCCCGCACGGTTTCCACCACCACCCCGATTTCGCCGCTGGACAGTCGCACCAGGCTGCCCGTGGGATAGGCGGCTACATTGGCTAAAAAGGCCTGGACCACTTCAAAGTCAAATAAAAAATTGCCTGACCCCGCCAGCATCTCGAAGGCTTCGTGGGGAGGGTAAGCCCGGCGGTAAGCCCGGCGGTAAACCCGGTCGGCGGTCAGGGCGTCATACATATCCACCAGCCCGGTGATGGCGGCGAACTGGTGAATTTCCACCCCCTTCAATCCCCGGGGGTAGCCCTGCCCGTTGTACCGCTCATGGTGTTGCATGGCCACAATCCGGCACAGGGGGCTGGCATCGGGGTCTCCCTTCAGAATATCCAGGCCGTATTGGCAATGCCTTTTGATTATTTCGAATTCCTCAGCCGTCAGGGGCCCCGGTTTGTTCAAAATGTGCAAAGGGATGCGGGTTTTACCAATATCGTGCAGCAGGGCGCTCATGCCCAGTTGAAACAATCCGGTCCGGCTGTAGCCCAGGCTGATGCCGGTGAGCACCGCCAGAACACACACGTTGACCGAATGGCCGAATGTGTATTCATCCAGCAGGCGAATATCCACCAGGTTGACCATCAATTTCTGGTTTTTAAGCAGTTCGTCAATAATATCGTTGACCGTGCCGAACATGTCCCGGGCGCCAATCAGCGCCCTGCCCATGGCCGGCTGTTGCCGGGCGTGGGCGGTCATCAGCGTCTTTACCTTGGCAATGGCCCGGGTGCGGGTCTCCTCGGAGATAACGTCGTCAATAATCAGATCGGGTAATAAATCATCTCCAACGTATACCGCGGGAACACCCATTAATTTTAACCGGTCGATGAAGCGCTGGGTCAGCACAACGCCCGTATTGAGCAGAACCTGGCCCGATCCGTTATGCACCGGACGGGCCACCCGCATACCCGGGCGCAGCAGATGTACCGGGATTCTACGCAAAACGCCATACTCCTTTTGCTGTCTTCACACCTGATTTATTCGACGAAAAACATTATTTCCCTTCAGAGGGCAATATTTTGGAGGATGGCTTTAAGTTTGCTGGGGAGCCTTGCGCTGGCGGCGCAAATAGAGAAAAACCAGGTAAAAAACCAGGCCCCCGGCGGCCATCAGGGGCAGCCTGGACTGGACCATGGCCGAGATTTCTTCCCAATGATGCCCGAAAAGAATGCCGATGCCCAAGTTTAAAGAGGCCCAGCTGATGACAAAAATCGAATTGTAGACCAGGAAGCGGATCAGGGACAGGCCACTTATGCCGGCCATATAGGGGGTGAGATTGCTGACCATGGGGACGAAACGACCCAGAATGATAAAGGCCGGCGCCGAATGGCAGAGCCAGGAACGGGCTCGTTCGAACCGGGCCGGTGTAACCCGCAGATAGCGGCCATAGCGCAGGATGAAGGAATCGCCGGCATAACGGCCGATAAAATAGGCCATTACCGCTCCCAGGTTAAAGCCCAGCACTGCCGCCCCCAGTATGCGCAAAAAGTTTAGCTTTCCCTGATTTACGAGCATGCCGGACAACAAGATCATCAGTCCTCCCGGAAAGGGGAAGCCCAGAGCCTCAATGATCAGGCCTAAGAAAACTCCACCCGCCCCCAGGGTACCCAGGTAGTGCAGGATCCATTCCTTCATTATCAGCTTCACCTTCCCCGGCTTAACATGCCCGGAAAGGGTTAATTTCATTATAAGGCGGCCACTGGCACCTCAGACGTTGTACTGTAATTTTCGAAAGGCAATCTTTTATAAAACCCTGGCCGTACCCCGGTAAATCAATCCCCGCTGGCCGTCCACCGTCACCGTTTCCCCATCGGTGAGGATGGAGGTGGCTCCGTCCACGCCCACAACCACCGGTATGCCGAATTCCAGTCCCACAATGGCGCCGTGGGAGGTTAAGCCGCCCACTTCGGTGATCAGTGCCGCCGCCTTTTCCATGGCCGGCACATACTCCCGGTCGGTGGCGGGGGTAACCAGGATGTCCCCCGGCTCCACTTTTTCCAGGGCGTCCCTGCTTGTGCGGCAGATGCGCACCCGGCCGCTGACGGCCCGGGCGCCGATGCCCTGTCCCCTGGCCAGGATGTCCCCCACGGTATGTACCTTCAACAGGTTGGTGGTACCGTGCACACCCGCCGGTATCCCCGCCGTAATAACCACCAGGTCCCCCGGTTTGATCAGGTCCGCGGAAAGGGAAACTTCAATGGCTGAAGCAATCATACTGTCCGTATCATGGGTGTGTCCCACCAGAAGGGGCTGTACACCCCATACCAGGGCCAGTTTACGCAGCACACGGGCTTCGGGGGTGACGGCGATAATGGGTGCTTTGGGACGGTATTTGCTGACCATTTTGGCCGTATGTCCCGTTTCCGTGGAAGTGATGATGGCCGCGGCTTCCAGATCCTGGGCGGTGGTGCAGGTGGCGTGGCTGATGGCGTCGGTAACGGTGCGGGCCAGGGACCGTCCTTTGCGGGCCAGGATTTCCCGGTAAGGCAGGGCTTCCTCGGTACGCCGGGCAATACGGGCCATGGTTTCCACTGCTTCCACCGGGTAATTCCCGGCTGCCGTTTCACCGGAAAGCATAATGGCATCGGTGCCGTCCAGGATGGCGTTGGCCACGTCACTGGCCTCCGCCCGGGTGGGCCGGGGATTGTTGATCATGGATTCCAGCATCTGGGTGGCCGTAATTACCGGTTTACCGGCCTGGTTGCACTTTTGAATGATTGTTTTCTGGACCAGGGGCACTTCCTCCACCGGTATGCCCACCCCCAGGTCTCCCCTGGCCACCATTATGCCGTTGGCCACCTTGATAATTTCATCCAGGTTGTCCAGTCCTTCACGGCTTTCGATCTTGGCGATTATATCCATATCCGCCCCGCGTTCTTCCAGTATCCGGCGGATGGCCAGCACATCCGCCCCTTTCCGGATAAAGGAGGCGGCTATAAAATCCAGCCCCTGGTCGATTCCGAACTGAATATCCCGCACATCCTGTTCGGTGATGGCCGGCAGATTTACGGGCACCCCGGGCAGGTTGACCCCTTTCTGGCTGGTCAACTCTCCGCCGTGTACCACCTCGCAGAAAATCTCTTTATCGGTGGCATCCAGCACCCGCAGTTCAATGCGGCCGTCTGCAATGAGAATGCTGTTTCCCGGGGCCACATCCCGGGGCAGGCCGGCATAAGTAATGGGCAGGCGTTCCACCGTGCCCTTGATGTTTTCCGTGGTTAGCACCACCCGCTGCCCCGCTTGCAGGGTTACCGGTTCTTTTTCCAGGTAGCCCAGGCGGATTTCCGGTCCCTTTGTATCCAGCAGGATGGCCACATTTTTACCGATCCGGCCGGCGGCTTCCCTGATGGCGGCAATGCGCCGGGCGTGTTCCTCATGGGTGCCATGGGAAAAGTTCAGCCGGGCCACATTCATTCCGGCCCGCATCATGGCCATCAGGGTTTCCACCTTTTCACAGGCCGGACCGATGGTACAGATAATCTTGGTTTTTCTCATGGGACTCTCCTTTCCAGGCTTTTATATAGCCAGAATACTGGCCAGACGGTACAGGTTCAGGTCTACTTTCTTTTTTTCACCAATTACCCGGTGCAGGTCGCTTTCCACCACCTCGCCGGCCACCAGGCCGACCACTTTGCTGGTCCGTCCGGCCATGAGCAGTTCCACTGCCCGGGCACCCAGGCGGCTGGCCAGTATGCGGTCAAAAGCCGTGGGCGTACCGCCCCGCTGCAGGTGACCCAGGATGGTTACTTTGGTATCAAAGCCGGTGCGCTCCTTGATCTGTTTACCAATTTCCAGACCGCTGGCCGCCCCTTCCGCCACCACTATGATGCTGTGCAGCTTTCCCCGGCGGTAGCCCCGGCAGAGCTTGTCACAGATATCATCTAGGCTGAAAGGTTGTTCGGGAATCAGAATGGATTCCGCTCCCCCGGCCAGACCCGAAGCAATGGCGATAAACCCGGTATCCCGCCCCATGACCTCCACTATGAAGGTACGCTCATGGGATGTGGCGGTATCCCGGATCCGGTTGATGGCGTCCACGGCTGTGTTCACGGCGGTATCAAATCCAATGGAAAAATCGGTACCGGCAATGTCATTGTCAATGGTACCCGGAATGCCCACCACCGGCAGTCCGTATTCCCGGTGGAAAAGACCGGCTCCCTGAAAGGAGCCGTCGCCGCCGATGACCACCAACCCCTGTAAACCGAAGCGGTCCACGTTTTCCCAGGCTCTGGCCCGGCCTTCTGGTGTTTTAAAGGCTTCGGAGCGGGCGGTATGTAAGATGGTGCCCCCCCGGTGGACGATGTCGGCCACCGATCCCAGGTGCATGGGCTCCATGTCCCCTTCGATGAAACCGTTGAATCCCCTTTTGATGCCGATTACCTCCATGCCGTGGTAAATGGCCTTGCGCACTACGGCCCGGATGGCGGCATTCATGCCGGGGGAATCCCCGCCGCTGGTTAAAACGCCGATTCTTTGCACAGGCTGCCCCTCCTGCCGGTGTTTCCTGCAGTATAAATATGTGCCGGCAAAGTTTAAATATGCAGAAGGTGGATTCAAGTATGTTTTCCGGCCGGTTCCTGTTAATTTTACCGATTTATTGTTAACTGTAGAGCGGGAATTGTTTAAATATGTCAAAGATACCGCCTTATCCGTGTATACTGCCCGCCCGGGGAAAATAACCGGAGTTCTGAATGGTTTCAACAGCAAAAAACGGTCACTTTGCCTGCAACTGTGATCCGGTACTTCTGAAACGCTGGTACCGTCGTTCCAGGAGCTGTTCCACAGGCAGTTTCACCAGTTCCTCCAGGTGCCGGTTGAGGGCTTCCCCCACCAGACGGGCCGCTTCCTTCCGGTCCCGGTGGGCGCCGCCCAGGGGCTCGGGGATAATCGCGTCTATGAGATGGTGCTCATAAAGATCACCGGCCGTAATTTTCATCTCCCCGGCCGCTTCCCGGCAGCGGGTGGCGTCCTTCCAGAGAATGGAGGCATAGGCTTCCGGTGAGATGACCGAAAAAACGGCATGCTCCTGCATCAGGATACGGTCGCCGGCGGCAAGGGCCAGCGCCCCGCCGCTCCCCCCTTCGCCCAGGATGACGGCAATCACCGGGGTTCGTAAGATCAACATGGACTGGATGGAACGGGCGATGGCTTCGGCCTGTCCCCTTTCTTCCGCCCCCATGCCCGGGTAGGCGCCGGGAGTGTCGATGAAGGCCAGCACCGGACGGTGGAATTTTTCCGCCTGGTACATCAGCCGCATGGCTTTGCGGTATCCCTCGGGATGGGCCATGCCGAAATTACGGGCCAAATTTTCTTTGGTATCGTGACCCTTCAGGTGGCCGATTACGGTTACCGGCCGCCCGCGAAAGCGGGCAATGCCGCCCACCACCGCCGGATCGTCCCCGAAACATCTGTCCCCGTAAAACTCCAGGAAATCGGTGCACAGCATGTTGATGTAATCCAGGGTATTGGGGCGTTCCGGGTGCCGGGCAATGAGAACCTTTTGCCAGGGGGAAAGGTTGCCGTAGATGCTTTCCTTTAGTTCCCGGACCCTTTTTTCCAGATTGGCAATCTCGTTGCTCAGGTCAATGCCCTTTTCCCCGGCAAAGCGCTGTAACTCCGCGATCTTTTCTTCCAGCTCCACAATGGGCCGGTCAAATTCGTAAATCATATCCCTCGCTCCGGTGCAGATCCAGGATTTGGGCCAGGGTGGATTTAAGGTGGGGGCGGGGGACCACCCTGTCCACGAAGCCATGCTGGCGCAGGAACTCCGCCCTCTGGAAACCCTCGGGCAGCTTCTGGCGTATGGTCTGCTCGATTACCCGGGGGCCGGCAAAACCAATTAAAGCCCCCGGTTCGGCCAGAATAATATCCCCCAGCATGGCAAAGCTGGCGCTCACCCCACCGGTGGTGGGATCGGTGAGGATTGATATGTACAACAACCCCTCACCGGCGAATCGGGCCAGGGCGGCACAGGTTTTGGCCATCTGCATTAACGAAAGCACCCCCTCCTGCATACGCGCCCCACCCGAGGCCGTAAAAATTAAAAGTGGCAGGCGCTTTTCCCGGGCTCCTTCAATGGCCCGGGTGATTTTTTCCCCCACCACCGTGCCCATGCTGGCCATCATAAACCGGGCGTCCATGACAGCCAGAACCACCCGGTGCCCCGCCAGTTCCCCTTCCCCGGTGATTACGGCCTCCGGCAACCCGGTGTCCTGGCAGGCGCTGGCCAGTTTTTTTTCGTATTCGGGCAGACCAAAGGGATTGACCGGTGTCATGTCCCCGTCCCATTCCACGAAGGTGCCCTCGTCAATAATGGTTTTTATTCTTTCCGGGGCGGAAAGGCGAAAATGATAACCGCATTTGTCGCATACCTTGAACTGTTTATCCAGCTCGCGGCCAAAAATGATTTCGGCGCAGCGGGGGCACTTCACCCAGAGGCCGTCGGGTGTCTCCCGCTGTCCGCTGCCGGCTTTCAGTACGGCATAGCGCTGTCTTTTGAAAATTTCCAGCAAGTCCGGATCACGCCACCTTGTTTATAGAGTATTAATTACTTCCAGTGCCTCGTCCACTTCCGCTTCCGGAACCAGGATTTCCACCGAACAGTGATGACCGCACTGATTGAGCCCCAGTTCCCGCAGTTTGACCAGAAAACCCTCGCTGGAGAGCAAATTTTTAATCCGCTCTGCTTCTTTCTTGCTTGGTGCAATATAAACCACAGTCCACACCCCGTAAGCCCCCTTAACCAGATTGCCGCCTTTACAGGACCTTAATTTTACCGTTGGAAAGTTTTATCCGGGCATCTCCCGGAATATTCGTCAGTCATCATTACGCATGCGACCGTGTTTGGTCAGCAATTCCACTTTGCCGCGGATTTTGATGGCCGATGTGTGTTCTGTAAACTGGGCGATCATAATTTCGCCCTTGTCCAGCTTTTCCGAGTGATGAAAGCGGGTATCCTTGCCTCTGGTCAGGCCGATAATGGTTACCCCGTTCTCCAGGGCCTTTACCGTCACGTAATCACCATAGATATCCCATTTTTCGTTCATTATTCCCATCCCCCCTTTTTTTCTTCACCGGGCCGGCAAGGGCTACGGGGAAATCCGTTTAGTAAATATTGCCTTTTGTATCATAGCATACCCCCCCGTTTTTGACAAGTTTCCTGCCTGGAGAACTAATTTTCTTTCAGTTTCACATTTTCCGGACCCAAAAGCTGGTTCAGTTGATGCAATACGCCGGAAGACAGATCAGTCCAATAATCCCGGGAGGTCCGGGCCAGTTTCTTTTCCGCCGGGAAATACAGGTAAACCGGCGTGCTTCCCGGGTGGCTGCGCAGCACCTGCTGTACCCGGGTGAGGAGGGCCGGTGTGGCTCCCCGGAACTGCAGGTAGAGACTGCCCCCGGCTTTCCGGTTTAAGGGAGCCACTTCCTCGGCCATGAGCTTGATCGATTCATCATTCCTGTTCAAATGTCCCCGGATCAAAAGCACGGTGTCGGGCTGGATGAACTTGCCGTACTGCTGGTAAACCCGGGGGAAGAACACCACCTCGATGTTACCGGTGAGATCCTCCAGGGTGCCAAAAGCCATGGGTTCACCCCGGCGGGTGACGATGCGTTTTAAGCCGGTGAGCATGCCGCCCACGGTTACCGGTCCCTCCTGTTCCCCGTCGGATAGCTCGGCCACCGCGACGCTGGTTTCTTCCTGGAGCACCTGACGATAATCTTCCAGGGGATGGCCGCTGATATACAGTCCCAGGGCTTCCTTCTCCAGGGAGAGCATCTCGGACCGGGAAAATTTCTTTACGCGGGGCATGGTCAGGGTCAGTTCCTCGCTCATGGTGTCTCCCCACACATCCAGCAGGGACAGCTGGCCGTTGCTTCTTTCCCTCTGGGACTGCTGGGCCAGGGCCAGACCGGAATCTATGGCCGCCATGAGCTGCGCCCGGTGGTGCCCCAGGGAATCCAGGGCGCCGCTTTTAATTAAATTCTCCAGCACCCGCCGGTTGATTACCCGGGCATCCAGCCGTCGGCAGAAATCGGTAAAGGAAGTAAAGGGGCCGTTTTTTTCCCGGGACCGGATGATGGCTTCCACTGCACCCAGACCCACATTCTTTATGGCGGCCAGGCCGAAACGGATTTTACCGTCCACCACGGTAAAACTTTCCCGGCTTTCGTTGACATCGGGGGGTAACACCGACAAACCCATGCGCCGGCACTCCTCCACATAGGCAGCCACCTTGTCCGTGTTGTCCCGCACGGAGGTCAGCAGGGCGGCCATGTACTCCGCGGGATAGTTTGCCTTCAGGTAGGCCGTCTGGTAGGCCACCAGGGCGTAGGCGGCGGAGTGACTTTTGTTGAAACCATAACCGGCGAAATATTCCATCAGATCGAAGATTTGACCGGCAACGCCTGCCTCCACGCCGTTTTTGACCGCCCCTTCCACGAACTGGTTGCGCAGGCCGGCGATGATCTCCGGTTTCTTTTTGCCCATGGCCCGCCGCAAAAGATCCGCTTCGCCCAGGGTAAAACCGGCCAGATCGCTGGCAATGCGCATCACCTGCTCCTGGTAGAGGATTACGCCGTAGGTGTCTTTTAAAATGGGTTCCAGCTTCGGATGCAGGTAGGTTACCTTTTTTTCGCCATGCTTGTTTTTAATGAAGTCATCCACCATGCCGCTGCCCAGGGGACCGGGGCGGTAAAGGGCCACCAGGGCCACAATGTCCTCAAAGACTTCCGGCCGCAATTCCTTCAAGATGGCCCGCATGCCGCTGGATTCCAGCTGAAAGACACCGCTGCCCTCCCCCCGGCACAAAAGGGCAAAGGTTTGGGGATCGTCCAGGGGAATCTCGTCTATGTTTATATCCGGTCCGCCGTTCTGACGGATTAATTTCAATGTATCGGCAATGACCGTCAGGGTACGCAGCCCCAGGAGATCCATCTTTAAAAGCCCCAGTTCTTCCACCTGATCCTTGGCGAACTGGGTGGTTAAAGGGCTGTCGGCGGTCTTGTACAGGGGCAGGTAGTGGGTCAGGGGTTCCCGGGTGATGACCACCCCGGCGGCGTGGGTGGAGGCGTGCCGGGGCATACCTTCCAGCAGGGCGGCTGTATCAATAAGCCTTTTTATCCGGGGATCCCCCTGGTATAGTTCCCTCAGCTCACTGGAATCCTGCAGCGCCTTTTCAATGGTGATATGCAGTTCGGCAGGAACCAGCTTGGCCACCCGGTCCACTTCTCCGTAGGACATGTTCAGTGCCCGCCCCACGTCCCGGATGGCCGCCCGGGCGGCCATGGTGCCAAAGGTGGCAATCTGTGCCACGTGGTCGGCTCCGTATTTCCGGGTGACGTAGTTGATCACTTCCCCCCGCCGCTCGAAACACAGGTCCACATCCACGTCGGGCATGGAAACCCGTTCGGGGTTGAGAAAACGTTCAAAGAGCAGGCCATATTTCAAGGGGTCCAGGTTGGTTATCCCCAGTACGTAAGAGACCAGGCTGCCGGCGGCCGATCCCCGGCCGGGGCCCACGGGTATGCCGTTCTGGCGGGCGTAGTGAATGAAATCCCATACAATTAAAAAATAGGCGGAATAACCCATCTGGCGGATGATTTTCAGTTCATACTCCAGCCTTTGCCGGACTGCCTCGCCTGGTTCGCCGTAACGCCTGCGCACCCCCTCCCGGCAGAGTTCTTCCAGGTAGCTGTCGGCCGTGTGGTTGGGCGGCACTTCGTAATGGGGCAGGTGAAGACGGCCAAAGGAAAGATCCACCTGGCAGCGTTCGGCGATAAAGCCGGTATTGTCCATGGCCTCCTTTAATTCGCCAAAAATCCCGGCCATCTCCCCTTCACTTTTTAAATAAAGTTCCTGGGACTGGAATTTCATCCGGGAGGGATCGTCCACACTCTTGCCCATCTGGATGCAGAGCAGAACGTCCTGCATGGCGGCATGTTCCTTTTTCAGGTAATGCACATCGTTGGTTACCACCAGGGGTATGTGTAGCTTGCGGTGGAGCTGGATCAGTTCCTGGTTTACCCGGCGTTGTTCAGCCATGCCGTGATCCTGCAGCTCCAGAAAAAAGTTTTCCGGGCCGAAGATATCCCGGTAAGCCGCAGCGGCTTCCTGTGCCTTTTCCCTTTCACCGGCCAGCAGGCGATCGGCCACTTCACCGGCTATGCATCCACTTAAAGCGATCAATCCCTGGCTGTGGCGGGACAACAAATCCCTGTCCACCCGGGGTTTGTAATAAAATCCTTCGGTATAGGCCTGGGATACCAGTTGTAAAAGGTTGCGGTACCCCCTTTCGTTTTCCGCCAGCAGGACCAGGTGGTAGAGGTGGTCGTCCACCTTTGGCGTCCGGTCATGCATGGTGCGGGGGGCTACATAAACTTCACAGCCCAGAATGGGCTTGATCCCCTCTTTTTTACAGGCCTTGTAAAAGTCCACCACGCCGAACATGGCTCCGTGGTCGGTAATGGCCAGGGCGGGTTGGCCCAGGGCCTTTGCCTGAGCCACCGCCTCCTTGATGCGGGCGGCTCCGTCCAAAAGGCTGTATTCCGTATGAACATGCAGGTGAACAAACATGGACAGACACTCCTGATGATTGGGGTATGGGGAAATAAATGCCATTCAGACCTTATTTATTTTCCTCATTCGTGTAAGAAAGAAAAATTCCTGCCGTTGCTCCGGCAGGCCGTAAAAAGTTAAAGGGCGGCCCCGGGATGCCACCCTTTCTTTAACTGATTATAATAGCCGGCCACCCAACAGGCCCTGTAAAAGAGTGTTGATAACAAGTAGCTGGCCTATGAAAAGTTCCGCTGAAACATCATTAAAAGGACGGTTTACCGCTCACCCGGGAATTCCGGGGCTGATTGCGTTCCACCGCTTCCTCCTTCTGGTGCCGGCAGTCCCGGCATTGGCCGTAAAACTCCAGACGGTGCCGGTTTATCTCCATGCCCGTCAACCGGGACACCTCTTCTTCCAGGTGATCCAGCAGTGGTAACTCCAGATCGAAAATGCGGCCGCAGATATCACAAACAAAATGATAGTGGTTGCGGGGATTACCATCGAAACGGCTGAACGTGCTGCCATAGTTGAGCTCCATGATTTCCCCCGTCTGTTTGAGGTTGCCCAGGTTGCGATATATGGTGCCCAGGCTGATATCCGGAATTTGCTTGCGCGCCTGTTCATAAATCCAGTCTGCAGTGGGATGGGTATTGGTCTGGCGCAGAATTTCCAGGATTAATTTTTTTTGCCTGGTCATCCGGCAGTTTTTGCTCATTACCTTTCACTTCCCGTAATAATAACAAGTATCTATTTCATTGTAAAATATTTTTTTACCGCTGTCAAGATTAATTCAAAAACCATTTATTATATAATAAATTAATTGTTTGATAAGGGTTACCGTTTCCAAAGAGACAGCCCCGTAAAACAGCCATAAGGGCGCACCCGTTGGAGGGATACGCCCTGGTAAAATGATGGATGGGAGTTCCGTTAAGGTCCGGGTGGACCCCGGGAACAGGCGGTCGGTCTAGAGTTGTATGCCGTACTGTTTCATCTTTTTATACAACCAGGCCCGGGAAATGCCCAGGGTCCTGGCCGCCTGCATTTTATTACCCCCGGCTGCGGCCAGGGCTTCCATCAGGGCTTCCTTTTCCACCTCTTCCAGCAGTACGGGTAAAGTGCGCTGCTGGCAGTTTTTCAGCGCCTTCTGGTCCAGTTTTTGTAAATAAGGGGGTAAATGTTTTGTTTCAATAATGTCATCCTCCACCAGGTTAAAAGCACGTTCAATCACATTTTCCAGTTCGCGGACGTTGCCGGGCCAGTGATAACTTTGCATTATTTTCCATGCAGCGGCAGACAGATCACGAACTTTCAGGCCAAACCCGGCGTTGAATTTGTGAATGAAGTGTCGTACCAGATCCCAGAGGTCCCCCCGCCGTTCTCGCAGGGGTGGTAGATAGAGGGAAACAACGTTTAGCCGGTAGTAAAGATCCTCCCGGAAACGTCCCTGGCGGATCAGCTCTTCCAGCTCCCGGTTGGTGGCCGCCACCACGCGCACATCCAGGGGCCGCGGCCGGCTGTCCCCCAGTCTCTCGATTTCCTTTTCCTGGAGTACCCGCAGGAGCTTGGCCTGCATGGGCAGCGGCATGTCTCCAATTTCATCCAGAAAAATGGTTCCTCCGTGGGCTTGTTCAAACTTACCCATTTGTCCGCCCTTGCGGGCGCCGGTAAAGGCTCCTTCCTGGTAACCAAAAAGCTCGGATTCCAAAAGGTTTTCCGGAACGGCCGCGCAGTTTACCTTGACAAAGGGCCCCCGGCGGCGGGGGGATGACGTATGCAGGGCATGGGCCACCAGTTCCTTGCCCGTGCCGCTTTCCCCATGGAGCAGCACCGTGGAAGGTCCTTGAGCCACCCGGCGAATGGTTTCCTTTAACTGAACCATGGCCGGGCTGGTGCCGATCAGGTTGTCCAGGGTGTAACGGGCGCCTGAAGAGCGTTCCTGTTCCGCCCGGTCCGGGTTGTGTCGCAGGGAATGCCATTGCCCGGCCGGAGCCACCAGCTGTTCCATGTCCTGAAATATTATCTTGCTTACCGCACCCACAACCTGTCCCCGTTTGTGTATGGGGTAATGGATGACCAGCGTTTCCCTGCCCCGGAGCCGTATCACTTTTCCTTGCTGCAGTTTGCCGGTGCGGGGGATCAGGTCCGGCTCAGTGACCGGTACCACTTCCGTAATTTGCCGCCCTATGGCGTCGTCCGGGGTGGTTTCCAGGAAGTCGGCCATGGTCTGATTGAGCATGATTATTTCTCCCCGGTTGTTGATGGCAATGTATCCGTCCCGGCTGCTGTTGAAAATGCTTTCCAGAATACCGTTCACTTCCCTGGCTTCTTCCAGCTCGGCTGCCAGATATTGCAGTTCGCTAATTTCCTGGGCTACACCGATGGCTCCCACAATGGCATTGTTCCGGATAATGGGGGTGCGGTTGACCACATAGAGGGTATTACCCCGGACAAACTTGCGTCCGATGTGCGGTTTCCCTGTTTTCAGTACTTTTAACAGGCCCGTCCCCGGAATAACTTCGCTGATCAGGCGGCCCATGGCCCTTTCCGCCCGGCAGTTGAAAACCCTTTCCGCCGTGGGGTTGAAAACGATAACGCGTCCCTGGTGATCCACTGCAATGACTATGTTGTGCACGGAATTGAAAATGTCCAGGTAATCGCTCAAAAGACCGGCGTTTTCCACCAGATACTTGTTCAGGGCCAATGTTTACACCCCCCTTCTTGATAATTTTGTCCGTCACCCGCTTTTAGTTCATTCTATTCAACGATAACCGGTCAAAATCCTGCCTTACCGGGAGTGTTTGAGCATTTGACGGCAAAATATCTCTTCCAGGTGGGCAAGGGTGTGACATTCGAACATTTGTGCCAGGGGGGCGAAAGCCGCTACTCCGGGCAGGGTACCCCATTCCCGGCGGGGTACGGTGTTCAGCCAGAGGATATCTTTGACCTGCCGGCGTATGGCTTCCAGTTCCCTGGCTGCTTCCCGGGGAGCAATGGTTTTTGTATCACTGACAATGATGAAAATGGTATCACCGGTAAGCAAAGACCGGTGGTTGTGCCGCAAACTGGACAGCGCCCGTCCCAGGTTGGTGGTCCGGCCCCACTGCCGGCTGGCGTTGATCATATCGGTCATGGTCTGCACAAAACCCCGCCCCTGGCGAAAACCGGGAGTTACCCGCTCCAGATCCTCGGAAAACACGAAGCTTTCGATATCCTGAACCGCGCTGGAAAGGCCGTAGATAAATTGCAGCACAAAGCGGGCATAGCGGGCCATGGAGGCGGAGACATCGCAGACAAGCACCAGTCGCGGGCGGTGGGTGCGCCGGGAGCGGTAAGATAGTTTTAATGGTGTGCCCCCGCAGGGGATGTTGCGACGAATGGTGCGGCGGATATCCACCACCTGTCTTTTCCGGCTCTGACGGTAGCGGCGGGAGAGGCGGTGAGCCAGCTGGTCGGACAGGTGCTGGATAATGCGGGTGGCCCTCTCCAGGTTTTCATCGGCAATCTGCTGCATGTCCTGGTAGAGGAGACGGTCTTCCGGGTGCCGGTAAAAATCGGCGGCCACGCCGTCAATTACGTCATCCATGTCTTCCTCACCGGTCAGCTCGGCTTCCAGCTCCCGTCGCCCCTCTTCCCCCCGGGTTTTCAGCAGGTAGTAGCGCCAGTAGTTGAGCGCCGACTGCATGATGCGGCCAATCATCGCACCCGGGTTGTTCACCGGATTGCCCCGCATCTGCCGGACCAGCTCCAGCAGGCGCTCCCGTTCTTTCCGGGGCATGCCGGCAAAGGTATGCACTTCCTCCCCGGTAAAGTTTATTTCCGTGCCCCATGGTGCCAGGGCGTCCTGCAGCTCTTTTCGGGCGTCTTCCAGGCGGGCTTCCTCCCGGTCCAGAAGCTGCCGCCTTTCCCGGCGCCGGCGATCTTTTTCTTCCGGCGGGACAAAGAAACGGTCGAAGGCCATGGTAAATATCTGCCGCTCGGCGCGGCTTTTCACCAGCAGGGCACCCAGGGCGGCCCGGACCTGTTCCCTGTCCAGCAGGTCAACCTCAAGCAGTGCCTGACAGGCATCCAGGGTTTCGGCCGTGCTTATCCGCATACCCAGATGGCGCAGGATGTGGATGAAGCGCACCAGACTGCGGGGCAGGGAATTGCTGCCCTCCCCTTCCATGTGGAGTACCGCCCGGGTGACGGGATCAACGGGCATCCCGGCCACCTCACTTTTTTGGGGGGATAAGTATAGCGCCGTTCGCTTTGGACCCGGCACTCACCGGCATACCGGGTTTATAGAACAGATGGGTATCAATCAAACCTGCGGCACCAGGAGTAAAAAATATTCTGGTGAGTGCCGGGCCGTGCCCCGGGTATCAACCATGGTGGCAATGGGCGCACTGGCACGCCGTCCGCGGGAGGTCGCCTTCCCCTCCGGCTATTTGGCTGACCAGGCCGGCCAGCCCCACCTGCTGTTTTAAAACCGCCTGGTCCTCCCGGTTTTTCAGCAACAGGTTCAAGGTTAGTCCCACGGCTTCGGGCGTCAGGACGTCGGTATGCAGGGCCACCAGTGCCCGGGCCCAATCCAGGGTTTCGGCGATGGATGGTTTTTTCTGCAAATCCAGGTGGGTGCGGATATAGTGCACCGCCCGGACCACCTGACGGGCCAGCTCTTCTTTGGCTTCCGGCACCTTCACCTGCAGGATGCGCATTTCCTTTTCTACGGAGGGATAATCGATATAGAGGTAAACGCAGCGGCGCTTTAAGCCGTCGGACAGCTCCCGTTCGCCGTTGCTGGTCAGAACCACGGCGGGGATATGCCTGGCCTGCAAGGTGCCCACTTCAGGTATGGAAACCTGGAAGTCCGAAAGCAGCTCAAATAAAAAGGCCTCGAACTCCGGATCGGTTTTATCCACTTCGTCAATCAGCAGGACAACCTGCCGGTGGGCCCTGATGGCCTTTAACAGGGGCCTTTCTAAAAGATATTCCAGGTCGAAAAGGTCCTTCTCCAGGGCGGCGTCGTCACAACTGCCCCGGGCAATTTGAATTTTCAACAACTGTCGCTGGTAGTTCCATTCATACAGCGCCCTGGTTTCATCCAGGCCCTCATAGCACTGCAGGCGGATCAATTCCGTGTTGAGAGCCCGGGCCAGGGATTTGGCCACCTCCGTTTTGCCCACTCCGGGAGCCCCCTCCACCAGCAGGGGGCGGCCTAATTTTAGAGCCAGGTACAGAGTGACCACCAGTTCCTCTTCGCAAATATAGCCGTTTTCTTCCAGACGACCTTGCAACTGGTCCATGGTCAGGTTCATGGGGTTGTTTCCTTTCTAAAAAATGTCTTCACTTCTGAACATATATAAATTATTCTCTTTTTACCGGGGGATTCCTGCTTATTTTTAGAATTTACAAAAGGTTGTGTTAAGCCGGGCATTACTCCAGCCCGGGAAAGTCCTGCTGTCTTAAGGCTTCGTACAATACCAGGGCCACGGAATTGGCCAGATTCAGGGAGCGGGTGGTCCCCCGGGCCATGGGGATGCGCAGGGTGTATGGTTTGTTGGCGGCCAGCAATTCGGCCGGCAGTCCCCGGGTTTCCCGGCCGAAGACCAGAAAGTCCGAAGGGTGGTATTTAACACTGGTATACAGTTGTTCCCCCCGGGTGCTTAAAAAGTAAAAAGTGTGCCCGGAATAAAGCTCCCGCAGCTGGGAAAAAGAGTCGTGGTAATGAATTTCCACCAGGTGCCAGTAATCCAGACCGGCCCTTTTCAGGTGTTTGTCATCGGTGGAAAAGCCCAGAGGACGCACCAGGTGGAGAATACTGCGGGTGGCGGCGCAGGTGCGGGCGATGTTACCGGTGTTGGCGGGTATTTCAGGTTCCACCAGGACGATATGCATTGCCGGATTGGCTCCTTCGGGGCTGTTTAGCCTTGTTTACATTACTTCTTAGCCATTCATTGACACTGGCGGTTGCGTGCCTGTACCGTTTGCCAGTTGCGGCGGCTCAAGGGGAGTGTATTGTATATGAACATTTCAGGATTAATTTTATCTTTTCCCGGGCGGATTGACAACTCCCCGGTGGGCCCTTTGGCCGGTTAATCCCGTAAGTAAATAATGAAACTCAAAACAGAATATTGGCCCTTTTCTTGCAATTCAAAAATAAAAAGGGGGTGGTGATCAAGGAAGGGCATAAAAATTAGATCAACGCATTTGGGGAAACTGCAAAAAATTTAAAAACAGGGGGAATGAGCATGTCCGCAAAGGGACACGGGTGGGCCAATCCCGGCCCGGCGGGGCTGGTTGCCCTGGCCATGGCCTGTTTCACTTTTTATGCGCTTTTTACGGGTAAAGTCAGTGCCGGGGCGGTGCCCCTTTTGGGCATCTGGCTTTTGGGCGGTTTTGTGGTTCAGCTATCCGTCGGCCTCATTGAATTAAACGAAGGGGCCACTACCGGCGGCAACGTGTTCACCTTTTTCTCCGCCTTCTTCATGCTGGTTACCGGCCTGGAACTCATCTTTAAGTTTTTTGCCGCAACCAACGGCTGGAAGATCGACGCCCGCATCGACGGCTGGGCCTGGCTGGCCCTGGCCATTGCCTTGACCACCTGGACACCGGCTTACTTCAAGTCGCCTTTGACCCTGACGGCGGTGGTGGTGGCCCTTGATCCGGCGCTGTTTATGGTGGCCCTTTCCGATATGGGGGTTATTTCCAAAGCCTGGCAGCCCGTGGCCGGCACCCTGCTGTTTATTGCCGGCTGGTTTGGTCTCTACACGGCCATGGCCATCATTTTAAACACCGAGTTTGGCCGTAAAGTGGTACCCTTCCCCGGTCCCATCATCAAGCCGGCACCGGTGCAAACGGTTGTACAGCAGCAGCAAGGTTAAGTAACAGTTACCCCGGCGCTCACCGAATAGTTCATGGTTCTTCGGGCATTTGTTCCCTGCTGTCCGGTATTTGGTGCTGCAAAGATTGGGGGAACCGGTAAATGCCAGGTATTTAAAATGGCGGCATCGAAAGGTAGCCGTGGATAGGGCAATTTGCATAACCCACAGATGAATGGGGGCTCCCGTCTGCGTCGGGGGGAGCCCTTTTCCTTTATTTTCCCTCCGGGCATAAATGGGCCAGGGGACAGGCGGGACAGCGGGGGCTGCGGGCCGTGCAAACCTGCCGGCCGTGGGCAATGAGCTGGTGATGGGCGGCCCGGCGTCTTTCTTCCGGGATGAGGGATACCAGCTCTTCCTCTGTTTTTTCGGGCGTTTTGCTCCGGGCCAGACCCAGCCGGTGGCTGACCCGGAAAACGTGGGTATCCACCGGAATGGTAGGCCGCCCGAAGGCCACATTGAGCACCACGTTGGCCGTTTTGCGGCCCACTCCGGGGAGGCTTTCCAGTTCTTCCAGCCTATCGGGCACCCGGGAATTATATTTTTCCACCAGAATGCGGCTGGTGGCAATGATGTTTTTACTCTTATTACGGTAGAGCCCGCAGCCCTGGATTTCCCGGGCCAGCTCCTCCGGGTTCAGCCGGGCGAAATCTTCCGGCCGGCGGTAGTGACGGAACAGCCGGTCGGTAATGCTGTTTACCTGCCGGTCGGTGGTCTGGGCGGAAAGGATGGCCGCCACCAGCAGCTGGAATGGGTTGTTAAAATGCAGTGCCGTGCGGGCATCGGGGTAGGTGCGGTCTAAAATTTCCAGAATTTCCCGGACCCGGCGGCCCTCCGGCAATTTCGCCGGAACCGTCCCCGGTGCTGCAGGCAAAGGGTTTTGCCGGTGTGCGGCCGGCAAAATTTTTTTGCACACCTAACGATCTCCTTCCAGCAGCCGCCGGTGCTCCACCATCAGACAGCGGTCCATGACCACGGTCAGTCCCCGGGACCGGGCTTGTTCGGCTGCTTCCTGGTGTATCACTCCCAGTTGCAGCCAGATAACCGGTTGGGGATTGAGCTGCCGGGCCGCTTCAATTATTTCCGGTACTTCCGACGGCCGGCGGAAAACATCCACGATATCCACCGGATGGGGTATGGAAGATAGATCCGGATAGGCCTTTTCCCCCAGAACCTCCTGGATCGCGGGATTGACCGGGATGATCTCATAACCCTGTTCCTTGAGGTAGGCGGCCACCCGGTAACTGTCCCTTTCCGGTTTGTTGGAGAGTCCCACCACGGCAATGCGCCGGCTGTTGCTCAACAGGTCCTTTAACACCGGATCTGCGGGATTGACAAACATGTGAAAACCTCCCTAACGGTTTTTTTATTCTGGCATTTTAACAATTTTATTCCAGACAGGGCCTGATTTTTCGTTCATAAAACCCGGTCCAGCGGCAATAATAAAAAAAGCCCCTCGCCCAATTAAATTATAACATCAATCCAGGATTTATTATAAGCTGCAATTTCAGTTTACATTAAGGAGGGCCATCCATGACCGTATTAATTCCCGTGGTCGTCGGGGTCGCCTTGGCAATACTGCTTCTGGCCATTTTTTTATGGCCATTCAGAAAACCATCCCGGCAATCGGTGGCCACAAAAGAGGAGATCCCTTCCCTTTTCAGGGAAGAAATGGCCGAAGAACTGGCCGCGCCCGTGCCGCCCGTCAAACTGCCGGAATCGCCGGGTCCGGATCTTCCCCGGTACTACGGCCTTGACCGCCTGGTATTGCTGGTCAGGGATCCCTACTGGCTTTATGCCTACTGGGAAATTACCGCCACCAGACAGGAGGAGTTTGCTTCCACCTTTGGTGCCAGGGCATGGGCTTCCACCCGCCCCGTATTAAGAGTTTATGATGTGACCGGTGTGGATTTCAATGGTTATAACGCCAACAGCTTCATGGACATCCAGATTCAAGAGACGGCGGACAGCTGGCATATTCCCGTGGGCCGGCCCAACCGTTCCTTTTGTGTGGATCTGGGGAGGGTTTTTCCCGACGGGCGTTTTGTCACCCTTTTACGTTCCAATGTGGTGACCACCCCCCGGGCCACCCTTTCCGAGTGCCTGGACGAAGAATGGATGTGGATTGAAGATTTGTACCGTTCCTACCGGTTCCAGTATGGGGTCAGTTCGCCCATGATTGCCCGGGAGGTGGCCGGGCGGATGGCAGTGGTACCCGTCTCCATCAGTTCCCCCGGTTTCGGCCCGCCTGTCCGCCCGCCGGAAAGGGAGTTTGAGATGCATTAATAAAAATATTCAGAGGGGGATAACTGTGACCGGTGGATACCTGGCTTTAGTATTACATGCCCATTTGCCTTTTGTACGCCATCCGGAACACGAACACTTTCTGGAGGAAAGGTGGCTTTACGAAGCCATCACCGAAACCTACATTCCTTTGTTACATGTTTTTGAACGCCTGGTCAGCGACGGTGTGCCTTTTCGTTTAACCGTTTCCCTGTCCCCGCCCCTGATCTCCATGCTGACCGATCCCCTGCTTCAGGAACGTTATTCCCGGCACCTGGAGCGCCTGATGGAGCTGGCCGGCAGAGAAGTGGAGCGGACCAGGCACACCCCTTTCCACGAAACGGCCCTGCTGTACCGGGACCTTTTTCAGGAAATTGCCCGTACCTATCATCAGGTTTACCGGAGAAATATCGTTCAGGGTTTCAAGCGCTTTCAGGACCTGGGCCGCCTGGAAATCATCACCTGTGCCGGCACCCATGGTTATCTGCCCCTGTTGATGGTAAATCCCGAGGCGGTACGGGTGCAAATAGCCGTGGCCGTGGATTTATACCGGCGGCATTTCGGCGTTTCGCCCCGGGGCATCTGGTTGCCGGAATGTGCTTATGCCCCGGGGATTGACGATATTTTAAAAGAGTATGGTATCCGTTATTTCTTCACCGATACCCACGGGGTGCTTTTTGCTTCCCACCGGCCCCGTTACGGGGTGTTCGCCCCCCTGTTTTGCCCCAGCGGGGTGGCCGTTTTCGGCCGCGATGTGGAGTCGTCCAGGCAGGTATGGAGCGCCCGGGAGGGCTATCCCGGAGACTTTGACTACCGGGAGTTTTACCGGGACATTGGTTTTGACCTGGATTACGAATACATCAAGCCGTACATTCATCCCGACGGCATTCGGGTACATACGGGCATCAAGTATTACCGCATCACCGGGCAAACCAATCACAAGGAGCCCTATGTACCGGCCTGGGCCCGGGAAAAGGCGGCCGTTCATGCCGGCAATTTCATGTTCAACCGGGAATTGCAAATAAAATATTTAAACCGGCACATGGACCGGCCGCCCATAATTGTGGCCCCCTATGACGCCGAGCTTTTCGGCCACTGGTGGTTTGAAGGCCCCCTGTGGCTGGAAATGCTCATACGCAAGATTCACTTTGATCAGAAGACGGTGGAACTGATCGCCCCGGGTGATTACCTGCAGCGTTTCCCCTGCAATCAGGTGGCCCGGCCCTGCCCTTCCAGCTGGGGAGACAAAGGCTACAACGAGGTGTGGCTCTGCCAGGCCAACGACTGGATCTACCGCCACCTGCATCTGGCTGCGTCCCGCATGGTGGAACTGGCCGATCATTTCCCCGTGACCGATGGTGTCCTGCGCCGGGCGCTGAACCAGGCGGCCAGGGAACTGCTGCTGGCCCAGAGCAGCGACTGGGCTTTTATCATGAGCACCGGTACCATGGTGGATTACGCCGTGCGGCGTACGAAAAACCACGTACTCAATTTCCTGCGCCTTTACGATGAGATAAAGGGGCGGCGCATTGACGAAGGCTGGCTGTCCTGGCTGGAAAACACCAACAACATTTTCCCCCATATGGACTACACCTGGTACCGGAGCCGGGAAAAGCAAAAGACGGTATAGAAAATTACTTATAAAAAAACTCCCCTTCCAGGGAGTTTTTTATTGCTACGCCAGCCCGGCGATTTCGTTGATTTTTTCAATGTAAAACTCGGTCAGGGATTGGGCTATTTCCATGGAAGCCCCTTCGCTGAACACCCGGCACAGGGGCTCATCGGGATCAGGGAGAACCAGTGCCCATCCCTGGGGATGAAAAACCTTCACCCCGTCCAGCAGTTCCAGATCCGGCGCCGGCGGCTCTTCAATCAATTTCCGGATGACCCGTCCTTTAGCCTCCCAGGGTACCGGCACATCCCGCTGATCCATGAAGAAAGCCGGTATTTCATCCACCAGGGAAGCCAGGCTGAGCCCGTTCCGGGCGGCAAATTCCAGGATGCGGGTCAACGCACCCAGAGCGTCGAAATGCAACAAAAACTGGGATACCCGTCCACCGCCGTTTTTGCCCCGGGTTTCGTCCTGTCCCAGTACCTTTTCCACAAAGTCCTGCACGGAAGTTTTGGTACGCACCACCCGTCCCCGGTATTTTTCAGCCAGGACTTCGATGGTCCGGGGGGCGGTGACCGGCACCACTACCGGCCCTTCCTGTGCCCGGAGGATAATCAGGGCGATGAGGGCGGTCAGCAGGTTGTCCTGAATTACCCTTCCCCGTTCATCCACCAGTATCAACCGCTCGCCATTGGGATCCAGCAGCGCTCCCGCCGAAGCATTCCGTTCCTGTACCCGCCGGATCAAATTGTTCAATATCTCGGGATCATCAGGGCGGCTATACCCCCTGTCATTGCCCGCCGTAAGCCTTTCCATCCGGATGTTCAACCTGCTGGCCAGGGGCTGCCAGAAGGCGTCCAGGTTGTGCCAGTCGCAGGCAATCACCACGTTGAAACCGGCCCTGGTCATTATGGTCTGGTTTAGTTCCTTGAGCAGGGCTTCGATGTATTCCGGTACCGGATCGGTTATATATTCCGGGGTCAGGATGGCGGACGGATCCACCCGGTGGAAGTCTTCCCGCATGAGCAGATTTTCCACCTTGCGCTCCACGCTGCGGGAAATATTCCCTCCCCTGCCGTTGGTGAAAACCAGGGTGGACTGACCGGTGCGCCGGGGAGAGATGCGCACATGCACCCCGCCGGATAATCCCAGGTTATGCACGGCAAAGCGGTGCATGGGGGTGATTCCGGTTCCCAGGTCCACCACCTGCGCTCCGGCCGACTGCAGCCCACAGGTTAAAGCCGTTTTCAGCATGGCCGATGAGGGGTAATTGTCACTGCTCACCCCCAGACGCACACCATGACCGCCCATGGCCGAGGCAAAGGCTGCTCCGGCGCGGCAGGCGAACTCCGGGGTCATTTCCACGTTGACCAGTCCGGTTATCCCTTCCAGTCCGAAAATTTTTTTGGGCAAACGGGTGCCCCAGATCAGGCTGTTCTGGACGATGGCCCCGCTTTCCACCATTTTATGGGGCCACAGTTTGACGTCGGGTTTGATAATGCTCCGCTCCTTGAGCACCGAATCGCTGCCGATGACGGCTCCTTCGTATACCGCCGCGCCGGCCTGTATCTGCACCCGGCTGGCTACCACCGCTCCCCGCAGGGCCGCTCCCTCACCCAGATAAACGTTGTTCCAGAGGACGCTGCGTTTAATGGAGGCCCGCTCCTGGATCAGACAGCCTTCCCCCAAAACGCTGTAGGGTTCGATTTCCACCCCGGGACCGATATGACACCCGTCCCCAATAAGCACCGGACCGCTAATGCGGGCGCCGGCGCCCATGTCCACTCCTTCACCCACCCGGACCCCCGGCTCTATTTCCCGGCCCGGCAGGTTTACCTTCACCCGGCCCGAGAGCACGTCCCGGTGAGCCTGCAGGTACTGCTGCAGGTTGCCGATATCGCACCAGTAACCCGGCAGGACTACCCCGAAAAGGGGCTTTTTCTCCCGCAAAAGCAGGGGGAAAAGGTCCTTGCTGAAGTCAAAGGCGCGATCCGGTGGAATGTATTCCAGCACTTCCGGTTCCAGAACGTAGATACCGGTATTGACCGTGTCGCTGAAAACCTCACCCCAGGCCGGTTTTTCCAGAAACTGAGTGATCCGGCCGTCGGGACGGGTAATGACCACGCCGTATTCCAGGGGACGTTCCACCCGGGTCAGGACCAGGGTGGCCATGGCTTCCTGCCGGCGGTGAAACTCCACGGCCCGGGTCAAATCCAGGTCGGTCAGGGCGTCGCCGCTGATCACCAGGAAGGTTTCGTCCAGGAAACCGGCGGCATTTTTTACGCTGCCGGCCGTACCCAGGGGCGCTTCTTCCACAAAGTAATGCATGTTCATTCCATAACCGGTACCGCTGCCAAAATAGTCCCGGATGGCGTCGGGCATATACTGCAATGTTACGGCCACGCTGGTAAAACCGTGCTGTTTCAGTAATTCCACAATATGGGCCATCATGGGGCGGTTGGCCACCGGTACCATTGGTTTGGGGCGGTTGCAGGTGAGAGGGCGCAGGCGGGAACCCTCGCCACCGGCCATAATGATCGCTTTCATTCAATCCCTCCTTGCATGATAGTAATTGAAACGGTCAGGCCCGGGCAAAGATTTTGGTCACCCGGTTGAAGAGACCGTTCATCCGCACGTCCGGGCCGTACCAGTTTGCCCTGCGGTAGGCCTGCCATACCTCCTGGTATACCTGCCGGGTGTGCAGGGCGATATCCCGCCAGTTGAATTGCTCCTGAACCTGGCGGAAGGCTCGCTGGCGCAGGCTCTGGGCCAGTTGACGGTCCTTTAACAGCCAGACCACCATATCGGCCAGGGAATGGCTGTTTCCGGGGTAAAATTTCAGCCCGTTCACCCCGTGTTCCACAATTTCACTTAAGCCCCCCGTATCGGCCACCACCACCGGTGTCCTGGCGGCCATACCCTCCAGGGCGACGATGCCGAAGGGCTCATACAGGCTGGGGAATACGGCCACATCGGCCCAGCTGTAGAGGGAATTGCGTACCTCGTCGTCGATATAGCCCGTAAAGTAAACCCGGTGGGCTATGCCCAGGGCGGCCGCCCGCCGGTGCAGCTCTTCGGCGAAAGGTCCCTTGCCGGCAATGACAAACTTGGTTTTGGGGTGGCGGGCCAGAATTTCCGGGGCCGCATCCAGGAGCACCTGAACACCCTTTTCCTGCACCAGCCGCCCCACGTAAAAAACAATCTGTTCATCGGGAGCGGCGTACTGGTCCCGGGACACCCGCATGCTGCGTACGGCAAAATTGGCCGGGTTGACGCCGTTGACAATGATTTCTATCTTATCTTCGGGAACCTGGAAGACGTGTCGCACTTCGTTTTTCATATAATGGCTGCAGCAGATGACTCTCCAGGCCTCATAGGTCAGCCACCACTCAATATCACTTATATGACGCTGCAGGTCGTTGTGCAGACCGTGGTTGCGGCCGTATTCGGTGGCGTGAATGGTGGCAACAAGCGGCAGGCGGTAGGCATGTTTGATGACCCGGGCGGCGTAGGCCACCAGCCAGTCATGGGCATGGAGAATATGCACGCTGCCCAGTTCGTTGAGGAGCGGAATGGCCCGCTCCAGCATGGCCATATTGAGCTGGGCCACCCAGGTGACAAAGCCGGGGGCGGAAATATGGTAGGCGTTTACCCGGTGTACATGCACCCCGTTGACCATTTCATAGGACGGGATACCGTCCAGGCCGCAGGTAAGCACATGCACTTCTTCCCCAATTTGCGCCTGCGCGGTGGTGAGGTCATAAACATGCTGGGCCAGTCCGCCCACGGACCGGGGCGGATATTCCCAGGACAGCATCACTACCCGCAAACATAATCCCCTCCATGGAAAAATTAAAGTGAAATCCCTACCGGGCTTTGACGGTAGGGATCTGGAAGGTAAATGCGCATCCACTGTATCTTGAATAAGTGTAATTTACCTTCGCTTCATGATTAAATCCGCATTTGGCCGTTATGGATCTCATAGCTCCAGTTGAGCCCGTTATTATTATCCCAGTTATTGGCATTGTCCCGGAAGCAGAAGTTGAAGCGGCTTTCATCCGGCATTTCCAGGGTTCTAACAAATCCCCACCCGGTGCGGGACATCCGCAGATCCTGCACATTATGCCATTTTTGCGCATCGCCGAAACCAATGTGCAGGAAAACTTCTTCGGCCCCCCTTCGGGCCAGCAGGCCATTGTAAAATACCGTTATTTCGTCGTAGGCGGTGATGGGGGTGGGATCAACCACCACTCCGCCGGGGAAATCGGCCCTGTGCATGGACTGTATCCTTCCTTCCGCTTCGCCGAAATTTGTGGGATGGGCCAAAAGCATCACCTCCATTTTGTTTAAGACATCGGGGCGAAACGGAGCCACAGGTTTATTATTATGCCCCCGTAGTTGTTTTATGCGCAAAAAAAAGACCATCGGTTTAAAATGATGGTCCGGTGAGATAAACCGTATGGGTTACCGGTGCTCCGCGGGTCGCCTTCCTTTGGACCCGGCGCTCACTGACAGGCAAGAACTTCTTAAAAACCGGTTGTCAACTGAAACCTGCACAATGGGAGGTAAAGTGGTTTTTCGGTGAGTGCCGGGCGGCACCCTGCCTATGGTAGCGAATTCATTTTTTCAATTATGGCGTCGGCCATGTCACTGGTACCGGCGCTGCCGCCCAGGTCGTAGGTCAATGCTTTCCCTTCCTGCAGGACGGTCACCACCGCTTCCTGGATGCGACCGGCCGCCCCTTCCTCACCCAGGTGCTGCAGCATCATTATTCCCGAAAGGATCATGGCCAGGGGGTTGATGCGGTTTTTGCCGGCGTGCTTGGGAGCGCTGCCGTGGACCGGTTCAAAAACCGCCGCTTCCAGGCCGATGTTGGCGCCGGGGGCCACGCCCAGGCCGCCCACCAGCCCGGCGCAAAGATCGCTGACAATGTCCCCGTACAGGTTGGGCAGCACCAGTACATCGTAATTTTCCGGGCTCTGGACCAGCTTCATGCACATGGCGTCCACGATCATATCTTCAAAGGCGATGTCCGGGTATTCTTCAGCCACCTTCCGGGCGCATTCCAGAAACAGGCCGTCGGAGAGTTTCATTATATTGGCCTTGTGCACGGCGGTGACCTTCCGGCGATTTTGTTTACGGGCCAGGTCGAAGGCAAAGCGTACGATGCGCTCCGAGGCTTCCCGGGTGATGATCTTGATGCTTTCGGCGGCGTCCCGCCCTACCCGGTGCTCGATGCCCGCATAAAGATCTTCGGTGTTTTCCCGCACCACCACCAGGTCCACGTTCTGGTAGCGGGTGGCCACCCCCGGCAGGGTGCGGGCCGGGCGCACATTGGCAAAGAGATTCAGTTCCTGGCGCAGGGTTACGTTCACGCTGCGAAAACCCCCGCCCACGGGGGTGGTGATGGGACCCTTCAGGGCCACCCGGTTCCGGCGGATGGATTCCAGCACGGGTTCAGGCAGGGGAGTGCCGTATGCGGGGATCAGGGCTTCCCCGGCCTCCACCACTTCCCATTCAACGGGTGCGCCGCTGGCGTCGATGACCCGGCGGGCGGCCAGGGCTATTTCCGGGCCCACACCGTCGCCGGGGATGAGAGTTACTTTATGTGCCACCACAGCTTCCTCCTGATTGTTTACAGTTGTTAAAACCAAAGGGTTATTCAGCAGGCCTGCTCTATGGCCGCCCCGTCCGGGCAGCCGCCGGTTGCCGCGGGGCGGCCCGCCTGGGATGACTGCCTATTTTCCGAAATAATCTTCGTAGATGTACATGAGCTCCTTATCGAAAAGCGGCCGTTTCAAGGATACGCAGTAAGAACGCACCTTGGCCAGCAATTCCTGGGCGCGGAATTCGCTCAAATGAATGCCGTATTCGGCGAACTTGGCTTTCAAGGCGGCGGTGCCGGAGTGCTTGCCGATGACGATCTGGCGCTCCAGGCCCACTTCCTCCGGGTGGAAGGCCTCGTAGGTTTTGGGGTTTTTCAATGCCCCGTCGGCATGGATGCCCGATTCGTGGGCAAACATATTGGAGCCCACGATGGCCTTCCACGCCGGCAGCTCCCGCCCGGAGGCCCGGGACACATATTCGGCCACTTCCCGGAACATTTCCGTTTTAAAGCCCAGGTCGATGCCGGCCAGATGCTTTAAGGCCATGACCACTTCTTCCAGGGCGGCGTTGCCGGCCCGCTCGCCCAGGCCGATGACGGTTACCCCCACGTGGTTGGCGCCGGCCCTTACCCCGGCCAGGGCGTTGGCCGTGGCCATGCCGAAATCGTTATGGGTGTGCATTTCAATATCCAGATCTACATTTTCCAGGATGGTTTTGATGCGCTCATAGGTGCTGAAGGGATCCAGAATGCCCACGGTATCGCAGTAACGCAGGCGGTCGGCGCCGGCCTCCTTGGCCGCCCGGGCAAACTGCAGCAGAAAATCCATGTCGCTGCGGGAGGCGTCTTCGGCGTTCACCGAAATGTACATGCCTTCCTTTTTGGCAAATTCCACCGCCTGGACCATCTTTTCCAGGACCCACTCCCGGCTGGTCTGGAGCTTGTATTTGATGTGGATGTCGGAGGTGGAAATAGAAATGGCCACGGCATCCACTCCGCAGGCCAGGGAGGCTTCGATGTCCTTGATTACCGGACGGTTCCAGCCCATGATGCTGGCCTTCAGGCCTGCTTTGCAGATGGCCTTGATGGCTTCCTGTTCGTCCCCTCCCATTACCGGTACGCCGGCTTCAATCTGGTGAACGCCCAGTTCATCCAAAAATTTGGCAATACGCAACTTTTCCCGGTTGGCGAAAACCACCCCCGCGGTCTGCTCACCGTCCCGCAGCGTGGTATCCACGATGATGATTTTGCGGTCCTTCTCCTGTGTCTTTTGTTCCGTCATTTGCCGGTTCACCCCTTAGGTTAGGATTTCATTATGGAAAGCTTGCTCGCATAATGCGACGGGAAAATTGTACAGCTTTTATCATACCATGAAACCGGTCAGCTGAAAAGCCTTCTTTTTCTTATGCACATAATGACTTCCTGCTTCCGGTACTGCCAGGCCCTTTGCCCGGCGCCGGAACGTTGCTACCGGTTCCCCAGTGGTCGAAAAAAGGTCCCCGGTTGAAAATAGGGGTTTTAACCGGGACTCCGGTCCCCTTTGCCGGAGGGGCGACCGTTTGGTGGGTTGATCTGCCTGTTGCCGGGAAAAGCATATCTTCTTTTGTGCATGAGTTATAAAATAAACATAGTATCAGGAATGATGCGAAAGGGGGTTTGACCAAAAGCGGGATCCATAAGAGACCGAATATTTAGAATTGCAGGACTCGTTTACTGGTACGGTATTTTTTCCGGTGGTGCCTGTTATAGGAGGTTGCTGGTGCAATCATTCTTAACTATTATGACTGGAGGTGCATTCAATGTCTTTACCCAATCAGCCTGGAGCGGGACGGGCCTGGGCGGTCACCTTTGCCGGCACGGGCATCAACCTGTGCCTGGGGGTTTTGTATACCTGGAGCGTTTTTGCCGCCGCTCTGATCAACCAGCTGGGCTGGAGTAAAACTGCTTCGGCCATCCCCTATACCATTGCCTGTGTGGTCTTTGCCATTGCCATGGTTCCGGCCGGGCGGCTGGTGGATAAGATCGGTCCCCGCTGGGTGGCCACCATTGGCGGCATCTTTGCCGGCGGCGGTCTGATCCTGTCGGGTCTTTTCGGCAACTCTTTCCAGGTGCTGGCCATTACCTTCGGGGTAATCGTTGGTATCGGCCTGGGCTTTGGTTACGCCGCTCCCACTCCGGCGGCCGTCAAGTGGTTTAAACCCCATATGAAGGGGCAGATTTCCGGGCTGGTGGTGGCCGGCTTCGGTCTGGCCTCGGTATACATCGCTCCCATGACCAACGCCTTTATCAAGTCCTTTGGTGTGATTCACTCTTTCTATGTAGAAGGTCTCATTTTCCTTATTGCCACTGTAATCCTGGCCCAGGTGCTGTCCTTTCCTCCCTCCGGCTACCAGCCCGTGGGCGGTCAGCCACCGGCCACCAGGGCGGCGGCTGCGGCTGCTTCCAAGCGTGACTTTTCCCCCACGGAAATGCTGGCCACGCCCCAGTTTTATTTGCTGTGGCTGATGTATGCCTTTACGGCGTCGGCCGGTTTGATGATTATCGGTCACCTGGCCAAGATTGCCGAAATTCAGGCCGGCATCAAGTGGGGTTTCGCCTTTGTGGCCGTGCTGGCCGTGGCCAACGCCGGCGGCCGGATCCTGGCCGGATGGCTCTCCGACAAACTGGGCCGCACCAATACCATGCTTCTGGTATTCCTGATTCAAGCGGCCAATATGTTCATGTTCGCCTCCTACCGGTCGGTGGGCGCCCTGCTGGTCGGCGCCATTCTCACCGGCATTGCCTACGGTTCCCTGCTTTCCCTCTTCCCGTCGGCCACCTATGACTTCTTCGGGTTGAAACATGCCGGGGTGAACTACGGGTGGGTCTTCACCGCCTGGGGCGCCGGTTCCCTCATTGGTCCCATTATCGCCGGGCGGATGGCCGACCTGTACAAGGTATATAACAATGCCTACCTTATTTCCGCCGTTCTGTTGCTGGTGGCTGCGGTAATGGCCCTGGTGACCAGGCCGCCCAAGGTGCCGGTGGCGGATACCAGTGTCAAGGCATAATGTTTGGCAGTCGTTTTCTACGCCTGATGACAGTACACCGGTGGTTATAAAATAGGGTTGCCGGACCGTGCCCCCGCCTTGAGATGTGGGATATGAGAAGTGGGATGTGAGATTAATGTTGGCTTTGGCTTTTGCCAAAGCCTTCTTAATCTCACATCCAAACTCTCACCTCTCACTTCTTTTAAAGCCTCTCCTTGAGCAGCCGGTTTACCAGCTCCGGGTTGGCCTTACCCCGGGTGGCCTTCATCACCTGGCCTACTAAAAAGCCCAGGGCCTTGTCTTTGCCCTTGCGGTAGTCCTCCACCACCCCGGGATTGTTGGCCAGCACTTCCTCCACTATGGCCGCAATGGCTCCCTCATCGGTAATCTGCACCAGGCCCTTTTCCTGAACAATCTGCTCCGGGTCCTTGCCGGTGGCAAACATTTCTTCAAAGACGGTTTTGGCTATTTTGCCGCTGATGGTTCCCCTGTCCATTAGTTTTAGCATACCGGTAAATTGCCGGGGTGAGATCCGGCATTCCGTAATTTCCATACTATGAGCATTCAGCAGGCGGGAGAGGTCCCCCATCATCCAGTTGCTCACGGCCTTGGCGTTGGGATAAAGGGCCACGCATTCTTCGAAGTAATCGGCCATCTCCCTGGAGGCGGTGAGCACCGAGGCGTCGTAGGGCGGCAGGTCGTAGCGCTTGATATAGCGGTTGCGCCGCTGGTCCGGCAGCTCCGGCAGGCTCTTTTTAATTTCCTCCACCCACCGCCGGTCGATGACCAGGGGTACCAGGTCCGGCTCCGGGAAATAGCGGTAGTCGTGGGCCTCCTCCTTGCTGCGCATGGACAGGGTGACCCCCTTGTTCTCATCCCAGGTGCGGGTTTCCTGGATGATCCGCCCCCCTTCCTCCAGCACGGCAATCTGGCGCTCCACCTCGTAGGCCAGCGCCCGCTGCAGGGCCTTGAAGGAGTTCATATTTTTGATTTCCGTTTTGGTGCCGAATGCCGTGCTTCCGGCGGGACGTACCGAAACGTTGGCGTCGCAGCGCAGGGAACCCTCTTCCATCCTGCAGTCGGAGACGCCGGTGTACTGGATGATGGCTTTGAGCTTTTCCAGGTAGGCCCGGGCCTCCTCCGGGGAGCGCATATCCGGTTCGGAGACTATTTCAATCAGGGGTACGCCGGTACGGTTGTAGTCCACCAGGGAATAGGGCGTGGTGGCGATGGTGCCCTGGTGCACCAGCTTGCCCGCGTCTTCTTCCATGTGTACCCGGGTGATGCCGATGCGTTTGGTCCGGCCGTCCACTTCAATGTCCAGGTGGCCGTTTCTGGCCAGGGGCAGGTCGTACTGGGATATCTGGTAGTTTTTCGGTAGATCGGGGTAGTAATAATTTTTCCGGTCGAACTTGGAGTATTCCGCGATCTCACAATTTAAAGCCAGGGCAGCCCGGATGGCGTATTCCAGCACCTTTTTATTGAGCACGGGCAGTACACCGGGCAATCCCAGGCAGACCGGGCAGACGTGGGAGTTGGGGTCGCCGCCGAATTCTGTTGATGAGGGGCAGAAGATCTTGGTTCTGGTTTTTAATTCCACATGCACTTCCAGGCCGATGATGGTTTCGTATGCAGCCACTATTGCTCACCCCCTTCTAAAGACGGCCGGCGCCGGTGATGGTCGGTGTGCTGTTCAAAGGTGTAGGCCACCTGTAACAGGGTGCCCTCCCCGAAGGGCTTGCCCATCAACTGCAGGCCCACGGGCAGCCCCTCCACAAAGCCGGCCGGAATGGACAGGCCCGGGATGCCGGCCAGGTTCACGGCCAGGGTGCAGATGTCGGACATATACATCTGCAGCGGGTCGTCTGTTTTTTCCCCCCGCTTGAAGGCCGGCGACGGGGACGTGGGGGCCAGGAGCACGTCAAAACGCTCAAAGGCCCGGTCAAAGTCCTGCTTGATCAATGTGCGCACCTTCAGGGCCTTCAGGTAGTAGGCGTCGTAGTAACCGGCGGACAGGGCGTAGGTGCCCAGCATGATGCGCCTTTTCACCTCCGGGCCGAACCCCTGGCTGCGGGTTTTCATAAACATGTCCACCACATCTTCCGCCTCAAAGGCCCGGTAGCCGTAGCGCACCCCGTCGTAGCGGGCCAGGTTGGAGCTGGCCTCCGCCGGGGCGATCAGGTAATAGGTGGGCAGGGCGTAACGGCTGTGGGGCAGGGTGGTCTCCTCAATTTCCGCCCCCAGGGAGGCCAGCAGGTTTATGGCCTGCCGGATGATCTCTTTGACGGCGGGATCAATACCCTCGCCCAGGTATTCCGCGGGCACTCCCATCTTCAGGCCCCTGACGTCGTCTCTTAAAAAGGTGGTGTAGTCGGGGACCTCCCCCGGGGCCGAGGTGGAATCCAGGGGGTCGTGGCCGCAGATGGCGTTTAGCATCAGGGCGCAATCGGTAACGTCCCGGGAAAAGGGGCCGATCTGGTCCAGGGATGAGGCAAAGGCCACCAGCCCGTAACGGGAGACGGCGCCGTAGGTGGGTTTCATGCCCACCACGCCGCAGAGGGCGGCCGGCTGGCGGATGGAACCCCCTGTGTCCGAACCCAGGGCCACCACCGCTTCCCCGGCGGCCACGGCGGCCGCCGAGCCGCCGCTGGAGCCGCCCGGTACCCGCTCCAGGTCCCAGGGGTTGGCGGTGGTGAATAAACCCGAGTTTTCCGTGGAGGAGCCCATGGCAAATTCGTCCAGGTTGGTCTTGCCCACCATGACGGTGCCGGCGGCCTGCAGCTTGTCCACCACCGTGGCGTTGTACGGGGGGATGAAGTTGTAAAGTATTTTCGAAGAGCAGGTGGTGCGCACGCCCCGGGTGCACATGTTGTCCTTGATGGCCACCGGTATGCCGGCCAGGGGGGGGAGTTCCTCCCCGGCGGCCATTTTTTTGTCCACGGCCCGGGCCTGCTCCAGGGCCTGCTCCCGGGTCAGGGTTACGTAAGCTTTTACCCTTTCTTCCACCCGGTCGATGCGGTTAAAGACGGCGCGGGTTATTTCTTCGGCGCTGATCTCTTTTTTACGCAGCAGATCACCCAGTTCATGGGCGGTCAGGTAGTGCAGATCCAAAAAATTCCCCTCCTTACACAATCCGCGGTACTTTGAAAAACTGGCCCTCCCGGTCCGGGGCGTTGGCCAGCACTTCTTCCGGGGGCATGTGTTTGCCCACCTGGTCTTCCCGCCAGACGTTTTTCAAAGGCAGCACGTGGGCAGTGGGCGGTATGTGGTCGGTATCCAGTTCGTTGAGCATGCGGGCGTATTCCAGGATGGCGTTGAGCTGCCCGGTGTACATTTTCTTTTCTTCGTCGCTCAGTTCCAGCCTGGCCAGCAGGGCCACGTGTTCCACATCCTTGATGGTAATCATGCCAGCACCTTCCTTCAGATCAAAAACTGACAACATTATAGCGCTACTGATCAAGCCTTGCAACTTTTGCCCCTTTTATTTCACTTCCCCCACCAGCCGGCGGAAGTCTTCTTCGCGCAGGATGGGGACGCCCAGGGCCAGGGCTTTGTCGTATTTGCCGCCCGGATCCTCCCCCACCACCACGTAGTCGGTCTTTTTGCTCACGCTGGAACTGACCCGGCCCCCCAGGCGCTGGATTATCTCCTGGGCCTGCTGGCGGGTGTAGTGTTCCAGGGTGCCGGTGAGGACAAATACCTTGCCGGCCAGGGGCTTCTCCCCCTCCGGAGCGGCTTCCCGCCGCCCCATATTCACCCCGGCGGCGGCCAGCTTTTCCAGCACCCGCCGGTTTTCATCCTGGGCAAAGAAGGTGACCACACTTTCGGCAATGCGCGGGCCGATCTCCGGGATGGTTACCAGCTCATCGTAGGTGGCCCGGGAAAGCCCGTCCATGGTGCCGAAATGTTCCGCCAGCAGGCGGGCGGCCCTTTCCCCCACGTGGCGGATGCCCAGGGCGAAGATCAGCCGGTGCAGGGGGTTGGCCTTGCTTTTTTCCAGGGCCTGCAGCAGGTTGCGGGCCGATTTGTCCCCCAGCCGTTCCAGGCGGGCCAGGTCGTCGTGGCGCAGGGTATAAAGGTCCGCCGGGTCGGCCACCAGGCCCGCCCGCAGCAACTGTCCGATGACCGCCGGTCCTAATCCGGTAATGTCCATGGCATTGCGGGAGGCAAAGTGGATCAGCCCCTCCCGCAGCCGGGCCGGGCAGGCCATGTTGGTACAGCGGGCGGCCGCCTCCCCCGGCGGCCGGTTCACCGCTGCGCCGCATTCGGGGCAGCGGGCGGGCATGGCAAAGGGTTTTTCCTCGCCGGTGCGTTCTTCCGGCAGGGAGGCCACCACCTCCGGGATGATGTCCCCGGCCTTCTGTACAATCACCCGGTCCCCCACCCGGATGTCCCGCTCCCGGATGATGTCTTCGTTATGCAGGGTGGCCCGGCTGACGGTGGTGCCGGCCAGGCGCACCGGTTCCAGAATGGCCGTGGGGGTGAGCACTCCCGTGCGCCCCACCCGCAGGATAATGTCCACCACCCTGGTTCTGGCCTGTTCGGCCGGAAATTTATAGGCAATGGCCCAGCGGGGGCTTTTCATGGTGGCGCCCAGACGGTCCTGCTGTTCCAGGGAATTTACCTTGATCACCAGGCCGTCAATGGCATAGGGCAGATCGAACCTTTCCTGCTGCCACCGGCGGCAATATTGCACCACATCGTCCATGTGGTTAAAGAGGCGGTGGTGACGGTTGACGGGGAAACCCAGTTCCCGCAAGACGGACAGGGTTTGGAAGTGGGTCTGGAAAGTGATCCCTGCCGCTTCGCCGATGCCATAAAGAAAGATGCTCAGCTGGCGGGAGGCGGTTACGGACGGATCCAGCTGGCGCAGGCTGCCGGCGGCCGCATTGCGCGGGTTGGCAAACAGGGGTTCACCGGCCTCTTCCCGGGCTTCGTTCAGGCGCAGGAAGGCTTCCTTGGACATGTAGACTTCCCCCCGCACCTCCAGCACCGGTATTTCCCGTTGCAGGCGCAAAGGCACGGCCCGAACGGTGATCAGGTTGGCGGTGATGTCCTCGCCTGTTTCCCCGTCTCCCCGGGTGGCGCCGGTGACGAAAAGGCCGTTTTCGTAGCGCAGGGAAACGGCCAGGCCGTCTATTTTCAGCTCCACCACGTATTCCACTGTTTCACCGGGCAGGGCGGCGCGCACCCGGCGGTCGAAATCCCGCAGTTCCCCCTCGTCAAAGGCGTTGGCCAGGCTGAGCATGGGCACCCGGTGGCGGACGGTGACGAACCCCTCCCGGGGTTGCCCGCCCACCCGCCGGGTGGGTGAGTCGGGAGTGACCAGCTCCGGATACTGTTTTTCCAGCTGGAGCAGTTCCCGCATCAGTGCGTCGTAGCGGGCGTCGGAAATTTCCGGGTCGTCCAGCACATAATAACGGTAGTTGTGGTGTTCGATCTCCCGGCGCAGCTCAATCACCCTGCGCCTGGCCTGTTCCCTGTCTTGAGTCAAAGAAGCACACCCCCGCCGCGGATTATATAATCAGCTCGGCTACAAAGCGGATGATAATCGCCCCCGGGATAAAGAAAACCTGGGCCAGCATCGTCCCCAACAGCCTGGTCAGGGCCAGGTAGACGGACATCTGCTTTACGTCCTCTTCCGGGCGCACTCCCCGCATGGCCTGGTCGGTGATCATGGCAGCGGTGGGATCCACCACGGTGGCGGCCAGCACCGACGCCACCCCGTTGACAATGCCCGAAGTGAGGGTGGCCGTGGAGCGGAACTGGGGCAGCATCGCGCCGGCGTACAGCGCCGAGAGCACCCCGGTGGTCCAGATGCCGGTGATCAGTATGTTGGCCAGCAGGAAAAAACGGGGTATGCGCAGGGGCTCCCGCAGGGTGTCCCGGAAGCGGCCCACCCCGGGCAGACGAACCTGCCGGGTCATGGAAACCACCTGCCGGGGGGACAGGGCCAGTTTTAAAAACATGCGGGGCACCGAGCCGATGTCCTCCAGGAGCATGATCCCCCGGGTGAAGACCCGGACAAAGGTGGGGATGAGCAGCCCCCCCAGCACCGTGCCCATGGTGGCCGACAGGATCACCAAACGGATCTGCCATTTCAGTTGCTCCAGCAGTTCCTGGTAAAAGGGGTTGGACAGCACGTCGGCAACACCGGCCTGTTTTAGACCGGTGTTGATGGCGTGTTCCACAATGGTGGACATCAACGGGGCCTGAATCAGGTTGGCCGTGCTGGCAATAAGAAAGATAACCTGAAAAAGGGACAGGGCCGTGGCCAGCCGCTGGGTACGCACCCCGGCCAGGCGCACGGAATAAATGAGCGTATTGATCAGGTGGATGATGGCTGTCAGGACGGCCACAATCAACAGACGGGTTATATTATCTTCCGTCATAACGGAGTATAAATCAGACCCGGGCACGAATCATCCCCTCGTTATTAGTATTGCCGTAAAGACCGCTATTGAGACACGGCTAAAGCCGTTCCAGCGGCGCATAACGGGCCAGCAGGACCCTGGTGCCCAGGTCGGGGAATTCCACCTGCAGTTCGGTGTTTTCACCCTGCCCCCGCACCCCAACCACCGTCCCCTGGCCCCATTTGCGGTGGCGTACCCGGTCCCCGGGGTTGAAGGAATAGAGCCTGGCCGGGCGGGCGGGTGTGGCCGCCGTTTTGCCGGTG
>NZ_WHYR01000158.1 GCF_009428905.1 Desulfofundulus thermobenzoicus | reverse complement strand
ACTGTATACACACCGCTCAATGCCTCTAGAGAAAACTCGCCAGATTCATCTGTTTTCACCGGCTCAATTTTCGCATCCTCTACAAGATAAACCGTAGCATCCTTTACTTTTGCACCCGTTGTTTCATTGACAATTGTGCCAGATATCGTTCGTTTTTCTAGTGGCTGCAGGGAGAAATTTGCCTCTGCTTGATCATTTGCAGGAATATTGACTTTTTGTGTGCGTGATTCAAAGCCATATGCTTCAGCTTTCACTGTAAATTCCCCTGCACCATGAGAAAGCTGATATCTCCCTGTCGCTTCATCTGTGTACGTGGACTTGCCGCTTTCAAGCACACTGATTTCTGCCTTCATCGGAAGAGCTTTGATAGATGGGGCATCTAAGCTTTTTTCCTTTTTCATCTGGACATGCTTTTCTTTTATTTTAGCAGGCTTTGCACTTTTCGGATCGACGGGTTTCTTCTGCTCCTGTGCTGACT
>NZ_WHYR01000157.1 GCF_009428905.1 Desulfofundulus thermobenzoicus | reverse complement strand
AGACAAAACCACGCATTCCAGCATTTAATAAAGTAAACGGAAGGAGGAATAGAAATGGATTCTAAACCATATTCTTGGGTCGCTCTAGATCGTAACTGTACACACCACGGACATCACGGACACCACAGACACCACGACGATTGCAACTATGAAAGAAAAGCACTTTGTGACGACTATTATGATGATGAAGATGTCTTACAAGACTTGGATCAAGTAAGTTTCACAAAGCAGACATCTGAAGAAGTCATTATCGTCAGAGACTCTTGTGACATTAACGTCTCTTCTGTTGATGCACAGGTTGCAGCATCTATCCAAGTAGCGATTCAAACAGCGATCATCACTATTACAAATATCTCAATCGCTGACGGTGATTTGGCAGACCGCGTTACGCAGGATCTTTTACAAGCCGCTACTCACAAACAAACAAACCGCCAAAAACTTGTCATCGAAAATTCAAGAAACGTTACAGTATCTACAAT
>NZ_WHYR01000156.1 GCF_009428905.1 Desulfofundulus thermobenzoicus | reverse complement strand
GAAATTCGCCGCGGAGTAGGCGGTGCTTATTTAAAAAGACCGGCTGAGGACATCACGCTCTTAGATGTGTACCGTGCTGTGGATGTAAGCGAGAATGAAGAATTATTTAACTTTCATCAGCCCGTCATCGCATGCCCGATTGGTCAAGCGATGGATACGAGACTGCGGCATGAACTAAAAGAAGCACAAGCTGCACTTGAGAATCACCTAAAGCAAGTGACAATTCAGCAATTATTAACAGAGGCGGAATAAAAAAGCTCGTACTTTGGAGCTTTTTTTACACCTTTGTTGTAACCATTTTGATTATAACGCATGCACATCAACGTTGAACGAAAAATGAGGAGGTCAAACAAATGAAATTATTAGTAACAGGTGCAACAGGACAACTTGGGACGCTCGTCGTCAAGCATTTGCTCACAAAAGTACCGGCTGAACAAATTGCAGTCAGTGTTCGAAATCCACAAAAAGCAGCACATTTG
>NZ_WHYR01000155.1 GCF_009428905.1 Desulfofundulus thermobenzoicus | reverse complement strand
GGGCTGAGCGCAGGGTCCGGCAGCGGCAGCAGCTGGCGCACCAGGGGGTGGCTGATCTTCTTGTCGGTGCCCACCGCGTAGAAGTGCTCGGCCAGACCATGGGCCTGGCCGACGTTGACCACGCCGTAGCGGCCGGTCAGAGCGCCGTCGACGGTGGTCGCTGCCGGAAACACACCCAGGCCCTCGCTGCCGAAGGTGGCGAGCAGGGCGCTGTCCTCGAACTCGCCGGTGACGCGCACCTGCAAACCCTGGGCGCTCAGCCATTGGTCCAGCCGTGGGCGCAATGCGGCATGGGCGGTGGGCAGCAGCAGCGGTACATCGGCCAATGAGGCAGGGAAGTCCCGCGCTGCCTGAGCAGCCCAGCGCGGGTGGGCATACCAGGCAATCGGAGACTGGCCCAGCGAGTGGCTGTAGACCCGCAGGTTGGGGTTGGCCGGCGCCGGTCGGTCGGCCAGCACGACATCGAAGCGGTGCAAAGC
>NZ_WHYR01000154.1 GCF_009428905.1 Desulfofundulus thermobenzoicus | reverse complement strand
GGTCCACACACGGTAATGCGGTTGGTGTCCCAGGGACAGTAAAAGGTCTCTAGGCAGCATTAGATAAGTGGGGAACCCGTTCGATGAAGGAATTGATTGAGCCTTCAATTCAGCTTGCAGAGGATGGATTTGAAATCGATTCTGTTCTGGCAAAAGCCATTGAAGATCATCAAGAAAAGCTGAATAAAACGGCTGCAGCGCCAATCTTTCTTCCAGATGATCAGCCGCTCAAAGAAGGCGATCTGCTTGTACAGCCAGGTCTTGCGAAAACATTTAAGCTCATTGCAAAAAAAGGAAGCAAAGCATTTTATGAAGGAAAAGTAGCAAAAGCACTTGCAAAGACAGTCCAAGATTTTGGCGGAACGATGACAACTGATGACCTTGGTCGTTATGAGGTCAAGACTGACAAGCCTATCTGGGGGGACTATAAAGGATACCAGCTTGCAAGTATGCCTCCACCAAGCTCAGGCGGTGTGTTTAT
>NZ_WHYR01000153.1 GCF_009428905.1 Desulfofundulus thermobenzoicus | reverse complement strand
GCGGTAAATAGTCTTGGGATCATCACGGCTGGACAAGTATTTGCCCGAGTTGCTGCGAAAATTGGTGAAGAGAAAGTCCTTCGCATTGGATTGCTGACAGCTGCATTAGGGGGAGTCACTTTATTTTTCATGATCTCAATTGATGCAGGATTGTACGGTATTCTGATTCCACTGTTTTTTGTTGTCTCAAGCGTTGGAATTGTCGGCACCTCTGCCCCGTCTCTTGCGATGCAGCATCACGGAGCGCATGCAGGAAGTGCAGCTGCACTGATCGGTGTGGCGCAAATGCTGCTAGGCGCCTGCATGACACCTCTTGTCGGACTAGCCGGAAGCCAAACAGCCTTTCCAATGGGTCTGATCATTATGCTTTGTGATCTAGGCGCACTTTGCTGTTATTTCTTCTTTGTGGCCCGAGCGAAAAAAAGACCCGAATAAGCGGGTTTAAAGACTATTGACAAAGGGCTAAAATGATCTTGATTTTAGC
>NZ_WHYR01000152.1 GCF_009428905.1 Desulfofundulus thermobenzoicus | reverse complement strand
GTCCGTTCCGTGATGCAGCACATAGTACACCGCAGTTTGGAGATCGTAAAACATATCAAATGGACCCTGCAAACCGTTTAGAGGCTCTAAGAGAAGCGCAATCTGATGTAGAAGAGGGAGCTGACTTCTTGATTGTTAAACCATCTCTTTCTTACTTAGACATTATGCGTGATGTGAAAAATGAATTTACACTCCCTGTTGTTGCTTATAATGTGAGCGGAGAGTATGCGATGGTGAAAGCCGCTGCTCAAAATGGCTGGATTTCTGAAAAAGAGCTTGTTCTTGAAATGCTGACAAGCATGAAACGTGCAGGAGCAGAACTCATCATTACGTATCATGCAAAAGATGCAGCAAAATGGCTCTCAGAATAAAGAACGGATAGACAGGAGGACGTTGAAATGGGACGTAGCTATGAAAAATCAAAGCAAGCATTTGAAGAAGCACAGCATTTAATGCCTGGTGGTGTCAACAGCCCTGTACGTGCA
>NZ_WHYR01000151.1 GCF_009428905.1 Desulfofundulus thermobenzoicus | reverse complement strand
CTATTAATCGGCGAACGGACTGCCGAGCAGGTGAAAATGGAAATTGGATATGGTCTTATTGAACATGAGCCTGAATCATTAGAAGTGCGCGGTCGCGACCTTGTGACAGGTCTGCCAAAAACGATCACACTTGTCTCTCATGAAATTCAAGGCGCCATGCGAGAATCACTTCTTCATATTTTAGAAGCGATCCGTGCCACATTAGAGGACAGCCCTCCAGAGCTAAGCGGAGATATTGTAGACCGCGGCGTCATTTTAACTGGCGGAGGCGCTCTTTTAAATGGAATTCAAGAATGGCTTTCTCAAGAGATTGTTGTTCCAGTCCATATTGCAGCCAATCCCCTTGAATCTGTTGCCATTGGAACAGGTCGTTCATTAGAAGTGATCGACAAATTGCAAAAAACTTTAAAATAATCTTCTTGTTCTACTTCTTTTTTTGTCATTTTGATCATATCGTGAGAAATGGATAAACGTGAAGGAGGAAGA
>NZ_WHYR01000150.1 GCF_009428905.1 Desulfofundulus thermobenzoicus | reverse complement strand
GAGAAAAAGAGATCCGCCTTTGCCCCTTGCGCAATTTGCTGCTTCAATGCGCCGGATGACCCGAAATTATTTGTTAATGTCACATTCGGATGCTCATCGTTAAAGGCAGATTCAATTTCTTTAAGTGCATCCTGAAGACTTGCCGCAGCTGAAATGACAAGCTCTGTTTTTTTGGTTGTTGTATCCGATGACTTCATCTCTGTTTGACACCCGCTCAGGAGCAAACAGATGGCGATGAAGGCGAAGAACGTATACTTCATGTTCACACCTCTTATTATTCAATATCATCTGTATCCTTTATTATAAGCAAACTTATTTGACCATTCATAGGCTTTCAGTAAAAAGAGAAAAGAAAAAGCCGCCAGAAGGCGGCTTTTATTGCTGATAAAAACGGAGCAAATTCCCATTGATCACTTTGTCTGATAAGGAAAGCTCTTTATTGGCTTTTTCGATATAAGGCTGACACACCTCATCCTGTTCAACAGG
>NZ_WHYR01000149.1 GCF_009428905.1 Desulfofundulus thermobenzoicus | reverse complement strand
ACGTACATCGATCGGCTGGAGCCGGATTTTCCCTAAGGGAGATGAAGCGGAACCGAATGAAGCAGGCTTACAATTCTATGATGATGTATTTGATGAACTGCTCAAGCATGGCATCGAGCCTGTGATTACGCTGTCTCACTTTGAGATGCCGCTCCATTTAGCAAGAGAGTACGGCGGGTTCCGCAGCCGAAAAGTCGCTGAGTATTTCGCAAAATTCGCAGAAGTATGCTTCAATCGATACAAGGACAAGGTCACATACTGGATGACATTTAATGAAATCAATAACAAAATGGATGTCAACAACCCACTATTCCTTTGGACAAATTCAGGGGTATCAGTCAAAGAAGGCGAAAATGCCAAAGAAGTCATGTATCAAGCAGGACACCATGAATTACTTGCAAGTGCATGGGCAGTAGCCAAAGGAAAAGAGATCAATCCTGCTTTCCAAATTGGAGCAATGGTTTCTCACGTGCCAATCTATCCGTATTCCTCA
>NZ_WHYR01000014.1 GCF_009428905.1 Desulfofundulus thermobenzoicus | reverse complement strand
GAGGGGGATTTGGGGGCGGCCCTGCGGGAATGGGCCTCCGGACGGGATGATGTTACCATATGGGGTTATTTGCAGGGAAGGGAGCTGTCCGAAGTTTATGCCTCGGCGGATCTTTTTGTCACTGCCGGCCGGGCGGAAACCTTCGGCCTGACCATCCTGGAAGCCCAGGCCTCCGGACTGCCGGTGGTGGCGGTGGCCTCCGGGGCCGCCCCCGAGGCGGTGGCTCCGGGGGCAGGTGTGCTGGTGGTGCCCGATGATCCCGGTGCCCTGACCCGGGCCATAGCCGGTCTGGCCGGGCAAAATTTGCGTGCCATGGGCCGTCTGGCCCGGCAGTTCATGGAGGTAAACTACGGATGGGAGAAAACCTTCGGCAAACTGTTTGCCCACTACGAGAGGCTGCTGGGGTGCCTGCCCCGGGAATCGTCCGGCGCTACCGGCCGGCAGATCGCCGGGGCGTAAGGGAGGTCTGCGCAGCCACAGGGTTGCTGGGCGAGCGTATCGATCTTATATTTCCGGAATACGGCTTTTTTGTCGATTTTTTTACCAGCTACTATACGGATGCGGAACCGGAATCGGCGCTGGTGGTGGAGGCGGACGGAAGGGTGGTGGGCTACCTGCTGGGCTGTACCGATTTGAGGGGCTACCGCCGTCACCAGCTGGCCGTGCTGGGCAAAGCCGTTTTTTTTGTTTTCAAAGGGCTTTGCCGGGGCAGTTTTGGTCCCCTGGCCGGCCGATTTTTCCGCTGGCTTTTGTTTCGGGGATGGCGGGAGATGCCCAAATGTCCCCCCGGCGGTGCCCATTTTCACTTCAACCTGCTCAAACCCTGGCGGGATGCATCCACCACCCGCCGGCTGGTGGATACCTTTCTGGATATTTTGCGCCGGGAGCACCCAGGGATCAAAGTGGTCTGGGGGCAGATGGAGACCTTTGGCGCCCGGCGTTCCAGCGCCCTCTTCCAAAGGCTGGGGTGGCAGTTTTACGACCAGGTCCGGTTGAGCAAATACCGGTATTTGTTCGGTTCCTCGCCCCCGCCCCACCTGCGCAAACTATCTTCCGGAGAAGTCTATCTAACCACCATCTACCGCACCCTTTCATAAGAGAACCGGTTTAATGCCGCCGGTTATGCCAGTGCCGGGCCGGTTTGACTGCATATACTGAAAATGTGGGATAGGTTTAGCAACCGGTTTCATGGAGGTTGGGATGAAAGCGGAACTTCACTGTCATGTAAAACTGTTCGCCCACCGGCCCTTCCGGCCTGCCCAGCTGCAGCGCCGGTTGAACCGGGCCAGGGACATGGGCCTGGACGTACTGGCCGTTACGGAACATATGGATGTGCCCGATTTCCGGGGAATCCTCCAGTGCCTGGAGGAGCTGTGCGGCCGCGGCACCGGCGCCCTTGAATGGCGTGGTCTTACCGTCCTGGCCGGCGCGGAAGTGAGCATAAAGGAAGGCGGGGACGTATTATGTATTGGCACTCCGGAAACCGTGCGGGAACTGGAAAAAAGGCTGGCGCCCGTTAACGCTGACAACCTGCCCTCCTTCAAAGGTCTGCTGGACGCCAGTGGGGATCTGGGCTTTTTGCGCATCGGCGCCCATCCCTGCCGGCGGGGGAAAGAATTGTGGAAACTTGGTCCCATGCTCAAAAAGCTGGACGCCCTGGAGATCAATGCCACGGAACTGCCCATGGCCGGCCGGGTGCAGGAGCGGGCCAAAAACCTGGGAATGCCGGTGGTGGCCGGGAGCGATGCCCATCACTGGCTGCAGATCGGCCGGGTGTATAACCTGTTGCCCCCGGTTGAAAAGTTGACTGCGGTCACATTGAAGCAGGCTTTACTTCGGGGCGAAATAGTCTGGTGCAGGGGGAAAATCTGGCCGGTTTTACTGAAGGGTTTGCGGGTTTCCTCCTGAAGGGCAGCCTGCTCCGGTGCCCGTTAAGTATCCATCTTCTATTTTAACCCCGCGCAGGGCCGCCCGCCGCCGGGGTATTTTTTTGCCGGTCTGGTCTGCCTCATCTGACATAAATTTCCGTTAGCCCCGGCGGTGCATCTTCTATTATACTTTGAAGGGGGAGAGACCTTTTTGCTGTAAAAAGCATTTACAATAAAATTATTTTACGATATAATTTAGGTGGTTGTCTTTTAATGGAAAGGAAGGTCATTTTTATGAATAACGAAGAGTTTATCCTGGCGGAAGAAATTGCCGACATCATCTGGCAGCTCTGGCGCCACTGGCGTTTGTTGTCCCACCCGGTGAAACAGGGTAAAATTACGCCGGAACAATACTGGATTTTACACGTTTTATACCACCGCGGGCCGCAGCGGATTAAGGATCTGGCCGCCCGCCTGGGTACCGGTTCCAGTGCGGTGACCATTGCCGTCAAGCGGATGGAAAGGAACAATCTGGTCTGCCGGAAACGGGATAGGGGGGATGAGCGGATGGTCACCGTGCACCTGACGGAGCAGGGACAGGCGGTGTTTTGTGCCTGGCGGGAGGAAAGGAGACGTTCCCTTTCTGCCCTTTTTGAGCCCCTGGATGAAGGGGAAAAACGCCAGCTTTATAGTTTACTGGTAAGAGTGTCCGGTCGCCTGGAGGAGGGAGGTGTCTCCGGTGGATGCGGTTGTGGTAGTGGAACAGCTGAAAAAATCCTTCGGTGAAAACGCGGCCGTAAAAGGTGTTTCCTTCGCCGTTGCTCCGGGCGAAGTCTTTGGTTTGCTGGGACCCAATGGTGCGGGCAAGACCACCATCGTGCGCATGTTGACCACCATATTGCCTCCGGATGGCGGCCGGGCGGTGATCTGCGGTTTCGACGTGTACCGGCAGGCGTCGCGGGTGCGGCAGTGCATCGGTTATGTACCCCAGGCCCTGTCGGTGGACGGTGCCCTCACCGGGTACGAAAACCTGCTCATCTTTGCCAAACTGCTGGGTTTAAAGGGAGTGGAAAGGAAAAGGCGCATTGTCGAAACTCTGCGTTTCATGCAGCTGGAAGAAGCCGCCGGCCGGCTGGTACGGGATTATTCCGGAGGCATGGTGCGGCGGCTGGAGATCGGCCAGGCGATCCTCCACCGTCCCCGGGTGCTCTTTCTCGACGAACCTACCGTGGGGCTGGATCCGGTGGCCCGCAGGGGGGTTTGGGAGAAGCTGGCCGAACTGCGCCGGGCTTACCGTATGGCCGTTTTGCTCACCACCCACTACATGGAAGAGGCCGATCTGGTTTGCCACCGGGTGGGCATCCTCAACCGGGGCGAAATGGCGGTTACCGGGACGCCGGCGGAATTGAAAGAAAAAATGGGCGATCCAGGTGCTACAATGGACGACGTTTTCACCTATTTTACGGGAAATCAACTGGACAGGGGGGGTAATTATCGTGAGCTCAGGCAGGTGCGCCGCACCAGCCGGCGTCTCGGCTGAACCGGAAAGGGGAGTGGCCGGAGTGCTGCGGCAAACCGGAGCAGGCATCCTGGCCATCGCGGAGATGGAGGTGCGCAAGCTGCGCCATGATCCCAGCGAATTGCTGAGCCGGGCCGTCCAACCGGTACTCTGGCTGGTGATTTTCGGCCAGGTTTTCAGCCAGGTGCGCGCCTTTGACACCGGCGGGCTGAACTACCAGGCTTTTATGACACCGGGCATTCTTTCCCAGTCGGTAATGTTTATTGCCATCTTTTTCGGGATTTCTATCATCTGGGAAAAGGACCTGGGCATCCTGCAAAAGTTTTTAGCCATGCCCGTGCCCCGGGTATCCCTGGTACTGGGCAAGGCCCTGGCAGCCGGCGTGCGCGCCTTGAGCCAGGCCACCATAGTTTTTTTGCTGGCCGCTGTTATCGGCGTGCCCCTGCGCTGGCACCCGGTTGCCCTGGTTGCGGCCGCCGGTGTGGTCATCCTGGGGGCCGTCACTTTTGCCACCCTCTCCATGATCATTGCCGCCCTGGTGAAAACCCGCGAGCGTTTCATGGGCATCGGCCAGCTGCTCACCATGCCTTTGTTTTTCGCCTCCAACGCCCTTTACCCCCTATCGATCATGCCCCGCTGGCTGCGGGCGGTGGCCACGGCCAACCCTTTAAGCTATATGGTGGATTTTTTGCGCGGCGCCCTGGTTACCGGTCAATTGAACAACTGGCCGGTGGATGTGGGGGTGCTGCTGGCGGCCTGCGTGGTTTTTACCGTCGTGGCCGCTTACCTCTACCCGAAAGTGGCGGTGTAATGATAATCGGCTTTTTTTAACAGGCGCTGGTTTTTTGCCTGTTTTCATGCTTACTTTAAATTACAAGCCCATCCCTGCACGGAAACGATGGGTTTTATATTCAGGATCACACCCACCTGTTTAAAGAAGTTCAACCAGAAGCCAGCCGTAATGCGCTGGGTCAGGGCCAGCAGGTACTCCGTGGCCTGGCGGTAGGATTTGACATTCGACCTTTCCCTCACCAGGTCAAACAGGCCATAACTCTTCCGGGCGCAATATTGAAACCATTTTACCGGCTCGCGGAATGTTTTGTAGATGCCCCTTTCCCCGGATAGAAAAGAGTCGCTGTGCTTTTGCACCCACCGTTCATAACAGGCATGGCCAATACCCCAGACACAGCTGGCGTGATGGGGTTCGCAGAGATCCTGGAGCAGGTGGGTGGCCGCCCCCAGAAAGAACATGGCCTTCCCATAGGAGCCCCGCCGCCACAAATCAAAGGCCCGCCGGAAATAGCGCTCACCCACCACGTCGGCGGGGGCCCTGCCCAGCAGGCCGTCACCGGTGCGGGCATGGTAAAAATGGTGCACGCTGCCCCACCCGCTGTCCGGCCAGCAGACCCCCAGGTCCAGTTCCCGGCGGTACCTTTCCAAAAGACCGGCAGCCACCCCATGTCCGTCCCTTTCCAGAATCAACCGGGCCTGTTTATTGCACAAAAGGTGTGTGCTGCAAAAGCCCAGATCCACCGTCCAGGAAACCCGGCCGGTGGCCAGCAGATATTTACCCAGAAAACCAATGGTGGCAGTAAAGGTATGCAGCCCGGCTCCCAATAGACCTTTCCCCTTTCCCCGGATTGTAGGCCGATGCCCGGGCCGGAACACTTTTGCACCGGTACGGGCAATATAAATGCACCTTTGCTATTTTAATGGCAGTATGTCAAGGGCAAATGAATTTTTGTTTAAGATTGGGGCACTTTTTCGTTAAGATTAATTTTAAGGAGCGCCAGGAGCGACCAAAAGAGGATATTAATAGTAAAGGGATCCTTCCCGCTCTGATTCCGGCACCTGTATAGCGGCTTTCCTCTGGAAACCACCATATAAAGAAGAGTTTTAACCTCCCCTAAACACTCTCTTAACCGGCCGGTGCTATATTTGATTCCGGGGTGATCTTTTATGCGGGTGGCGGTAATCGGAGCGGGATATGTGGGATTGGTGGCGGCTGGCTGCCTGAGCCATTCGGGACACGACGTGGTTTGCATCGAAAAGGATGCACGGAAGATGGCCCTGCTCAAGGCCGGGCGGGTGCCCTTCTTTGAAGAGGGATTGGAGGAACTGGTTCTGTTCGGATTGAAAAGGGGCCTGCTGCAATTCGACGGGCAAATGGAGGCCTGTCAGGACAGGGAAATAATTATGATTGCGGTGGGAACGCCGGCCCGGCCCGACGGCCGGATTGATCTCTCCCAGATTTACGCCGTCATGGACGAAATAGTGTTCCGGGCCAGGTTTCCTCAAACCATCGTGATGAAAAGCACCGTTCCGCCGGGATTCGGCGTAAATGCAAAGGAACGGTATCTGGAAAGGGCCCGGGTGCCTTTAAGCTACCTGTCCAACCCGGAATTTTTAAGGGAAGGTTCAGCTGTGCGGGACTGGTACCATCCGGACCGTATCGTCATCGGCGGGGATGATGAAACGGCCATAAGCAGGCTGGCCCGCCTTTACGCCGGCATCGACGCCCCCATTGTTACCATGGATGTCAGCAGCGCCGAAATGGTCAAATACGCGGCCAACGCCTTTTTGGCCACCAAAATTTCCTTTATTAACGAAATAGCCAGCCTTTGTGAACTGGTGGGAGCGGATATCCTGCCGGTATCCCGGGCGGTGGGTATGGACCGGCGCATCGGCGACCAGTTTTTGCAGGCCGGTCTGGGTTACGGCGGGTCCTGCTTCCCCAAGGATACCTGCGGCCTGGATTTTGTTTCCACCTGCAACGGTCACGCCTTTAACCTGTTAAAGGCGGTAATTGAGGTAAATAAACGTCAGCGGCTGCTGGCTGTACGCCGGCTACGTCACGTCCTGGGCCGGCTGCACGGTAAAACCATCGGTGTCCTGGGACTGGCCTTTAAACCGGGTACCGATGACGTGCGGGAATCGCCGTCCCTGGAAATCATCAACCTGCTCCTGGACGAAGGGGCTGACGTCCGGGCATACGACCCCCTGGCCATGGAAAACGCCCGCAGGGCCCTCCCGGACGGTGTTTTTTTCGCTCCCGGCGTTATGGAAGCGGTTACCGACTGCCACGCCCTGCTGGTGGCCACGGCCTGGCCGGAATTCAGCACCCTGGACTGGGCTGCGGTCCGGCCGGTAATGCATCCCCCATACCTGGTCATGGACGGCCGCAACTGCCTGGCGGCGGAAGAACTGCGTCAGAAGGGCTTCCTGTATTGGGGTATCGGCCGGCCTTACCCCGTTCAGGGGGAAACCCGCAACCCCCTCATCAAAACCGGCCAGATTTTCCCCCTGCGCCAGGCTGTTTCGCCATGAAATAAACCCTGTTTGAACCCGGCTACGCTCAGATTGTTTAACCATGGTAACCGGTTTATGCAAAAAGGCAGGGCATTTGTTTCCCTGCCTTTTCTGCCAGACCTGCCATAAGCGTGAACAACACGGCGCCAAACCGCGTTCACCGGTGATTCTGGAACGTTCAAGAACCGGTTCCGGTGTTGTTCCCTTTTTCCCTTTTCTGACGCAGGCTCTTCAAAGTGGTCATGGTATCCTCCACCTGAGCCACCAGCACGCCGTCCAGGAGGTCCAAAATCTGGAATACCTCCGGGTGCTTGACCCGGTAGTTTACCCGCAGGCCTTCCTTGCGGGAATCCACAATGTCCAGCTTTTTCAATACGGCCAGGTGCTGGGAGACGTTGGACTGCTCCATATCCAGTTCCTCGATGATTTCGCACACGCACCGTTCTCCCCGGCGCAGGCTTTCCAGGATATTCACCCGGGTGGGGTGGGCCAGGGCTTTTAAAATATCCGCCTTCATGCGCGGGATCTGTTCGTTCACTTTTCTACCTCCGGGACATCTGTATTGCTGTATTATATTTTAACATACCGGGCCGGCGGTCACAATAATCCGCCGGCCGCCGTTTACCGGAGCTGCTCTTCTGCCCGGCTGTGCACCCGGCGGTAGACCATCCGGGCCAGGGCGGCTGCGGCCGCCGCCTTTAAAAGGTCAAAGCCGATGAAGGGCAGAAAGCCGATTTTGATCACCTGCCAGGCGGAAAAGGTTCTCCCCAGATAGAAATTCAGGATGACGTACAGATAGGGCAGCCCGATCAGATAGATCACCGTCAGGCCGGCCACCATGGCCAGAAACAGCCTTACCGCACCCGGGTTCTTTTCCCGGGGGGCCAGGGCTCCCGTCACCCAGGCGCCGCCGATAAATCCCAGCAAAAAGCCGAAGGTGGGCTGCAGCACGTAAGCCGGTCCGCCAAAGGGCGGTTTTTCAAAAACGGGCAATCCGGCCAGGCCCAGAAGCACATAGACCAGCATGGCCAGGGCGCCCGTCCGGGCACCCAGCAGCCCCCCGGCCAGCATGGCCACAAAGGGCACCAGGCTGAAGGGCACAATGGGTGCGCCGAAGCGGAAAAGCATGGCGGCCACCGCCGCCAGGGCGGCAAAGAGGGCGGCCAGGATCATGTCCCGGGGTGAGAGTTTCATCCGGCAAAACCTCCTTAATGTGGTGGTTGGTAGTGAGTGCCCGCTGCACGTGTAAAGGGAACCCTTTTGTTTCCCGCGGCCGGCCCCCGCCGCATGGCCGGACGACGGGTCAAGGGGTCCGGTATTTGCCGGCGCAGGGAACTTCCTCAAATGGATTGGGGACAGCGCCGGCGTTTAATGTTAACCTAACAATGGCATCAAGTTAACTAAAGGGGTATAAAATTACCCTTTCCTTTTCCGGATCAGGGGTCTGCCGGTATGGGGGCCAAGGCCGGCGGTCGCCTGCCCTGCAATCCGCAAGTTTTTCTTTCACCTGCTGGTCTGCCGGCTTTTTTCGGGAACTGGTTCCTTCCTGCCGGGCTGCATAATTGGCCTGTGGGATCCTTTGCACCGGTCCTTTCTTTTTTTTCTGGAATGACCGGCCAGTGGTTCGAACGAAAGGGGTCCTGGACTACCCGGGGCGCAGGCTCACCTCCCCGCTGACCACCTTTTTATATTCCCCCCCGGGCAGGCGCAGCAGCAAAGAGCCGTCGGTATCCACGTCCTCGGCCCAGCCTTCCCAGCTTTCTTTCATGGTGAAAACCCTCACCGGCCGCCCCAGGGTTACGCTCAGTTCCTTCCAGCAGTCCAGCACCGGGGCAAACCCTTCCCTCTGCCAGCGCAGGTACCAGTATTCCAGTTCCGCCAGCAGGTCCTGCAACAGGGCCACCCGGGACGACCGCCGGCCCGTCTCCCTGAGCACCGAAGTGGCCGTTTCCCGGATTTCCGGCGGAAACTGGTGGGCGGCAATGTTTACATTGAGCCCCATGCCCATGATCAGGTAGTTGACCCGCTCCATTTCAGCGGAGAGTTCGGTTAAAATGCCGCAGATTTTTTTGTCATTCACCAGCAGGTCGTTGGGCCATTTAATACCCGCCTTTACCCCGGCAGTGCGGCGCAGTGCCCGGGCCGCGGCCACCGCCGCCAGCATGGTCAGGGGCGGGGCGTGCAGGGGATTCACCTCCGGGTACAGGATAACGGAAAACCAGAGGCCGCAGCCGTAGGGGGAAAACCAGCTCCGGCCCATGCGTCCCCGGCCGCCGGCCTGTTCTTCGGCCACCACCAGGCTGCCGCCGGCCACTCCCCGGCCGGCCAGCTCCCGGGCGGTGCGGTTGGTGGATTCTAACCGGTCGTAGTAATACACCTGTTGCCCGATAAAAGAAGTATTCAACCCCCGGGTGATTTCCCCGGGATAAAGGCGGTCCGGCACGCTTATCAGGCGGTAGCCGGCATGGGGTACGGCCTCGATGTCATAGCCGGCCGAGCGCAGGGCCTGGATGTGCTTCCACACCGCCGTGCGGGAAACTCCCAGGGCCCGGCAGATGACCTCACCCGATACAAATTCCGGATAACCTTTTTTCAGCAGATCCAGCACCTGTTCCTTCAAGCAGGGCACCTCGTGCAAAAGCAGTTTTTCTCATTGTATGGCAAATGACGGTATTTGTCAACAAATATGAACAGTATGGTTAACGGCCGGGTGTTATCTATCCTCTTACATCCGGGCCTCCTTGACCGGCATTATGACGGTGGCGGTGTAAACTTACAACTGCCGGGAATTCACCGGCCTGTACATTTTATTGCATCGTCGGTATCCCCTTTGATACAATTAAAGGCAAAGGAGTGGGTGCTGATGATCCTGGTTTTTGACGTGGGGAATACAAACATTGTCCTGGGGGTATACAAGGGTCGGGAACTGGTGGAGCACTGGCGCGTATCCACCGGCCCCCAGCGTACCGCCGATGAATTTGGCATGTTGCTGCGCAACCTTTTTCAGTATTCCGGCATTTCCTTTGCCGAGATAGATGCGCTGGTCATTGCCTCGGTGGTTCCCCCCCTGATGCTGGCTTTAGAGCAGATGAGCCGGAAATACTTCGGCCTGCAGCCCCTGGTGGTGGGGCCGGGCATTAAAACCGGCCTGGCCATTAAAACCGACGACCCCCGGGAAGTGGGGGCCGACCGCATCGTCAACGCCGTGGCCGGATATGAGCTTTACGGCGGTCCGCTGATCATTGTGGATTTCGGTACGGCCACCACCTTCGATGCCATTTCGGCCCGGGGGGAATACCTGGGCGGAGCCATTGCCCCGGGCATCGGCATTTCCACCGAAGCCCTTTTTGCCCGGGCGGCCAAGCTGCCCCGGGTGGAGCTGGTCCGGCCGCCGTCGGTCATCGGCAGGAACACCGTGGCCAGCATGCAGGCCGGCATTGTCTTTGGCTTTGTGGGCCAGGTGGATGAAATTGTGCGCCGGATGAAGGCGGAGCTGGATGGAAATACCACCGTCCTGGCCACCGGGGGGCTGGCCGAACTCATTGCCGGTGAGTCCCGGACCATCGACCGGGTGGATACCCTGCTCACTTTAAAAGGCCTGCACATGATTTATGAGCGGAATTCAACTATTCGGAAGGGGTAAGTGAGCGGGGCCGGCCGGGCAATGGCGGATCTGCCGGCGGGTGTCAATCCGTACAGGACGAAGATAATGAAAAGCGTTGGATTGCGTATTGGCCATATCAGTCTGGACAATCCGGTGATTGCCGCCCCCATGGCCGGGGTGACCGACCGGGCTTACCGCATCCTGGCCCGGGAGGCGGGGTGCGGCCTGGTTTTCACCGAAATGATCAGCGACCAGGCCCTGCTCTACGGCAACCCCCGTACACTGGTCATCCTGGACCACCGGGGGGAAGAGGGTCCCCTGGCGGTGCAGATCTTCGGTTCCCGCCCGGAATATATGGCCCGGGCGGCGGAACTGGTGGAGCAGGCCGGGGCGGACATCATCGACATCAACATGGGCTGTCCCACGCCCAAAATTGTCCGCAACGGGGAAGGGGCAGCCCTGATGAAAAACCCGGAGCTGGCCGCGGCCATTGTGGAGGCGGTGGTGGCCCGGGTAAAGGTGCCCGTGACGGTGAAAATGCGCAAGGGGTGGGACGAAGAAAACGTCAATGCGGTGGAACTGGCCCGGCTGGTGGAATCGGCCGGGGCGGCGGCGGTTACCGTACACGGGCGCACCCGGGAGCAGTTTTACAGCGGGCGGGCCGATTGGGGGATTATCCGCCGGGTAAAAGAGGCGGTTAACATCCCGGTAATCGGGAACGGGGATATTCGTACTCCCCCGGAGGCGTTACAAATGATGGAAGAAACGGGCTGCCACGGGGTGATGATCGGCCGGGCCTCCATGGGTAACCCCTGGATTTTTGCCCGCACGGTGCACTATCTGGCCACCGGAGAACTGCTGCCGGAGCCCCCGCGGGAGGAAAAGGTGCGCACCGCCCTGCGACACCTGGCGTTGCTGGTGGAGCATAAGGGGGAGCGTACCGGTGTGCTGGAAATGCGCAAGCACGCCGCCTGGTATTTGAAGGGGCTCAAGGGGGCCGCCCGGCTGCGGGAACAAATCAACCGGGCGGAAACGGTGCAGGAAATGAAAGGTATTTTAAACACGGTGCTTCTTTCCTGACATTATCCCGCGGGCAAAATCTAAAAACTGTCTTATGGCCTCTTCGGGAACAGGACTGAGATCGCTTTCTTCCACATTTTCTTCGGCTCCGTTATGAAAATGCCGGGGAAATGTTTTGACCCACTCCCACCGCCTGTGAGGAGCATTGTCATGGCGGTACATTGTACCATCCAGTCCTCTTCTCTCCCAGTGGTAGCTGTACCGCTCTTTAAGCTTTAATGAAAACCAGATATCGATAATGCTTCCGTCAATTTAAATGATGCGCATTTCATTGGGGCCCGGACTATAAGCGCCTTCGACGATGTCATAATACTCCACTTCAGCAATTTCGATCAAGTGGGAAACATCCACGGGCTTTATTTTAACTCTTTCAACAGCTTTTCCAGCTGTTCCTTTCGATACTCCAGGTGATCTAATCTCTGGAAGTCGGCCCAGGTTTCTTTTTCCTCAAAAGTCCCTTCCCGGTACCGGGCTTCCATTTCTTCAACGGAAACAACCCCGTATTTCCCGGCAATCTTAAAAATTTCTGCTTTTACAGCCCGTAATTGTTTTTCCAGGAAGGCTTTGACTCCTTGTTCTAAAACATTTTCCCTGGAAAGATTAAATTCTTCCGCCAGGGTAGAAATTATTTTTTGTGCTTTACCGGCCATAATTATCCGGGCCTCCTTTATCCCCTTTCTTAAAATTTAGCTGAAAAAAATCCCCTCAGTCAAGCAAGCTGCCACCACTTTTTTCCTTCCCCAAAATTTTATGTGCCCGTTCTTGTTTTTTCTGGCAGGCTTTGCTAAAATAATTGTACACAAATATGTGCACATAAGTACCCCCAACCGGGGGTATACTTAAATGGCGTGATTTTGATGGATCTCCTGCGCATTGGGGAAAAAATTATCAGCCGGCGCAAGATAGACCAGTTTGTGGGCCGGATGCTGGAACTGCGGGCCGGCGGCCTGTCCCAGACCGAAGTGGCCCACCGCCTTGGTGTGGACCGCACCCTGGTCAGCCGGCTGGAAAGCCTGGGCGAGGTCCGCAAGGGCCGCAAAATTGCGGTGGTGGGTTTTCCCGTGCAAAATAAGGAGGAACTGCGTGCCGCTTTGCAGGCCGAAGGGGTGGACTTTATCCTTTTAATGACCGAGGCCGAGCGGTGGGATTTTGTGCGCAGCAAAAGCGGCATTGAGCTGGTGAACCTGCTCATGGACCTGTTTGCCCGGGCCCATAATTTTGACCAGATTGTGGTCATCGGATCCAATAAGCGCATCAAGATCATCGAAGCGGTGCTGGACAAGGTAGTGGTGGGCTATGAAATCGGCGAGTCGCCCATCCAGGAAGATAAATATGTGGACCCCGGGGAAATCATCCAGATAGTACGGGCGATTAAGGGAAAGTAAGTTATTACCATCGTTACTATTACTACACTATCTTACTGTTTTTGCCTGATGTGATTCTGTTACGTTTCTAATGACGTTTTTCGTTGGCGTACTTGTATAATTAAAACCCGAAAACACCAGAAGTAAAGTGGTATTCTGGTGAGTGCTGGGTATTAACCACCGGTTTCAGCAAACATTTACGGTAAGTTAATCCGACGACCGACTTCTGACGAAGCGACGACATTTTTGAAGGAGGGGGCTTTAAGTGCAGAAATTTGCCTTTATAATCCATCCCCTGGATATCCGGGATGTGGCCCGCAAATTTGCCTTTACCCGTTACCTGCCCGAGAGGGTGGTGGAAAGCGCCTTTCGCCTGGTGCCCCCCATGAAGGTTTCCCATATCACCGGGGTGAAAACGCCGTACGGTGAAGCGGAGGGCTGGTTTGTGGCCTGTCCCCTGACCGCCCGGCAGATGCTGGAATTACCGGAGGAATTTGTTTTGAAGCGGATTATCCAGGCCGGCCGGGTGGCCGAGAAACTGGGGGCGGGCATTGTGGGGCTGGGAGCTTTTACTTCGGTGGTGGGGGATGCGGGTATTACCATAGCCAAAAACCTGAATATTGCCGTAACCACCGGGAATAGCTATACTGTGGCCACGGCCATCCAGGGGACAAAAGAGGCGGCCCGCCTGATGGGACATGACCTGCGCCGGGCGCACATTGTGGTGCTGGGGGCCACCGGGTCCATCGGCAGTGTCTGCGCCCGGATACTGGCCCGGGAGGCCGGCCGCATGACCCTGGTGGCCCGGGATAAATCAAAGCTGGAAAAAACGGCGGCCAGAATCCTTTACGAGACCGGTTTGGCGGTGTCCATCACCTCGGACGTAAAAAAGGCCCTGCGCAGCGCCCAGGTGGTCATTGCCGTCACCAGCGCGGTGGATACCATCATTGGACCGGAAGACCTTCTTCCCGGGACTGTGGTCTGCGACGTTTCCCGCCCCCGCAATGTCAGCCGGCAGGTGGCGGAGCAAAGGGATGACGTTCTGGTCATCGAGGGCGGTGTGGTGGAAGTGCCCGGGGAAGTAAATTTTAACTTTAATTTCGGCTTTCCACCCCGCATGGCCTATGCCTGCATGTCCGAAACCATGCTCCTGGCCCTGGAGGGCCGCTATGAGCATTTTTCCCTGGGCCGGGACATAACCATAGAAAAGGTGGAAGAGATCAGCGCCCTGGCTCAAAAACACGGCTTTAAACTGGCCGGTTTTCGCAGTTTTGAACGGGCCATCCATCCCCGGGAAATCGAAGCCATCCGCGCCCGGGCCCTGGTTCGTCTGAATGCCGCCTGCAGCGCCGGCTGAACGCCCCCCTTGACAAACGGGGAAACCCTTCTTATAATGATTTGAAAGGTTGATGGTACCCTGAGCACTGCAATGCGCGGCAATTGCAGTGCTTTAAATCTAGTGGGGTGCTTTCGGCCTTCAGCCTGGCGGAGGGGAACCTGAAGAAAACAGATATAAGGAGACGACTGCCAGATGAAAGAAAAAGAGGTCATACTCACCGTTGAGGGTTTGAAACAGCTGGAGAGAGAGCTGGAAGAACTGAAAACCGTTCGTCGCCGGGAGGTGGCCGCCCGGATCAAGCAGGCCATTGAGTTCGGTGACATAAGCGAAAATTCCGAGTATGAAGACGCCAAGAGCGAACAGGCTTTTGTGGAGGGACGGATTCTCACCCTGGAACAGATGCTGCGCAACGCCCGGGTGATTGATGATCACGCCGGTACGGAGGAGGTAACCCTGGGTTCCGTTGTTCTCTTAAAAGATCTGGAATATGGGGATGAAGTGGAATATACCATAGTCGGCTCCGTGGAGGCTGATCCCGGGGCTCATAAAATTTCTAACGAGTCTCCCGTGGGCCGGGCCATCATGGGACAGAAAAAGGGCAGCGTGGTGGAAGTTTCCGTACCGGCCGGACTGTTGAAATACCAAATAATTGATATTCGTTAAATTTAATCCAAGGTATAGGGATCCGGAGGTTGAAGATGACCGAAAAGGAAACCAGGGGCGTGGAATCCGGCGATCTCAACGAACTGATGCTGGTGCGCAGGGGAAAGCTGGCCGAATTGAAGGAACAGGGCTTTAACCCTTACGGCGGTCCCTTTCCCCGTACCGCCCTGGCTGCCGGCATTACCGGGGCCTATGAAAGCTTCGATGGCCGGACGGTGAGCATTGCCGGCCGTTTAATGGCCAAAAGGGGTCACGGTAAAGCCAGTTTTGGTAACATCAGGGATGAGTCGGGACAGATTCAAATCTACCTGCGGTTAAATGACGTGGGGCCGGAGATATACGCCCTTTTTGAAAAACTGGATGTGGGAGACATTATCGGTGTACGGGGAAAAGTTTTCAAAACCCGTACGGGAGAGGTTACGGTGGCGGTGCAGGAGATGCAACTGCTGGCCAAATCCCTGCGTCCCCTGCCTGAAAAATGGCACGGCTTAAAGGACGTGGACCTGCGTTACCGCCAGCGCTACCTGGACCTGATTGTCAATCCCGAAGTGAAGCACACCTTTGTTATCCGCAGCCGGGTAATCCAGGCCATCAGGCGGTTTTTGGAGAATAAGGGATTCCTGGAAGTGGAAACCCCCATGATGCACCCCATTGCCGGTGGTGCGGCGGCCAGGCCGTTCATCACCCATCATAACGCCCTGGATATGGATCTGTTTCTGCGCATTGCCCCGGAACTTTACTTAAAGCGCCTGCTGGTGGGCGGGTTTGAAAAGGTTTACGAAATCAACCGCAACTTCCGCAACGAGGGTATTTCCACCAGGCACAACCCGGAATTCACCATGCTGGAGCTTTACCAGGCCTATGCCGACTACCACGACATGATGGCCCTTACCGAGGAAATGATTGCCGCGGTGACCCGGGAGGTGCTGGGCACCACCACCATCACCTACCAGGGGGTGGAGATCAACCTGGCCCCCCCCTGGAAGAGGCAGACCATGCTGGAGGCGGTGAAGGAGCATACCGGCCTGGATTTCCGGGAGCTGAGGAGTGAGACCCTGGCCCGCCGGGCGGCCCGGGAACTGGGGGTGGAGGTAGAGGAGCGGGACAGCTGGGGCGCGGTGCTGAACAAGGTCTTTGAAGAAAAGGTGGAGGCGGCATTGATCCAGCCCACCTTTATCCTGGACTACCCCATTGACATCTCCCCCCTGGCCAAGCGCAAGGCGGAGGATCCGTCCCTGACCTACCGTTTCGAGCTGTTTATTTACGCCCGGGAGATGGCCAACGCCTTTTCCGAGCTGAACGATCCCATCGACCAGAAGGAGCGTTTCTTAAAACAGGTGGAAAAGCGCCGGGCCGGTGACGATGAGGCCCATATGATGGACGAGGACTACATCACCGCCCTGGAATACGGCATGCCCCCGGCCGGAGGGCTGGGTATCGGCATCGACCGCCTGGTGATGTTATTAACCGACTCCCCTTCCATCCGGGATGTCATCCTCTTCCCGCTCATGCGGCCGCGGGAGTGACCATGGCCTCGTGCACCGATAGGTTTTTCAAAATATCGGGCCGGCGGGCGTTGTTTTGTTGTCCCCGGTTCCCGGGAAAGTGATTTAAAGAACATTCCCCCGGGCATTCCCCCCTGTGGGGTGGCTGTTGATATTACGCGGGGGGTGGGTTTGGGTAAAAAGGCCTTGACGGCCGGTTGGGATACATGGTAATATAAGTGCTGGTGTTGAGCTTGTTCCCCGATAGCTCAACGGTAGAGCATCCGGCTGTTAACCGGAGGGTTGCAGGTTCGAATCCTGCTCGGGGAGCCAGGAAAGTAAAGCATACCCGGTTTTAAGCGGGTATGCTTTTTGTTTTGGCAGGGCTAAAAACCGGGCGGTTTTGCTGGAAACCGGCATCCATATAAATGGGGATTAAACCGCCCGGTGGCAAACCAGGCCGAAAATAAAAGCATTTAAAAGGTTTCCCGGAAAATCACGGCATTTTTGTTCCGCAATAATTCCCCAGGAGTTTGCCCCATATATTTAACGGCTTGTATTTTATCCCCTGTGTATGGTTATAATAAAGGTAAAGGTCAGTCAAGGTCAAAGTCAGAGGGTGGGCACCGGATGGAGAATTCCAGGAGGATTCAAGGGGGGATCGTTGCTGTCCAATATTTCCGACCTCATTGAAAGTTACTTAAAGGAACTGCTGGCCGGCTCCGGCGGCATCATTGAGATCCGGCGGAACGAGCTGGCCGAAAGATTTAATTGCGTCCCCTCCCAGATCAACTATGTGCTGGCCACCCGTTTTACCATCGAGCATGGTTTTCTGGTGGAAAGCCGCCGGGGCGGCGGCGGGTACATCCGGATTATGCGCCTGCCCTGGGAGGGGGAAAGGGATCCGATCAGCAAAGTTTTAACCCTGATCGGGGAGGAAATCTCCCAGCAGCGGGCACTGAGAATTATCCAGCGCCTGCTGGAGGAAAAGTTGATTACCACCCGGGAGGCACGGATGATGCAGGCCGCCGTTAACCGGCAGGTGCTCCGTCTGGGTCTGCCGGCCCGGGACCAGTTACGGGCACTGATTCTGCGGGCCATGATTTTAACCCTGTTGCGAAGCCGGGAAACGGGGTAAAATAAAGCCCCGGGGTGAATATTAGTGCAGGCTCCAGTGCAAGTAAGTGTTCAGCAAAATCGTGCCTTAACCGGCTTGACCCGGCATTTCCAGTGTAAGGGGTTTCCACAGGAATGCTCACTCCCTTGCAAACGGTGAAAGCCGGATAAGCAAGTTATATGAAATTCGCCAAGAAATTACTTGGTGCATCTAACGACCGACGACCAGGGAGGGAAGGGTATGGAATGCGAACGCTGTCACCAGAGACCGGCCACAGTGCATCTGACGGAAATCATCAACAATGAAAAGCGGACCATGCGCCTGTGCGAGCAGTGTGCCCGGGAGGTGCAGGCGGAAACCATGGGGTTTTTCCCCCAGATGAATTTGCACAATTTCCTGGCCGGCCTTTTGCATAACGCATTTGGTTTTCCGGCCGCCGGACCTGCGGTGGCTCCCACGGGCGCCCGCTGTGAGGCCTGCGGTTTGACCGAGGCCCAGTTTGCCCGGCAGGGTCTTTTAGGCTGCGGCGAATGCTATCACTATTTTGGGGAGCGCCTGGAGCCGGTTTTCCGGCGCATACACGGCAACACCTGCCATACGGGCAAGGTGCCCGAGCGTACCGGGGGCCGGGTGCGGGTGATCAACCGCATCGAAAGGTTGAAGACCGAACTGCGGGAGGCCGTCAGCCGGGAAGAATTCGAGCGGGCGGCGCAGCTGCGGGACAGCATCCGGGAGCTGGAAAGGCAGTTAAGTCAGGAGGGAGGGGAGGAGTAGGTATGTCCATAAAGGAAACGGTCAGTGAAGCCAGGAGTCAATGGATGAATGGCGCGGGGCCCGAGGCGGACATAGTGATCAGCAGCCGGGTGCGGGTGGCCCGGAACCTGGCCCACCTGCCCTTTCCCCACCTGCTTTCCCGGGAAAAGGCGGAACAGGTGATCCGGGCCGTGGAGGCGGCTGTGGGAAATGAGGAATTACAGCGCCGGGTGGGACGGCTGGCCGTAGTGCGCCTGAACGAATTGACCCCCGTGGAAAGACAGATACTAGTGGAAAAGCACCTGATCAGCCCCGACCTGCTGGAGAATTTTGAGCGCAAGGCCGTGGCCCTGCGGGATGACGAAGTTTTAAGCGTCATGGTCAATGAAGAGGACCACCTGCGCCTGCAGTGCCTGCTGCCCGGGCTGCAACTGGAGGAAGCCTGGAAGCTGGTCAACGGGCTGGACGACGGCCTGGAGGCCACCCTGGACTATGCCTTTGATGAAAAACTGGGATACCTCACCGCCTGTCCCACCAATGTGGGGACCGGGATGCGGGCCTCGGTGATGCTGCATTTGCCCGGCCTGGTGCTGGTGAACCAGATCCGGGGAGTGCTGGCCACCATCGGCAAGCTGGGATTGACGGTGCGGGGATTGTACGGCGAGGGTACCGAGGCTGCAGGGAACCTCTTCCAGGTGTCCAATCAAATCACCCTGGGCCATGCCGAGGAAGACATCATTGCCAACCTCATTTCCGTGACCCGCCAGCTCCTGGCCCAGGAAAGGGCGGCCCGGCAGGCGCTGTACCGGGAGCGCAAGGAGCAGCTGGAGGACCGGGTGGGCCGGGCCTACGGGGTGTTGAAACACGCCCGGGTGATGACCTCGGAGGAAGCCATGCGCCTCTTTTCCGACCTGCGCCTGGGTATCGATCTGGGCATTATTAAAAATATTCCGGTGTCCCTGATTATGGAATTAATGGTGTTGACCCGCCCGGCCTTTCTGGTCAAGGTCACGGGCCGGGACCTGAGCCCGGTGGAGCGGGACGTTTACCGGGCGCAGTTAATCCGCAGGAAACTGTCGGCGGCTCAACAGGAGTGACGGTGGCCCGGGTGCTTTTAACTTGTTTAGCCTGTAAAAGAGGTTATGCCCAACTGGCTATAGGCTAACGACCAATGACCAGCGACCATTTATTTTAGAAGGAGGTTTATCCAGAAACTGGCATAGCCAGTTTCTACTTAATCCCACCTCCAACCTCTCACCTCTCACATCATTATTTAAAGGAGGTTTTGATCTATGTTCGGCCGTTTTACCCAGCGGGCGCAAAAAGTATTGTTCCTGGCCCAGGAAGAGGCCAGGAGGCTTAATTACCCCTACGTGGGTACGGAACATTTATTACTGGGACTGATCCGGGAAGGCGAGGGTGTGGCCGCCAAAGCCCTGGCCGCCCTGGGCATTGAAGCGGAAAAGGTGCGTTCCCTGGTGGAGCAGATGGTGGAAAAGGTGACCGGCCCCGTGCCCCCGGAGGTCACCCTGACCCCCCGGGCCAAGCGGGTGCTGGAGCTGGCCGTGGACGAGGCCAGACGTATGGGGCATAATTACGTGGGTACCGAGCACCTGCTGCTGGGACTGATCCGGGAAGGGGAAGGGGTGGCCGCCCGGGTGCTGTCTTCCCTGGGAGCGGATCAAAACCGGGTGCGGGGGGTGATCATGCAGATGCTGGGCGGTGCCGCCGGTTCGGCGCCGGGGCAGCCCGGTGTGGCCCGGCCCCAGGGCCAGACCAACACCCCCACCCTGGACCAGTTTGGACGGGATCTTACCGGCCTGGCCCGGGAGGATAAACTGGACCCGGTGGTGGGCCGGGAAAAGGAAATCGAGCGGGTGATCCAGATCTTGAGCCGGCGCACCAAGAACAACCCGGTGCTCATCGGCGAGCCCGGCGTGGGCAAGACGGCCATTGCCGAGGGGCTGGCCCAGCGCATAGTGCAGGGCAATGTGCCGGAGGTGCTGCTGAACAAGCGGGTGGTCACCCTGGACCTGGCTTCCATGGTGGCCGGTACCAAATACCGGGGCGAGTTTGAAGAACGGATCAAGAAGGTCATCGACGAGATCATCAAGGCCGGTAATATTATCGTCTTCATTGACGAATTACACACATTGATTGGCGCCGGGGCGGCGGAAGGGGCCATCGACGCGGCCAACATTTTAAAGCCGGCCCTGGCCCGGGGCGAGTTGCAGTGCATCGGGGCCACCACCCTGGACGAATACCGCAAACACATCGAACGGGACCCGGCCCTGGAGCGGCGCTTCCAGCCCATCACCGTGGAGGAGCCCACGGTGGAGGAGACCATAGCCATCTTAAAGGGGCTGCGGGACAAGTATGAAGCCCACCACCGGGTGCGCATCACCGATGAGGCCCTGGAAGCGGCGGCCCGCCTCTCGGACCGCTACATCACCGACCGGTTCCTGCCCGATAAGGCCATCGACCTGGTGGATGAGGCCAGCTCCCGGGTGCGCCTGAAGGCCTTTACCGCCCCGCCCAACGTAAAGGATCTGGAAAAGAAAATCGAAGAAATTCAAAAGGAAAAGGAAGCGGCGGTAAACAACCAGGAGTTTGAAAAGGCGGCCCAGCTGCGGGACCAGGAGCAGCAGCTGAAGCAGGAACTGGAGTCCCGGCGGGAAGCCTGGCGGGCCAACAGGGGCAAGGAGGAACTGGTGGTTTCCGAAGAGGACATTGCCCAGATTGTCAGCAGCTGGACGGGCATTCCGTTGAAAAAGCTGGCCGAGGAGGAATCGGAACGCCTTTTGCGCCTGGAAGAGGTGCTGCACCGGCGGGTGGTGGGCCAGGACGAGGCGGTGCGGGCCGTGGCCCGGTCGGTGCGCCGGGCCCGGGCCGGCCTGAAGGATCCCAAACGCCCCATTGGTTCCTTTATTTTCCTGGGTCCCACCGGCGTGGGTAAGACCGAGCTGGCCCGGGCGCTGGCGGAAGCCCTTTTCGGCGATGAGGACGCCCTGGTGCGCCTGGACATGAGCGAATACATGGAGCGCTTTGCCGTTTCCCGTTTGGTGGGCGCGCCTCCGGGTTATGTGGGTTACGAAGAGGGCGGCCAGCTCACCGAGGCGGTACGGCGCAAGCCCTACACCGTGGTGCTGCTGGACGAAATTGAAAAGGCCCATCCCGATGTGTTCAACATCCTGCTGCAGGTGCTGGAGGACGGCCGCCTGACCGACGCCAAGGGACGCACGGTGGATTTCCGCAATACGGTGATCATCATGACCTCCAACGTGGGCGTGCATACCCTGCGTAAGGAGGGCACCATGGGCTTCCGCACCGCAAGGGACCAGGAGGCCGGCTACGAGCGGATGAAGGAGCGGGTGACGGAGGAATTGAAGCGAACCTTCCGGCCCGAATTTTTAAACCGCATCGACGAGATCATCGTCTTCCATTCCTTAAGCCAGGAGCATATTAAGGAAATTGTGGGCCTGATGCTCAAGGAAGTGGCCGACCGGATGCAGGAGAGCGAGGTGACGGTCTCCTTCACCGACGCCGCTAAAGAAATCCTGGCCAAAGAAGGCTTTGACGAAACCTACGGCGCCAGGCCCCTGCGCCGGGCCATCCAGCGCCTGGTGGAAGACCGGCTGTCCGAAGAATTGTTGAAGGGCACCTTTAAGAAGGGCGATCATGTGGTGGTGGACGGCCGGGACGGGCAGATCACCGTACGCCGGGCCGGGGACGAACAGGCGGCGGACAAGATGCCGGCAAACGCTCAAAGTGCTTAGAGTTTCAATAAAGACAACCAGACTTTCACCGATCCACCGGGGGTGCGGGTTTTCCGTACCTCTTTTCCTATTCAAGCTGTTAATCTTTAAAAACTCACTGAGAAATGTTATACTATGTAAAAAATATGGGAGAAAAGCCATGGCCGGTAAAACCCGTTTTTACTGCCAGGAGTGCGGGCACCGCACCCCCCGCTGGCTGGGCCGCTGTCCCCAGTGCGGCGCCTGGAACACCCTGGTGGAGGAAATGGTTTCCGGGGGAAGCCGGCCCCCGGCGGGCAGTGCCCCGGCCGAGCCGGCCGTGCCCATTACCAGTGTTTCACTGGAGAAAGAAGAGCGTTTCACCACGGGCATGGCCGAACTGGACCGGGTGCTGGGCGGCGGGGTGGTGCCGGCCTCCCTGGTGTTGCTGGGGGGAGATCCGGGCATCGGCAAATCCACCCTTCTGCTGCAGGTGGCCCGGGGTGTTGCCGGCAGCGGCCGGACGGTGCTCTACGTCACCGGTGAAGAATCCCTGCCCCAGGTGCGCCTGCGGGCCTGCCGCCTGGGGGTGGAATCCCCGGAACTATATCTATTGGCCCAGACCAACCTCGATCTGGTGGAAGAAAGTATTCTATCCCTGCACCCGGCCCTGGTGGTGGTGGATTCCATCCAGACCATCTACAGGCCCGATCTGTCTTCCGCTCCGGGCAGCGTGGGACAGGTGCGGGAGTGCACCGTCCAGCTCATGCGCCTGGCTAAAAGCACGGGCATAGCCGTTTTTCTGGTGGGCCATGTGACCAAGGAGGGCCTTTTGGCCGGCCCCCGGGTGCTGGAACATATGGTGGACACGGTCCTTTACTTTGAAGGGGAGAGACATCAGTCCTTCCGTATCCTGCGCGGGGTGAAAAACCGCTTCGGTTCTACCAATGAAATCGGTGTTTTCGAAATGCGGGACAGCGGTTTGATGGAGGTGAACAACCCGTCCTCCCTGTTTATCACCCCCCATCACGCCGGGCCGGTGCCCGGGGCGGTGGTGGTGCCCACCCTGGAGGGGACCAGGCCCCTGCTGGTGGAGATACAGGCCCTGGCTTCCCCCACCGGGTTCGGCACACCCCGGCGGATGACGGCCGGGGTGGACTACAACCGGGTGATGCTGGTTTGTGCCGTGCTGGAAAAGCGGGTGGGGCTGCACCTGGGCAATTACGATGTCTATGTCAATGCCGTGGGCGGGGTGCGCCTTTTAGAGCCGGCGGTGGACCTGGGAGTGGCGGTGGCCCTGGCCTCCAGTTTCCGGGACCGTCCCGTGGATACCCGCCTGGCGGTGGCGGGGGAAATCGGCCTGACCGGTGAACTGCGCCCGGTCACGGGCATACAAAAGCGCCTGCAGGAGGCGGCACAGCTGGGTTTTGCCCGGTGTCTGGTGCCCCGCACCAATCTGGCCCGGGTGGATCAGGTCCGGATGGGAACCATGCAGGTGCTGGGGGCGGAAACCTTGAGTGAAGCCATAGAGCTGGTCCTGGGTTGATACGAAAGGCATTAAAACCTGGTGGAGAGAAATTTATTTGGAATGTGCCGGCCACAAAGTTATTAATTTATTTGGGGCAGATGGTAGAAAAAGTAGCCTGTCCCCTTTTTACCTGCGGGGTATAGACCGTAGCAATTTGGTACGATATTAAAAGTAACAAAAACGGTTGTTCCTGATGAAAACGGCCTTTAAACGGCCGGTCTTCACAGCGAAAGGACTGGTCTTTGGAGTGGTGAAACCTTGAAGGAGGAACGGGTGGAAGACAGGTTGTTGCAGGTGCTGCGGGCGGTGGCGCCGGGCACGCCCCTGCGGGAGGGTCTGGAAAATATCCTGCGGGCGAAAACAGGGGGGTTGATTGTGATCGGCGATTCCCCCGAGGTGCTGGAGATTTCCGAGGGGGGGTTTGCCGTCAACGCCGAGTTTTCTCCAGCCAACCTTTATGAGCTGGCCAAGATGGACGGGGCCATAATTTTAAGCGCCGACGCCAAACGCATTCTGGCCGCCAATACCCAGTTGATCCCCAATTTGAGCATCCCTTCCAGCGAGACGGGTATCCGGCACCGCACCGCCGAACGGGTGGCCAAACAGACGGGCGCGCTGGTGATTTCCATTTCCCAGCGCCGCAGTGTCATTACCGTTTATAAGGGCAATCTCAAATATGTGCTCCGGGATGTGGGGGTGATTCTGGCCAAGGCCAACCAGGCCCTCCAGACCCTGGAAAAATACCGTTCGGTGCTGGACCGGGTGGTGACGGAACTTTCCATCCTGGAGCTGGATGAGGCCGTGACCCTTTTTGATGTGACCCGGACCATCCAGAGGGTGGAGATGGTTCTGCGGGTGGTGAAGGAAATCGAGAAATACATCTGTGAGCTGGGTGTGGAGGGACGGCTGATTACCATGCAGCTGGAGGAACTGGTCACCGGGGTGGAGCACGAAGGACTGCTGGCCATCCGGGATTATGCCACTCCGGGGGATAAACCACCCACCAGCATTCTGGCCATGATCAACAGCTGGCCGGCGGAAGACCTGCTGGACCTGTCCCTGATTGCCCGGGCGCTGGGCTTTCCCGGCAGTACCAGCATTCTGGACCAGGCCGTTTACCCGCGGGGTTACCGTATTCTGGACAAAATTCCCCGCCTGCCCCTGCCCGTCATTGAAAATCTGGTCAAGGAGTTTGGTTCCCTGAAAAGGATTCTGGAGGCCTCCATTGAAGAGCTGGACGCAGTGGAAGGTATCGGAGAAGTGCGTGCCCGCTCCATTAAAGAAGGCCTGGCCCGTTACCGGGAACAACTGATTCAGGAAAGACACACGTAAGGGCGTGAGCACACAAGCTCGCGCCTTTTTTTCCCGATTTGCAAATTATGAAAGGGGCGAAAAATGACAAAAACTGTAGAAGAAAAGCCCAGGCCGCTCTTCCTGCAGGTTACAGGAAAAAAATAAATTAAAAAAATATTGTTGACACCGTATGGCAGCTATGCTAAAATATTAGCTTGTTGACAATGGCCGGAGATTGTGCTATACTTAAAGACGTATAGTTTTGGTTAAGGGGGTCCGGCGTTGTTTAAAATTGGTGATAAGGTCGTGTACCCCATGCACGGGGCGGGGATCATCGAAGCCATCGAGGAAAAGGAAGTCCTGGGGGAAAAGAGGCAGTATTACATCCTGCGCTTGCCCGTGGGTGACATGAAGGTGATGATTCCCATTGCCAACTGCCGGGAGGTGGGCCTGCGCGAGGTTATCGACGGGGCAGGCGTTCAAAAAGTGATGCATATTCTCCGGGAAAAGGGAAAGCCCATGTCTTCCAACTGGAACCGCCGTTACCGGGCCAACCTGGAAAAGATACGGACCGGTGATATTTACGAAGTGGCCGAAGTGGTCCGCAACTTGATCAAGCGGGATAAGGAAAAGGGGCTTTCTTCCGGTGAAAGAAAGATGCTGGAAAATGCCCGCCAGATACTGATCAGCGAGCTGGCCCTGGCCACCGAACTGGAGGAAGAAAAGGCCCAATCAATGGTTGACAGTGCCCTCGCTTAAAAAATACGCCACTAAACTGGCGTATTTTTTTTCGAACAGGTAAGAATCTCCATTTTATTGGTTGAAGTATACCGTTACAGGCACTATAATATAAATGTCTTTCCTGTAAATAATACCTGGAGGAAGGAGGTGAAAAAATGGTCAGGCGGATTATTTTTTTTCTGCTGATTGCTCTATTTACGGCCGCCGGCTTTTATACCGGCCTTTATTTGCTGGATAGAGCCCTCATCCCTATTCCGGCCGGAATACCCCAGCTGAGATTGGGCATGATCGCCCTGGGGGCGCTGGTGGGCCTGGTGCTGGGGCTGGTGCTGGGTCGCCCCATTATCCGGGGGGCGCTGCGGCTGACCACCCTCCTGGAGCAGTATTTGCAAAAAACCCCCACCCATGATCTGGTCATGGGTTCCGTGGGACTGATTATTGGACTCATAATTGCTAATTTGCTGGGGTCTATCCTCTTTGTTCTGGGGCCCGTGGGCAAGCTGGTCTGGTTTCTGGGCACCCTTTTGCTGGGTTACCTGGGTATGAGCATTGGCGTGAAAAAAAGGGAGGAGTTGCTGGGTTTGTTCAGCAGCCTGCCCCGGTTTGGCAAGGAAAAAGCACCCAGGGGGGAAGCCCGCCCCAATAATTTAAAGCTCCTGGATACCAGCGTGATTATCGACGGCCGTATTGCCGACCTGTGTGAAAGCGGTTTTATCGAGGGGACATTGCTGGTTCCGGCCTTTGTCCTGGAGGAGTTGCGGCATATTGCCGATTCTCCCGACGTCTTGAAGCGCAATCGCGGCCGGCGGGGGCTGGATATTTTGAACCAGATGCGCAAGGATTCCGCCGTGAAGGTGCAGATCCTGGATAACGTGCGCGGCCTGGACGACGTGGCCGAGGTGGATTCCAAGCTGGTGAAACTGGCCCAGCGCCTGGGGGCCAAGATTATGACCAACGATTTCAACCTGAACAAGGTGGCCGAACTGCACGGCGTTAAGGTGCTGAACATCAACGAACTGGCCAATGCCATCAAGCCGGTGGTGCTCCCCGGCGAGGAAATGACCGTGCAGGTGGTGCGGGACGGCAAGGAGGCCGGCCAGGGCGTGGGTTACCTGGACGACGGTACCATGATTGTGGTGGATGGAGGCAAAAAGTATATGGGTCAAACCATCAGCGTCATGGTTACCAGCGTACTGCAAACCGCGGCCGGGCGGATGATCTTTGCCAAACCCCGTCAGGAACGCCGGGGAGAGACCGGGAACGCCCGCTACAACGGGGTGAATGTACTTGGATAACCTCTTTGCCGTCACAGTGTGTCAGGGGATAGTGTGTCAGGGGACGGTTCCTTGACACATGCACAGTGTGTCAGTGTGTCAGGGGACGGTTCCTTGACACAGGAGTGTGTCAGGGGACGGTTTCTTTATGTCGGTTTGATACATGCAACGGGGTGAATATGCTTGGATAACCTCTTTGCCGTTATAGTGGCCGCTGGCCGCAGCTTGCGCATGGGTCAGGGAATTAACAAACAGCTCCTGCCTTTGGGCGGTATTCCCGTGCTGGCCCGCAGCCTGCAGGTTTTTGAGCGGGCCGTACCGGTAAAGGGCTATGTGCTGGTGGCTGGGCGGGATGATGTAGAACGCTTCAATAACATGGCCCGGCAGCAGTGGTTTTGTCGCAAGCTGCTTAGCGTGGTGGCGGGGGGCGGGAGTCGGCAGGAGTCGGTCTTCAACGGTCTGCTGGCCCTGCCCCGGGAAACGGCGGTGGTGCTGGTGCACGACGGTGCCCGTCCCCTGGTTTATACGGGCCTGGTGGAAAGGGTGGCCGAAGCGGCCGCCCGGTGGGGGGCGGCTATCGCCGCCGTGCCCGTAAAAGACACGGTGAAACAGGCCGGTCCGGATGAATTTGCGGCCCGCACCCTGCCCCGGGATTCCCTGTGGCTGGCCCAGACCCCCCAGGCTTTTCATTATGCGCTGCTGGTGGAGGCCCACCAACGGGCGCGGGAAGAGAAAATAACCGCCACCGACGACGCTTCTCTGGTGGAAGCCATGGGCCGGCCGGTGAAACTGGTCCCCGGCTCCTACCGTAATATCAAGATTACCACACCCGAAGATCTGGCCGTGGCCGAAGCCCTGCTGCGCTGCAGCCCGGAAAACGGCTCGGTGCAGATCAAAAGCGGCAGCCCTGTGTCAGGGGACGGTTCTCTGACACACTAGCTTTCGTGTCAAGGAACCGTCCCCTGACACATGCTAGCTTTCGTGTCAAGGAACCGTCCCCTGACACGCCGTCCCCTGACACGCCTGACACGCGCTAAGGAGGTTTAAACTTTGCGGGTGGGTTTCGGTTATGACGTGCACCGGCTGGTGGCCGGCAGGCCGCTGGTGCTGGGGGGTGTTACCATACCCTTCGACCGGGGGCTGGACGGGCACTCCGATGCCGATGTGCTGGTGCACGCCGTCATGGATGCCCTTTTGGGGGCGGCCGGGCTGGGGGACATCGGCTGCCACTTTCCCGATAACGATCCCCGGTATGCCGGCATATCCAGCCTTTTGCTCCTGGAACGGGTGGGGCGTTTACTGGCCGCCGGGGGCTTTGCGGTTAACAACATCGACGCCGTGATTGTGGCCCAGGCCCCCCGGCTGGCCGGCTTTATTCCCGGGATGCGGGCGAACATGGCCCGTGTTCTGGGTGTGGCGGAGGAGCGGGTAAATGTAAAAGCCACCACCACCGAAGGGCTGGGCTTTACCGGCAGTGGCCAGGGGATGGCGGCTTATGCCGTTTGTACCATAATCCCCGGTCAGGTTGTCCCCGGGAATAACTGCTTCCGTCGGTGAAAAGGGTTGCCGGACATCTGAGGTCCCCTTTAATATTGTTTCCCTTTAGACCACTGGCATCCGGGATGGTCGGCGACGGTTTTAAATAATGAAAGGTGGAAAAATAATTTCCACACCTGTACCCAGGGTGTGGTATAATTTTATTAATATATTAATTATTCAGAAAAGGGGAGAGAGCATGTCCAATCAATTTGCCGGCCTTACCAGAGAAGAATTGCTGGCGGTGCTGGGTGATTTCGCCAAACGGTGGCTGGCCCACGACGGGCTGTGGTTCCAGGCCGTGGAGCGGGAGCATGGTATGGATGCGGCCATCAGGGCCGATGCGGCGGCCTGGGAGCAGTTCACGGTCAATGAAGCCAGGCGGATCATGCAACTGCACGGCATCCCGGAAAACGGGGGCATTCCGGCCTTGAAAAAGGCGCTGGGCTACCGCCTGTACGCCCTGCTCAACCGCCAGGAAATAATTGACGTGGATGAAAACCGGATCATCTTCCGCATGAATGACTGCCGGGTGCAATCGGCCCGCAAGCGCAAAAACCTGCCCGATTTTCCCTGCAAGCCCGTGGGTCTGGTGGAATACTCCGGCTTTGCCCGGACCATCGATCCGCGCATAAAAACCCGCTGCATCTGCTGCCCGCCCGATGAACATCCGGAAGAATATTTTTGCGCCTGGGAGTTCTGGATCGACTGATTCAGCCGGGTTTGACCAGCCATTATAGATGGGTTGATGTACCGGAAATGTTCATTTATTTGAGAAATCCCTCCATAGCCCATGGAGGTGATTTTTTTAAGCCAGCAGGATATTCCGAAAATAAAGAGAATGTTGTTTAATATAAGGTGGTCAGACCAACCGACCATGGAGTCGGACCCCAAAATCAGGGATCAGCTCCCTTTCAGGTTGCTGTATATTTGGGTTTTGTTTTCATCCGTACCCGTCGACCGGCGTCTGACGGCCGGCGGTCTATTTTCAAGGGGGGAAGTTTATGTCCGTCGCACAGGCCATTGAAGCCCTGCGCCGGGAACTGGGCGCAGAGAATGTGATTACCGGCCCGGAAGATTTGCTTTGTTATTCCTTTGACGCCACACCGGACCTGCCGGAGGGGAAGCCGGACGTGGTGGTTACCCCGGAGAATACCGGTCAGGTGGTGAAAGTGGTTAAAATTGCCCGGCAGTACGGCCTGCCCGTTTACCCCCGGGGGTCGGGCACCAACTTGAGCGGGGGCACCGTCCCCATAAAGGGCGGCATTGTCCTGACCACGGTAAAAATGAACCGGATTATTGAGGTGGATCCCTCCAACCTGACGGCCACGGTGCAGCCGGGGGTGATCATTCAGGACCTGAACGATGCGGTGGCTCCCTACGGCTTGATTTACCCGCCCGATCCGGGGACGGTGGCCACCGCCACCATGGGGGGCAGTGTGGCCGAGTGTTCCGGGGGCCTGCGGGGACTGAAATACGGGGTAACCAGGCACTATGTGATGGGAGTGGAAGTGGTCCTGGCCGATGGCGAGGTGGTCCGTTACGGCGGCAAAACGGTGAAGAACGTCACCGGTTACGATATGGTCCGCCTGTTTGTGGGCTCCGAGGGTACTCTGGGCATCATCACGGAAATTATTGTCCGCCTCATCCCGGCGCCGGAGGCCCGGGAATCCATCCTGGCGGGATTCGGCAGCCTGGCCGACGCCGGCAATGCGGTGGTGGGCATCATCGAGAAGAAGGTCATCCCGGCCACCATGGAAATTATGGACCGGGTGACCGTGGAGACGGTGGAAAACTTCGCCCATGTGGGCCTGCCCACCGATGTGGCCGCCGTGCTGCTCATCGAGGTGGACGGTATCCCGGAGGTGGTCAAGTCCGAGGCGGCCATTGTCAGGGAAATAATCGCCAAAAACAACGGGTGGGTGAAAACGGCCGCCAGCGAGGCCGAGAGGGACGGCCTGTGGGCCGCCCGCCGGGCCGCCCTGCCCGCCCTGGCCCGGCGTAAGCCCACCACCATTTTGGAGGACGCCACCGTTCCCCGCAGCAAAATCACGGAGATGCTGCTGGCGGTGGAGGAAATCGGGAAACGCCACAACCTGATCATCGGCACCTTCGGCCATGCCGGGGACGGCAACCTGCACCCCACCATCCTGGCCGACGGCCGCAATGCGGAAGAAATGGAACGGGTGCGGGCGGCGGTGGACGAAATTTTCCGGGCGGCCCTGTCCCTGGGCGGCACCCTCACCGGCGAGCACGGCATCGGCATGGCCAAGATGCGCTTTTTACCCTGGGAAATGGGCGATGCGGGGGTTAAGGTACTGCGGCGGATCAAGCAGGCGCTGGATCCGGACAACCTGCTCAATCCGGGCAAAATGGTAGAGTGTGCAAAAGGGGAGTAGACCATGAGCATATTTAACGGACTGGCGGCGGTAGAAGAAGAAATAATCAAGTGCATGAAATGCGGCAACTGCCAGGCGGTGTGTCCCATATATAAAGAAACCCGCCGGGAGCCGTCCGTGGCCCGGGGGAAAATAAAGCTGGCGGCAGCCCTGCTGCGGGGGGAGGTAAGGGCAACCCCGGCCCTGGCCGGGCGTTTCGACCTCTGCCTGACCTGCCTGGCCTGCCAGGCCGCCTGCCCCAGCGGGGTGCAGGTGGACCGCATCATCCTGGCCGCCCGGACGGCGGTGGCGGTGCAAAAAGGGCTGCCCCTGGTGAAGAAAACAGTCTTTTCCGTGGTCCGCCGGCCGCGCCTTTTCCACCTGGGGGCCAGGACGGCCGCCCGCCTGCAGGGATTGCTGTTCAAGCGGACCGCTCCGGATAAAATGCAGCCCCGCTTCCCCCTGGGCCTGGAAATGCGCCGCATCATTCCTCCCCTGGCGCCGGTCAGTTTCCGGGAACAGGTGGCGGCCAATCATCCTGTGGAGCGCTCCCGGGCCACCGTGGCCCTGTTCACCGGCTGTCTGATTAACTACGTATATCCGGAAATTGGCCGGGCGGCGCTGCACGTGCTGCAGAGGAACGGGGTGGCGGTGGTTATTCCACCGGAACAGCACTGCTGCGGTGCGCCCCTTTTGTATAACGGCGCGGCGGAGATGGTGCGGGATATGGCCAGGTCCCACGTGGATTTATTCAGCCACGTTCAGGCAGAGGCCATCATCACCATGTGCGGCACCTGCGGGGAAACGTTCAAACATCATTACCCCGAACTGCTGGCAGACGACCCCGCCTATGCCCCGAAAGCCCGGGAGGTGGCCAGCAAGGTGGTGGATATAACGCAGTTTTTATATCAGCTACCCCTGGATAAGGAAGGCTTAAAGCCGCTGGACTTAACCGTTACCTATCACCAGCCCTGCCACCTGGGGCGGGGACTGGGGGTGGTACGGGAGCCGCTGGCGCTGATCCGGAGCATTCCGGGGATCAGGTTCGTTCCTTTAAAGGCACCCGACCGCTGCTGTGGTAACGCCGGTTCCTTCAGCCTGACCCACTACCCCCTGTCCTGCCAGATCCTGACCCACAAGATCAAGGACATTGCCGGCACCGGGGCCTAGGCGGTGGTCACCGGTTGCCCCGCCTGCCGTATGCAGCTCACCGACGGCCTGGGCCAGGCAAAGATGCCCCTGCAGGTCATGCACACCATCGAGCTTTTGGCCCGGGCGCAACCGGGTGCCCAACCAGATGGCAAATCACCCCAAAAGGGGTCTGACCCCCCGGCATAAATTCCAGTCTTTGTGACGCAGCCTGCCGATGAATTGCGGAGTGTGAACGCCCATATCGCATTTCTATTAAGGGAGGCCGCCCGCCGGGCGGGGCGTCTGCCCGGCGGTACGGCGAAGAAAAAGGGGACAGCCCCCTTTTTTTCTTCCACAGGGTCCGGTTGACAGTTTGGCTGAAAAAAAGTTATAGTGGTAAGAGGCTAAAACGGCCTATCTTAAGGTGGACTGGTCGGTAAACAGCTAAATCATATAAATTTTCAGGAAGAATGGTGGAACATGCTGAAACGTTTATCCTGCTGGAACGCCTGGCTGGGGCGGCATATGTTTTATGTGGTGCTGTCCGCCCTGCTGGTCGGCTTCACCTTGCCCCTGCCCTCTTCGCCTTCTTTAAGTAAACTGGCAGTGGCTCTTTTTGCCTACATGACCTTCATCACCGCCCTGGATACCAGTTTCAAGGACTTTTTGCATGTGCTGGCCCGGCCGTGGGTTGCCCTGTGGGTGCTTGTATTGATTCACGGGGTGATGCCGTTGCTGGCCTGGGGGGTGGGGCTGGTCTTTTATCCCCAGGATTCGTTGATCCGGCTGGGTTTTTTAATTGGCGCCTCCATACCCATCGGGGTTACCTCCATTATATGGACTTCCCTGGTGCACGGGGATGTGCCCCTGGCCCTGGTGGCGGTGACCGCGGACACCCTGGTCAGCCCTTTTCTGTTGCCCCTTTTCCTGGCCCTGGTGGCCGGGCGGGCGGTGCATATCGATTATGTGCACATGCTCACGGGGCTTTTGTGGATGGTGACCATCCCCAGCTTGCTGGGCATGGCCATAAAAGATCTCACCCGCCACCGCCTGGATCAATTTGCCCGTTCCTTTGGCGGGTTTACTTCCAAGGTGGCCCTGTTTTGGGTGGTTTTCATCAACGCCAGCGCCGTGGCCCCGGAAATCCACTGGAACCTTTCCCTGGTAAAAATGCTGCTGGTTGTTTTGTTGCAGGTATCGTGCGGATATTACCTGGGTTATCTGGGTTCCCTGGCCCTGCCGGAGCGCCGGCGGGATACGGTGGCGGCCATGGTGTACAACGTGGGTATGCGCAATATCAGCTTTGGCGCGGTGCTGGCCGTGTCCTTTTTCCCGCCCGCCGTGGCCGTGCCGGTGACCCTGGGCATGCTCTACCAGCAGCCCCTGGCGGCCGTGGTTTCCCACCTGTTTAACCGTTTCGACCGCCGGAAAATCTGCACCGCCGAACTGTCCGGGTCCGGCAGCGATGGGTTTAGCATGAGAAGCGAATAAAACCCCTTTTGTCCAGGATGGTCCCGGACTGCTTTAATCTATCATCTTTATTTCCCGCAGCACGTCTATCACCAAAGGCATTTCTTCCTGCCACAGCCATTCCACCTTCAGCCAGAGGCCGGGTAATACTGCAGCACGGTAAATCCCCTTTGCGTCCGCTGAAAAGAGGTGGTAATGGTTATCCGGACCCTTTAACTCTTCCATGCCATTGCACCCCCCGTCTTCCATCACAATTACCCCGTTGTTCCTGTGAACTTACCTGGGGGCGGCAGTAGTCCCCGGTTCGGTGACCACGTCCAGGGGAGCAAAGATATCTTTAACCTGCACTTCAAACCCTTCCAGGATAAGCGATCTGACCCTGCCTTCCCCCTCTACCCTCTGGTTTAAAACAAAGCGGCCTCCCTGGCCGGTATGCACTTCGATACTGGTGTCTTCCGGGTCGGCAATCCAGTATTCCTTTACTCCGTGCTTTGCGTATATCCTGGCCTTTTTCTTTAAATCATAGTAGCCGGTGGAGGGGGATAGAATTTCCACCACCAGGTCGGGGGCGCCGGTTACTTTTGCGGATTTTATAATATGCAGCCTGTCTTTCGCAATGAAGATTATGTCTGGTTGATAGGTTTCTTTTTCTTCGAAATATACATCTATAGGTGAGAAAAGAACCAGGCCCAAATCTTTTTCATTAACATGATTATACAATTTGCCCTGAATGCGGGCACAAATAATCTGGTGGAAGGTGCTGGGTGCGGGGGTCATCACCAGTTTGCCTCCTATTAACTGATAGGGAGCGCCTTCCGGCAAAAGGGCATAATCGTCATAGGTATAAACTTCTTTTTGGGGAATGGCGATCTCATTTTCCGGCAGGCTCATAGTATCGCCTCCTGTTGGGCAATCGACTATAGCCGGGTTATTGTACAATGATTATATATCGCAGGAAAAGGATTGACAAGCAAATAACCGGCCCGGCGCGCAAACAAGTTGCCTCTGCCGCCGGGCGGGTGATATAATAGGGGGCGAAAAACGGGGAAGTTGTTCAAGGAGGAACCCTTTTTGGCTCAAGTCAAAGTCAGATTCGCCCCCAGCCCCACCGGGCCTCTGCACATCGGCGGCGCCCGGTCGGCTTTGTTTAACTGGCTCTTTGCCCGCAACCGGGGCGGTACTTTTCTTGTGCGTATAGAAGACACGGACCTGGAGCGTTCTTCCCGGGAATCGGAGGAAAACATCCTGGCCGGCCTGCGCTGGCTGGGCCTGGACTGGGATGAGGGCATCGGCGTGGGCGGCCCCGGCGGTCCCTACCGCCAGACGGAGCGCCTGCCCATTTACCGGCAGTATGCGGACAGGCTGCTGGAGACGGGGTGGGCCTACCGCTGTTACTGTACCGAAGAGGAGCTGGCCGCCCAGCGGGAGGAACTGCTGGCCCGGGGGGAAATGCCCCGCTACACCGGCCGCTGCCGCCATTTAACCGGTGAGGAGCGATGTCGCCTGGAGGCCCAGGGGCGCCGTCCCGTGCTGCGTTTTGCCGTGCCCGCCGGGGAGAAGATCATCATCCGGGACCTGGTGCGGGGCAGCGTTTCCTTTGATGGCGACGGCATGGGGGACTTTATCATCGTCAAGTCCGACGGCATCCCCACCTATAATTTTGCCGTGGTGGTGGACGACCACACCATGGGCATCACCCATGTGATTCGGGCGGAGGAACACCTGTCCAACACCCCCCGCCAGGTCCTGCTCTACCGGGCCCTGGGCTGGCCGGAGCCCCGGTTCGCCCATGTATCCCTGATCCTGGGGGAGGACCGGACCAAGATGAGCAAGCGTCACGGGGCCACCTCCATCGAGCAGTACCGGGAGATGGGTTACCTGCCCGAAGCCCTGGTGAACTTCCTGGCCCTTCTGGGCTGGTCCCCGGGAGGTGAGGAAGAGGTCCTTACCCTGGACCAGTTAAAGGAGCAGTTTTCCCTGGACCGGGTGGCCAAAAATCCGGCGGTCTTCGATCTGGATAAGTTAAACTGGCTCAACGGCCATTACATCCGCACCAGTTCCCTGGAGCGCATCACCGACCTGGCCATTCCCTTTTTGCAGAAGGCCGGCTATGTGCCGGAGGAAATTACGCCGGAAAGGTATCAATGGCTGAAGGCGCTGGTGGCCGCCGTGCGGGACTACCTTTCCAACCTGTCCGAGATTACGCAGCATGTGGATATTTTCTTTGCAGCGGAAGTGCCGCCCGCAGATGGGGAAGCCCGCTCCGTGCTGGCCGGGGAGCAGGTGCCGGCGGTGCTGCGGGCTGTGGCGGAAAAGGTGCGGGCCGTGGATGAACTGGACGAAGAGGTCGCCCGGGCCATGCTGAAAAAACTGCCCCGGGAACTGGGCCTGGGGGGTAAGAAGGTCTACATGCCCCTCCGGGTGGCCCTGACCGGACGCACCCACGGCCCGGAGCTGTACCAGGTAATCCCCCTGCTGGGCAGGGAGAAGGTGCTGGAACGCGTAGAAAGGGCATTAAACCGTTGACCCGGGGTAAACCCGGCCGGCACTATGCCGTTTTAAGCAGGATGAGTTAACGGCCGGTAAGGGGTACATCTATTAACGTAAGCATTCTGTTCCCGCAGTTTATTATACGGAGAATGAAACACTCCAGGACATGCCGTTTTTCCGGAGGGATAGAATATGTTCAAGGGCCTGAAGCGGGATATCCGGGCCGTTTTCGAGCGGGACCCGGCGGCCAAAAATATTATCGAGGTATTGCTGTGCTATCCCGGGCTGCACGCCATCATGATGCACCGGGTGGCCCATTTCTTTTACCGGAAGCGCCTTTTTACCATAGCCCGTCTCATTTCCCAGTTCTCCCGCTTTCTCACCCAGATTGAGATCCACCCCGGGGCCAAAATCGGCGAAGGTCTGTTCATTGACCACGGGGCCGGGGTGGTCATCGGGGAGACGGCGGAAATCGGGGATAACGTAACCATTTACCAGGGGGTGACCCTGGGCGGCACGGGCAAGGAAAAGGGCAAACGCCACCCCACCATCGGCAATAATGTGGTCATCAGCGCCGGGGCCAAGATCCTTGGTTCCTTTACCGTGGGGGACAACTCCAAAATCGGCGCCGGCTCGGTGGTGTTGAAACCCGTACCCCCCAACAGCACGGTGGTGGGGGTGCCGGGCAAGGTGGTGGCCCGGGACGGCCGGCGGGTCGGCCCGGCCGCCGCCCCGGTGATTGACCTGCGCCACGACCTGCTGCCCGACCCGGTGGCCGAGGCCATCAACTGCCTGCTGCACAACATAGACCGGCTGGAAAAACGGGTGCTGGAACTGGAAAAACAGCTGGCCCGCCAGACCGCCGCCCCGCCCCCGGAGGCCTGCGAGCCTGCGGTGAAAAGCGTATTCACCGGTGGCGGGGAAAATAGTCGAGGGCAAACATCCGGTTAAATCGCTTCTCCCAAAACAAAGGCTCCCCTGACAGAGCGAGACGTGGTTGTGGAGCACCGGAGCATCTCACTTCTAAAGGGCGGCGGGATAACGCCGTGCCTGCGCCGGTTTGGGCATTGCTTTTGGAACTAAACCTCCCCTTTGTATGGCACTCCCCGGGAGTCGGCCAAACCAATGGAAAGGAGCGAAAGCCTGGTCGTGGGGAGACCGCCTTGACTGGACAGAACAGTTGGGTGCCGGGACCAGGACCGTTTTTATGGCCATAGTTATATACAATACCCTCACCAAAAAGAAGGAATTATTTGTACCCCGGCAGGCGGGGCGGGTGGATATGTACGTCTGCGGCCCCACCACCTATAATTTCATCCACCTGGGCAACGCCCGCCCCCTGGTTTTCTTTGACACGGTGCGCCGTTATTTCCAGTACCGGGGTTACCGGGTGAAATACATTCAGAATTTTACCGACGTGGATGACAAGATCATCAACCGGGCCAGGGAAGAGGGTGTGGACGCCCTGGCCCTGTCCCGTAAGTATATAAATGAGTATTTTAAGGATGCCGACGCCCTCAATGTGCGTCGGGCCGACGTGCACCCGCAGGTCACCGGTCACATCCCCGAGATCATCGACCTGATTGCCGCCCTTATGGAAAAGGGAGCCGCCTACGAGGTGGACGGGGATGTTTATTTTGCCATCAGTGCCTTTCCGGAGTACGGCAAACTTTCCGGCCGCACCCTGGAGGAAATGCAGGCCGGTGCCCGGGTGGAGGTGGACCCGCGCAAGAAGCACCCCATGGATTTTGCCCTGTGGAAGGCGGCCAGGGCGGGCGAGCCTTCCTGGGACAGTCCGTGGGGCAAAGGCCGCCCCGGCTGGCATATTGAATGCTCGGCCATGGCCCTGAAATACCTGGGCTACAGCTTTGACATCCACGGCGGGGGATTCGACCTGGTCTTCCCCCATCACGAAAACGAGATCGCCCAGGCCGAAGCGGCCACCGGGCGGCCCTTTGTCCGTTACTGGATGCACAATGGTTTTATCACCGTGAACCAGGAAAAAATGTCCAAGTCCCTGGGGAATTTCTTCCTGGTACGTGAAATTCTGAATAAGTTCCCCCCGGAAGTGGTCCGCTTTTTCCTCCTGTCCACCCACTACCGCAGCCCCCTGGATTTTGACGATGAGAAGATGGCTGCGGCGGGGCGGGGGCTGGAGCGCATCAGAAACAGTATCAGGCTTTTGCATGAGGCCCTGGACCGGCCGGTCCGGAATGGACTGAAGGAAGAGGATGATCAATTTTTAGCCGCCATGGCAAAGTATGAAAGGGAATTTGGGGCGGCCATGGATGATGACTTCAATACCGCCCTGGCCATCGGCATCCTTTTTGAGCTGGCCCGGGAGGTAAATGCCTACCTGCATGACCGGGAAGGTCTCCCCGCCGGGAAGGCCCTGGAAAGGGCCATGGACCTGTTCCGTTCCTTCAACCAGGTGCTGGGCATCTTAAGGGTGGATGAAACCACCGGCAGGTTCCTGCAGGAGGAAAAGGCCGGCGGGGGCGACGACCTGGCCGGCGCCCTGATGGATCTTTTGCTGGCGGTGCGCCAGCAGGCCCGGGCCAAAAAGGACTGGGCCACCGCCGACCGCATCCGGGACGGCTTGAAGGAACTGGGCATTCTTCTGGAAGACACCCCGTCCGGTGTGCGCTGGAAGAAACTTAGTTAACGGTAAAGGTATACTGGAACCGGTGGTTATAATACCCGGCACTCACCAGAATACTACTTTGCTCCCGGTGTTTCAGGTTTGATTGATGCCACCGGTTTTACGAAGACCTGGTATGCCGGTGGGTACCGGGCTACTTAATCCGGTGTCTGACGCCTACGACCGGCGACCATTTAAGGAGAGGGTTTATTTGACCTTATTCTCCCCCCCCGTGGATATTTCCCATCCGGAGCGGCTGCCGGCCCTGGTGCTGGCCTATATCGGCGATGCCGTGTATGAGCTGGCCATCCGCCAGTATCTGGTGGGCCGGGGATTGACCCGGGTGAATCAACTGCACAAAGAAGCCGTAAAATATGTGCGGGCGGACAATCAGGCCCGGGTGATGCACGCCCTCCAGGATCGGTTGAGCCCGGCGGAAGAGGCCGTGGCCCGGCGGGGCCGCAATGCCCACGGCAGCCACCCGCCCCGGGGGGGCGATGTGCTCAGCTATCGCTACAGCACGGGTCTGGAAAGCCTGGTGGGTTATCTCTATTTGTCCGGCCAGTGGCAGCGTCTGGAGGAAATCATTAACCTGGCCCGGCAGGTGGTGGAGGAAACATGACTGCAAGCGCCGATAATGCCATTGCCGGACGACATGCGGTGAAGGAAGCCCTTTTGGCCGGGCGGGCTGTGAACAAAATTCTGGTGGCCAGGGGCGCCACCAACTTACAGGAAATCATCCACCTGGCCCGGGAGCGCCGTATTCCGGTGCAGCAGGTGGAACGGGTCTATCTGGACCGGCTGGTGCCGCAGGTGCCCCACCAGGGTGTGGCGGCCCTGGCCGCACCCCGGGAATACCTTTCCGTGGAAGAGATCCTGGCTTTAGCCGCCGGTGAGGATCCCTTTTTAATCCTGCTGGACGAGATTACGGATCCCCATAATCTGGGGGCCATCTTACGTACGGCGGATGCCGCCGGCGTCCACGGGGTGATCATCCCCCGGCGCCGTGCCGCGGCCCTTACCCCGGCGGTGGTGAAGGCCTCGGCCGGGGCGGTGGAACATGTGCCCGTGGCCCGGGTGGCCAACCTGGCCCGGACCATCGCCCGTTTGCAGGAACGGGGCCTGTGGGTGGTGGGGGCCGATCCGGCGGCGCCGCAGATTTACTGGGATGCCCGGCTGGACGGACCCATCGCCCTGGTCATTGGTGGCGAGGACAGGGGCCTGGGCCGGCTGGTGCGGGAAAAATGTGACTTTCTGGTAAGTCTACCCATGGCCGGACGGGTGGGCTCCCTCAATGCCTCGGTGGCTGCGGCCCTGCTGGCCTACGAGGTGGTCCGGCAGAGGGGACGGGCCCATGAGTGATCACCTGGTGGTTGATGGCTACAATATCATTCACGCCTGGCCGGAGCTGGAAAAGCTGGCTGAATCCAGCCTGGAGCACGCCCGGACCAGGCTGGTGGATATTCTGGTGAACTACGCGGCCCTGAGTGGTGAACGGGTGGTGGTGGTCTTTGACGCCCATCAGGTGAAGAATGCGGTGGAACGGGCGGAAATGGTACAGGGGGTGCAGGTGATTTTTACGGCCGAAGGGGAAACGGCCGACTCGGTCATTGAGAGGCTGGTGGGGGAGCTGGCCCGCCAGGGTACCGTCCATGTGGTCACCTATGACTGGGCGGAGCAGCAGACCATCCTGGGCCGGGGTGCCTACCGCCTTACCCCCCGGGAGCTGTGGCAAAGGGTGATCCGTTTTGAGCAGGAAGGGCGCAAACATTACCAAAACAGCCGCCCGGCCGACAGTTACCTGGAAAACCGCCTGGTGGAAGAGATCCGGGCAATATTCGAACGATGGCGGCGCAAAAAGGACTAGATGTGGGGTCATGGGGTTTCAGGCTGTCCTATTCTTTCTTGACTGGTTAGAAGGGGAGGGATATAATATGTGTGGCAAAAACAAGAGAAAAGGGTGCTGAATGTACTTTATCCGAAGAAGAGAAAGATTTTCCGGGTTTACCGGTACCCGGCATTTTGTTTTCACGGTGCAGTGGGGGAAACTGGACATATAAAGCGGGGGGGATACTGTGAGCCTGAGCGTCCAGAGGGAGTTGGCGAGCGGTTATCACTTGATGGATGATGAAGAAGTGGTCGAATATGCCCGCGAAGGCGATAATGCCGCCCTCGAATATCTCATCAACAAGTACAAGAACTTCGTCCGGGCCAAGGCACGCTCCTATTTCCTCATCGGGGCGGACCGGGAGGACATTATCCAGGAAGGAATGATCGGCCTTTATAAAGCCATCCGTGACTTCCGGCTGGACAAGCTGTCATCCTTCCGGGCCTTTGCCGAACTGTGCATCACCCGGCAGATCATCACGGCCATCAAAACGGCCACCCGGCAAAAGCATATTCCTCTGAATTCCTACGTTTCCCTGAACAAACCCATCTATGATGAGGATTCCGACCGCACCCTTCTGGATGTCATATCCGGCACGAAGATCACCGACCCGGAAGAGTTGATCATCAGCCGGGAAGAGTTCGACAACATTGAGGAAAAGATGGGTGAAATCTTAAGTTCCCTGGAATGGAAGGTGCTGATGTCCTACCTGGAGGGCAAATCCTACCAGGAAATCGCCGAAGATTTAAAACGGCACGTCAAATCCATCGACAACGCCCTGCAGCGGGTGAAGCGCAAGCTGGAAAGGTATCTGGAAAAACGGGAGAATTAGTTGGTTGACGGGTTACCCGGCACGGGGTAACCCGTTTAAATTTTGCAGGTAGCCGTTGACCTGAGGGTAGATGGCGGTACCCTTTTCCGGGGACGGTTCTTTTGCGGACTCAGGCCGGAAGGCACCAGGTCCTTAACCGGCAATATTTTGTGGCAGAGGTTCGTCACTTTTACCCGCACACCGCTTTAGGAGTGGGAGCCAGCGGCACGGGCTACGGTGATATCTGGTTACTTCCTGTTCGAAGAAGATCATGTTATAATGGACCTTAAGGAAAAGGGTTTATTATATTAATTGTTAAGTGCACTTTGCGTATCCATCATATACCGGGAGGGGTGATTCTTTGATGGAGCCGTCCCTGAAAGAAATTCAAAGAGCAATTATCAGGCTTGACCGGAATTCCCAACTGGATCTTGCTTACTGGATTCTCCACATGGAGGAAAAGTATTTTGATTTATCTGAGACACCTGACGATCTGCGTTCTATCCGGAGGGGCCTCGATGATTTGGATAGAGGTAACATTTTAACGTCCGAACAGGCTAGAAAACGTCTATTAAAAACTGCCAAAACATGAAAATTCGCTGGACGTTAGAAGCATTAAATTTTATTGAGGCCCTGGAAGAATATTCACCCGGTTTAGGGTTAAAAGTTTTTGAGGTTGCAGAAATGAAACTTCGCCGGTTTGCCGGAATGCATGTAATGGTTACAATTTATGATTCCTCAAAAGGTACAAGAACGGTATATAGGATGCTTCTCCAGAAAAATTATCCTTATAAAATTTACTATGAAATAAAAGGAAAAACTATAAATGTAGTTACAATCCGGCATGCACGGCAGTATCCCATTGAGCAGGACAATTGATGTACAGATGGATTGTACTTTTTGAATCAAACCATAATAAACCTTCTTGTTGCATAAAGTTGTTATAGGGTAAAACCGGTCCGCCCGGCCCGGATCTCGTTGGCACAGTATGTGCCCGAGATGACCACCCCTTCGATGCCCGGGCCCGGTTCCACCGAGGCACCCACCAGCCACAGCCCCGGGATGGGGGTTTTCCGGTCCAGCCACACCGGCCCTTCCGGCCCGTCCTCCGGCTCCAGGCCATAGATGGCTCCCTGATGGTTCCACGTGTAACGGTAAAAGGTGCGGGGGGTGGCCGCCTCCACATGGACCACATGTTCTGTGACGCCCGGGACCACTTCTTCCACATAGTCCAGCATGGTGCGGGTCAGCTCTTCCTTGAAGGCCCGGTAACCGGATGGGGTCATGCGGTTTAAGTGATCCGCTTCCAGGCGGGTTAAGGTGATCATGGTCAGGTCGCCGCAGCCGGGCGGCACCAGCTCCGGGTCCAGGGGGGAATTGCTGACCAGAAGGAAGCCGCCGATGCCAAAGGTGTCCCGGGGCAAGGGCCCCTCCCGCCGGACGAAAACCCGCTCCGGCAGGCCGGCCGGGCGCTCCAGGGCCAGGTAGAGGACAAAGGCCGAGGGGGAGGGGCGCAGTCTTTCCACCCGTTTTACAAAATCCGGCGGGAGGTGTTCTGCGCCCACCAGCCGGAAAAAGGTCTGTTTGGGATCGGCGTTGCTGATGACCACCGGGGCCAGCAGGCATGTCCCGTCCCCCAGGGACACCCCGGCCACCCGGCCTTCATGCAGCAGGACCCTTTGCACCGTTGTACTTAAACGCACCTCCCCCTCCCTTTCCTGCACCGCTTCCATCAACACATCGGCCAGGCGCTGGCTGCCTCCCACGGGGTAGACGCCGCCGTCCACGTAATAACCCATTAAGGGGATCATGCGGGCGGCCGGCGTATCCGGACCCCGGTCTCCCAGGTAGGCCGTCAGCATGTTCAGAATGCCCAGCACATGCTCATCCTGCACCCGCCGCCGTAAGAATTCCCCCCAGGAATAAAACATGGCCCGGTAAAAATCGGGGTGGTCCAGGGGATAACTCAAGGTTTCCTCCACGGTGGCCGGGGGTGCGGGTACCTTTCCGGTGCGGGGGGTGTCCTGGTAGACCTGGTAGTAGGCGGCCTGCAGTTCCCCCATCAGGGTGCGGATGCCCTCTTCCTCATGGGGGGCCAGGTCCACCAGCATATTGGTGAATTCCACGTAGCTGCCGGGGATGTCCAGGACGCCGCCGGGAGTGATCAGCCGGTGTCCGTGGCGGCGGAACCGGATGCGCCTTTCCAGGCCCAGTTCCTCCAACAGCAGCCGGACCGGCCCGTTGGGCCAGCAGCCGCTGACGGACTCCACCCCGCCGTCGAAGGTGTAGCCCTTGCGCACAAAGGAAGTGCAGTACCCCCCGGGCTGGTGGTGCCGTTCCAGCACGCAAACCCTCAAGCCCCGGTCCGCCAGGCGGGCGGCCGCCGTCAGACCGCCAATCCCTGCCCCAATGACGATCACATCAAAACGATCTGCGGGCGGTGTTCTCCGGATCAGGGGGATGGGCAGGGGTGATGCTGGCCCCGCAATGGGCGGCCGTTCTTCCCCGGTGCCGCCGGGGGTAATGTCGCTTTCCCATGTCACGGGCGGTTGGCCCCCATCTCCCGGCCCATCGCCGGGGGAATGCCCGGCTGCGCCTTCAGCACCTGCCCATCCGGCCGAACCGTACTTTTCCGGGCGGTTGTAAGGCACGAACAGCCTGGTCTGCTGCCAGGCCGCAAAATCCGGGTTTTGCCAGGGGGGGCGGCGGGCTTCCCTCTCCTTTAACCGGCGGTCAACGGCCCGGCAGGGATAATACTGTGGCCAGAAAATGGTAAAGACCAGGGCCGTTATGGTGCCCAGGTGGGTCAGCAGGGGTGTGGGGGGGATACCGGGCACCAGGGTGTTCAACGCCGTCATGCCCGCTCCGTAGATAAAGGCCAGTGCCCAGGCCAGGGTGATGTGTACATTGGTCTGGATAAAAAGGGGCTCCCGCCAGTATTCCCGGGGCCAGTCCTCCCGGGCGTACTGCAGGGTAAAGGGGGAGCGGGCGGCCAGGGAGGCCAGGGCCATCAGGGCCAGGGTGGCAAAAACCAGCACCCCCTCCCAGCGGGCGAACCAGGGGGAATGCAGGCCGTGGAGCATAAGGGCCGCCAGGGCAAAAAAGGACAGGGAGAACCCGTCCATGATTTTGGGTTTCTTCTGCAGCAGCTGCCGGCCAAAAATGATGGCCGCACCCACCAGGCCCCCGGCCGGCCCCCAGGGCGCCGGCAGGCTCCAGTATAAAATCCAGGGCAGAAAGCCCAGGATGGTCCCGGTCAACCCCGCCCGCCGGGGGCGGGAGGAGGTTTTAAGACTCAAAATAACAGCTCCCTTCGGTGTATATCATTGCCCGCGGGCAATGTTTGGTGAATCGCCCAGCACTCAAAGGACTCTAAATCTGCCTTGTGACAGGGGACGGTTCCTTGTCACGCTTCAGATTGGTGTGTCAGAGAACCGTCCCCTGTCACGCCTGCCCCCTCCCAGCGGGCGAACCAGGGGGAATGCAGGCCGTAGAGCATAAGGGCCGCCAGGGCAAAAAAGGACAGGGAGAACCCGTCCATGATTTTGGGTTTCTTCTGCAGCAACTGCCGGCCAAAAATGATGACCGCACCCACCAGGCCCCCGGCCGGCCCCCAGGGCGCCGGCAGGCTCCAGTATAAAATCCAGGGCAGAAAGCCCAGGATGGTCCCGGTCAACCCCGCCCGCCGGGGGCGGGAGGAGGTTTTAAGACTCAAAATAACAGCTCCCTTCGGTGTATATCATTGCCCGCGGGCAATGTTTGGTGAATCGCCCAGCACTCAAAGGACTCTAAATCTGCCTTGTGACAGGGGACGGTTCCTTGTCACGCTTCAGATTGGTGTGTCAGAGAACCGTCCCCTGTCACGCGCTCCCGCGCTGTGCGCCAGTGTGTCAGAGAACCGTCCCCTGTCACGCGTCCCCTGTCACGCTCTCGTCCCCTGTTACGCCCCCCTGTCACGCTCCGCCCTGCCGGCCCACGGGCTGGCTATTGCCCGGGCTCCGGATTGGCGGCGCGGCCAGCGCGGCATGGCAGGGTTGCGGGCAGAAAACAGAAAAGGACCCGCCAGCAACTTATTTCTACATTATTTGTATTTGGCGGAAAAGACGACTTTCCCTCCCGGTTAATAAAAAATTTACAGGGGTTGCCGGGTGAGCAGGTTACTGCCGGAAGCAGTGAATCGTAAAATCATTTTTACAAGTGAAAAAATAATCCAACTTGCAAAAAGTAATTGACAACGGCAAACGGCTATGCTAATATTAACCCGAAAGCAGTAAAGAACATCGTTTGTTAGGGAAAGGGCTGAAAACAAAGGGTAAATCCATTACCCGTAAATAATTAACTGGTGATCCGGTGACGTATCACAGGACGGCAAGGGCGCTATTCCCATGGTATTTGTGCCGTGGAAGTGGCGCCCTTTTATTTTCCGCTTGCTGGTGGCACTGATGAAGCAGGCCCTTTATTGTTCTCTAACGCGCACCGTAGCTTTTGCACCGGACAACCTGGTAAAGGGGAGTGTTGGATAATGGCGCTGACAGCGGACGTGGTAATCATCGGCGGCGGGCTGATGGGATGCAGTACGGCTTACCACCTGGCCGGGCGAGGTGCCGGGCGGGTGGTGGTGGTGGAAAAAAGCACCCTGGGGGCGGGCAGTTCGGGCAGGTCCAGTGCCATTCTGCGCTGTCACTACACCCACTCGGAGCTGGCCCGCATGGCCTTGAAATCCCTGGAAATATGGCAGCATTTTCCCGAGATCATCGGCGGTGAGTGCGGTTATACCAGGACCGGTTATGTGGTGCTGGTCGGGCCGGATAACCTGGAAACCCTGCGCCGGAATGTGGCCATGCACCGGGAGTTGGGTATAAAGGTGGAGATGATCGACCTGGAGGAAGTGGCCAAAATGGTGCCCGGTATCAACCTGGAGGATGTGGCCGGGGCCGCCTTTGAGCCGGAATCGGGGTATGCCGATCCCGGCCTGACCCTGACCTCCCTGGTCCAGCGGGGGCGGGAACTGGGCGTGCAGTACCGGCAAATGACCCCGGTGGTGGGGATTCTCCATGCGGGCGGCAGGGTGCAGGGGGTGAGAACTCCCGCGGAAGATATCGCCGCGCCGGTGGTGATTGATTGTGCCGGTTCGTGGGCGGGCAGGGTGGCCGCCCTGGCGGAGCTGGATCTTCCCGTCCAGGCCCACCGGGAGCAGATCGTCGTTCTGGAGCGGCCCGGCGATTTCCCCGGAGAACATCCGGTGCTCTCCGACCTGCTCTTGCTGCAATATTTGCGATCGGAGACGGGGGATCTGACCCTGGTGGGCAACAGCGACCAGTCGGAGGTGGAAGTGGTGGATCCCGATTGTTATAACGAAGAAGTGGATCTGGAAACGGTGGAGGACGTTCTGGACAGGGTGGTCCGGCGCCTGCCCCGGCTCGGTGAGGGCAGCCTGCGCCGCGGTTATTCCGGATGTTACGAAGTGACACCCGATTACCAGGCGTTCATCGGTCCCGTGCCGGGACTGGAGGGTTTTTATGTTAACGCCGGATACAGCGGGCACGGCTTTAAATTTACGCCGCTGGCCGGCCAGGCCATGGCGGAAATTATTCTGGACGGGGAAGCCAGGGTGTATGATGCCGGTTTGTTCCGGGTGACCCGCTTTGCCGAAGACCAGCCCGTGGTGGGCGTGCACCTGTACAGCCGCGGGCAGCAGCTCCGGTAGTTATCAGGAGGTGGGGGAAATGCGTCTGGTGGTTTGCATCAAACAGGTTCCCGTTCCCGGTGACGTTTGGGTTGATGAAACCGGAGAATTGCAGCAATTGACCGGGGCAGCCATGATCAATCTTTTTGACAGCCACGCCCTGGAAGCGGCGCTACGGATTAAGGATACCCTGGGGGCAACGGTGGTGGCCCTGGGTTTGGGCGGGGAAAAGGTCCGGGACGTCTTACGCCAGGCCCTGGCCATGGGAGCGGATCAGGCGGTGCATGTAACGGACGGGTGTGGGGGAACGTCCGGAACCCAGTGGGCGGCCCGGGTGCTGGCGGCGGCCATCTGCCACACCGGCGGCGCCGATATGGTCCTCACCGGCAGGGAATCCACCGTGGCCGGCAGCGGCGGGGTGGGACCCATGCTGGCCGGCTTTCTGGATATACCTTACGTGGTTGGTGTAAGAAAGATCCGGGTGGATAGGGAGCGGGTATGGGTGGAACGGACCCGGGAAGACACGGTGGAAACCCTGCTGGCCCCGCTGCCGGTGCTCTTAACCGTTTCCCGGGAAACGGGTGAACCCCGGTCTCCCTCCATTAAAGGGGTGATCCGGGCCAGGAAAACGCCCATCCCGGTGTTAAAGCCGAAGGAAACCGGTCTTGATCCGCAGGCCTTAAGCGCCATCGTCAAAAACACATTAGTCGGCCTGGTGCCCGCCCCCGCCCGCCGGCGGGGGATGATCCTGCAGGGGAATCCGGAGGAACAGGTGGACCGCCTGGTGGATAACCTTCTGGGTAGTATACCCGCAGGGAGGAGGGCTATGCTATGAAACAGACTGATATATGGGTCTGGGTGGAAGGCAAAGGCCATAAAACGGCAACCCTGACCCTGGAAATGCTGGCGGCAGCTAGTCTGCTGGCCGGCCAGGTTGGCGGCCGGGTCACGGCCGTCACCACGGCGGGCTCCGTCCCCTCTGACGCCGCCATGCTGGGACGTTACGGGGCCGACGGGGTGCTGGCCCTCTGTCACCCGGCCCTGGCCCGGTTCAGCGAGGAAGATCACGCCTGCGCCCTGGCTGCTGCCGTGGTGGAAAGGGAGCCGTCGGTGGTGCTGGTTGGCGCCAGCACGGCCGGGAAAAGCATTGCTCCCCGGCTGGCGGCCGGCCCGGGTTTGCCCCTTTTAACTGCCTGCACTGCTCTGGAGTGGAAGGGACGGACCCTGCGGGCGGTGCGCTCCCTCTACGGGGGTAATGTTCTGGCCACCGAGGAGTTTTCTGCCTTACCCGGGGTGGCCCTGGTGCTGCCCAGATCCTATTCACCCCTGGAGCCAGTGGAAAAGGGACCGGTACCGGTGGAGGAAGTGCTGCTGGAGGCCGGCAGCCTGCCCGGGCGGGTGCAGGTGGTGAGCGAAGCCCGGGAAGGGGCCGGCGAGACGGCTCTGGAAGATGCCGATATTATCGTTTCCGGCGGGCGCGGTCTGGGCGGGCCGGAACACTACCGGCTGGTGCGGGAACTGGCGCAAACCCTGGGTGCTGCCTGCGGCGCCTCCCGGGCCATTGTGGACGCCGGCTGGGTGCCCTACAAACACCAGGTGGGCCAGACGGGCAAAAAGGTGAAACCGAAAATATACTTTGCCTGCGGTATTTCCGGCGCCGTGCAGCACCTGGCAGGGATGCGCGATGCGGATATTATCGTGGCCATTAATCAGGACCCGGAGGCGCCCATCTTTCAGGTGGCCACCTACGGCATTGTGGGGGATGTCCACCGGGTTTTGCCGGCCCTCACCGCAGCTTTTCGGCGGCGTTTGGCCGGGATGGCAGGTAGTGAAGAGCACGAAGGGGGGAAAGGCCATGTGTGGAATAGCCGGTGTGCTGTATAAAAAGGGCAGTGGCCCGGTGGGGGAAGATTTAAAACGTCTGGTCTACGGCATCCGCCACCGGGGCCGGGATTCCAGCGGGGTGGCCATTTTTAGCAGCAATAATGGGGCGGGCGGCAATGAAAGGCTGCTCATTCATGTCCGGGTGGGCAGCAACCCTTCGCCACAGGAAATAGATGCCGTCCTGTCCACTCTGGAAGGCCTTCTGGAAGAAGAAGGGGGAGAGATTCTCGACCACCGGGTTGCGGGCACCATCCTGGGCATTGGTGTGCAATACAGCGGGTCCGTGCGCAAACTGTGTTATCGGCTGGACAGATATAAAGTGCAGACCATCAGTATCGGATACGAACTGGTCATTTATAAAGATCTGGGCACTGCCGACCGGCTGGATGTGGTTTATCACTACAGCCGGGTAGAGGGTACCCACGGCATCGGTCACGCCCGCCTGGCCACTGAAAGCATGGTCAGCCCGGACCGGGCCCATCCCTTCTGGGCCTATGGTTTTGCTGATATAGCCATCGTCCACAACGGCCAGCTGACCAACTACTGGAAGCTGCGACGTCACTTTGAAAGAAAGGGGTACCGTTTTCGCACGGACAACGATTCCGAACTCATTGCCATCTATAATGCCCATTACCTGGAAAAGGGTATGAAGCTGCAGGATGTGCTTGAACAAAGCCTCTTGGACCTGGACGGCACTTACACCTTCCTGGTGGCCACACCGGGGGAACTGGGTTTTGTGCGGGATAAGCTTGCCGCCAAGCCCCTGGTTTATGTGGATACGGCAGACAGGGTGGTGCTGGCTTCGGAGGAAATAGGCCTGCGGGCTCTGCTTCCCGATATGGAAAGCATGACGGTGGAGGAGCCCCTGCCCCGTACGGCGGCCACCTGGTCCATTGACGGCGGGCGGCAGCTGTCCAGACTGACTTACCGGGCGGTGGGGATGGAATGATTGCCCTGGATGCGGACCGGTTAGCGGTGACGGAAATCAACCGTCTGTTGAAAGAAGCGGTGCACGGGGACCAGGCGGTGACCATACTCAACCCCCGGTCCAGGCATCACCTGGGAGTGGGGGTGCTGGGGCCGCTGCAGTTAACCATTGAGGGTAACGCCGGTTATTTCTGCGGCTGCCTGTGTGAAGGGATTAAGCTGCATGTGCGGGGAAGCGTCGGCTGGTATTCCGTGGACAACCTGATGGACGGCGAGGTGGTGGTGGACCACGATGCGGGCAGCTGTATCGCCCCGGGTATGCGGGGCGGCGTGCTGGTGATCCGGGGGAACATGGGCTCCCGCTGCGGGCAGGTGATGAAGAGCGGCACCATCATTGTGGGCGGGAACAGCGGCTTTATGACCGGCTTCATGATGATCGGCGGGACCATTGTGGTGGCCGGTGATACCGGCGACCTGCTGGGGCACTATATGGTGGGCGGCACCATTTATACCGGCGGCCGGGTGGGGAGCACGGGGGTGGATGTGCAGGAAGTGGCCTGTACGGAGGAAGAAAATGTTTATCTGGGCCGCCTGCTGGACCACTACGGTCTGGCCAGACCCCCGGCCTGGCGCAAGTTTGTTTCTGCGCAAAAACACCACCACTATTGAAGGAAGGTGCCACAGGATGAGTATCACCACCGGTCCTTTATGGGATGAGCGCATCCGCAAACAGATCCAGGAAAAGGCGCGGCTGGGGCGCACGATAATTGAAGGTTTTGGGGCCAGACGGCCCGTTTCCTCCTTTGATGAGCTCACTTTTCTGGCTGCCGGTTTAAGCCGCCTGTGCATTGATGTGCACCGGGAGGAGTGCGATACCGCCACCATTCTGGGGGCACGCCATGCCAAAAGGCCTTTAAAGCTTAAAACCCCCATTATCATCGCCCCCATGAGCTTTGGGGCCGTTTCCCGGGAAGTGAAAATGGCCTTTGCCCGGGCCTCCACCCTGGCCGGTACGGTGTCCAATACCGGTGAGGGTGGTATGCTGGAGGAAGAAAGGCAGCTGGCCCGGCAGCTGATCTACCAGTGCACCCCCGGCCGGTACGGTTTTAATCCCCGGGACCTGCAGCGGGCCGATGCTGTGGAACTGTTCATCAGCCAGGGGGCCAAGCCCGGCTCGGGCGGGCATCTGATGGGCGCCAAGATTACGCCGGAGATCGCCGGGCAAAGGGGTTTGCCCGTGGGGATTGACCTGCGCAGTCCCAGCCGGCACCCCGATTTTATCGGTCCCGACGATCTGGTGTTAAAAATCCTGGAACTGCGGGAGGCCACCGGCTGGCAGGTGCCCGTTGCCCTGAAAATCGGCGCCAGCCGGGTCAAGGAAGACGTCAAAATCGCCCACAAGATTGGCGCCGACATAGTGGTGCTGGACGGGATGCAGGGCGGCACGGGCGCCGGTCCGGAGATTTTCAAGGATAATGTGGGTATCCCCACCATGGCCGCCCTGGCGGCGGCGATGCAGGCCCTGCGGGAAGAAGGCGTCGAAGGGGAAATGGACATCGTGGTGATGGGGGGGATCCGGGACGGCGCCGATGTGGCCAAGGCCCTGGCCCTGGGGGCGAAGGCCGTGGGCATCGGCACGGCGGCTTTAGTGGCCCTGGGTTGCCGGGCCTGCCGGCAGTGTGCCACGGGGCGCTGTCCGGCCGGGCTGTGCACCCAGGATCCCGCATTGCGGCAGCGATTTGACCCGGAGGAGGGGGCAGAAAAGCTGGCCAACCTGATTCGGGCCATGACCGAGGAACTGCGGATGATTGCCCGCATCTGTGGCAAAACCAGCTGCCACAATCTGGAGCCCGAGGACCTGCGGGCCCTCACGGTGGAAGCCTCGGCCATTACGGGCATCCCCCTGGTGGGGTCGGAGCTTGTTTTTAAGCCCAATTAAAGGCAGTGGCAAATAAAAAAAGATAACAGGGTCGTATTATTTGCAAAGGCGCTTTGATCATGGCGATGCGGCCATGGGAAAGGGCCTTTTCTTTTTAGATTTAAAGGGGGGATCAATGGAGCGGGTGATCTTTATGTGGAGAACGTGGTACCGGGATGGGACATGTGCCGTGTATCTGGGATTTACCCGGAGCTAAATATCAGGAGGTGGTTATTGATGAATATCTCGGCAGTGCAGGAGCTTGTAAGGGAAAAAGGGATACGTTATTTTATGGTGTCCTTTGTGGAGATGAACGGCATCAGCCGGGCAAAGCTGGTGCCGGCGGAAACGCTGGAGGCCCTGGCCTCCGGTGGGGTGGGTTTTGCCGGTTTTGCCGCCGGGGATCTGGGCCAGGGGCCCCACGATCCGGATATTTCGGCCATTCCCGATTTTTCTTCGCTGTTTATCCTGCCCTGGCGGCGGGACGTGGCCTGGCTTTCCGCCAACCTGTACGTCAACGGTGAGCCGTGGCCTTACTGCCCGCGGACTATTCTGCAGCGTATGGTGAAAAAAGCCCGGGACCGGGGATATCGTTTTGTAGTTGGCATGGAGCCGGAATTTTTCCTGGTGCGGCGGGTGAATGGTTGTATTGAACCCTATGACCCCATGGACAATTCGGACAAACCATGCTATAACTCCCAGGCCCTGGCCCGCAATCTGGATTTCTTTACCCGCCTGGTGGGCTATATGAACGAGCTGAACTGGGGAGTTTACCAGTGCGACCATGAGGACGCCAACTGTCAGTTTGAAATTAACTGGCAGTGTTCCGAGGTTTTAGATCAGTGCGACCGCCTGACCTTTGCCCGGTTTATGATCCGCAGCCTGGCCGAACAGGAAGGGCTGACGGCCACCTTCATGCCCAAACCCTTCAAAAATCTGACGGGCAACGGCTGCCACTATCACATGAGCCTCTGGGATGCTGCCGGTTCGCAGAACCTGTTTATGGAGGAAAAGGACCCCCACGGCCTCTCCCGGACGGCCTACTGGTTTATCGGGGGGATTTTAAAACACGCCCGCTCCCTGGCGGCCATTACCTCCCCAACGGTTAATTCCTACAAGCGTCTGGTGACTTCACCCACCACCTCGGGGGCCACCTGGGCGCCGGTCTATATCACCTACGGCGGCAACAACCGGACGGTCATGATCCGCATTCCCGGTCCCGGGCGCATTGAAAAGCGCACCGTAGACGGTGCCGCCAACCCGTATCTGGCCTGCGCGGCCATCCTGGCCGCCGGGCTGGACGGCATCGCAGAGCAGGTGGATCCCGGCCCGTTGTTTGCGGAGAATACCTATGCCTTTACGGTGGAAGAAATGAAGAGGCGCAATATTGACCTGCTTCCCGCCAACCTGTGCGAGGCGCTGGATGAACTGGAGATGGACCACGTGCTCCAGGAGGCCCTGGGGGAGGATTACGTTCGCCTGTACCTGCAGGTCAAAAGGAGGGAATGGGACGAATATCACAATACCGTTTCCGAATGGGAAGTGCACCGCTACCTGACGGCGGGGTGAAGGTGTGACGGTGTGACAGGGGACGGTTCTCTGTCACGTTTCGTGTGACAGGGGACGGTTCTCTGTCACGTTTTAAAAGCCTACGAGAACACACTTGTTTTCACCATATTGCATGAAAATTTATTTCCTAAAGGAGTTGCCCATGGGAACATTGGTTCCCTCCATAAAGCATGAAAATCTATTTTCAAGGGAGGTTTAATCAATGGTTAAGCACCTGATTAATACTGCCGGTTTGACCCTGGCCCTGCTGGCCATGGCCCCCGGCCTGGTTTGGGCGGATACGGCGGCAAACACCGTGGACACGGGGGATACGGCTTTTATCCTTTTTTCAGCAGCCGTGGTCATGCTGATGACCCCGGGCCTGGCCCTATTTTACGGCGGAATGGCCCGCAAAAAGAATGCCCTTTCCACCATCATGAGCAGCTTTATTGCTCTGGGTGTAATCAGTATTCAGTGGGCTCTTTTCGGCTATAGCCTGGCCTTTGGCCCGGATATCGGTCATATCATTGGTTCCCTGGACTGGATCGGATTGAAAAATGTGGGCCTGGAACCAAACCCGGATTATTCGGCCACCATCCCCCACCAGGCCTTTATGATTTTTCAGATGATGTTTGCTGTCATTACCCCGGCCATTATTTACGGTTCCGTGGCCGAAAGGATGCGCTTTTCCCCCTATCTGATCTTCCTGGTTCTCTGGGCCACCTTTATTTATGACCCGGTGGCCCACTGGGTGTGGGGGGTGGGCGGCTGGCTGCGTAATCTGGGTGCTCTGGATTTTGCCGGCGGCACGGTGGTGCATATCATTTCCGGGGTGTCCGGCCTGACGGCTGCACTGGTACTGGGCGGGCGCAAAGGATACGGTACGGAACCCATGATTCCTCATAGCCTGCCCATGACGGTGACCGGCGCTGCCCTTTTGTGGTTTGGCTGGTTCGGGTTTAATGCCGGTAGTGCCCTTTCTGCCGGAAGCCTTTCCACGGGTGTGTTTGTGAATACCCACCTGGCCACGGCGGCGGCCATGCTCTCCTGGGTGATTGTGGAATGGGTACGGAACGGAAAGCCCACCGTCTTGGGTGCCGCCAGCGGCGCCCTGGCCGGTCTGGTGGCCATCACCCCGGCCTGCGGCTTTGTGGGGCCCATGCCTTCCATACTCATCGGCCTGGGCGGTGGGGCCATCTGTTACCTGGCCGTGAGTATATTGAAGGCCAGGCTGGGCTACGACGATTCCCTGGACGCTTTTGGCGTGCACGGCGTGGGTGGCACATGGGGTGCCCTGGCCACCGGGCTCTTCGCCAGTAAGGCGGTAAACTCCGCCGGAAGCGACGGGCTTTTCTTCGGTAATCCGGAGCAGGTGGTCATCCAGCTGGTGGGCGTCGTCGCCAGCTGGGCCATAGCAGCGGCGGGAACCTTTATTATCCTTCAGGTGATCAAACTATTCTGCAGGCTGCGGGCCGGTGATGAAGAACAGGAAACCGGCCTGGATCTCACCCAGCACGGGGAAGACGCCTATACGGATCTGGTTCTGGGGGCTGTCGTTTTCAATACCGGTGGAACCTCTATGGTCCAAAAGCCCATTGAAAAGATCCAAACCAACCTTGCCAGGTAAATGCGGCACGAAATATAATTAAGGGTAGAACCCGGTGCTGGAAATGCCGGTTAAAGTATGGATAAAGGATGATTTTATTGCAGCCGTTGGATGATATGGATCTGGCCATTTTGCAGTCCTTGCAGCAGAACGCCCGGGCTTCCTACCAGGAAATTGCCTCCCGGCTGGGTGTTTCCCGGGTTACGGTGTATGAAAGGGTGCGCAAGCTGGTGGAAAGCGGGGTAATCGAAGGGTTCCATGTGCGGATTAACGCCCGTCGCATCGGTTACCCCGTTACCGCCATCGTCGGGTTGAGCACCCTGCAGGGCAAGGAAGCCTACCGGACCATTGAGGAGTTTAAAAAACTGCCGGAAGTGGAAGAGGTGCATGTGGTCACGGGGCGTTATGATTACCTGGTGAAAGTGCGGGCGCGGGATAACGAAGATCTGCAGCGCATCCTGCTGACGAAAATCGATCAGATTCACGGCTTCCAGCGGGCGGAAACCATGATTGCCCTCTCTTCGCCGGTGGAGAAATGCGGCATTGACATGGGCCGGGTGGCCGGTGATGTGGAGGAGTAGCTGGATTCAGGCACAGGGAACAAAACAGATCTTGGTTATTACTGGCAACTACCAGCACTAACAGGTTATAATATAATCAGGATTTTCATAGAAAGGTGGCCCGGCGGGAATGAAAAATAAGATATCGGGTAAGGTTTATACGGCCAGTGTTTCCCGGATAAAGGAACTGGCTGAGTTTTGTGCGGAGATCTGGCTGATTACCCGGGCCGGGAAAGATATTGCGGGTACAATTCGGGTACGGGGGCTGTCACCCGGGCCGGCTCTATACCAGGATTATCTGGAAAAATGGAAAGATGCGGATCCTGAACGTTGGTGGCCGCAATACCAGGCCCGTTTTAAAGAAGAATTAAAACAGCCCGAAAAAAGGGCAGCCCTGCACCGTTTATGGTTGCTTTTGCGGGAAGGGAAAAATGTGGCTCTGGTTTGTTTCTGTCCGGATTACCGGTACTGTCACCGCACCATTGTTGGTGACCTTTTACGTGAGAAGGGTGTCGCGGTAGAAGAAATGTCCCCCCTCGCGGACAGAAAGGAAAGGAAGAGCGGTGAATTTTTTATCCAGGAGGCTTTTAATTTTGGTTTATAGTCAGGAAGCAGGACAAAAGGCTCTTGGTAAAAAATTATGTACCATCGGTTTTTCCCGTAAAAGTCTGCGCCGTTTTATTGAACTTTTAAAGGAAGCCGGCGTGCAGAGAGTGGTGGATGTCAGATTGCATAACACCTCCCAGCTTGCCGGTTTTGCTAAAAAAGAAGATTTGGAATACATTCTTTCCCTGGTGGAAATTGATTACATCCATCTTCCGGGGCTGGCTCCCCCGGAGGAACTTTTAAGGGCCTATCAGGGCAAGAAAGTCAGCTGGAACGAATATCAAAGGGAATTTCTAAAAATTCTGGAAGAACGACGAGCTGAGGAATGCTGGGGGCGGGAGATTAACCCGAAAGAGATCAACTGCCTGTTATGTACCGAGGATAGACCGGAGCACTGCCACCGCCGTCTGGTGGCCGAGTATCTGGTCCGATACGATCCCGCTATAGTGGTTGAGCATTTGTTTTGAGGCCAGAAAACCGGCATTCCTGCTTGTCAGCCGGTTAACTATGCTGCCGTAATTTGTATTGGTTTTATTTATCGCATGGGAGGGCTGGTGTTTGGAAGTGGTTGTTCTGGCCGTCACAAAAATGAAGGAAGGTTTTTGTGTGGCGGGTATGACGTTGCAGGGGCGTTGGGTACGGCTAATCCCGCGGGGGAACTATAACTGGCCGGCCATCAAATACAGGTGCGGGGGTCATATTGAAGTGGGTGATGTACTGAAGGTAGATGGCACCTGGCGCTACAGCGACCCGCCCCATTCCGAGGATTACGAAATAAGCGCCGCCTCGCGCAGATGCAGGTTAACCAACCAGCAGTTACTGGCTTTTTGCCGCGAGCACAGGGAAGATGGTGCTGCATTCCTGACGTTAATGGGCCGGCAGAAACGTTCCCTGTGTCTATTGCGGGTTGACCGGATCCTTACAGTTTATAAAGACGAAAACCCCTTAAAAGACCGGCTGGCAGTTCTTTTCGATAATCAGTGGCAACGAAATTATACCAAAGCACCTGGCTTCCCCTGTACGGGATTGCAGTGGCGCGCCATGCAGTCCCTTGGTTTACCCATGCCTGTATTCCGGGAGGTTTATGTGGTTTTTGGCCTGACCAGGGGTATAAAAGAAGAAAAGAAAACCGTTCCCCCTTCCCCCATGGTCATATCCATCATTGGTGATCCACCCCTGCCGGGTGAGATTGATTATCAAAATCCTTAAAAATGTTGCAGGTTGAGTAGTTTATTGTTTAAATCAGGGGCCCCGGTTGAGGCCGGGCTCCTATTGCTTCGTTAAATTGATAATCGCAATTCTTTAAACTGTTGACCGTTAACATCTTTAGCGTTATTATTATGAAAAAGCTTTTATAAAAGCCTTGCGGTCTTCCGGGCCGTTTTTTCATCAGTTGACGGGAGAGGTGGCCATGAATTTAACGGAAGAAGAAAAACGGGTGGCCATAGAGGAAACCGGGGATATTTTAAAGCGGTACCCCGGGCACCGGGGGAATCTGATCCCCATCCTGCAGCAGGTGCAGGAGAGGCTGGGTTATGTGCCCCTGGAGGCCATGGGGGAGGTGGCCCGGCATCTGGGCATCCCCCCCATGGATGTCTACAGTGTGGTAACCTTTTACAACCAGTTCCGGCTCATACCCCCCGGCAAACACCAGGTGAAGGTGTGCATGGGCACCGCCTGCCACATGAAGGGGGGCCAGATCATCCTGGACTGCTGGAAGAGGCGTTTGCGCATCGACGTGGGCGGTGTGACGGAAGACCGGGAATTCAGCCTGGAAAGGGTGGCCTGTGTGGGCTGCTGCACCATGGCCCCCGTGACGGTGCTGGATGAAGAGGTCTATGGACGCATGACCCCCACCCGGGTGGACGGCCTGCTTTTCTCCCACGGGGTAAAAATCCAGAAGGGCCGGGAGCAGGGGAAAGAAGGCGAAATAAAGTGAACATATCGAAAGAAATAGTGACAGAAAATTTTGCCGCATTGCAGGTTAAAGCTACAGCCCTGTGGCAGTCACTGCATGAAAAGCCCCTGGTGCTGGTGGGCACGGCCACCTGCGGCCGGGCCGCCGGTGCCCTGGAAATCGTCATGGTTTTCAGGGAAGAGCTGAAAAAGAGCGGGATTGACGCCCATCTCATGGAAGTGGGGTGCATGGGCCACTGTTATGCCGAACCCCTGGTGGTTATTTATAACCAGGGTTTTCCGCCCATCTGTTACGGTTATGTCACGGAAGGCATCGCCGCCCGGCTGGTGCAGGATTATCTGGCCGGGGGCGACCCCTGCCTGGAGTTTGCCCTGGCGGCCCTGGAACCCAACGACATGGTACCCACCCTGGCCGATTTCCCCCGGGGGCTGGTGGAAAAGCCCATTATCCTGGAAAAGTGCGGCCTGATCGATCCCGAGAATATCCACCATTACCTTGCCCTGGGGGGCTACGGCGCCCTGGCCAGGGCACTGGTAAAAGGGCCGGAATGGATTGTGGAGGAGATCAAATCTGCGGGTTTAAGGGGACGGGGCGGGGCCGGCTTTCCCACCGGGCGCAAGTGGGAAACCTGCCGCCTGGCCCCGGGCGGTGAAAAGTATGTGATCTGCAACGCCGACGAGGGGGACCCGGGGGCCTTCATGGACCGCACCATCCTGGAGTCCAACCCCCACCAGGTTCTGGAGGGGCTGCTCATTGCCGCCCGTGCCGTGGGTGCCCGGCAGGGTTATTTTTACATCCGGGCCGAATACCCCCTGGCGGTGGACCGGGTCAGAAGGGCGCTGCACCAGGCCCGGGAAGCGGGCCTGTTGGGCCGGAACATCCTGGGCAGCGGCTTTGACTGCGAGGTGGACGTTTTCCAGGGTTCCGGGGCCTTTGTCTGCGGCGAGGAGACGGCCCTGATCGCCTCCATGGAAGGGGAGCCGGGCCTGCCCCGCCACCGGCCGCCCTTCCCGGCCACGGCCGGCCTGTGGGGCCGGCCCACGGTCATTGACAACGTGAAAACCCTGGCCTACGTGCCCCATATCGTGGAAAAGGGGGCCGGGTGGTTCAGGGAAACCGGCACCGCCGGCAGCCCCGGCACCGCCGTCTTTGCCCTGGCGGGCAAGGTGGTGAATACGGGCCTGGCCGAGGTGCCCATGGGCACCACCCTGCGGGAGCTGGTCTATGACGTGGGCAGCGGCATTCCCAAAGGAAAGGCCTTCAAGGCCGTGCAGATCGGCGGCCCTTCGGGGGGGTGCCTGCCCGAGTCGGCCCTGGACCTGCCCATAGACTTTGATTCCCTGTCCCGGGCCGGGGCCATGATGGGGTCCGGGGGGATGGTCATCCTGGACCAGGACGACTGTATGGTGGAAGTGGCCCGTTTTTTCCTGGACTTCACCCAGAAGGAGTCCTGCGGCAAGTGCACCATGTGCCGCCTGGGCACCCGGCAGATGCTGGAGATACTGGAGGGAATCACTAAAGGGCGGGGCCGGCCGGAGGACATCGACCTGCTGCTGGAACTGGCGGAAGACGTGAAGGCCGGCTCCCTGTGCGGTCTGGGCAAAACGGCGCCCAACCCGGTGTTGAGCACCATCCGCTATTTCCGGGAGGAATACGAGGCGCACATAAAAGAGGGGCGCTGCCCGGCGCTGATGTGTCCGGAACTCATCGCCTATTACATCCTGCCGGAAAAATGCGAGCGTTCCTGTGACGCCTGTGTGGGCAGCTGCCCGGTGGAGGCCATTTACAGCAACGAGGACCGCATCAAGGTGATCAACCAGGAAAAATGCGTGAAGTGCAACAGCTGCATGGAGGCCTGCCCGCCCCAGTACCGGGCGGTGGTGAAGCTTTCCCCGCCGGGGCTGGTGGCCGAAAGGGAAAAGGGCGGGGCGGCGGGTACCGGAACATAATCCCTCAGGTAGGCCAGGGGTAGGACAGGTGGACAGTCCCCGTGGTTGCCCGGGGTGGGCCAGGGGGACGGTCCCCGTGGTTGTGCGAGGTAAATACAGGCATGGTCCATTTTCAACTGGCGGAGGGCTGACGATAATGAAAACAGTCACCATAACCATAGATGGACGAACCATTCAGGCCAGGGAAGGGGAAAAACTGCTCCGGGCCGCCCTGGCAAAGGGCATATACATTCCCAACCTCTGCGCCCTGAAAGAGGCAGGGGCTCCCGCCGCCCCCGACCGGTCTGGAACCGCCGGTGACGGCGGCCATCGTTCCGGGGACCACCCGGCCGCCGCCTGCCGCCTGTGCTTTGTGGAGGTGGAGGGCTATCCCCGGCCGGTGACGGCCTGCACCGAGCCGGTGCGGGAGGGGATGATGGTGAAAACCCGCTCACCCCGGGTGGACCGCCTGGTGGCTACGGCCTTTGAGCTGCTCCTGTCCAACCACCACCTGGATTGCGCCCGGTGTGCCCGGAACCGCTCCTGTGAGTTGCAAAAAATAGCCCGGGAGCGCCGGCTGCCCCTGCGGGTGAAGCGGCTGAAGAAGCTGGACCGCCACCTGCCGGTGGACGACAGCAGCCCGGCGGTCATCTACGACCCCAATAAATGCGTCCTCTGCGGCCGGTGTGTGCAGGCCTGCCGGCTTAAGGGGGAAGGCATTCTGGGGTTTGCCCACCGCGGTTTTGAGCGGAAAATGACCACCTTTGGGGATGTGCCCCTGGGGCAGGCGGGGTGCAGTGGCTGCGGGGAGTGTGCAAAAGTTTGTCCAACCGGGGCCCTGGTTTTGAAGGATCAGGCTGCCGGGGGCGGTCAAACCACCCCGACTGCCTCTCATAATGAGATGGCCGTGCGGGAGGCCTGAGTTTACCGCCATTTTCCTGGCCGGATCCATTCTTTGGTCGCAATATGAGACGGACTTTGTCTCGGGAAGAGATAATGGTTCGGAAAATCGGGTTGCAGGAAGCACCGGCTTCCTGCTTTATTTTTTGCCAGAGCCGTGCCATAAAAGGGCTCTACGGCTTTTTCTTTTTATATTTTCCGAAAAATGAAGCTCGGGCATAAATATTGCTTCGGCAGGTTTCATAGATGAGGTACCGATGGGAATGATCGTACCCTTCATAAAACAATGCAAATCGATAAATCAGGTTTCAATCTGGAATTCGCTTTAGTAGATTCCTGCTTAATCCGACGGTTGACTTCTGACGACCGGGGATTCTTGAATGTGATGGGGTGATGGTAATGGCTGAAGCGCAGGTTCTACCACGGAACGTGCATATACAGGTGCGCAAGGGGTGGTGCAAGGGCTGCGGGATTTGCGTGGCCCTGTGCCCCAAAGAAGTGCTGGCCCTGGATGATTCCGGCAGGGTCGCGGTGGCCAATCCCGACCGGTGTACCGGCTGCGGCCGGTGTGAAATCCACTGTCCGGACTTTGCCATTGGCATAGAGGTGAGGGAAGATGAGTGATGTGGTGGAAATGGCCCGTCTGATGCAGGGCAACGAGGCGGTGGTGGAAGGGGCTTTGGCGGCCGGGGTGCGCTTTTTTGCCGGCTACCCCATCACCCCTTCCACGGAAATAGCCGAGCTCATGGCCGAGCGCCTGCCCGTACTGGGTGGTAAGTTCATTCAAATGGAAGATGAAATCGCCAGTATGGCCGCCGTCATCGGGGCCTCCCTCACCGGGGTGAAGGCCCTCACCGCCACCAGCGGACCGGGCTTTTCCCTGAAGCAGGAGAATATCGGCTATGCGGCCATGGCGGAAATACCCTGCGTGGTGGTCAATGTGCAGCGCTGGGGCCCCAGCACGGGCATCCCCACCGCCCCCGCCCAGGGAGACGTCATGCAGGCCCGCTGGGGAACCCACGGCGACCACCCGGTAATCGTCCTCTGCCCCTCCTCGGTGCGGGAAGCATACACCTTAAGCGTCCGGGCGGTGAATCTTTCGGAAAAGTACCGGGTGCCGGTGATCCTGCTCATGGATGAAGTGATCGGCCATATGCGGGAACGGGTGGTCCTGCCCCGGGCGGAGGAACTGGAGATCATCGAACGGAAAAAGCCCGGGTCAAAGCCGCAGGATTATCGGCCCTACCGGTCCGATGAAGACGGCGTGCCGCCCATGGCCAATTTCGGAGATGGTTACCGCTACCACGTGACCGGCCTGGTGCACGATGAGCGGGGCAACCCCACCACCGACCCCCGGGTGGCGGAAGATTTAATCCTGCGTTTGCACCGGAAACTGACGGATCACCTGGATGATATTGTCACCGTGGATAGCTATGAACTGGCCGATGCGGAAGTGGTGGTGGTGGCCTACGGGGGGGTGGCCCGGTCGGCAAAGCGGGCGGTGAAGGACGCCCGGGCGGCCGGCATCAAGGCGGGGCTGTTCCGGCCGGTAACCATCTGGCCCTTCCCGGAAGAAGCGGTGGCGGAACTGGCCGGCCGGGTGCGGCACATCATCGTGGCCGAAATGAACCTGGGCCAGCTCAAAGGAGAAGTGGAACGGGCGGTGCGGGGCCGGGCTGCGGTGACGGGAGTGCACCGGTTAAGCGGCGAACTGATTGCCTTTGACGAAATACTGTCGGCCATCAGGGAGGTGACCATAAATGCTCACGCAAGTTGAATCCCACCTGCGGTCCGATCGCTTTCCCCATATATGGTGTCCCGGATGCGGCAACGGCATTGTTTTATCGGCGCTGGTCCGGGCCGTTGAGAAACTGGACTTGAACCCGGACAAAACCGTGGTGGTTTCCGGCATCGGCTGTTCCTCCCGGGCGGCCGGCTACCTGGATTTCAACACGCTGCACACCACCCACGGGCGGGCGCTGGCCTTTGCCACGGGCATAAAGCTGGCCCGGCCGGAACTGGCCGTCTTCGTACTGATGGGTGATGGCGACGCCACGGCCATCGGCGGAAATCACTTTATACACGCTGCCAGGCGCAATATAGACCTCACAGCCATCATTTTTAACAACAGCATCTATGGGATGACCGGGGGGCAATATTCACCCCTCACTCCTTCCGGCAAAAGGGCAACTACCGCTCCCTACGGCAATATAGAGAGAAGCTTTGATATTGCCGAACTGGCCAAAGGCGCCGGCGCCACCTATGTGGCCAGGGCCACCACCTACCACGCCACCATGCTGGAAAAGTTGATTGTAGCCGGGGCAAATAATAAGGGCTTTAGTGTCATCGAGGCCGTCACCGCCTGCCCGGTGGGTTACGGGCGGCGCAATAAAATGGGCAACGGATTAAAGATGCTCCTGTGGCAGAAGGAGCATGCCGTAACCAGAAAACAGGCGGAAAAAATGAGCCCGGCAGAACTGCAGGACAAGATCATCATCGGCGAGCTGTATAAGGGGGAAGCCCCCGAATATACCGCCATGTACGAACAGGTCATTGCCCGGGCCCGGGGCCGGGCCGCCGAAACAACCAGAAATGGAAGCGATTAACAATAGGGGACAGACCCTTATTTGCGTCCAGCGACTAACGACTACCCTAAGGAGATGATCTGAAATGACTGCTACATGGGAATACAGACTCAGCGGTTCCGGCGGCCAGGGCCTGATCCTGGCGGGCGTTATTTTAGCCGATGCCGCCATCCGGGACGGCAAAAACGCCGTACAGGCCCAGTCCTACGGCCCGGAAGCCCGGGGAGGCGCCAGCAAGGCGGAAGTGATTATCAGTGACGGTGAAATTGATTACCCCAAGGTGGTCCTGCCCGATGTGGTGCTGGCCATGAGCCAGGAAGCGGCCGATAAATATGCCGGGAAGGTCAAAAAGGGCGGCCTGCTGATCGTGGATAACACGTACGTGAAAAACGTACCGCCTACTCCCGCCCGGGTGTACGGTTTCCCCATCAGCCGCCTGGCCCGGGAAAGGACCGGCAAAGAACTGGTGGCCAACATGGTGGCCCTGGGCGTCCTGGTGGGCCTCACCGGCGCGGTATCCCGTCTGTCGCTGCAGCAGGCGCTGCTTTCCCGCATCCCCGGAGGTACCGAAACCTTGAATATGCAGGCCCTGGAAGCGGGGTTTGAACTGGCGAGGGCCTCTTCGGTAAAGGTTCCGGCTTAAAAGAAAAGCTGTTCATGGGAAAACAGGTCCTTCACCGGCAATGAAAATCGGAAAGGGGAAGTGACTGCGGAGAATTCCCTGCTATTCCGGCGACCATTTAAGATGGCGTTACGGTCCGGGAAAGGCATTTCCGACGGAATTGTTTGACTGGCATAAACTGCCAAAGGAAAAACACTGCCGGTATAGAAGAAAACCAATAGAGCCTGTAATCAATCGATACTGTCGCCAATCCAGGAAAAATATCCTTCCGGTTGTTTGCGCGACAGTATCTTATTATGAAACAAGCCAAGTGAGATCCGGGAAAATCGGCACCCGATCATTATGCCGGACGTTATGTAATAATTCAGTCAAAACGGCGCATTCATGGCCCGGCATTCAGTGCAATGTCAATCACTGAATGCTTTGACCGGCGCACTCACGTCTTTTTTATAAACGGGTAGCGGCGGTCACCATGACCATCGGGGGAAAAAAGATTGCTATGGAAAAAAAATTTGTACGTCCTGTGCCTGACCCAGTTTCTGGTCATGTCTGCAATGCAGCTGATCATGCCCTTCCTTCCCTTCTATATTGAGAAACTGGGCGTTACAGAACCGGGGGCCGTAACCGTCTGGACGGGTATCATTGCCTCGGCCAATTTTCTGGCTTCGGCCATTATGTCCCCGGTGTGGGGGAATATGACCGAACGCCTCGGCTGCAAAATTATGGTTCTGCGCTCACTGGTTGCCCTGGCGGTATTTGCCGTCTTTTTAAGTCTGGCGCAGAATGTTTACCAGTTTACGGCCGTCAGGGCTTTGATGGGGGCCTTCAGCGGCTTTAATGCGGCAGCCATTGCCCTGGTGGCGGTGAACACGCCCGAACAGCACCTGGGTTATGCCCTTGGGCTTTTACAAACGGCCCAGGTGGCGGGGACTATCACGGGCCCCCTCTTTGGTGGATTAATAGCCAGCCTTTACGGTTACCATCCGGTTTTCTATCTGATTACACTGATTAACGCCCTGGCAGCGGTAATGGTATATAGTTTGATCAGGGAAAGTTTTGGCCCCGGCTGCACCGTGCGGGATATGCACAATCCGGCGGAGGAAAGTGGATCTTCCCCCGGACAAACCCCTCTATGGGTTGTTTTTGTCGTTATTTTCATTGCCCAGCTATCCGTACGCATTGTGGAACCAATGGTACCTGTCTTTGTGAAATCCTTATACCGGGATGAGCGCTTTCTGTCCTTAATCGCCGGGATAATCATCGCTTCCACGGGTGTGGCCAATGTGCTGGGCGCCCCTGTGCTGGGGCGCCGCAGTGACAGAGCCGGCTACAAATTAACCCTGGTGCTGTCCCTTACCGGTGCGGGTTTCCTGTATCTGGCCCAAACCCTGGCCGGTTCCCCCTGGCAGCTGGGCATTTTAAGATTTTTCCTGGGTTTCTGCATGGCCGGCATTTTCCCCGCCGCCAATGCCATAGTGGGGCACCTTTTCCCGAAGGAAAAGCGGGGGAAGGCCTACGGCATAATATCCAGCGCCACTTTTTTGGGCAATTTTGCCGGGCCGCTGGCCGGGGGATTGATTGCCGCCCGGTTTAGTGTGCATGCCGTTTTCCCGGTTACCGGTGCACTTTTGCTGATCAATGCGGTATGGGTGGTTAAATCCCTGGCGGAACCCAGAAAAATTTTTAGCCCCGGGCAGGAGGAAAATTAAATATTTATGTCGAATATAAACGCTATTGTTTTCGGAAAATTGGAAACGGGAAATGTATGTTGCCACGGGACCTCCATGCTGCTTTCAAGCAGCATCACCGAAGGATGAAAATAATTCACCATAATATATGGTGATGATGGTTATTTGCAGGTAGAGTTGTCGTATATGGAGGCTTGAAGGTGAAAAAGACGGTGTTTGTGGCCGGCCATGCCAGTCTTCCCCAGGGCATGGCCGCCAAGGGCATATACGGCACGCTGGCCATTGTGGCGGAAATTGACCGTAAATACGGGGTTATCGTGCAGGCATCCTGCACATTGGTTACTCCCCTGGCCCAGGACTACATCAGCTCAATTCTGGTGGGCCACAGCCTTTTAGATGGTATAGAAGGGCCAATACAGGAAATTAAGGAATATTACCACGGGGCGGCGCAGAATGCCCTGGTGGCCGCCCTCAAAGATCTGTACCGGACTTATCTCAACGGTCCCGGACAAGGCAGATCTTAAAACCCGCAAAAATAATCATACTGTCCTTAATAAATTTTGGTCGGTCAACTGTAATATCTACAATCGTTCGAGTGATCGAACGGTACGAGTGGATAGGTAGCCAGTTTACGCCGGGCGTTAAGTGGTTGCCTATTTTTTATTTTTCAAACTTTTATTTTGGTTTTGATTTTTAAAATTAATTGGAGGTGATGCTTCGGGATAAAAAATCCTAACTAATTCTCATTGATTTAAATAAGGAGGTTTTAGCAATGAAAAGATGGAGAAATTTGCTATTACTTTTCGCTTCGGTGCTGTTGCTATCATTTTTAGTTGCCGGCTGCGGCGGCGGGAAACAGGAAACCGGGAATCAGCAGTCTTCCGAGAAAATTGTGGCCAAATTCAGTCATGTAACGGCTCCCGGCACGCCTAAAGGGCTGGCCGCGCAAAAGTTTGCCGATCTGGTCAAAGAGCGTACGAAGGGACGGATGGAGATTCAGGTTTTCCCATCATCCCAGCTTTACGGGGACAAGGACGAGTTTGAAGCCCTGCAGGCCAACAATGTGCAGTTTATTGCCCCTTCGGCCGGCAAGCTGATCAGCTTTGACCCCCGTTTCCAGATTGGGGACATGCCTTTCCTGTTCAAGGACAACCAGGGCGCTTCCCGCTTCTGGGACAGTGAAGAGGGCAAGAAGTTGTTGCAAAGCCTGGAGAAACAGGGTATGCTCGGTCTTACGGCCTGGCCCAACGGCATGCGGCAGTTCATGAACAGCAAGAAGGAACTGAAAACCCCGGCCGATTTCCAGGGGCTGAAGTTCCGCATTCCCGCCGGTGGTGTGCTGGTGGATATCTTCCAGGCACTGGGCGCCGGGACTTCCAACATTCCCTTCAGTGAAGTTTACACCGCCATGCAGCAAAAGGTGGTGGATGGGACCATCGCCACCTTTGACAACATCGAAAACGAAAAATATGCCGAGGTGCTCAATTATCTTACCGTAGCCAATGTGAACAACCTCTCCTATATTGTGGTGGTGAACAAACAATTCTGGGACGGCCTGCCGGCGGACCTGCGCCAAACGGTGGAGCAGTGCCTGAAGGAAGCCACCGATTACGAAAGACAGGAGGCCGACAAACTGGACCAGGAAAGCCTGGCTAAATTAAAGCAGAAGATTAAAGTGTACGAGTTAACGCCGCAGGAACGCCAGGCGTTCGTACAGGCCATGCAGCCGGTGTGGGCCAAGTATGAACCTATTATCGGCAAAGAGCTTTTTGAGGCGGCAAAAAAGGTAAACCAGTAGTATCGGCCGGGGAAAAGGCATATAAGGGAAGGGCTTGGGGTGCGCCGGTAACCGCCCGACAAATCTACCGCCGGCTGGGTGCCGTCCTGTTCGTGGCCTGCGAATGCAGTGCACGCCGCTGAAGAGCAACAGGTGCGGCGCCCGGAGCGGTGTACAACATATGTCGTAATGGGGTGCACCCCAACCGTTCCCGGTTTTAAGGCGAAGGAGTGGAAAGAGATGAGCCGTCTCCAGCGTATTTATTCCCTTTTTGAGGATGCCGTTGCCGGGGTATTTTTCTTTGCCGGCGTGACACTGATCTTCTACGGGGTAATCAGCCGGTATGTGTTTAAAAATCCCCTTTTCTGGGTGGACGAGATTTCCACTTACATACTGGTCTGGGGGTGTATTCTGGGCTGGAGCCTGGCCCAGCGGGACGGGCGTCACATACGGGTTAATTTGTTATACGATTTTCTGCCGTTAAAAATACAGCGTTACGTAAGCATATTTGCCAGTACAGCCAGCATCCTGTTTTGCCTATTCCTTACCTATATGGGTTATCTATTGGAAATTAAATATGTGCATACCGGTCAGCTGTCCATGAATACCCAGTTTCCCCTATGGATAGTGTACTTTTTTGTGCCTTTGGCCGCTTTGATGCTGGCCGTTCGTTTTATGGAAGAATTATATCGTCTTTTAAAGGACGGGGGAAAGGGCTGGTTCAAAGAAAAGACCAGGGAAATCGCAGACAGAAATAAGGGGGTGGTATCCCACCATGGAGGCGGCTCTTCTATTTAGTCTTTTCGTAGTATTGTTTCTTTTAAACGTCCCCATCGCCCTGAGCCTGGCCATTTCCAGTGTGGTAACCATGGCGGTAACCACAGATTTTAACCTGTACATGGTAGCCCAGAAGATGTTTTCCGCCCTGGAATCACCGCCTTTAATGGCCATTCCCGGCTTTGTCCTGGCCGGCGCCATTATGGCCCATGGCGGCATATCCCGATACCTGATTGCCGCCCTGCGGGCCTGGGTCGGCCACCTGCGGGGCGGGCTTTCCATAGTCACCATCCTGGCCTGTATGATCTTTGCGGCCATATCGGGTTCCAGTCCGGCTACCGCGGCGGCCATTGGCGGTATTCTGATACCGGCCATGGTGGAGGCTGGTTATGAAAAACGTTATGCCATGGGGCTGGTGGCCGCCTCCGGCACCCTGGGGATCTTAATCCCGCCCAGTATCACCTTTGTGCTCATCGGCGTCACAGCCAGTGAATCCATCGGCAAATTGTTCATGGCCGGTGTATTGCCGGGGATATTCCTGGGCGGCGTGCTGCTGGTCACGGCCATCATCTATGCCCGCATTAAAAATTACGGCGGCGAACCGAAAACCGACTGGAAAACCAGGTGGGAATACACATATAAGGCCATTCCCGGTTTCCTGCTGCCCGTGCTCATCCTGGGGACCATTTACGGCGGCGTATGCACGCCTACGGAGGCTTCCATAGTATCAATATTTTACGCCCTTTTCGTGACAATCTTCATTTACCGTGAGATGACCTGGAGCAAATTCCATTCCATTCTCAGAGAATCCATCGGCATCACGGCGATGATTTTCCTGATTATTCCGGCGGCCATGACCTTTGCCATGTATTTAACCAGTGAGCAGATTCCCTATAAAATTGCCCAGTGGATCAGCAACAGCAACCTGGGGGTGGCCATGTTCTGGGTGGCCGTGCAGACCATGTTTTTCATCATGGGCATGTTCCTGGAAGCCGTCTCTATTGTGCTGATCACCCTTCCGGTGCTTATTCCCATCATTAAACACCTGGATATCAGCATGATCCATTTTGCGGTGGTGATGGTGGTGAATATGGAACTGGCCATGATTACGCCCCCGGTGGGGTTGAACCTTTTTGTAGTCAGCGGCATCGGCCGGGAACGCCTGGAAGAGGTGGTCAGGGGTATACTGCCCTTTATTCTGGTAATGATCCTTGGCCTTATCTGTCTGGTGCTGTTCCCGAAAATCTCCCTTTACCTGCCGTCGTTGATGCGCTAAAATTTAAACGGGAAGTTGATCGTGAAAATGAACAACTGCATACTTCTTCATACCGGGGAGTTTCTTTGGGGCCGGGAGGCCGGGAACTCCGGTGCAACTGCGGTTATCTGCCACCGCCCGGGGGGACCGGGCGGCCGGAGTGGATAAGGCAACCAGTTGTAACAGCAAAAGTTACATGCTGGTTGCCTTGTTGTTTTACAAGGTTCCATAAAAGATAGGGCGGGAGGTTGAGCATAAATGCGTGAGTTTGAAAGAATACGCTGCGCCATCATCCGGGGAGGCACCAGCAAAGGGGTGTTCCTCCTGGAAAACGATCTGCCCCGGGATCCGGTTATCCGCGACCGGGTGATCCTGGCCATTTTCGGCAGCCCCGATCCCCGGCAGATTAACGGCCTGGGCGGGGCGGATTCTTTAACCAGCAAGGTGGCCATCATCGGGCGCTCCGGCAGGCCGGACGCCGATGTGGATTATACCTTCGGGCAGGTGAGCATCACGGCCCCCCTGGTGGATTACAGGGGCAACTGCGGCAATATTTCTTCGGCCGTGGGTCCCTTTGCCGTCGACGAGGGCCTGGTTAAGGCGGTGGAGCCGGTGACCACGGTGCGCATTTTCAATACCAACACCGGGAAAATCATTGCGGCGGAAGTGCCCGTAAAGGACGGCAGGGCCCTCACCGGGGGCGACCTGGCCATCGACGGCGTACCCGGCACCGGTGCCCGCATCACCCTGAACTTCCTGGATTCGGGGGGGGCGGTGACCGGCAAATTGCTCCCCACCGGCAATTTGCAGGACGAAATAATCCTGTCCGACGGCACCGGGCTGACCGTATCCCTGGTGGACGCGGCCAATCCGGCGGTGTTCTTCCGGGCGGCGGACCTGGGGCTGACCGGCGTGGAACTGCCCGATGCGGTGAACAGCGACCCGCAGTTGCTGGCCCGCATTGAGGAAATCCGCAGTATTGCCGCGGAAATGATGGGTTTGGCCGGCCGGCATGAGGCCACGGCCAAAAGCCCGGCGGTACCCAAGATTGTCTTTGTCTCCCCGCCCTGTGACTACCGGACCAGTGACGGCCGGGTGATCGCCGCCGGTCAGATTGACCTGGTGGCCCGGACCATGTCCATGCAGAAGATGCACAAGGCCTTCGCCGTCACGGGCGGAATCTGCACGGCCACCGCCGCCAAACTGGAAGGGACGGTGGTCAGCCGCGTTCTGGGCCATGCCGCCCGGCAGGGCAGGGTGGTCAGGCTGGGCCATCCTGCCGGTGTCCTGGAGTTCGAAATAGAAATTGCCCGGGACGCCGGCGGCGGTCCCCGCCTGGAAAAGGCCGCCGTGGCCCGCACGGCCCGGCGCATTATGGACGGGTTTGTCTACGTGCCGCGCCAGATTTACTGGCCGGAAAAATAGGCGACTAACCATTATTTGAGAGGGGAGAGGCGTAAATGTATACCATTACCCTGATTCCCGGGGACGGCATCGGCCCCGATATCACGGCCGCCACCAAAACGGTGCTGGCGGCCACCGGGGTGCCCATCCGGTGGGAGGAGAAACTGGCCGGGGAAACCGCCCTGAAGGAATACGGCACCCTTTTGCCGGAGGATACCCTGGCCTCCATCAGAAAAAACAGGGTGGCCCTGAAGGGACCCCTGACCACCCCCGTGGGCACCGGGTTCCGCAGTGTGAACGTTGCTTTGCGCAAAGAATTTGATTTATATGTCAACCTGCGGCCCGCCCGGACCTATGCGGGGGTCAAAACCCGCTATGATCGGGTGGACCTGGTGGTGGTCCGGGAAAATACCGAGGACCTCTATGCCGGTATCGAACACATGGTGGGGGAAGACGCCGCCGAAAGCATCAAGATCATCACCCGCCGGGGGGCGGAACGGATCGTCCGCTTTGCCTTTGAATATGCCGTGCGGGAAGGGCGCAAAAAAGTGACGGCGGTGCACAAGGCCAACATCATGAAATGTACCGACGGCCTGTTTCTGGCCGTGGCCCGGCAGGTAGCCGGGGATTACCCCCAGATTGAGTTTGAGGACCGCATTGTGGACAACATGTGCATGCAGCTGGTGCAAAAACCGGAGCTGTACGATGTGCTGGTGATGCCCAACCTCTACGGGGACATCATATCGGATCTCTGTGCCGGCCTGGTGGGCGGTCTGGGGATGGCCCCGGGGGCGAATATCGGCACCGATATAGCCATCTTTGAACCCGTGCACGGCAGCGCCCCCAAATACGCCGGGCAGAACAGGGTGAATCCCGCGGCCATGATTTTTTCCGCCGTCATGATGCTCAAACACCTGGGTGAAAAAGAAGCGGCTGACCGGGTGGAAAGGGCGCTGGCCGAAGTGATCCGCGAAGGACGGGTGGTTACCTACGACCTGGGTGGTACCGCCAGCACCTCCGCAATGGCCGGGGCCGTTGTGGACAAAATGCGCGGGTAAGGAGGTAGTCCCCTGTGGCAGAGTCGTTAATTCCAGTCTACATCATGGGGAAGCGCTACGACGTACCCGAGGGCCTTACCATTATGAAAGCCCTGGAGTGGGCGGGTTACCGGCTGATCCGCGGGTGCGGCTGCCGGGGCGGGTTCTGCGGCGCCTGCGCCACCTATTACCGGGTGCCCGGCAATTTCCGCATTCAGGTGGGACTGGCCTGCCAGACGCCGGTGGTGCCCCACATGACCCTGGTACAGCTGCCCTACTTTCCGGTAAACAAAGCCGTGTATGATCTGGAGCAGGCGGGCTCCCCCCTGGAAACCCTGCTGCAGCTCTACCCGGAGGCCACCCGCTGCCTGGGGTGCAACACCTGCACCAGTGTCTGCCCGCAGAAGTTGCAGCCCATGTATTATGTGGCCGCGGCGGTACGGGGGGATTTTGCCCGGGCGGCGGAACTGTCCTTTGACTGCATCATGTGCGGCCTGTGCGCCTCCCGCTGCCCGGCCCAGCTGGTGCCGTACAACATTGCCATTTTTGTCCGCCGGTATTACAGCAGGCACATGCGGCCCAAACCCCGGCACCTGCAGGAACGGGTGGCCGCCATCCGGGCCGGCCGCTATGACCGGGATCTGGATGCCATTGCCGCCGCCAGTGAAGAAGAATTAAAGAAACTTTACGTGGAACGGGAATTTGAAAAGCTATAACGCCGGGGAGGAGATTTCAGGTGGGCTATCCTGAAGCAATGCAGGAATCAATTAAAAAGCTGGAAGCTACCCGCGCCTTTCGCCTCCAGCAGGAAATCCCGCGCCTGACGCCGGAGGAAAAAAACCGCCTGCTGGAACAGTGCCACCCCGATTTTCGTCCCGACGGGATGCGGCCGGTCAGGGTGGGTCCCAACAGGGGACAGCGTATGCAAAACGAACTGGTGGATCTCCTGGAGGCCTACAGCCGTATTGACCCCGACCGTGTGGACCTCAGCCGTGTCGATTACGATGTGGATGTGCTGGTGGTGGGCGGGGG
>NZ_WHYR01000148.1 GCF_009428905.1 Desulfofundulus thermobenzoicus | reverse complement strand
GGCGGGCGATATTTACTTGGTACACACAACATTGAACTAAACCGCCGATACCTAGAGGAGCATGGACGAGAAGAATTAATCGGAATCATCAAGCATGAGCTGTGTCATTATCATCTGCATCTTGAAGGAAAGGGCTATCAGCATCGCGACCGTGATTTTAAAGCGTTATTAAAGCAAGTAGGAGCACCGCGTTTTTGTACACCGCTAAAGACCGTACAAAATAAGCGCCGTGCGGGGAAACGCCATGAATATATTTGCACAGGATGCGGCCGGTCTTTTATAAGGAAAAGACGGTTTGATACCTCTCGTTATGTATGCGGCGTCTGCAAAGGAAAATTAAAGTGGCTGCGCACAATCGATTCATTGTGATAAGCATTCCTCTACGGGGATGCTTTTTTTTGTTCCAATTGATGTGTGGACATATTGAGACAAAAAGAGACGCATGTCTCATTTTGTCTCTTTTTTCATCGGTGTGATTCAGACAAAGCCTAAGTGTTTATG
>NZ_WHYR01000147.1 GCF_009428905.1 Desulfofundulus thermobenzoicus | reverse complement strand
GTTTTTGTAATTGGTTGATGTTTGATATAAAAAAGAGCCCCTTCAAGGATTTCTGGTTTGACCCCAAAAAGATCCTTACTGTGCTCCTTTAAGGCTTCAAATGAAAAGCCAAATTCTTTTTCTTCGCCGGCTGTTTGAGCGGGCTGTGCATGTTTAGTCTTGCTCACGTTTGATCACGCCATCTGAAAAGTTGATATCTTCAAGGCTTGCCTGTTTGTCACGGTTGTACCAATAGCTGCTATCCCACGTCAGGACAATCGCTGCTACGCCTTGATCTATCATTCTTGTTTCCACTCTTTTTATGCGGACATAATCATCAAGCACCTCTCCGTCTTCACTCATCATCTGAATGATTTGACGATCAGCAAGCAATGCATCAACGATTGTTTCTGCCGCATCATGTGCTTTTTCTGTATCAATATGAAAGACTTTCACTTGCAGCGAATAAGATTTCATAAAGGTAGAGACCGTATCTGGACCACTGATCACTGTCACAGGCGGCACATAAAC
>NZ_WHYR01000146.1 GCF_009428905.1 Desulfofundulus thermobenzoicus | reverse complement strand
TGTGCCAATTTTAAGAGCAGGTCTTGGAATGGTAGACGGGATTTTGAAACTCATTCCAGCTGCTAAAGTGGGACATGTTGGTTTATACCGTGATCCGAAAACATTAAAGCCTGTTGAATATTATGTGAAGCTTCCATCTGATGTGGAAGAACGTGAATTTATCGTAGTAGACCCAATGCTTGCAACTGGCGGCTCAGCAGTCGAAGCGTTAAACAGCTTGAAAAAACGCGGTGCGAAAAACATTCGCTTTATGTGTCTGATTGCTGCCCCTGAAGGTGTAGAGGAAATGCAAAAGCATCATCCAGATGTTGATATCTACATTGCAGCATTAGATGAGAAACTAAACGAAAAAGGTTACATCATCCCAGGTCTTGGTGATGCTGGTGACCGTATGTACGGAACGAAATAAGAAAGTCTTAATAAAAGCCCACATGCAAACGTGCATGTGGGCTTTTTGAAATATATGACAAACGGTTGATACCGTTCTTAGAAAAATCAATGTATACTGAAC
>NZ_WHYR01000145.1 GCF_009428905.1 Desulfofundulus thermobenzoicus | reverse complement strand
GTTCCCGACGTGGATCGCCGGCGCAGAGCTGCACATTATCGACGAAGCGATTCGCCTCGATATGATCAAGCTCAATGCTTATTTCAATGAAAAAGGCATCACCATTTCCTTCCTGCCAACGCAGTTATGCGAGCAGTTTATGTCAATGGACAACCATTCTCTGCGTTATTTACTAACAGGCGGAGACAAGCTGAAACAGGTAAAGCCGGTTCCATACAAACTAGTGAATAACTACGGTCCAACTGAAAATACAGTCGTAGCGACAAGCGGAGTCATCGATCCAGAACAAGGCACGATTCCGATAGGAACAGCCATTGCCAATACACGTTTTTACATCATGGGTTCTTTATACGACCTGTCGCCGCCAGGCGTACCCGGTGAGCTCGTCATTGCAGGAAAAGGGCTAGCTAGAGGCTACTGGAATCTTCCAGAAGAAACAGACAAACGATTTGTCCCAGATCCATTTTATCCAGGCGAGCGCATGTACCGCACAGGCGATTTAGTGAAATGGAC
>NZ_WHYR01000144.1 GCF_009428905.1 Desulfofundulus thermobenzoicus | reverse complement strand
ATGGTGTATTTGATGCCCTCGATGGGGTTAATCGCTTTCTTCTTTTTCGGCTTCCCCATCCCGTGCCACCCCCGCCATCAGTTCCCGGAACCCCTGTCTGACTTTCTTGCCGCCCCTGGCTCCATAAAGCCGGGCCGAAAAGGACGTGACTATGGCCAGCAGGTCCCGTATCAGTTCGGAATGGGCGTCCTCCGGTTCTTTTTCCGCAATGGCCATTATTTCCACGCCGCAGTATCTCAAATGCCGCTCGATGTACGAATATCCAAACCGGGCCAGCCGGTCGGGATATTCGATGATGAGTTTTTTGTACTCGCCCTGTTCGGCCAGTTTGAGGACATTAGCCAAACCGCGGCGCTTCTGGTTCAAGCCGCTGGCTACGTCCGTGAATTCCGCCCTGACGGTAAAACCGTTTTCCCGGGCGTACTGCCGCAGCCGCTCCATCTGCCGGTCCAGGTTGCCCGCGTCGGCCTGCTTTTTTGTCGATGCCCGGGCGTAAAGCACAACTGTTTCTTTTTCGTCACCTAAC
>NZ_WHYR01000143.1 GCF_009428905.1 Desulfofundulus thermobenzoicus | reverse complement strand
GGTCAAACATCCCATCATCTAAAATGGAATCTGGCGCTAGTTTTTCAAAGCCGCCTACTGAGTTTGTGAGTGAAACAAGAAACAGCATGATTTCTCCATGAAACAATTTGCCGTCATATTCAATTTCGACTTCTGTCGGGCGGATAGAAGGAAGCATCTCCATGCCTTTTAAATAATAAGCAAGCTGTCCAAGCATGGTCTTCAGTTTACTAGGCACCTCATAGGTGAGCTCTGTTAACCGGCCGCCGCCAGCAATATTAATAAAATAATGGCCATTGACTTTACCGATATCAAGCGGTTTCGCTACACCCTCAATAATGGCATCTGTCGCTTTCAAAACACCTTCTCGTGGAATTCCAAGTGCTCTTGCGAAGTCATTTGTTGCATAGCAGCATGAGCAGAATGACGCCCCACCTCTGGCCAGAAGTAAGGACAAGTAGTGGTGTGCCGATCTTTTGATCCAATAGTTTGATTGTCACCATCGCTGTCAGCTGAAAGATTCCTAACATCCAAAAGTAAAGAAATACCCGGCTGCTTGTTTGAAAGGCAGACGCTCTAAACA
>NZ_WHYR01000142.1 GCF_009428905.1 Desulfofundulus thermobenzoicus | reverse complement strand
CACGAGGGACGGAACGGTTCTCTAAGCTAAAGGCAATTTCTTCATTGACGCGGTGCATACAAAACTGAGAGTCTGGATCTTGAAACATGACGCCTGTATGTCTTTGTAACACCACTTCGCCCTGCATGTCTGCTTCCACATGCTCTGGAATGATTCCAGCCAGAACCGAAATGAGCGTAGATTTCCCGCTTCCGCTCGGTCCTAAAATAAGCACCTTTTCCCCTTTTTGAATCGTAAGGGAGATTTGATGCAAAACGGGCTTAGGCTGTTCATAAAAACGGACAGAGAGTTCATTGCACGCGAGAAATGAATTCATGCTGTTCACCTTTGTTTCGTTTTTCTTTCATGATGGCATATTGATTCAGTACACCTGTTTTGGATAGTGCGTCCACCACCACTTTCGCAAGGCAGCCGCCAGGTATCATTCCACTAATGATTTGAGTCACAAGCGTCATAAGTAAAACTTGAGGCGTGTAATATCCAAAGCCATTTGCCACGAGACTGTAAGACATCGCTCCGATAGCGGCAAAGGCACCAGAGAGCATCAGTGTCCACATGCGATACCGTTTATAAC
>NZ_WHYR01000141.1 GCF_009428905.1 Desulfofundulus thermobenzoicus | reverse complement strand
GTTCTTTGAAGCCAATTGCCCGGCGAGCTGTAACTAAAGCAGCGGCGTGGTGAATAATTATCCCGTACCGCTGCATGTACTTCCAGTAACCGATGGTGGAGGTGTGCGCCGGCCAGACCGGCTTTACGCCGACACCTTCCCTGAATGCCCGGCGCGTGACGGCCTCGATTATCTTCCTGAACGGAAAGTTGGCCGCCATGCGGTTGAATTTCCGGTTCGTGTCCAGCCGGTCTTTGCCGAAGTCCAGGTTTTCTAAAGCAATGGGTTTACCCAGGGCTCTGGCTATGTCCACCACCACTTTGGCCAGTACGCCAATTAAATAGGTGCGCCGGTATCCCCGGCTGTAAGCCAGTTCTGGTATCTTGATGTAGAGAAAACCGTTCGGGTGCACCGTAACCTGAAATTCACCGGCAAATTTGTGCAGGGCCTTCGGGTACGGTACGGTGAATCCTTCCGACCAGGGTTCCGGCTGACCGGTGTAACTGACACTGGCCAAAGCCACCCCGTCCGGGTTGGTGTCCATGCCCAGGTAGCCCCGGTTGGGACTGGTTACCGTTTCCGGCGCGGTAACTGTAAACGTAATG
>NZ_WHYR01000140.1 GCF_009428905.1 Desulfofundulus thermobenzoicus | reverse complement strand
TGATCATCATGCCCACCAGCAGACCGATGGTGTTGAAGTCAATGGCATGCACCGCTTCTTCCGGGTTGATGATGCCGGTGAGGGCCAAAAGGGCGGCTCCCACCAGGGCGGCCACCGTCCGGTGAATTTTTTCCGAAACGATGACGGCATAGGTGATTAAAAAAATGGCTGTGGCAAAAATGATCTGGGCCTGTACATACAAGGTTAATACCCCTCCAATAGTTACATCAAGCAATAAAGTCAGAATAAAACTAAATTAAACTACTAAACCCTTATGGGGCGGTTATCAAGAACATAAGAAATCATACGTTTTTTATCCCGCTCGACTCTACATCCTTGCGTAGCTTAGGGCAGAGACGGGATTTACTGCTGGCCCCAACGCGGCCATTATAGCAATAGATCCCTTCTTGCCACATGGGATGACCATTTACAGCTATATCCAGTCCTCGAATCAGCAAGATACCCTGTCACCCAGCAATTTTTTAAATTCCCGGGTTAACAGGGGCACCACCTCAAAGAGGTCGCCGACGATGCCGTAGTCGGCCACTTTAAAGATGTTGGCCTCCGGATCTTTGTTGATGGCCACAATCACCT
>NZ_WHYR01000139.1 GCF_009428905.1 Desulfofundulus thermobenzoicus | reverse complement strand
GTGATGTGTTTTATGACATTTTGCCAGAAAAGGGCTTTGATCTTCGAGATGAACAAATATTTATGGCTTTTCAACTAGAAAGAGCCTTTAAAGAAAAAAGTGTGATGTTTGCCGAAGCTGGGGTAGGCACAGGCAAAACCATCGTCTATCTATTATTTGCCGTCACATATGCAAGGTATACAGGGAAGCCTGCGATTATTGCATGTGCAGACGAAACGTTAATTGAACAGCTCGTTAAACAAGAAGGTGATATCTATAAAATTGCCAATCACCTTGATATTCAAATAGATGCGAGATTAAGTAAATCGCATGATCAATATTTATGCTTAAAAAAGCTGGAGAAAACGATGCAGCGAGAAGATGATGAAAAGTGGCTCGATATTTATGAATCACTGCCTTCATTTGTTCATGAATCACATGGCATGCAAACCTTTTATCCGTATGGCGATCGAAAAGAGTATCCAGAATTATCAAATGATGAATGGTCACGAATTGGCTATGACTCGTTTCAGGACTGCCTGACGTGCGATATGCGTCATCGCTGCGGTCTGAATTTATCAAGAGATCATTACCGGAAAGCGACAGATCTCATCATC
>NZ_WHYR01000013.1 GCF_009428905.1 Desulfofundulus thermobenzoicus | reverse complement strand
TGTGTATAAGAGACACCCACCAGGGGCCCGCCCAGCAAACCGGCCACCATTACCCCCACCACCCGGGAGTTAGCCAGGGCGCCGTGGATGGGCACGGCGGCATAAGTACCCACAATGCCCATGCCACCCAGGGCCAGAGTCAACAGCAGCTTGTCCCGGGGGGTGAGCTGCCGGGATAAAATACGCCCCAGGGCGGGCATGCGGGAAAGAATAAAGGCCGCTGTGGCCACCATGCTCAATCTGTACGCCAGGGTAAGGGCCAAAGACCAGGTCACGGTAGGTCATCCTTTCTAACTTTTTAATCGACCTGTCCGACAATTAGTATACCACAGGTTCACTCACCAGTACAGGCGGGGCTGGAAGTTGTGAGGTGTATGCAGCTAAAAGCTTTACAGGGCGATCTGGTGGCCGTATAATAATGTTGGGTAAGATGTATTCTGGAGGTAAGATGATTGTGATAAAAGTAACCCTTTCGAAAAAAGGTCAGATAGTGCTCCCCGTTGCTTTACGCAATCGTTATGGTTTAAAAAAAGGAGATAAGCTGGCCGTTGAAGAAGTGGAGGGAGCTATACTGCTCCGGCCCATTCCCCGTAACCCCCTCCTTGCCCTGCGGGGTAAATACAGGACTAAAGGGCAGGAAAAATTGACGGACATTCTCCTCCGGGAGCGCCGGCTGGACAGGGAGCGGGAAGAATGGTAGACGGAAAGACAGTTGTTCTGGACACATATGCCATACTGGCTCTCATTGAGGATGAAGAAGGGGCGGATACGGTAGCCGCAGCTATTTCGGATGAGCAGACAACAGTTTATTTTAGCGTGATTAACCTTGGGGAACTGTACTATATTCTTTTACGCAAAAAAGGTGAACGGGTGGCAGAAGAAGTATTACGGAACATCTTACTGGAAGAATCAATCAACATTGCGGAAGTTCCCTGGCCGAGGGTAAAAGAAGCAGCCCGCATTAAAGCCAGAGGAGGCCTTTCTTACGCCGACTCTTTCGTCCTGGAACTGGCCCGGGAACTTAAAGCGCCGGTGCTCACCGGTGATCCTGAAATTCAGACGGTTGCCAAAGAGCTTGACGTGCCGGTTATCTGGGTGGGCAGCAATTTAACTGTGGACAAATAATCGTTGATGATGATCCCCATAACCTTATCGCTGGAATAGCTTAAACCTGGCCAAGGCAGTTGAAAGACCACATTTTATTCAGCCAGGCCAGTTGGTTGGTTAAAACTACCTCATAACGAAAAATGGTTTTTTATTGGGAAGTTTACTATGGACAACTTATCAGAAATGTGTTACTGTTTCATGTAAAGGGATTTAACTGCATAGCCGTGTCCGGGTTCCCCTGCCAATCAGGCAGGGGTAAAAGGGAACCAGGTGAAAATCCTGGACGGTGGGGCCACTGTGAATGGGTAGCAGCTTTCCACAGGGCCACTGGTCCAGCACTCACTGATAAGGGTACTCCGTTCAACAGTGTAATGATGTAACAGCATGGTTGTTTAACCAATGTCACTGGTGAGTACTGGGCCGGGAAGGCGGAAAGCAGGCGATGACCCATGAGTCAGGAGACCTGCCCGGGCACGCGGCACGGAAAGCCTCCCAGGGAACAGGGGCTTGTGCCGGTGGTAGTCTTACCATTTTTTACGGTGGGCTACAGCCAGTGTAAACAAGCCCCGGTCTCTGACAGGCCGGGGTTATTTGTTTTAGCGCTTTATATCCTCTTGTTTAAATGGCAGCAAACTATTTAATGTCCTGCTGCCTCTGGACAATTTCATACCGGAACGGGTGCTTTCACCCCGAGGGGTGAAAGTGAAAAGGGAAGCCGGTGCAAATCCGGCGCGGTCCCGCCACTGTGAGGGGGAGGGACTCCACAGCAAAGTCACTGTCCAGCATTCAGTAAGATTGTTTTCTGCTTTGATAGAAATTGGTTACTGCTACGATAAACGGCGAAGGGAACCATAACATGGCTGAGTGCTGGATGGGAAGACGTGGAGCTCCGGTGAACCCGAGCCAGGAGACCTGCCCGTTACCGGAACGACCGGACCAACCTGCGCGGACGGGGGGTGGTTTAATTTGTCGTGGCATGATTTTGCTGCCAGGGCTAATCCTCCATCTGGGTAGATGGGGGATTTTTTATTAAAGGCGAGATGGGAAGGGGTCTGTATGTCAATTTATGGTGGACTCCTGCTGGCAACTCTTGTTCTCAGTATTAAAACAGGATTGATCCTGGGTGCCTCGTGGCTGGGCCGGTGGGGGCTGGTGCTGACATCTTTTTTGTTCGGGAGTATCCTTTACGGGCTGGTTGTAGTCTTTGGTACACACCAACAAAAACTGATTTCCTTTCTGGATCGTTACACCTTTGCAGGAGCCTTGCTGGCAGCTATATTTCTGATTTACCTGGGGCTGCAGGAGGAAAAGGGGGCAGGGAGTTCTTCCCCGGGTTGCTTGCGTGAAGCAAGTTTTCGTTCCGGGGGAGATGGGGAATTTGCCGGTAAGCCAATTACCTCTAACAGTTCCCGCCATTTTCTTGCAGGACAGCCGGTGCCAGGGGCTGTTATTTCTCCTGCTCTGGAGCGGTTTAAGTATGCCCTGGGTTTTTTACCCTGTCCTTTATGCCTGGTTGCCCTGGCCTTTTCAGTCATTGTAGCCAGTTCCATGGTGGGTACAGGGCTTTCTCGCCTGGGGCTGTTTGTTGCGGTGCTGTTTTTTATCCTGGTTATTGTGACCAGCCTTGCCATGAGAAGAGCGATCCGTTTGACCGGGTATAATCCTGTAGCTATTTTTAATCCGTTGTTATTGTTTACCGGATTGATGACGCTTATCTTTGCTCTTTTTATTCCCAACTTTGTCCAGGCCATGACCATGCCCCTAACTCCCGTGAACATTGATTCGCCCCGCTGGCTGGCGGCGGTGTTAGCGGGGTTGGTGGTCTTAAGCCTGGCGGGTTATTTTCGCTATCAGATCAATTTTTTAAAGGAACGTGATGATTGATGACCATTCCTGGTTCCGAATATTTAACCAAAATTTTGCATGCCGCATCCCAGAGCCTGCTAATTCCCGATATTGTGGGCCTGCTCTTCTTTCTCGTTTTTGCCTTCATGGAACTGGGTAGTTTTGTGGCTGAAATGAGGAGAAGAAAAGTTATTCAGCCAGTTAACCTGCTGGAAGTAATTCATGACGTGGGAGGGGTTTCCCTCTGGCAGATGCGCAACCTGCAGCAGGTGCTTGATAGCAGTGCTTTAAATCCGCGCCAGAAAAAACTGGTATCGGATCTTTTGGCAAAACCCGGACTGTCCCCTGAGGTCAGGAGGCTGGTGGCTCAGGACATACTGGACCGGGAAGAATTCCGGTTTAAACAAACACTGGACAAAACGGATTTACTGGCCAAACTCAGCCCGGTTTTCGGGTTGATGGGCACTCTTATCCCCCTTGGTCCCGGGCTGGCTGCTCTGGGGCAGGGTGATGTGCGGGGATTGTCCGAAGCAGTGATCATTGCTTTTGATACCACGGTGGTGGGTGTGGCTGCCGGAGCGGTGGGTGCTCTCATTTCCAGGGTGCGGCGCCGCTGGTACGAGCAGGATTTACGGTATCTGGAGTTGCTGCTGGAACTGGTGGTGGGAGGTGAAAGCCGTGCTGTTCAGGAGACGGAGGCGGGAGCGGTTATCCGCAGAAGAAGTTGATCCCCTGGGCGGGCTGGCCAATCTGATTGATGTGATGCTGGTTTTTTGCTGCGGTTTGATGGTCGCCCTGGTTCTTTCCTGGAACCTGCAGAACATTATCTTTGCCAAAGTAAAGCCCGAGGAAAAACAGCGCCTGATGCAAAGCATTCAGCGGGTGATTAACGTGGAACGGGGTAAGGAGCTTAAGCAGATGCCCCAAATAGAACAGGGGGGCGGCTTTGGTTTCCAGGAGATGGGTACGGTCTATCAGGACCCGAAAACCGGGAAGTTAATCATGATTGAAAAGAACAGCCAGTAAGTGAGGTGGCCATGGCTCAATGCCTACAGGTAAAGAAAAATGGCAAAAACACCCGACCTTGCTATTCCTGAGCCTGATAGTCCTGATTATTGTTTTCTTAATAAGTGCTTCCGGGGTTGCAGCAAATGAAAATGCACGTACGAAGGTGGTTATGCTTTTGGGCAGTGAGGGGTTTCTGGCACCCCTGGTGGATGCTTACGGCCAGTTGCAGAACTATCCTGTTGAGCTGAAGTTATTTAGCTCCAACGACCTGAAGAGCGAAGAAAAAATCCAGCAGCTGAAGCAATCGTTGCAGGATGCAGATGTATTCTTGATGGAAATGATTGGGGCTACAACCATTCAAACAGTTGGGCCTTTATTGCAGGACCTGCCTGAAAAGTGCGAGGTGCTTTCCACCCGTAGCGGTTCTTTTCCTGATTACCCCCGTATTGATGAAAGTCAAAATACTTTCCTGGCTCAATATTTTGTAAATGGCGGCGTGGAAAATATGCGGCGGCTGGTATTGTATCTGGCCTCCAGATACGGACAGGTAACAACCGGGGATCAGTTAGATCCGGTTAAAATGCCCGTCCGGTTCATCTACCATCCTGATGCTGAGGGACTTACCCTCAACGTGGATGGGCTGTACCAGACGGTATGCAATGCTGTATACGCGGCGGGTAATGGTACAGCCCGGGGCCTGGCGGTAAATGAAGTTCACCGGGCGGTCTATGAGAGCGTTTACGCGGCCGTGTACCAGCCGGATAACAGTACGAACTGGACACTGGCCCGGTTGACGGTGAACCAGGCCGTGCACGACTGGTGCGGGGGTGCTTCTACCCTGGATACCAGTGGTCTGTACCGAACTGTGGCTGAAGCCGTATACCTGGCGGAGCAGGGAGAAACGGGATTACAGGCTCTTTATGATACCGTGCGCCAGTCTGTTTACCAGGCGGTATATCATAGCGACGGGCAAGGTGCCGGTTTGGCCGTAGATACAGTTTATAATGCCCTTTATGACCGGGTTGCAGCCGCTTATCTGGGGGATGCTCGGGCTACAGTCTACCGGGCGGTATATGATGCCCTTTGGGGGCCGGAGCTTTCCGGGTTTGACCTGGACTGGGTATACCAGAGCGTGCATGATGCCGTATACCTGCCTACCGGCGGTGGAGGCGGTACGGGACTGCCGCCGGGCACTTTCGGTACTTTAGGTGGTTATCTTGCCTGGTATAAAGCCAGCGGACATTTAAAAGAAGGAGCTCCGTGGGTCGGCATTATTAGCTACGATAGCTTCTTTAAAAATGGTGATATCGACATGTATCTGGCTGTCCAGAGGGAACTGGAAGCCAGGGGAGTCAATGCGCTTTTGGTTTTCAGTGACAGCAGCAGCCGTAAAGAAGCATTTCAGGACTTCTTTATGCCCGGCGGCAAAAGACAGGTAGACTTTCTCATTGCCGGGATTGGATTTAACTTCATTTACGGCCAGCCGGAAGCCGGTATCGAGTTGTTTAAGCAGTTAAATGTACCGGTTATGGCACCGGTTTACAGCAGCGATTTAGAGGATTGGCAGAGCAACCCGGCAGGTATCAGTAGCGAGGTGGCCTGGCAAATTGCCTATCCTGAATTGGACGGACGCATTGAGCCTGTATTCATGGGCGGCAGTACGCTGGTAAGGGTGGATGAAAGTACGGGGGCTCGCATAGTCAAAAAAGTACCCCTTCCCGACCGCATTGACCGCCTGGTGGGCCGGGTACTGGCCTGGGTAAACTTGCGGCAGAAAAACAATGCAGACAAAAAAATAGCCCTTGTTTACTATAACCACCATGCTGGTAAGGATGATATCGGCGCCTCCTATTTAAACAGTATCGCCAGCGCAGTGGTTATTTTGCAGGCATTGCGGGACAATGGTTACCGGGTGGAAGGCGACCTCAGCCCCCAGGCAATAGAAGAACTAATTCGCAGGCAGGGCAGAAATGTCGGCAGCTGGGCGCCGGGAGAACTGGCCGAACTGGTGCAGGCGGGAGCCTTAGTCCTGCCTGTGGAAAAATACCTGGAATGGTACGCTACCCTGCCCGGGGAACTGCGGGCGCAGGTGGAAAAGGAATGGGGTCCACCTCCGGGTAACATCATGGTTTACGAAGGCAACCTGGTTATTCCCGGTGCCACACTGGGTAACATTTTCCTTGGCCCGCAGCCCGTACGGGGGTGGGGGGATGATCCCGACAAGATTGCCCATTCCCCAGCTTTGCCTCCCCCCCACCAGTATATAGCCTTTTACCTCTGGTTGCAGAAGGAGTTCCAGGCCGATGCGGTAATCCACCTGGGTACCCACGGCACGCTGGAATGGCTGCCCGGCCGGAGTGTGGGGCTGGGAGAAAATGACTGGCCGGATGTTTTGATCGGGAACATGCCGGATATCTACCCTTACATCGTGAACAATCCCGGTGAAGGAACTCAGGCCAAGCGCCGGGGTTATGCAGTAACCATCGACCACCTGATACCGCCCATGATCCAGCCCGGGCTCTACGGTGAGCTGGCCGAATTGCAGCAGCTGGTGGTGGAATATCAGAATGCCTTGAGCGGGGGCAATACAGCCAGGGCGGCCAGCCTGCAGGAACAGATTATTGAAAAGATTAAGGCTAATAGCCTGGACCAGGATCTGGGCATTGATCTTCAGGCGACTGAATTTTCCCGGCTGGTTTCCCTTCTTCACGAATACCTGGAGGAGCTGGCAACGGAGCTCATGCCCTACGGCCTGCATACCTTTGGTCTGCCGCCCCAGGGAGAAATGCTGGATTTGATGGTTGATTCCATTGTGGCCTACGATAATGCGGCCAGAGAGGGCAGCCGGGAGGAAATCAGAGAGCGCCTGCTCTTGACCAGCAACGAGATAACTAATTTGCTCCGGGCTCTTTCAGGTGAATTCATCGAACCCGGTCTGGGCCGGGACCCGGTGCGGGTACCCGATGCCCTGCCCACGGGCAGGAACCTGGTTTCCTTTGACCCGCGCATGGTGCCCGATGCAGCAGCCTGGAAAACGGGCAAAGAGGCGGCAGAACAACTGGTGGCAAGATTCTATGCGGAAAACGGCCGGTACCCGGAGACGGTCGGGGTTGTGCTTTGGGCCATCGAAACCATGCGCACCCAGGGAGAAACCGTGGCCCTGATCCTGCGGTTAATCGGCACTGAACCGGTATGGGATAAAAGCGGCCGGGTGAGCACGGTGAAAGTCACCCCCCTGGAGGAAATGGGAAGGCCGCGGATTAACGTGCTGGTGACCATTTCCGGCCTGTTCCGGGATACCTTTTCCCATGTGGTGGGTGTGCTGGATGAGGCCTTCAGAAAGGTTGCTCTTTTGAACGAAGATCCGGAAAGCAACCTGGTGCGCAGGACTTACCTGGCCCTGCGGGACAAGCTGCAGGAGCAGGGCCTGCCGGAGCAGGATGCGGATACTCTGGCGCTGGCCAGGATCTTTGGCGACGCTCCGGGAACCTACGGTACGGGTGTCTCAGAACTGGCCCAGGCCACCAGCGCCTGGGAGGACAAAGGGGACCTGGTGGATACTTACATGAACCGCATGTCCTACATTTACGGCAAGACTGCTTATGGCGTGCCGGCGCGGGATGTTTTCCGGGAAATCCTGAAAAGCGTGGATGTGGTTACCCAGGTGCGGGATTCCCTGTGGGGCGTACTGGACAACGATGACGTGGCCCAGTATCTGGGCGGGCTGAAAATGGCGGCGGAAGCAGCCTCGGGCGAGAAGGTGCAGTCGTATATCGTCAACACGCGTACAGGCAGTGCCCGGGTGCAGACTTTAAGTGAGTTTGTGGGTACGGAATTGCGGAGCAGGTTGTTGAACTCCAAATGGATCGAGGGGATGCTTAAGGAAGGTTACGCCGGCGCCCGGGAGATTGGCGACCACGTTGCCAACATGTTCCTGGTGGATGCCACTCTGGAGGGTATTGGTGATTGGGCCTGGCGGCAGGTTGCCGAAACTTTCATCTTTGATGATAAGATAAGAAGCCAGCTGGACCCCTTTGTAGTGCAGTCCATCATCGGCTGGAGCTTAGAGGCGGCGCGGCGGCAGATGTGGCAGGCCGATCAGGAGACGTTGACCAGACTGGCCGACATTTACATGCAAACGGCCGCTCAGTATGGCGTGGTCTGCTGTCACCATACCTGTGCCAACATAAAGTTCAACGAATGGGTGGCCAGTTATTCCACCCTGGACAGCAGTATGCTGAACAGGTTCAAGGAAGTCTTCAGCAAAGCTACAAAAAGGGATCTGAACCTTAAAACCGAGGTCTCGGCACCCAGTTCCAGGCACCAGAGCCCCAGCCGGACGGTGGAGCAGGTTCAGACACAGGAACCTCCTGTACAGCAGCCTGTTTCTCAGCCGGAACTCGTACAGCAGTCTGTAGAGCAAAAACCAGAAACCACACAGGTCCCACCGTCTGCATCAACAGGTGCGGGAGAAGGAGAAAAGGCGCTGGAGGGATCGCCGCCCAGACAGGAGCAGCAGGTGACTCAAAATACCGGTGCAGCTGGAGCCGGTCCCCAGCAGGTGGCCAGCCGGGATGCTTCCCCGCAAAAGGCTGCTGAACAACCCCAGAAACCCGGGGGCAGGGCCTATGAGCTGGAAGTAGGGAAAAAAGCGCAGGTTTCAGCAACTGCCCGCAAGGCCGTTTCCTTCGTAGCCATCCTGGGCGCTTTAGGGCTGCTTGCCCTCTTTATCAAAGGTTATTTTACCGGAAGGGCATAACTGCTCTCCGGTCCCGCACCTTACCGTGCTGCCCTGCACGGTAAGGTGCGGCCGGTACCTGTGTTGCAGTTTGGCTCGTTTTCCCTTTCGTTAACCCATTCTCCTTTCAGGAGTAAATATATATATCCGGCTTTAAGTCAGGCCGGGCTGCTTTTTAAAATTAGCGGTTGGTTTAAATAAATTAGAAAAACAAGGGAGGGAGTTTTTGGTGAAAACCCATCACTTTGCCGGGCGGTTAACAGCCCTGGTTGCAACGGTCTGTTTATTCCTCGGCCTGCTGATGCCGCTTGGGGTACCGGGTCGGGTGGAAGCGGCAGTTTCACCCCTGGCTGATAAGGCAGTGCAGTTTCTGCATCGTGACTATTTAAAAAACGGGTTGATTAACTCGGAGGTGGGTGTGGGCTCGTATGCCTTTTATGTGCTAAGCCAGGCCGGTGTTGATGCCGGTGCCTGGGTACGCCAGGGAGTAAGTTTCCGGGAGGCAGTGCTAAAGGCGGTCAGAGATGATCTGGATAAAGCAGGTGAAGTGCGGGCAAAGCAGCTTGCCCAGGACCTGGTGGCCATGCAGGCGCTGGGAGAAAAGGATCTGGCCGGCCGGTTGCTGCAGGTCTTGAAGAACAGGCAGACAGACAAAGGATTTGAAGACATTGGGCCGTTAAGCATCTACAGCAACATGCCTTCCTTTGATCTTTTAAGCAGGGCCGGGTTAATGGATCAGATAAACACCGGCCTGGCCAGGAATTACATCCTGGAAAAACAGTATGTCAAGGCACAAAATGCCCAGTACGGAAGTTGGGGGTCACTGGATGGTAATGCATATTACGCCGATTTCATGGCCACGGCCCAGGCGGTGAGGGTGCTGCACTGCCTGGATCCGGAAAAGAAAGATCCTCAGGTGCAGGAGGCCATTAAAAACGGCCTGGCCTGGATACAAAAGCAGCAGAAGGCAGACGGCAGCTTTGTGGCCGGTATGGACGACCCGGTGATCGATACTGCGGAAGTAATTGTGACCCTGAAAACCCTGGGTATGGACCCGGCGGCATGGAAAAGCGGCACAGGAAAGAGCGCTGTTGATTATCTGATGAGTAAGGCACTGAACGCCGATGGGAGCTTCGGCACGTCGGGGAATGCCATGGACGCCACCTGGGTGCTGTGGGCCTGTCTGGCGCTGGAAGGGAAAGCGAAGAACCAGGCAACACAGCCACAACCCGGCCCGCAGGAGGAATCCGGCCGGCAAACGCAACCCGGTATGGTGGTCAGTTTTACGGATTTGAAAGGCCACTGGGCGGAAGGGGCCATCAACAGGCTGGTTCAAATGCAGGTTGCGTCGGGTTATCCAGACGGCACCTTTAAACCCGAAGAGCAGGTAACCCGCTATGAAATAGCCTCCATGATGGTGCGCCTGCTAAAGCCGGCGGCGGTTTCCCGGCAAGACCTGCTTATGCTCGACCGGGAGTTTAAAGATAGCCGGTATATTCCGCAATGGGCTCATGAGGCCGTGGCCGTGGCCTTGAGGGAGGGACTCATTTCCGGTTACCCGCAACCGGACGGCACCCTTATTTTTAAAGGGGAGGAACCGGTAAGCCGGGCCGAACTGGCCGCCGTTATGGCCCGGATTATTGAAAAGAAATGCGGGGAGGTGGCGCCGAAAGAGCTGGATTTTGCCGATGCGGATCAAATTCCGGCCTGGGCGAAAGAGGCCGTGGGGGTGGCTTACGCTAAAGGGGTTGCCGGCGGCTATCCCGACCGGACCTTCCGGGCCGAAAAAAAGGTCACCAGGGCCGAGGCGGCCGCCATGCTTTTGCGCCTGACTGATGTGCTGTAAGAGGGTATCGAAAAGGCCCTGAAAGGCAAAAGAAGGAATTTGTTCCTGCGGGGGACAAGCTGCCATGGTGGAATTTTACAAGGCTCTGCATGAGAAACATCGTAAGGGGGTCAGGACGTTGTATAATCATAAAAGGACGATTAAAAAGCTGAGTTTGTTACTGGTTTTAGTCATGGCCGTAACCCTGCTGACACCGGCGGTAAATGCCGGGGCCGGTGGGATGCCGGCCTCACCGGCCAACAATGCCGTGCAGTTTCTGTACAACGAATACATCCAGAAAGGAATCAATAATTCGGAGTATGGGGTCGGCTCCTATGCTATTTATGTCTTAAAACAGGCCGGTGTTGATGTTGCTTCCTGGGTGTATAACGGTGAAAATCTAAATGATGCGGTTATAAACGCTGTTTATAAGGATATTTCACAGCCGGATAATGTTCCGGCCAAAATCCTGGCCCAGGATCTGGTGGCGGTACAGGCGCTGGGGCGAAGCGATCTGGCCGATCAGCTTGTGGAGATCTTGAAAAACAGGCAGACGGAAAACGGCTTTGATACGGGAGCTTACAGCCTTTTCAGCAACCTGCCGGCCTTTGACCTTCTGGGCCGGGCGGGGTTGATGAGTGTTGTTAAGTTGGTATACGCTAAGGAATACATTTTAAGCCAGCAACTTACCGTCAACGAAGAGGTATATGGGAGCTGGGGCGGGAGCTGGACGGATGACAAGGGCAACACAAACTATTTTGCCGACTTCATGGCCACGGCCCAGGCGGTAAGGGCGCTGCATTATCTCGATCCCGGCGGGCAGGATGCCAGGGTGCAGGCGGCCATTAATAACGGCCTTAACTGGATGAGGAACCAGCAAAAGGCTGACGGCAGTTTTGTGGCCGGCTGGGACGACCCGGCCATTGACACCGCTGAAGTGGTTGTGACCTTAAAGGCGCTGGGAAGGGATCCGGCTGATTGGAAGACCGGTGACGGAAAAACGGCCGTTGATTATCTGATGAATAGTGTCCTCAATCCGGATGGTAGTTTCGGCACCTCAAAAAACGCCATGGATGCCATCTGGGTGCTCAGTGCCTGTAATTCACTGGGCATAAAGCCTACCGTCTGGCGTTTTTACCTTGACCCTTCAACCAACACTTTGAATATAGGCGCCCAGCAACAATTCCGGGCCGTCTGGCAGGACGCCTACGGCCAGTCTGACGTAACGCAGTGGGCCGCCTGGTCCGTGGCCGACAGCAGCATTGCCAGCGTTGATGACAGTGTTTATGGTCTGGTCAAAGCGATAAAGGCCGGCCAGACGGTGGTGAAGGCCGTATACAACGGGCTTACGGCTTCGGCCACCCTGACCGTGAAATCTGCGGGTGGAGGCGGCGGGACCGCTACCGCGGTAACGGTGGGGATGGCCGTCGTAGGAATGAACAATGAGCTCTTATTTGATCCCTCTTACGTCACGGTATCTAAAGATAACAAATGGGGCCTCACCGCCCTGGGTGCCCTGGATGCATCGGGCGTTCCCTACCATACCTCCACGTGGTCCTGGGGCGTTCTGGTAGATGAAATTGCCGGGCAGGCCAACAGCGGGATGGCCGGCTGGATGTATACGGTGAACGGGCAGGTCCCTTCCTTTGGCCCGGAAAAGTACAACATTAAAGAGGGCGACAGGATTATCTTCTATTACAGCAAGAGCATGGACCAGCAGCCCCCCAGATGGGACGACCTGGTGAAGCGGGCCTCCGGGGGAAGCAGTCAGGCAGCCAACCTGCCCGCTCCGGTGAGCGATTCCACCTTAAATGCGGCCATCGAGGATGCCGGTTCTGCCGGCCGGGTCGTTCTGCAGGCGGAAGATAATCAAACTGTTCTGGCCCTGACGGTGGACCAGCTGGCTAAAATAACCGGTGTCAATAAACCCCTGGCCGTAACCGTTCAGGGCGTGCAGTTTGTACTCTCGGTGGACAGCCTGAAAGTGCCGGAGTTGAAGGTTGCCGATGCGGCGCAGTTGCAGGTTAAAGCCCAGAAATTGAGCAGCACCGAAGCCCGGGATCTGGCCGAGCCTGTTGCCGGCGAACTTAAACTGGTGGGCGATGTCTATGAACTGGACGTGCTGGCGGTGAAGAAAGACGGCACGGCGCAGAAAATCGCGCAGATTCCCGGCTGCCTGGTAATGCTGCCGGTACCCGCTGAGGCTAAGGAAGCGGCTGCGGGCGGCCGGGTGAAGGTATACCGCTATGATGAAAGTGAAAAGACCTGGGAGGAAGTGGGCGGAACCTATGACCCGGCGGCAGGAGTCCTTACCTTTAAAGCCGAACATTTCAGCAAATACGCTTTGATGGAAACCAGCACCCCGCCCGCAGTAAAGACCTTTGCCGACATTGCCGGGCACTGGGCGCAGAAGGAGATCGAATTTATGGCCACGAAAGGGTACGTTGCCGGTGTGGGCGACAACAAATTTGCACCGGAAGCCACCGTCACCCGGGCCGAATTTGCCGCCATCCTGGCCCGTATGGCCGGCCTGACGGCCGATCCGGACGGGGCAAGGTGCTTCAATGACGTGCCGCAAAACGCCTGGTACTGCGGCATGGTGGGTGCGGCGGCGAAAGCAGGATTGGTGCGGGGAACCGGCGAACACAGTTTTGCACCAAATGAGCCCATCACCCGGGAGCAAATGGCAGCCATGATGGTGCGGTTGATGGCCCGGGAAGGACAGGATATGAGTATTGGTGAGGCCGGTGCGGTCAGAATGCTGGCCGGATTTGAAGATGCTGCCTCTATTTCTCCCTGGGCGCGCAACTCTGTAGCCCTGGTGGTACGGGAGGGAATAATGAAGGGCCGGACAGTGACCCAGTTTGTACCAGCAGGCCATACCACCCGGGCAGAAGCTGCTGTAGTGTTGTGCCGGGTGTGGCAAAAGTTACAGCCGGCTGCTCAAAACAAGTAACAGGAAAGATAAAACCTCCATTCTGCATTTAGCAGGAATTAGGGCATGGAAGAACGGGCGGTGGTCGTTCCGGAGCCCAGGAGCGACGGAGGACGACTGCCGCCCGGGTGATTTGGCAACGGTACCTTATTAGGGATGCCGGGTGAACCAGGAGCATGCTGCCGGCCGCGTGCCGCCCTTGTGGGGGAGCGGGTGCCGTTCCGCTCCCGCGGGCGCTACAGCGTGAAATGCTTACTTCTGTTTACATGGGGTGATTCCATGAAGCGCAAACTCATTTATTTTATCGGTCTGCTGGTGATTCTGGCCGGGGTGCTGGGCCCAGCCCTTTACATGCACAAAGTTTTCAGTTCCCAGCAGCAATACCGGCAGGCCCATAGCAGCCAGGTAACCGGCAGCCAGACAACTAACTACAGTGCAACCGAACAGGAAAATACTCCTGCGCAGAGCCAGCCCGCCGCCGGTTCCGGTCAACCTTCTGCCGGAATAAGTACAACCCGGTCTTCCGGCGAATCAACACCAAGCCCGTCACCTGCGGCCAGAGGAAAAGCCGGGGCGGCGGGCGGCGGCCAGAGCAAGCAGTCTGCCGCTGCTTCCCGGCAGAGTACGGCTTCTGGCGGACCAGCTGAAAATGCTTCTTCTGGCGAGCCGGCTAAAAATGCTTCTGCTGCGCCGGAGAGTGAAGCCGGATGCAGGGTCTGGGTGGCCGTCATCGGGAAAAATGATGAGTTCCTTTTCAGACCGGCGCAGGTTACTGTTGAAACGGACAGCAGGTGGGGGGTCACCGCCCTGGGCGCCCTGGATGCCACCGGTCTTCCCTACGCCATGAAACCGGCCTGGCCCGATTTTGTGGATTCCATTGGCGGCCAGGCCTGCAGCGGTATGGCCGGGTGGATGTATTCGGTAAACGGTGAGGTGCCCATGCACATGGCCAGCAAGCACCCGGTAAAAACGGGGGACAAAGTAATCTGGTGGTACAGCAGGAGCATGGACCAGCCACCTCCCCGGTGGGAAGACCTGGTAAGCAAAAAGTAAAGGGGTGCCGGGATGTTTGACAGGCTTTTTTACCGGGAAAAGGGGCTTTTCCTGCAGAGCTTTCACCCGGCCACGGTCCTGGTTTATCTTCTGGTGCTCCTCATCCTGAGCCTGATCTATGATCATCCCCTGTATCTGCTGGCGCTCTTTCTCCTGCTTGCCCTCCTGATCAGGGAAGTGGACGGCCTGGATGCCTGGGAGGGATTTTTAAAAGCAGGGGTCTTTTTAATGCTGGTGGTGATGATGGTCAACCCCCTGGTGATCCGGGCCGGCAAAACCATCATCTGGCACGGTCCTGCAGTTCCCTTTCTGGGGAAGCTGGACATATCCATGGAGGCAGTCTATTTCGGCGCCGCTTCCAGCCTGAGGCTTCTGGTCATCATCAGCATTTTTTGCCTTTATAACCTGATGATCAACCCGGATAAGATTTTGAATCTTTTTTCCGGAGTGGCCGGTAAATCAGTCCTGGTGATGACCCTGGCCACGCGGCTGTTTCCCACCATGGTCAGGGACCTGCAGAGGATCAGGGAAGTGCAGCAGCTGCGGGGCGTCGACTTTGACACGGGCAACCTGTGGCAGCGGGCAAAGAAATACTCCGGTTTATATAACGTGCTGCTTTTATCCTCCCTGGAGGGCGCCATGGAGATTGCCGAATCCATGCAGGCCAGGGCCTTTGGCAGCGGCAGGCGTTCCGTGTACAGCCGGAATATCCTCAGGCCCCGGGATTTCTTCTGTCTCGGCGGCAGCCTGCTGGCTCTGCTGGCGGCAGTATGGGGGTTGCGTTACGGCTACGGCCGGTACAGCTTTTACCCGGAGGCAGACTTTCTTATTAAAGACGGCACGACTCTGGCGGTCCTTTTCATTGTGTTATTTTACCTGTCAGTACCGCTTATCCTGAGCAAGGGGTGGAAGCATTGCCGCTTTTTAAAGTCGAAAATCTGACCTATTACTATCCCGGAACGGAAAAACCCGCCTTGAAAAATATCAGCCTGGAAATCCGGGAAGGAGAGTTTCTCCTTGTTACAGGCGGTTCCGGTTCGGGCAAATCCACCCTGGCCAGGGTGCTGGCGGGCCTGATCCCTGATTTTTACGGGGGGCGTATCGGGGGCAAGGTTTTCTTCAGGGGTAGAGAGATCCGGACGATGGACCGCCGCAAACTGGCCCGGGAAGTGGGCATGGTCTTTCAGGATCCGGAAAAGCAAATTGTACAGAGCTGTGTGGAGGCGGAAATAGCCTTTGGTCTGGAAAACCTGGGGTTACCACCTGACGAGATGTCGCGCCGGGTTGCCGAAGTGGTCAGTTTCATGAATCTATCCCCGGTTCAGGAGGCCTTTACAGCCAACCTCTCCGGCGGCCAGAAACAGAAGCTGGCGCTGGCTTCCGTGCTGGCCATGCAGCCCCGTGTGCTTATTCTTGACGAACCTACCTCTCAACTGGACCCCGTCTCGGCGGAAGAAATCCTGAATGTGGTGAAAAGGCTTAATGAAGAAATGGGCTTTACGGTGATCATGGTTGAGCAGAGGCTGGAAAGATGTTTTCATTTAGCAGACCGGGTGCTGCTCATGGCCGGGGGCGAAATTATCTGCCACGGCAGTGCCGCCGAGGGAGCCCGGGAAGCAGTCAGAAGGGGACTTCCTTTTGTGCCGCCTGTGGCCAGGTTTTTTGCCTGCCTCAACTTGCCGGTTGTACCCGTTACGGTAAAGGAAGGTCGGGAACTCTTACAGTCTTACCTAAAAGGAAATATAGCCGTTACGAAACCAGATGTTCCCCGCCGTAACCATAATTCTAATATAAAAGAGCATGAGAAAAATAGCATTATCAGCTTGAAAAATGTATGGTTTGGTTATCCAGGCGGTCAAGAGGTTTTGAAAGATATCAGTCTTGATATAAAAGAAGGGGAATTTGTAGCCATCCTGGGGGAAAACGGCGCCGGTAAATCGACCCTGCTCAAGATCATGGTGGGTTTGCTCAGGCCGGGCCGGGGCAGGGTTTATGTGCAGGGAAAAGAGGCGGGCCGGAATGGTTTTAAAGAGATCAGAAAGTTTACCGCCTACTTATCCCAGAACCCCAACGACTACCTCTTCCACGAAACGGTGGAAGATGAGCTGCTTTTTACCATGCGTAATTACGGCTTAAAAGACCGGGGGCAGGTGGAGGAAATCCTGCACAGACTGCAGCTGGAGCCCTACCGCCGGCGAAATCCACGGGACCTGAGCAGCGGGGAAAGGCAGAGGGTGGCTTTAGCTTCCGTTCTGGTTACCGGCCCCGGTTTGATCATTTTAGATGAACCCACCAGGGGGGTTGATTTGGGTTTAAAGTCGGAACTGGGACATTTTCTGCAAGAGGAGGCTGCAAAGGGCAAAACGGTAATCGTGGTGACCCACGATGTGGAGTTTGCGGCCGAGTTTGCCGGGAGAGTGGTGATGATGTTTGCGGGAAGGATTGTCGCCGACGGGGAAAAGCACGCGGTGTTGGGAAGATCTGTATTTTATTCTCCGCAGATCAGCAAGTTGTGCCGGGGCATTTGCGATGGAGTGCTCACCTTTGCCGAAGCGCAGGAACAGCTTGGGCCGCTTCTGGCCGCTAAACCGGCCGTCTTAATCAAAAGCACGGGAGAGAAGGCCATATGGGGACGAGCTGGGGGCTGTACACCACATTGACCGGCATTCTTGCCGTTTTATTGCTTTTGTCCGCCATGGAGAAAAAAGGAGCGCTGGACTCCCGGCAGGTATCGGTTATTGCCGTCCTGGCCGCCCTCTGTGCGGCCGGCCGGGCGGTGACGGGAGTGGGTCTTTTATTTCTGCAGCCCACCATGTTTCTGGTGGAGATAACGGGATTTGTCTATGGTGCGCGGGTCGGCTTCTTTACAGGGGCCATGACCCCTTTGATTTCCAACTTCTTTATGGGACAGGGATCCTGGACGCCCTGGCAGATGCTCTGCTGGGGGCTGGTGGGTGTTTCCGGAGCGGTGGTCAAAGCCCTGTTCCCACAGGCGGGAAACAAAACCCTGACCGCAGTCTGCTTCCTCTGGGGCTACCTTTACGGGGCCATCATGGATGTCTGGCAGTGGACCGTCTTTATGCGCCCCCTGACCTGGCAGACCTATTTTCTCACCTGGGCGGCGGGTTTCAGCTTCGATTCCCTGCGGGCTGCCGGCAATCTTTTCTTCTGTGCCGCCCTGGGGCACCAGACCTTGAAGATTCTGCAATATTTCCATAAGAAGATGGACATACAATATCTGGAAAGGTGATAAGGAGAAGAATCCGCATGCATCCTTGAGAGCTGAGCCGCCCAGCACTCACTGAAAAAGCTATACTTGAAAGGCCTGCATTTACTATCTTGCCATAGCAGGCTTAGAATGAGCATCTTTGCCAGTGAGCGCTGGGTTGCCGGGTGCTGTTACCGGCGTGTGCCTGCGTCATTCGCTCCGGACAGTGCATCCTTGTTATAACGGATTTGCTAAATATTACATGTTTAGAGAAGGAGGGTAGAATGCTTTGTTTATGAGAAGGCCGTTTTTGTTTTTCCTGCTCTTACTGCCCTTTTGCCTGGCCGCTGCAGGATTAATTTTTCCCGGGCAGGTAAAAGCAGCTCCCGGGCGGGCTCCGGCGGTAGAGTGGACCTTTTCCCCGGGTAAGGGTGAGGCCCGCTGTGTGGCCCAGACAGGGGACGGAGGATATGTTTGCACCGGCTGGATCGAGTCCAGGGAAGGGGGTTCTGACGTTTTCCTTGCCCGGATGGACCGTAAAGGGAACAGGCTGTGGCAAAAAGTATTCAAGGGCAATGGCTACAGCTGCGGGTACTGTGTCCAAGAAGTCCGCGGCGGCGGTTTTATCATTGTTGGGGATACAAAATCCAAAAACGGCTATGACCACGATGTTTATGTGGTGCGGACGGATGAAAAGGGCGAGCCCTTGTGGGAACGTAACTTCGGCGGCCGGTATTGCGACTATGCATGGTCCGTGCAGCAGACAAAAGACGGTGGCTTCATCCTGGCCGGGGGTACGGAGTCCTTTGGCGCGGGCATATATGACATCTACCTGATCAAACTGGATTCTTCCGGTAAGAAGCTCTGGGAAAAAACGTACGGCGGTAAGGGTTCCGATTGCGGTTATGCCGTGCTGGAGATGGGTGACGGCGGTTATCTCATTGCAGGTAATGCTGAATCCTTTGGTAACGGAAATCCCGACGTATACCTCCTGCGAACGGACGGAAACGGGCAGGTGATCTGGCAGAAGACATACGGCGGCAAGGGGTCGGATTACGGCTGGTCTCTGGCTCCATCCCGTGACGGCGGCTATGTGATTGCCGGCGAGAAGGAGATTACCGGCGGGCAGGGCGGGATTCTGGCGCCTTACCTGGTCCGGGTTGACCCTGATGGAAATTTGCTCTGGGAAAAGACGTACGGGGGCCAGAACGCCGGTTCGGCTTATGCCGTCCGCAAGACCGGGGATGGCGGGTATATCCTGGCGGGTAAAAAAGAATCCGCCGGGGGCGGCTACGATACCTGGGTGGTAAAAACAGACAAAAACGGCGATCCTGTCTGGGAGAAGACCATCGCCGGCGCCGGATGCAACAGCGGCTACAGCATCCTGCAGTCAAAAGACGGCGGGTATGTTGTGGCGGGGAGAAAGGGGATGGAAAAAGGTGCCGGGAGTGAGATTTTGTTGCTGAAATTAGAGGGGACCGGAACATTGAATACTCCCTTATTGCTGTTTACCGGTGCAGGAGCCGCCATTGCCGGCCTGGCTTTGATTTTTACCCTGAAAAGGAGGGGAGCAAAACAGGGGATAAAAAATTTACAGGGGCAGCAGGAACTTTGAATTTAATGGCGAACAACTTTTATGAAATTAATGGGCGGCAGAAGCCGCCTGGCTTCAGGGACCATTTAGGGACCACTATTCGGCAATTGAATTCAAAGTTTAGAGTACAGGCAACCATGAAGGTGCTGTTTTCCTCCAGGGAGGAGGTCAGGCTTTCATGGTTTTCTTATTTTTGCCTGCCCGGGGCAGGCAGTGCGGCATCAGCCGCGGTTTAACTGCGGGGGTCCTAAGCTAAACCTTGGCGTTAGCTTTTAACCTCATACCTGTTTACCGGACGGGATCCCCGGTAAACGGGTCCGACCCCTTCCCAACGAGTATGCAGTGGTCTGGTCAACCCTGCATGCTGTACCTCCTTTCGTCCTGGCATGTGGGGACTGGTCACCCCCACATGCCCCCACTTCTTTTTTTAAAATTTGGAGGAGCAGCAAAAGGCATGCGTATAGCAGTAATTGACGGGCAGGGCGGGGGCATTGGCCGGGTCATCGTGGAAAAGTTGCGAAAAGCCCTGCCCAAGGACGATGTGGAAATCATCGCCCTGGGTACCAACGCCATGGCGGCGGCATTGATGCTCAAGGCAGGGGCCAACGATGCAGCCAGCGGCGAAAATGCCGTTATTTACAATGCGGATAAGGTGGACATTATTGTGGGCACCATTGCCGTGCTGATGCCCCACAGCATGCTGGGGGAATTCACCCCGGCCATGGCCGAAGCGGTGGCGAAGAGCCCTGCGAGAAAGATTCTTTTGCACCTGAATCGCTCCAATGTAGAGATAGTGGGGGTAGTTGCCGAGCCGCTACCCCATTTGATTGATTTTCTGGTAGAACGGGTGAAGACTATAATGGCTGCCAGGTGCGCGGGAAAGGGTTAAAGCCGTTTTTGAAGCTCTACTCCACCGCATGTGCCGCAAGCCTTTCCAGGAAATGGATATTGACCGGGAGAAGCTACAGGTGATCATGGGCGGACAAAAGGCACGCCATGCTCACGATTATCACCACGGCCACAGCCACCGGTAATATGAAGACGCGTGCGGGGAGGGTGTGGCCGGTTTTTACGTGCAGTGACATTGAGCCGGAGGTTTGCAGAGTGATTGAGCTTCGCCAGCTGACCAAACATTACGGAAACATTGTCGCTGTAGCCGGCCTGGACCTGCATATTGAGAAAGGGGAGATCTTCGCCCTGCTCGGTCCCAACGGTGCCGGTAAGACTACCACTATAAGGATGCTGACCATGCTCACCAAACCTACCGGCGGCGCGGCCTTAATTAACGGCTATGATGTTATGCGGGATCTGGACAGGGTGAAAAAGGAAATCGGCGTGGTGCCCCAGCATATGAACCTGGACCAGGAGTTGACCGCCCGGGAAAACCTGGAACTGCACGGGCGCCTGCACAGGATTCCTGCTTCCCGCCGGCAGGAGAGAATCGAGGAACTCCTCGACTACGTGGAACTCCGGGAGCGGGCAGGGGATCTGGTGAGCAAATTTTCCGGAGGCATGAAACGCCGGCTGATGATTGCCCGGGCATTGATGCACAACCCAAAAGTTCTTTTCTTAGACGAACCTACCGTGGGTCTGGACCCCCAGACCCGCCGCAAGATCTGGGACTTAATCCGGCGGATGAACAGTGAAGGCATGACTGTCCTTTTAACCACCCATTACATTGAAGAAGCAGAAGTTCTCTGCCACCGTGTGGGCATTATGGATAAAGGCCGGTTGATTGCCCTGGGGACACCCCGGGAATTAAAGCAAAAGGTAGGAGAAGTGGTGGTGGAATCTTTTGGAGGTAAGGATACCGGTTATAAACTTTTTCCCAGCCGTGATAGGGCCCTGGCCTATGCCGGCCAGCTGGATGGAAATGTTTTAATCCGGGAATCCAACCTGGAAGATGTTTTCGTCGAGCTAACCGGGCGTAAGGTGGGTGATTGAGATCGATTTCTACACCGTATTCTGGCGGGAAATGGTGGTTTTCAGGCGCACCTTTGTTAAATTCTTTGCTTCCCGGCTGGTCAGCCCCCTTTTATATCTGGTGGCCTTTGGCTGGGGGCTGGGCCGGGGGATTCAAATGAATGGGGGCAACTATCTGGAATTTGTAGTGCCCGGGATTATCGCCCTTTCGGCCATGAATACCAGCTTTAACGCCGTGGGCGTTTCCCTGAATATGAGCCGCCTGTACCACAAAACCTTAGAGGAATACCTGATTGCTCCCATCGGCGCCGGTGCTTTTGTGCTGGGCAAAGTGCTGGCGGGCACCGTGCGCGGGCTGATTGCTTCTTTGATCATTCTGGCACTGGCTTTTGTGTTTGGAGCCCACCCTGCTATAAATGGGTGGTTTTTCCTGGTGGTCATCCTCACCTGTTTTCTCTTTGCCGCCCTGGGAGTGGTGGCGGCCATGACCATCAACTCCCACGAGGATATGGCCAACTTTTCTACTTTTGTTATTTTGCCCATGTCCTTTCTCTGCGGTACCTTCTTTTCCCCCGACCGCCTGCCCGGGGCCGTAGCATATATAATAGAGGTGCTGCCCTTAACTCACTCCAGCCATGCCTTACGTGCCCTGGCCCGCGGGGACGGGCTTCTGCCCGTATCCCTGGCAGTGCTGGTGGGGTATGCGGCGGTGTTGTTTGTTGCTGGCGTAATGGTGGTGAAAAGGGTCAGGTAAAAAAGAGGGAGCTGTATAGACCCCCTCGTTTAATGCAGGTGGAGCGATTTAATTTCCTGCAGCAATTTTTCGCCGTCGCTTATATGTGCCTGCAGGTGACTGATGCGGCCCGGATCGGCATTTGTGCGTTGCAGATCTTTTAAAATTTTAATTGACTTTATACAGGGAGAAGCAGTATAATAATTGTACAGAGGATGGATGCTGTTTCACGTATCCCGGCGGATAGTGTTAAAAAACACTGGTTGCACCACGGCGAAAGTGTAAATGAATAAAAATAAAAGTGGTGGCAGAAGCCACCGTTTAATGATTGTTTTGACACAAAGCAGGAAAAAGCGTAAAGGCAACCATGAAGGTGCTGTTTCCCTCCAGAGGAAGGAGGCAGGCTTTCATGGTTTTCTTGTTTTCTCCGGTGCAAGGCCGGACGTAAGGTCAAGCTGCGTTCTTCCAACTTTCGGGGGTCTAAGCTAAACCTTGGCTTTAGCTTTTAACCCTATACCTGTTTGCCGGACGGGATCCCCGGTAAACGGGCCAACTCCTTCTCACAACGGGTATGCAGGGCCTGGTCAACCCTGCATGCTGTACCTCCTTTCGTCCTGGCATGTGGGGTCTGGTCACCCCCACATGCCCCGTTCTTTTTTAGCCCCGTTTTCACGTTACGCGAAGGGCTTGAAATCTGACGCCGGGTGGGATTTAATTTTATCGGGCACGTGCTGGGTGCAGGCTGGCTCAGGCTGAAAATATTAGACGGCTAAGATCAAGCGATTACCCTGGGATAAAGGTATGTGCCCACTGCTGTAGCCAGAATGCAGGCTACCAGCAAAACTCCTACGTCCGCCTGCCAGTTGGTCAATTGGCCGGCAACAAGGGCGCCACGCAGGAAGTCCACCATATAGCTTAGCGGGTTGACCGATGCCACCACGCGCAGCCAGTCGGGCATGATGGAGATGGGATACAGTGCGTTGGAAGCAAAAAACAAGGGCATGGTGATTAACTGGCCGATACCCATGAAACGTTCACGGGTTTTAACAATGGCGGCAATAATCATGGACAGGGTGGCAAAAAATACGGCTCCCAGTATGACCACACCGGCTGCTGCTAACAGGAGGGCCGGGTGCCAGTGCAGGGGTATGCCGGTTATGGCCGCAAGCAGGAAAATGATGATTACCTGGCTTAAGGCACGTACTCCGGCCGCCAGAGCCTTGCCCAGCACCAGCGCCAACCGGGGTATGGGCATGGCCAGAAACTTTTGCAGTATACCCATATCTCTTTCCCAGATAGTCGAAAGACCAAAGAAGATAGCTGTAAACATCACCGACTGCGAGAGGATGCCGGGGGTCATATAAGTCTGGTAAGTTACCCCGCCTGTGTCAAATGCGCGTACCTTGCTGAAAGCCTGGCCGAAAATCAGCAGCCAGAGCACAGGCTGCACGGCCCGGGTGAACAGCTCCGTCGGTTCGTGGCGCAGCTTGCGCAGTTCCATTTCAATAATGACCACCATGTCTGTTAGTGCCTGCAGCACTGTGCCGCCTGATTTTGCCGCCGGTTCAACCGAGGCGGCGGCTGATGTGGCGAACCTGTCTGATTCCACGAAAATCTCCCCCCGCATCCAAAAAATTACCGGTAAAATAAGTAAATACATCATCCATGGAAGCACCGGGGTTACCCACCAGTGCCTTTAATTCCTCCGGCGTGCCGGTAACCACCATTTCGCCACGATTAAGTATGCCAATTCGATTACAGACTGTATCGGCCTCTTCCATATAGTGAGTGGTGAGCAGGATGGCCATACGGGAAGCCCGGCGTAGCTTCGCGAGTATTTCCCAGACTCCCCTGCGGGCCACCGGGTCCAGCCCCACCGTGGGCTCATCCAGGAAAAGCACGCGCGGGTAATGGAGTACGGCCTGGCCGATTTCCAGCCGCCGCACCATACCGCCGGAATAGGTGCGCACCAGCCGGCCGGCGGCATCTTCCAGTTGCATGAAATGCAGCAGGTCGGCAATACGCCTTTCTCTTTCTCTTCCTTTTAAACCGAGCAGTTTGGCAAAAATCATCATGTTTTCATAGCCGGTGAGTGCCCCATCCACCGACAGGGCCTGGGGTACATAACCGATACATTGCCGTACCCGGGCCGCCTGCCGGCGCACATCGTAACCGCAGACCGTTGCCCGGCCGCTATCAGGCAGTAAGAGGGTGGTCAACATGCGTACGATGGTTGTCTTACCCGCTCCGTTTGGCCCCAGCAGGCCAAAAACCTCCCCGGCTGCAATGTTAAAAGAAACACCTTTTACCGCGGTGTGTTTGCCGAAGGATTTTTTCAGTTGTTCAACCTCGACAATTACCTCCACCGGACACCGCTCCTTATTTCATCTGCCCCAGCACTTTCTCCAGCAGGCTGTAAAGCTGGCGTTTTTCCTCCCCGTCGAGCGGTTCAAAAAGGGCTGATAAAACCCGGTGCCTTTCCTGCCGCCAGGCGTGAAATACTGCCTGCCCGTGCTCGGTGAGATACACAGTTACCACCCGCTCGTCTTCCGTTCCTCGTTTTCTGCATACCAGGCCATCCCGTTCGAGTCTCTTGACAGTGATGGTCACCGCGCTTGAGCCGGTACCCATGCGAACGGCAATGTCTTTAATCCGCTGTGGCCCAAACCGGTGCAGGATGTGCAAAACCCAGTACTGCTCAGGTGTAATCTTACCCTGTTTTACCGGGTGTGACGTCAAACGCCAGTAACGCCAGATTTGCCAGAGCGCATCGGCAATTTTTTCAGTGATCAACTGCTCGTTATTGTTCATCACATCACCTGTCTTTCCAAGTAAATATACCATCAAAAAATTTGATGGTCAATATATTTCACATTTAGAACTATTCATTTGGCTGCTCGGTCCGGCCGGTTTTAGAGTTCTCGAATGAAACAGATTATGAGCCTGCGCGGTATCGAACACAAGGAGTTGAGAAAATTTAAACAAGGAGGAGGAATTTGGGGAAGCAAAGCGAATCATTTTGATAGTGTCCATTTTAAGGCCATGAAGGACCTTAGTGCCTCGTCGAAGCGAGGGGTGGGTTTTCATGGCTTGTGTTTTATTACTTTGGGGTTGGATATCCCTGCATCCAGTGCTCTGGTTCATGGTGCTGCTATGTAACTGCGCGTGTTACTTGCATATGTCTAGTTGATGGACTGTGCGGCCCTTATCAATCCGTGTTTTAAAGAGAGGAGGGGCTTTCGGATGACCGATTGGGAAAAAGTAATAGCCTTTCACGGGCATCCATGTTGTTTGCTGGCCATCGGGTACCGGGCAACAAAAGTTGCTTTGGAAAAACTGGGTGCTGGTGTTCCCGGGCACGACCTGGTGGCCGTGGTGGAAAACCGTACCTGTGCCGCCGACGCGGTGCAGGTGGTCTCGGGTTGCACATTTGGCAAGAGGAACTTCGTCTACAGGGACAACGGCAAATACGTCTTTACCTTTGCCCGCATGGGAGAGCGGCAAGCTTTGCGGGTAAGCTTGAAGGCAGGGGTGCTGAGCAGGGAAGGTGATGAATTTGTAACCCTCATGGAAAAGGTGGCCAACGGCGTAGCTACAGAAGGGGAGCGGGAGGAGTTTTACCGCCACCAGGAACCCCTGATGAAGTACATCCTGGAAGGCCCGGCGGAAGAAATTTTTGAAATGCAATTTGTAGATTCAGAAATACGTCTTCCCGAGCTCTGCCTGGAGATGATAACCTGCAGCCGTTGCGGCGAAGAAATGATGAAAGATCATGCCTTTTTTCAAGATGGACGCCCGGTCTGTAAGGATTGCTCAGTATAGATTATTCACCTTTTTGTTGACACTTTCTAACGGTTAGTTTAAACTGGAGTTGAGTAAAGAAAGAAGAATTTGTCGCGTACAGAAGCCGTGTTCGTTTAACGACCCTTTTTAACCGGGACAGGTGCAACACGGATAGGTTTTAAGAATAAATTTAAGCGGGCGAAAATAAACGGCCACGAAGGCCCACAACTTCCTTTTCACGAAGGAAAGGGTCACCGTGGCTTTTTCTTTTTGCATCAGGTGCAAATTTTCAAGTGAAAGGAGTGAGTTGCCCTGGATATCAGGAAAATTTTATCAAAGATCCAGCAGGATCAGATTACCATCATCCAGGAAGAGGTATCGGTCCAGTTCGATAACCACCAGCAGACGCCCCTGGGGTTTCAATGGCGTAACAAACACTACGAGGTGCTGGAGCCTATCTTGGTAACCAGGTCCACAGGAGGTCACCTGCACTACCTTTTGCTCACCGATGGAGGCGTCTTTAACTTGACTCTGGTACGCGAAAAAGAGGATTATCCTTTTTGTAAAAGCATGTGGGTTTTGAGGTACCGGGTGAAGGACGATGTTCCTGCTAAAAAAGAAAGTCATGGTTTTAGCAACGTGATTCCTTTGTATCCAGTAAACCGCAGTAACAATTCTTCTCCTTTGCCGCAGGGGACAAGCAAGTTGATGGCGGTTCCCGTGCCCCTTTTAAACATCGTTTATTACCACGGGCATCTTTGCCCGGAACTGGCCGTGGGCTACCGGGTCGGACTGGTTGCTCAAAAAGAACTGGGCCTTACGCGCGAAACGGCAAAGGATTTCTTTGTTTTGGCAGAAAACATGACCTCTGCCATAGATGCCTTACAGTTCATGACGGGCTGTACCATAGGAAATCAGAACTTTTTTGCCTACGATCTGGGTAAACACGTTTATTACTTTGGTAGTTTCCCTGCTGGTTCTGAACCCCGGCAGGAGGCCCTGCGGGTGGCTTTAATTAACCCAATTGTTGACCTCAGCTGCCAGGGTGAAATTGAAAAGAGGATCGTTGCCGGCCGGGCCAGTGCAGCCGATTTAGAAGAATACCAGCAGGCCATTGACGATGCCGTGCGGGAGATATTGAGCATTCCCGATGAGAGCTTGTTCGTGAAGTCCAGGGTCTCGCTGCGGCCGCCGCAAACGGCCTGCCGCCGCGACTACATTAAATGTTCCTGCTGTGGCGAGGTGGTGGCAGTGCAGAAAACCGTGGTGGGAGAAGATGAGCTTTTATGTCAGGTCTGCGCGGCCAGAAAAATAGTTTGAAGTAAAAACAGTTTCTTTACAGAAATGCAGCAAGAACCTTTCTGCCAGCATATCCATTGCCGGAAATTTTTACTGAGTGGACTGTCCGGCTATCGGTGAGGTTGCTCACGCCAAAAATATTCCTTGATGGTTGTCCTTATGCAAATATTTCCTTCCCCTTGATGGTGAGACCGGGCAAAAGATGAGGTTGCCAGCTATCCTCTTCGCCGTAAACTCCGGTTTTTATGTAATCATTGTCCTTCCACAGGTATACCGTCACTTTCCGGGCGTCGGGGTCCACAATCCAGTATTCTTTGACGGCATGGCGGGCGTACAGCTTTTTCTTCAGGTCAAGGTCTCTTTCGGCAGTAGAAGGCGATAAAATCTCGATGATCAGGTCGGGTGCCCCTTGAATGTTGTTTTCCCCCACAATCGAAAGGTTCTCGCGGCTCACGAAGAGCACATCCGGCTGCACCACATCGTGGCGGCTGAAAAGCACATCAAATGGCGCCTCGTAAACTTCTCCCAGGCCGTGGGCTTTGGCAAATGACCATAAAATGGTAGCCAGGTTTAAACTTATCTTCTGATGCGCCCGCTTGGGGGAAGGAGTCATGAAAAGATCGCCTCCGATAATTTCATACCGCCTGTCTTCAGGCAAAAGCAGGTAATCTTCGTAGGTGAACTTGAGGTGCTCAGGAATGGAAGACATTAAATCACCTCCAGGGCGAGCGTTTTTAAAATTAAGGAATGTTAGCGAATTGGTCCTCTCATTAAAAGTATACCACTTAAACCAGGGGAGGAGTTCTTCATGTTGAAGGTAGTGCAGGGTCACGAAATTTGGGTTCTGCCCGAGGGAAGTCATGGTCACGAAGGACATGAAACCCGGTGCCGGATTTTTTACGGGCACGCCATGCGTCCCGATGGCTTGGCGGACCCGGCGCGGCTGGCGGCCTGGGTGCTAATCCCCGGTGAAGCAAAGCTTTCCTTAAAGGTAGAAGCGGGAGATGACCGGTTTCACCTGGTGGCGTTTACGCCCGACCGGGATGGGTTCTGGCCCGTGACGGTGGAGAACGACGTCGGGCCGGTGGCGGTTACCGCGGACGGTTTTTACCGCCGGGGGACGCGTAAAGACTACCCGGATGCCCGGGAAGTGGGCTACTACTACCAGTATGCCAAGACATACGTGCAGGTGGGGCATTTCTGTGCCACCTGCGGCCCGGTGGTGCAGCCACCGGAAATCATCAACCTGGCCCACGACCTCGAACTGATTCTTACCCCCGGTGCTTACCGGGTGGGGGACGAAGTAATTCTGGAAGTTCTTTACCGCGGCCGGCCTTTACCGGGGACAGAAGTGAAGGCGACCTGGAGCCTGCGGGAAGAAGATGACTGGGGGCTAAGCGCAAAAACTGATGATGCAGGACGGGTGAAGTTTATCTTGAGCAATCCCGGGCACTGGCTTTTTTACACCCGGGTTGCCGACGAAACCCTGGGCCGGGAAGACGAGTACGACAAAAAGGTGTACAGCGCCACGCTGAGCCTTTTTGGTGTACGGTGAACCCGTTTGGAAGGATTTATTGACAAGTGATGAAGCAATTAATTGACATATGATAAGTGGTATGTTATAACAAAACCAAAAAAAAGGAGTGATTTGGAAGGTGAATGTACTTATTGTAAGTTGTGGTTCCTACGTATCCCAGGGTTATGGCTGTCCCGGCGAGTGGAAATGTTTTAAAGCCGCCCGGGACCGGGAAGGAAACTTTAAGGATTATGATTCTGTGAATGTGGTAGGTTTCCTGACTTGTGAATGTCCAGGGAGATCTTTGATTCCAAACATCGGTTGTGTTAAGAAGAATGTAGATTTTGATGTTATCCACCTTTCCACCTGTATGGTTAACGCCTGGCCGGCCTGCCCCTACAGGGATGTGGACGAGCTTGCTAAAAAGATTACGGAAAAGTTTGGGGTAAAGGTAGTCAAGGGAACTCATGATTACGCATAGCTGACGATAGCGGTTCCTGGAAAAAGGTAACAGCTCAAAGAAATGGATTTTCATCGTAGAAACTTGATTTCGGTGGACCCGTTGTTAATGCACCGGGCTGGGTTTCCGGGTCTTTATATCCTTTTTAGAACTGAAATAATGCGTAACGGGGTGTCCTGCTTCCCTGATGGGGGCAGGCTGAAAAGGGAAGCCGGTGCAAATCCGGCGCGGTCCCGCCACTGTGAGGGGGAAGGGACCCACATAATGTCACTGTCCAGCACTCAGTAAGATTGTTTTCTGCTTTGAGAGAAATTGGTTACTGCTACGATAAGGTTACGGCGAAGGGATCCATAACATGGCTGAGTGCTGGATGGGAAGACGTGGAGTTCCGATGAACCCGAGCCAGGAGACCTGCCCCGTTCATTAAGCCATGCTGCCTACGCGGATAGGGAGGTGGTAGGTCTGGTTTTCCATGCCCCCGCTTTATGCGTAGCGGGGGTTTTTGATTGCCCGTTTTTAATTGCCAGAAGGAACCCAGGCATTATATCTGGCCGGACGGGCGGAAATTTCCGGGTGGGAAAAAAGTTTCTTGATGAGGTGTTAAATATGCCGGAAGAAGTCAGGGTGGCTTTAATTCATGCGGCCATCAAGTGGAAAGATAAGGAACATAACCTGCGGCGGTTGCTGGCCTTAAATGAAGAGGCTGCTGCCGGTGGTGCCCGGATCATTGTAAATCCCGAGCTGGCCACCACGGGTTATGCCTTTGAAAGCAGAAGGGACATTTCCCCCTTTGTGGAGACCGTTCCCGGCCCGACCACGGAATTGTTCGGTGCCCTGGCCCGTCGGTATGGGGTCTATATCTGCCTGGGGCTGCCGGAAGTGGATTTAAAATCGGGTATTTATTATAACACTGCTGTGCTCATAGGTCCCGACGGCCGGGTAATGGGTGAGCATCGCAAGCTGGCCCCAGCCTTCAAGGAAAATCTCTGGGCGGCCCGGGGTAACCTGCCGGTGCTGGTGGCAGAAACCTGCTTTGGAAGAGTTGGTGTGCTCATCTGTGCTGACACTTACTGGTACAAGGCGGCCCGCATTGCTGCATTGAAAGGCGCCCGGGTGCTGCTGATCCCGGCCAACTGGCCGCCCCATCACTACCCGCCGGAAGTTTTCTGGCGTGCCCGTGCTCTGGAAAACGGGGTTTATGTACTGGCCTGTAACCGTACGGGTCAGGATAAGACGATGAACTGTAATGCCTCACAATCGTTTATCATTGGCCCCGACGGTAGCGTTTTAAAGGAGGTACAGTCTGCGCATGACACCATCCTTTATGGCACGTTGCCTTTAAAAAACGGAAGATTTTTTACCCCCGGGGCCGATATCCTGCTGGGTGACAGGCGGCCGGAATTCTATGCCGGTATAACGCTGGATACCTTTTCCCAGTTTGAACCGGAGGTGCTGCTGGGGTTGTCCGCAGGTAAGGAGTTTGCCGTAGCCACAGTTCAGTTTGCTCCATGGGCTGGAGAACCGGTGAGGAATAGCAGGCGCATTTTATCATTCCTGGACCAGGCTGCAGACCTGGCTGCCCGCAGGGGGATGAAGCTCGACCTGGTTGTTTTTCCGGAACTTGCTGTAACAGGGGCCATATCTCAACCATCACAGGCAGAAGAACTGGCCGAACCGGTTCCCGGCCCTGTTACCGGGGCCGTTATCCGCAGGGCAGAAAAGCTGGACCTGTATGTGGTGATGGGGGTGTTGGAAAGGGAAGACGGTCAACTGTTTAACACTGCCGTGTTGATCGGTCCGGCGGGATTGCTGGGAAAATACAGAAAGATACACCTGAGTCCGTCCGATAGGGAATGGGCTCGCCCCGGGCAGGAAGATTTTTGCTTTTTTGACCTCCCCTTTGGCAGGGTGGGCCTTTTACTGGGGCATGACCTGTTTTTTCCGGAAAGCCTGGAGAGTCTGGCCAAACAGGGGGTGGATGTGCTCTGTGTTCCCGCCCTCTGGAATGATGAAAAAAGCCAGTTTATCTGGGAAGCCAGGATAGCCGAACAAATGCACCTGGTGGTGGCCAACCAGTGGGGGTCCAACGGTTCTTTTTGTGCCCTGGGCGGCAGCTTAATTTACAGTTATTCCCGGTACTCTGAAAGGCGCGTGCGGCTGGTGTCTCCTGTTAATGAGGACAGGATCAACATTATGCTTTTAAACCCGCAGGAAACCAGGCAGAAGAAGTTCCTGGAAGAAGTGGATTATGACCTCCTCCTGACACATTACAAACTTTTTTAGACAAATAGAAAACCAGGGTGGTGTAGCCCTGCCGGTATTCCTGTATGCGACCGGAAACGATGAGCTGGGTAGCCGGGGGATAGCCTGGGTGGTGGAAAATTACTTCAGTCGCCAGGGCCAGCCGCTGGTGGATGTGGTGGTAAACACTCTCATGTTTGCCCAAACCATGGCCACGCCAACCTTCAGCCGGGTTGAAGAAAAGGATCTCTACCTGCGCCTGGGCGTGCCATTAATCAAAGCCATCCTTTCCGTAGCGAATGGGAAAACAGCCAGCAGGGTCTCGGCCCGCTGGACGTGGTTATGAGCGTGGTCCTGCCGGAGTTTGGCGGCGATCTGATTACTGTGCCGGTGTGCCTTCACTCCCGCACTCAACACCCATCGCAACACTTGACTTCTAAGTGAGAACTTAATTTGGGTGTTGAGTGCTGGGGGGACGAAGCCCCCGGGCTTGTCCCGGGGGAGGTTCACGCAAATACCTCCTTGCCCTTGATGGTGAGACCGGGCAAAAGATGAGGTTGCCAGCTATCCTCTTCGCCGTAAACTCCGGTTTTTATGTAATCATTGTCCTTCCACAGGTATACCGTCACTTTCCGGGCGTCGGGGTCCACAATCCAGTATTCTTTGACGGCATGGCGGGCGTACAGCTTTTTCTTCAGGTCAAGGTCTCTTTCGGCAGTAGAAGGCGATAAAATCTCGATGATCAGGTCGGGTGCCCCTTGAATGTTGTATTCCCCCACAATCGAAAGGTTCTCGCGGCTCACGAAGAGCACATCCGGCTGCACTACATCGTGGCGGCTGAAAAGCACATCAAATGGCGCCTCGTAAACTTCTCCCAGGCCGTGGGCTTTGGCGAATAACCATAAAATGGTAGCCAGGTTTAAACTTATCTTCTGATGCGCCCGCTTGGGGGAAGGAGTCATGAAAAGATCGCCTCCGATAATTTCATACCGCCTGTCTTCAGGCAAAAGCAGGTAATCTTCGTAGGTAAACTTGAGGTGCTCAGGGATGGAAGACATTAAATCACCTCCAGGGCGAAGTGTTTTTAAAATTAAGGAATGTTAGCGAATTGGTCCTCTCAAAAAGTATACCACTTAAACCAGGGGAAGAGTTGTAGATTTTGATGTTATCCACCTTTCCACCTGTATGGTTAACGCCTGGCCGGCCTGCCCCTACAGGGATGTGGACGAGCTTGCTAAAAAGATTACGGAAAAGTTTGGGGTAAAGGTAGTCAAGGGAACTCATGATTACGCATAGCTGACGTTCCTGTTTTTCCATGCCCCCGCTTTTATATCCTGGCGGGGGTTTTTGGTTGTCCTCTTTAGTTTTATTTTTCCAAATCGTTAATTATTTTTTGCAAGAATTGAATAACTGCCATGATACTTTTTTTAAATGCCATCCAAACATCCTGTATATTAAGGGCCAGGTGGTCCATCTTTTTCCACCGCAGTTCTTTGGCATAGGCGTGACGGTAAAGGTGTCTGAACGCCTTGTAGTCAGTCAAAATCTCGTGCATTTCAGCCGAGATTATGGCCGGCCTTACACCGGGTGTTTTCCGCGAACTGATATAGAGCAATTCCGAATGCCAGTCCCCGGACCGGGGCATGTACCCGTCCACTGTTTTGATTATCCGCGCTAAAATGTCTTCTATTCCGGTGTAAAAGTGGTGCAGGTAGCCAGCCAGGGCCATTAGCTTTTCTTCGGGAATCTTGCCGGAAATACGGTTTATTTCCTGACCCAGGGAATGAATTTTGCCTGCGATATTCTCTATGGAGGGCATTTTATCTTCCAGATCACCTATTAAACCCAGGTAGGCATTAATCTTTTCCTCGCTCATAAATAATCACACCCTGGTGGTATATTTTTTTCTTCAGGGATAACGGGGCTTCTTCCAGCAGGATCACGTCCACCTGGAAAGGACGGGCGATATTTTCTGCAGCCGTTAACGCCTTTAAATGATCTTTTTCCTCCAGGCCTTCCAGGGCAATGTCTATATCCGAGAGGGTGGTAAAGTGTTCACCGGTCAGGGAACCGAACAGATAGATCCGGCGTAGCGGGAAAAGAAGCGGCAGTTCTTCTGCCAGCTGCTTAGCTTTTTCCCAGGCCTCTCTTTTACGGGCGGCCAGGGATTTTTCTTCCAGCCTGGCTCGCCTTTTGTGGCCTGCCAGATATTCTTCATACTGGGACGCCTCATTATACCCGCACATCCTGGACACCTGCCCTTTTACATTTCGTATCGTTTCTATCTTCAAGTTTACACCAGGCGGCGGTAGCTGGCAAGGATTTGCAGATGCAAGGATTGGCTCTGCTCTGAAAAGGGGTTGACAGGAGGGAGGAATTATCGTATGATTAACATTGAGAATGAAATTCATTGTCTTAATCTAATGAGAATGAGACTCATTCACAACATTTCAGGGGGTGGGGGCTCATGAATGAATCAAGCAGTATTAAATTGCTTGGTGAATTGGCCCAGGGAACAAGGGGCCGGGTCGTACGGATTAATGCTCAAGGTAGTTTGCGCCGGAGCATTCTGACTATGGGGCTGGTGCCCGGGGTGGAGATCACTGTTCAAGGCAGGGCGCCGCTGGGTGATCCAATGGAGATCGTTTTTCGAGGTTTCCGGTTGACTTTGCGAAAAGAAGAGGCAAACGGTGTGGCGGTGGAAGTCTTTTAAAGTCTATCCTTAAGACCAGGAGGTGATTACGGATGAAGCCACTGGGGTTTATGGCCCAGGGGGAAAGTGGGGTGGTCCGGGATGTTGCAGGAGGGGTTGCTTTGCGTGAGAAATTAACCGCTCTCGGTCTTGTACGGGGAAAAGTTATCCGTATGGTTCAAAACAACGGCATTGGCCCGGTAATTGTAGCCCTGGGGGAAGGACGCCTGGCTTTAGGCCGGGGCATGGTACAAAGGATTTTTGTTGATGAGATCACCGGTTAAGGAAGCTTGTTTATCATGGAAGTTGCGCCTAACTTACAACCCGGGGGAATTGTCATTGCCCTGGCAGGTAACCCAAACTCCGGGAAAACCAGTATTTTTAACAACCTGACCGGTGCCCGTCAGCATGTCGGTAACTGGCCGGGGGTAACGGTAGAGAAAAAAGAGGGACGGCTTATTTACGACGGAATTTCACATCAGGTAGTAGACCTGCCGGGCACATACAGCATGGGTGCTTTTTCGGAGGATGAAATAATTGCCCGGAATTATATTTTAAAAGAAAAACCGGATGTCATTATTAACGTGGTAGATGCCTCGAATATAGAACGCAATCTTTATTTAATTTAACTGTCCAGTTACTGGAGATGGGTGCCAATGTAGTGGTTGCCCTGAATATGATGGATGAGGCCCAAAATCGCCACATATCTATTGATGTTGCCAGGCTGTCCGAAATTCTGGGTATTCCGGTAATACCTACGGTGGCGACCAGAAAACAGGGAATGAAGGAACTGATAATCGGGGCCCTAAATGCTGCCAGGAACCCAGGGCAACAGCCGCTGAAAATTACATACCAGCGGGAAGTTGAAGAAGAAGTGGCCGCCCTGTGCGCTGTGCGATGCAGTGGATGCGATGACCTCGGAACGTCCTTACCGCCCGCCACTGAGCTGGCAGCAGTGCCGGCAGGAAATTGTAGCCGGTAAAGCCGGGCAGTTTGACGCCGTGCTGGTGGAAGCGGCAGAAAAGTTGTGGCCTGTATGGGAGAGAACATATTCTGCGGCGCGCGGTGTGGGGACGGGCTTTTCAGCCAGACCATAAAGAAGAATTTTTATAGAAACCGCCCCTGAAAACCCACCCCCTTGTGGGGTGGGATGAAAGGGGGCATCGCCCGTTAGGGCGACAAGTGTATTCCCAAACACCCGTTCTAGTACTATAATCATAGTGATGAAAAAACGAACCACTGCGTCTACAACATCAATTACCATATCGTGTTTTGCCCAAAATACCGGCATAAGGTAATTACCGGCAGGGTAGAAGACGTCGTAAAACTGACAATCCAAGAAATCTGCAACGCTTACGCATACACACTCATCCAGATGGAAACCATGCCGGGTCAACTGCACATTTTCCTATTGGCTCCGCCCACGGTGGCCCCTACCGATATTGTCCGGAAACTCAAAAGCATCACCGCCAACAAAATATTCTCTGCTTTCCCGGGCCTTAAGAAAAAATACTTCTGGGGCAGCGGAATGTGGAGCAGAGGCTACTATATCGGTACAGCCGGTAATGTAAGCGCCGAAACTATCCACAAATACATCGAAGCTCAAAAATCATTCCGGAAGACCTTCTATGTCAATAGGCTTATCAAAAAATTTTAGGTAGTACAAATGTTCGTGGTCTTTGAAAAGGAGGTGAAACCAGGTGAGCCGGTGCAAAAACAATGCGGTCAAGAAACTGAAAGTTCATTTCCCGGAGCAAGCCGTAGACATCCTGGTGGAAAAGTTTCCCCTGCACATTAACTCGGAGCAAGCTGTTTTAGCTCGCAACCTGCAAATGGAAGCGGCCAAAGTCTGGAACGCCACCTGCAACATCCACCGCACCATATACGGCAGGTATGGTTACTGGCTGAACGAAGGTGCAATTAAAGCGCTGCTCAAAGGCAAATACGGCCTTCACTCCCAATCGGTGCAGGCCGTGGTGGAAACCTACTTCGAGTGCTGCGAGCATACCAGGGAATTGCACCTGCAGGGGTACAGGGAATGGAAGTACCCTTACCGCCGGAAAAGGTTTTTCACTGTTACCTGGAAGGAAGCCGCCATTACCCATAAAGGGCGTATATTGAAACTTTCCAACGGTTGGGGCAGAGAACCGCTGATGGTAAAGCTCCCGAAAAGGCTTACCAACGCCGCAATCCTGCAAGCGCAACTGGTCTGGCACCATAATCAATACTGGCTGCACGTAACGGTGGAGAAACCGGCCCTGTTAAAAGTTCAGGGCGACGTTTGTGCGGCCATCGACCCGGGCGAAGTGCATGCCCTGACCATTACCGACGGCGATGATGCTTTAGTGATCAGCGGCAGGCTGCTCCGCTCGCTCAACCGCTTGAGAAACAAGGTGCTGCGGCAGTTGCAACGGGCCATCTCCAAAACGAAGGAAGGCTCCAGGAAGCGCAGGAAACTCCTGGCTAAAAAGTACCGTTTCCTCAACTGGGTCGAACGGCGGATAGAACATATCCTGCACGCCATATCCGCCAACGCCGTCCGCTGGTGCCTGGGAAGGAGCGTTAGAACGGTTTACATCGGCAACCCGGAAGGTGTGCGCAAAAAAGACTGCGGCAAAAAACACAACCAGCGCATGGGCCAATGGGCCTTCGGCAAGTTACGCGATTTGCTGGCATACAAGCTCAAGCGTCACGGCATAGAGCTGATTCCGGTGGATGAGCGTGGCACCTCCGGCACCTGCCCGGTATGCGGGGAGTACACCAGACAAACCGGGCGCGTATACCGGTGCGGCAATGCTTCCTGCGGGTTTACCGGGATTCACCGGGACGTGGTGGGAGCCAGCGGCATCCTTGACAAAGCTTTGCACGGGAGTTTCTCCAGGGGCCGCAGGCTGCCCGGAAAAGTGGAATACCTGCGGCCGCAAGTGCTGGCGCCACAGAAAGCAGCCTGACGTATCTACGATGAGTAGTAGATGCCTATGGACCGGGCCTGGTTGTGGTGACGCGACCATGTAGCTCACGAGGAAAGCGTAAGACCTGCGCTTTAGCAGGCAGCATTCCGATGACATGAGAAACCTTCGGGACGAAGCCCCCGGGCTTGTCCCAGGGGAGGTTCACTGACATTTTCTCTTAATTGCCTTACAATGGTTGGTTTAAACAATAGTTGACATTTTCTCTTAATTGCCTTACAATGGATTAAACAATAGTTTAGCAATAGTTTAGCAATAGTTAAACAAACTACTGTTAGTTTATAACCATAAAAACTGAGGAATATCGATTTTGCTGAAACTTTAGCCCCGTAACGAAGACGGGATCAGAGCGGACAAGCTGGACCACAACCGAAAAGGTAATGATACAAAAGGCCACGGAGGCCTCCGGTTTCCTTCCCAGAAAGGGTAAGGAGGGTGCCCGTGGCTTTTGTTTTTTGGGGCTGGTACCCGGGATAAAAAGTGGATCCCCTTCATCAGCAGGTTATTAAAGCCAATTATCGCGGCCGTTAATATGGGAGGTGGAAGTTGATGGCTGATGCACACCGGGATTATTTTAACCAAAAGGCACCCATTTGGGACAATTTATTGACTGGTGAGACATTGGAGCGGTTGAAAAAAATCATCGATGAGCTTGCCATCAGACCCGGGAGCTTTATTCTGGACGCAGGTACCGGTACGGGGGTTCTTTTACCTTTTCTTGTTGAAGCGGCCGGTCCGGAAGGCAAAGTGGTGGCGCTGGACATTGCTGAAGAGATGCTGGCCAGAGCCAGGGCGAAAAATCCGGGGAATGTGGAATTTGTACTGGCGGACATAAGCTGTACGCCATTTCAGGAAGATACTTTCGATGAGATCATCTGCAACTCCTGTTTTCCTCATGTTACCGATAAACCCCGTGCGCTGGCCGAAATGGCCCGCATTTTAAAGCCTGGCGGGAGGCTGGTCATCTGCCATTCCATGAGCAGGGAGTCAGTAAACGATTTGCACCGGTCATTAGGGGGGGTGGTCGCCAACGATCTGATTCCCGACGATGATAAAATGCAGGAATTGTGCAGGCAGTGCGGGTTAGTGGAGATTGAAATTATCAACACAAGGGAGAAATATGTTTTGAAAGCACGTAAACCCGTTTTAAAAAGTTAACCGGGAATAAATATGGAATGCTGTCAGCGCGGAAGCCAGGGAGTGAGCGTGGACCCAGCACTCACTGGATATACCAGGTCTTCGTAAAACCAGAGGTACCAATTGAACCTGAAATATCAGGAGCAGAGCCATATTGTGGTGAGTGCTGGGCGGCACCCGGGCTGGTTCACTGAACATTTACAATGGAGGAGGGTCCATCGCGTTGAAAAGGGTTTATTCGCGCATTACGGCAATTATTCTGGTAATTTTTTTGTTAGCTATCTCTGGATGTGCGGCGAAAGAAAGTCCGAAGCTAAAAGTTGCTACGGGTACGTCATTGATTGCTGATATTGTCAAAAATGTCGGCGGTGATAAAGTAGAGGTCGTGAATATTGTCCCTCCCGCTGCCTGCCCGGGGCATTTTGACCTGAAGCCGGGCGATGTGCAGAAGCTGGCGGAGGCCAGGCTGTTTTTGCGCCACGACTGGCAGGGGAGTATGTTTACCAAAGAACTGATAGAATCGGTGCATAATAAGGACCTGCAGGTGGTTGAAGTTGCCGTGGCCGGCAACTGGATGGCACCCCCGGTGCAAAAGGAGGCGGTTACAAAAATTGCCGGAATATTGATGGAAAAAGATCCATCTAACAGGGCTTATTATGAGCAAAATGCCGACCGCCTGGTTTCACAGATTGAGGCAAAAGGCCAAGAAACCCTGTCCAGGCTTCAGGCTGCCGGCGCAGGCGGCGTGAAGGTACTCTGTTCCGAGATGCAGCAGGGGTTTTTAAAATGGGCCGGTTTTGACGTGATGGCTACTTATGGGCGGCCGGAGGAGCTTAACCCGCAAAAAATGCAGGAGCTTATCAACAAAGGAAAACAGGCTGGTGTAAAGCTGGTGGTGGATAACCTGCAGAGCGGCCCGGATGCAGGTAAAGGTATAGCGAAAGAATTGGGGGCGGCACAGGTGACCATCTCCAATTTCCCGGGAGGGTTACCGCAAACGGATACCTGGAGCGCCGCCCTGGACAAAAATGTGGAGTTGCTTTTGGATGCGCTTAAGGAGGTAAAGTGAGATTACTTGCGTACGGTGGAACAGTATTCCGGAAAATGGGCTGTTCAACGGAGTTGCTCTAATAAAGATAGAAGATGCCGTCGTTTCCTACCGTGAAGATGTAGCTTTACGGGGCGTTTCGCTGTCAGTTGGAAAGGGCGAGCTGGTCGGCATCATCGGGCCGAACGGGGCCGGTAAAACTACCCTCCTCACCCTGGTGAACGGGCTGGGTAAACTCCTCCAGGGGCGGGTGGAAGTGCTGGGCTACTCGATTCAAAAGGGCTGCCCGGCCTTTTTGCGCCGGCGGATTGGCTACGTGCCGCAAATTCAGAACATTGATCCCCGGATGCCGGTGAGTGTGCGGGAAGTGGTCATGATGGGGCGCTACGGCCGCCTGGGCCTGCTGCGCCGGCCCGGACCGGCCGACAGGCGGGTGGTGGACAGCATGTTGCAGCTGGTAGGAATGAGCCACCTTGCCACTCGCCCCATCGGCCATCTTTCAGGAGGCGAGCAGCAGCGGGTGGCCATTGCCCGTGCCCTGGCCCAGGAGCCGGAGATCCTTCTTCTGGACGAGCCGACCGCGGCCCTGGACCGCCGGGCGCGGGTGGAGATCATGACCCTGGTCAGTGAAATCCACCGCTCCCGCCACCTGACCACCCTGATGGTGACCCACGAGCTGAAAACGGCGGCAGCAGTTTGCGACCGGCTGATTTTAATGAAGGAGGGTCGCATCTGGGCCCAGGGCACGCCCGCGGAAGTGCTGCGGGAAGAGTTTCTGGACCTCCTGTTCGGCGGCGAAAATATGATGGAAAATGCGGTCGCTCTTCAGTGACGCATTGGACTCCAGGATAATCATTGCCAAAAAGAGGTATCTGGGTGGTTGTAACCAGGGGGCTTTATTTTTTGGATCTTTCTATTCTGAGTTACCAGTTCATGCAAAATGCCATTCTGGCCGGTCTGCTTGGGGGCGTGGCCTGTTCTCTGATTGGGGTTTTCGTTGTCACGATGAACCTTTCTTTTATCGGGGTGGCCATCTCCCACGCCGCTTTTGCCGGGGCGCTCTGCGGGACCTGGCTGGGTTTTAATCCCCTGGCCGGGGCTTTTCTATTCAGTCTGGTGGCAGCAGCGGTAATCGGGCCGCTGGCCGACCGGGGAGAGTTTAACCCCGATACGCCCATTGGTATTATTTTTTCCGTTACGATGGGGATGGCTTTCCTGTTTATGGGCCTTTTGCCCGGCCCGAAAACCCAGGCCCTGGAGCTTTTGTGGGGAAGTATCCTTACAGTGAACGACCGCGACCTGCTTTTGCTGGCTGTTGTAGCGGCGGTCGTGGTGAGCTTGGTGGTGCTCTTTTTTAAAGAAATACAGGCTGTGATTTTTCACCGGGAAGTTGCCCTGGCCGTAGGCATTCCGGCCAGCCTGATTTTTTACGGCCTGCTTTTTTTAACCGGTGTGGTAATTACTGTTTCTTTACGCAGCATCGGCGGCCTGCTTATTTTTAACCTGATTTTGAACCCTGCGGCTGCTGCCTATCAGCTGACTTATAACCTGCGGTTGATGTTTATTTTATCTTCGTTGTTTGGTGTTCTTTCCACCTGGACGGGCCTTTTTCTTTCCGCCATGTTTGATTTACCCAGCGGGGCCACCATTGTCATTGTCTCTGGGGTTATCTTTGTCATCGCGGCTTCCTTTTCTCCCAAGCGCAAAGTAAAAAAGTGGGAGGATGAAGTATCGACAGGTCCTGGAAAAGCTCTTTTCAAATAGCCCGCAAAAGAGTACCGGACAGCAAAGGAATTTTGTAGATAACGTCGAATTAAAAAATAAAAAACTTATGGAACTTTTGACGGCAGAAAGCCGGAGCTTTCCTGATTGAGCCCGGGTTTAAAGCTGCGGATTATTAATTAGGCCACGAAGGCTGGTTCTCTAGCTTTTTGGAGAGGAGCCTTTGTGGCCTTAATTTTTGGGGGAGGGAATATTTGTGAATGTTCTCCCGGCCGGTGACCACCCTTTGTTGTCAACGGTTTATCCTTTTTTAGAACGCTTTTTTCCCGAACTTGCTGTTTTCCCGGAATTACTGATGCACAGTGTGCGCACGGCAAAATATGCCTTTCGATTGAGTTGCTTCCTCGGGCTCGGCAGGCCCCGGCTCCTTCGTTCTCCCCTGAGTTCGGGGGAAGCTCTTAAAGTGATGGCAGAAATAGGGGGTAAAAGACTGGATCCCCACCTGTTTCAAAAAGCGCGGGCTTTCCTGGCCCGTTTTAAGGAGGAAGCGGTTTGATGTCAGGGAGTGGGAGAAGGCGCAGTATAATTCAGGTATTTACCGTCTGGTTCTTTGCCCTCGCCCTGGTTCCCACCTTGCTGGCTGTTTATGCTACGGCCAAGTACATCACCTTACAAACCGTTGCCTGGGCAAATAGATACCTGACCCAGATGGCTTTATATGAAAGCCAGATTATTTCCCTTTCCCTGAAACACACTCTGGAAGAAGATGGATTTTTCTTCTCTTTCCAGGGAGAGAGGATTGCAGCCAGTAAAGGCGGGCTGGTAAAAAGAATAGACCCGGCCCAACTCGGGCCTTTGTTTCCGGTGGAACCGGAGCCGGCCCAAATTTTTGCCCCCAGATTTCTTTTTGGATTTGGTTACCAGCCCAAACTGCGGCTCAGGGAAATGCCGGTCATTTACCTGGAAGATAGTAATGGTGCAGTTCTTTATCTGACCGGGATAAGAGAAAAATCCTCCTCCGGGGACAGGTTGTTACTTAAGGCCTTCGGATTAAAAGAAAACCTGGAGGTCAGCGCGCCGGTGCCGGGAACCAATCTCAGGGTAAGGGTTTGGGCTTCAGTGGGAGGGCTTGTGGAGGAACCTTTGCGGCAATTGTGTGTTCCTCTCGGCGGTACACTTATCCTGGTGATATTACTGTCAACCCTCCTTTATCCCCTGGCTGCGGCACAAATAGTATATCCCTTGAAAAATCTGGCTGAACGCTTGTCCCGTTTCGATCCGGCAAAAAAAGAGGATATCTTTGCAGGCAGCAAATTTCAGACCGGTGAGTTGGCCGGGATTGCTTCTTCCTTTAACAATATGGCCTTACGTGTACGGGACACTCTGTCCGAACTGGAGCAGAAAGTAAAAGAACTGGAGGAAAAAAACGAACTCCTCCACCAGGCCCGGCGGCGGCTGGAATGGCTGGCCAGCTATGATCCCCTTACAGGCGTTCTAAACCGCAGGTCTTTTATGGAGCGATGTTTGTATTTAATCAGGGAAGCGGGGGGCGAATTTCCCCACGTGGCCGTCTTGATGATGGACGTGGATAATTTTAAAACCATAAATGATTGTTACGGGCATCCGGTGGGCGATATGGTCCTGAAAAAAGTAGGGGAATTTTTGAGACATCAGGTCAGGAAGGATGATCTGGTGGGGCGGTACGGGGGTGATGAATTCGTCCTGTTCTTTCTCGTTAACCAACCGGGAGAATTTGATGTCCTTGCCCGGCGCATTTTTTCCTCTCTTTGCTCTGCGCTGGCTTCCGTGTCGGAACCGGATCTGAATGTCTCCATCAGCATGGGTGGAGCAATTGCCGGACGTGTTTTAATTGATGACGACCGCGACCTGGAACGGCTCATCAGCTTCGCTGACCAGCTTCTTTTAGAGGGCAAGCGCCGGGGTAAGAAGGCGGTCCTGATCCGGTGTGCGGAAAATTTGTCTTTTGTAAGAGAGAGTAATTCCTTATGAACTGCTGGTAGATTTTATTTAAAAAACCAGTTTAATTCGATAAAATTCCCAGCAGTAGGGAATTCCGGGGTTGACGGTATTCATTTAAAAGGGGGGCCGTTTTTTATGCCGGCCCCCCTTTTAAAAATTAATGCTCATGCTCGTGAACATGGTGTTCGTGGTTGTGCATCTCTTCTTCTCCCGGCAGATGCTCGTGTTCGTGGGTATGCGTTACCGCCGGATGGGTGTGTTCGTGAGCGTGAGTTGTCTCCCCGTGCGCATGTGCATGCGTGTGGGTTACCGCCGGGTGAGTGTGTTCGTGGGCATGCTTGATTACCTCGGTCATCAATCATCCCTCCTCCAGGAAGATTTTTCTGCCGTCCGTCGGCAGATATTCCTCATCAAAATTTTAACCTACAGATAGATGGTAAATCAAGTTGTTTCGCAAAATTTTTCTAAGGTTTACCTTTTAATTCCAGGGTGCGTGTCCAAAAAGGATTGGACTCAAGATAATTACTTGTAAAATGCAACGCGGCATAGCTCCCAACCCTGCCTGCTGGTATGCGGGAGTTTCTTACCGGGGATACACCGCTTAAAGTTCAAAACCGGAGGTGTTTAAACAGTGGGAAGGCAAAAAACAAAGCCTCAAACGAGCGGCAAGTGTTTTTTATGTGGGGGCATCTACGGTAAATCAGGGATGACCAAACACCTGTCCGTGTGCAAAAAGAAATATTTATTATCTTTTCCGGAAACGGTGGTGCCGGAAGAATATTTTCATATTGTTGTTGAAGGCCGCTATAATCTCGAATACTGGCTGCATCTCCTGGTGCAAAGCGAGGTAACTCTCAATCAACTGGACCAGTTTCTGAGGGATATCTGGCTGGAGACCTTCTCAGGGGCAGACGGCCATGGGCGGAGGGAAAACCGGTGCTCCGGCAGGGGCCTGCGTTTGTCCTCAATGCGGTGCCCAGGTACCTCACCAGCCGGGGGTTCCCTGTGCCAGCTTAACCTGCCCGAGCTGCGAGTCATCAATGATTAGAGGATAATTCAGTCCGCGGGACTACGGAAAGTCAAGAAAAGAATTGTAAGTTACTCCCCCTGGCTGTTCTCCGCTGTACTGCACTTCTGACCTGGAAATCAAGAATTGCTTTTTTCGGACAAAAGTACGTGTGCGAAAAATTAAGCTGTAAAAAATTTTTATGTTGCAGGATTTTCTTTTCGTATGTAAAATATTATTGACATGAAATAAAATATTATTGACATGAAACAAGAAATAGGGCGATAAAATTGGGGTCAGGAAGGCCCTTTGCCGGCCTGAAGGCTGGGCAGGGGGTCTTTTTGCATTTTCCGGAAAATACAGGATAGGAGGGGTTTTTCGATGCCCAAAATCATGATCTGCGGCCGGGGCGGCAGCGGCAAGAGCACACTGGTTACCTTGCTGGCAAGAGCGCTTGCTGAACGGGGGAAGGTGCTGGTGGTGGATACCGACGAATCGAACCTGGGCCTGCATAAAATGCTGGGCCTTTCCACCCCGGCGATGACTTTAATGGGTTGCCTGGGCGGTAAACCGGCGGTGCGCGAGAAGTTGCTGGCCTCCCTTCAACAAAAGGGCGACGAAAACACGGGTTTCTTCGCGGATGGTTTAAACCTGGCCAGTTTGCCCCCGGAATGTACTGGTGGGGAGTGGCCGTTGCGCTTTCTGCGTATTGGTAAAATTGAGCGCAGCATGGAAGGTTGCGCCTGTCCCATGGGGGCGGTGGCCCGTTCGTTTTTAAAGCAGTTGCGGGTTGATCAGGACGAGTGGGTGCTGGTGGATACCGAAGCCGGGGTGGAGCATTTCGGCCGGGGAGTTGTAGAGGGTGTCGACCTGGTGGTGATGGTGGTTGATCCCTCGCACGAAGCGATCCTGCTGGCCGACCGGGCTAAAGCACTGACGGCGGAGGCAGGAAAGGATTTTGTGGCCGTTTTAAATAAGGTCGATACCGCGACGGAATCTTTTCTTCGCCGGGAGCTGACCGCGAAAGGTATTCCGGTGCGGGGTGCGTTTGGTTTTTCACCGGAAATCATGGAAGCCAACCTGACAGGCAATCCGCTGCCGGCAGGAAACTGCCGGGAACAGGTAAATGAGTTGCTGGCTTCACTCTCATTTTAAGATTCTTTAAAACATTGTCCCGGTTTAGATGAGCCTCGACCCCGTGTAGTTTGTGGAGCCGGTGGCGGTAGCATTCGGACCAAGTGTGGGCGCCGGAGCAAGCGGGCCTGCATTTCCTGCGCCTGAGAGTATTTAGGGAGGTGGTTAGAATGGAAGCACAAAAGAATGGTGAAGGCTTAAGCACCTATCTGGAAAAGCTGGCTCAAGAGTTGCCGGAGGTAATGAAGAATTTTCACCAGCTGCACGAGGCGGTTGTTTCCGACGCAGCGCTTTCGGCAAAGCAAAAGGAATTGATCGCGGTGGGCATTGCCGTGGCCATTAGGTGTTCTTACTGCATTGCCAATCATGTAGCCAAAGCCCTGCAGATGGGCGCCAGCAGAAAGGAGATTTTAGAGGCCATTTCCGTAGCCATAATGATGGGTGGCGGACCTGCCGTTGCTTATGCTACAGAAGCTATGAAGGTGTTGGATACCTTGACGGCGGAGGGATAAGGAATGGGGAACTTTTAACCAGATGATGACTACTGATCCTTGAAGTTTTAAACATACATGATCAGGAGGCGGGAAGGGATGATTCTGGCGCCGCGCAAGAGGGAACAGGTGATGCCGCTGCCGGTGGTGCTGATTTCTACAGTGGGAAAGGACGGGGTGCGGAATATTGCTCCCTGGTCATGCATTACCCCCATTTTAAGACCCTTTGACGATCTTGTCCTGGCTTCCTGGATTAAGCGGGATACATTAAATAATATCCGGGAAACAGGGGAATTTGTGGTTAATGTGCCGCCTGTCAATCTGGTTGAAGCTGTAATGATTTGTTCCAAAAATTACCCGCCGGAAGTGGACGAGTTTAAAGAGTCCGGTTTAAAACCTCGCCCTTCTCAAAAAGTTAAAGCGCCCGGGATTGAAGGTTGCCTGGCGTGGGTGGAGTGCACGCTGGTGGAAGAGATTAGCAGGAAAAACTATTCTCTGGTCATTGGTAAGGTAGTGCACCTGGAGGCAGATGACCGCTTCTTCAATGAAGCCGGGGAGATGGACTACGAGCGGGCCAAGCCGTTATCCGTAATGCTCGGCGACCACGGGATGTGGTTTACCCGGCCGGTTTTTGCAGGCAGGTATGCAGATTACGCAGAAATGTTCCTGAGTAAAAAGGATGAAGCACCTGCTTTTACTGGCGAGAACGGGTAGGAGTTGTACCCCCGTCGGGATATGAGGCGGTGCTTTCGGGGAGGAGACACCCCGGAGACGTGAACTTTAAATTTTGAGGAGGGTGATTTTCAATGCGGAAGGTAATTTCAGCGGCGCTTTGTTTTGTAACGCTGCTGGCAGTGCTCGGAGGGGCCGTTTTCTTCTTCCCGGGTGGGCTTTCGGCCATGGAGCCTGTAAAAATCCTTGTAAACGGCCGGGAAGTCACTTTCGATGTTTCACCTTTTTTACAGGAAGGGCGCGTGCTGGTGCCGGTGAGCCGGCTTGCCGAAGCTCTGGGGTGCGGTGTGAAATGGGACGAGAAAACGAACGCGGTGGAGATCACCTGTCCGGCTTTCCCCCAAGGGGCGGTTGGCGAATACAGGTTCTGGCGGTTGCTGGCTGAGCAGGCCGCAAGGGAGGCCTTTAAATACCTGGAGAGAAGGGGGGACTTGCTGGTGCTGACCAATGCCGGCTACGTGACGGTGGGCGGCAGTTCAACCGCCCCCTGCCTTGACGGCCTCATCGCTGCTACCGGTTGCAGCCCTGGACGGGGCAACCTGCTGGAGGTGCATACTGCTGATAGCAAACCGCTCTGGTTTTTCTTTTTTGAAAAGAAAAGCGGACAGGGCGTGTTTGTGGAGGTGGATGGCGCAAAAGCCGCAGGCTTCGTAGCTTCCGGGAGTGATCCGAACGCAGTTGATAGCAACCCGGCACAATTTTTTAAAAAAGTAGTGGCTGAAAATGTGTCGGCGGAAAAACTTCTGGCCAATCCCGGCGATTGGAACCAAAAAGTCCAGATGAAAGTGTTTTCCGGTTTGGAATTTAACATTGTCACCATTGCCAATCTGGCGGCAAAAGGAGCGCCTCCCGGCCTGGTAAAAGCGGCGCTTTTTCACGACCACCTCTGTCCGGGAGTGACCAGCGGTTACCTTTTGGCTAATTATTTGAAAAAAGAGTTTCCCCTGCGTTCGCCCGATGAAAGCTACTACGTCCTGGCCGTTCCGCCCTGGTGCAAAGACGATGCCCTGCAGGTAGTCCTGAATACTACCCCCGGAAAATCCGGCATGGCCGTAATACCGGTGAACGCTTCCGCCAGGGAAAACCTGAAGCCGGAAGCCAAAAACCTGGCCGGGATCTATTTCCGTTACGATAGCAAAGCTAAAAAAGGTGATGGGGTTGTCCTGGCGTTTGACTTTGCAAAAGCCCAGAGCCTGAGCGGTATTGACATGAATAAAGGTTTCACCTGGGAAACCCGCCTCAAATCCGATCTCTGGTACCTCGATTACCTGGACAGGCCGGAGTTGTTTATAAATGTGATCAAGAAATTTGAGTTGAAACCGGGTGAAGTCCCTGACGATTATGCCCAGCCGGGGGTCAACCCGCTGGCCAGGTTGAACCTGCTGAAATAACGGTGCTTTGGGTTCTTGCAAATTTTGCGAAGTGGGCGGTCCTGCTTCCGGCAAGTGACCGGGTCGCCCGCTTCGTGCCATGTCGCTCCAGGGGCTGGCGGCGGTTTCAGGCGGGAAAAGATTTTCAAACACCCGCGCGGGTGAGCCTTACCTGCCTGAACGAAAATTTGGAACCCGTGCCGCAACTGGCTGAAAAGCTAGTTTCCGATGACACAAGCCTGCGCTATTGCCTGGTTTACGCCCACCGGCGCTACTGGTATCAGCCGGGAAAGCGGGGATAATTTAAACCCCGTGTTTGGCTGTGTACTTTAAGATGTGGGAACAGAACTCTTCAAAATCATCGAGTCTCTTTTGAATGATATTATACATCTCTTCCGGGGTTACTTCCGCATAACCGTGCACCAGGCGGTTGCGATATCCGGCCATGCCTTTGATTTTTTCCGCAAATTGCGGGGGGATAATTTGTTCCCTGCCCAGGGTCAAGATGATTGACCGGTAATCAACCGGGTGCCCCAATCCCTGCTTGGCCATGATGTGCCTGCCAGTGTCAAACAGGCTTTCCAGTGCCCGGCGCAGGTGATGTTCCGTAATGGCATAGTTATCGGGATCAGCCAAAAATTGCTCCCGGGTTAGAGCGGCCATTTTTTTCAGCCTGGCTATTGAGCGGTTGATAAGGTCAATGCGGTTGTGAATCAGGTCCTTGTTAATCAAGCCTAAACCCTCCCGTCATTATCCGCCATTAGCTCTTCTGCCATTTCCTGGTAATACATGTCCAGGACGGGTTTAAAGTCCAGATAATCCCTTACAGTCATGTCCTCAAAATCAGTACGGAAATCTTCATTTGAACAATAAATGATTTTGCCGTTTTTAATAACGGTAAATTTCAGGTAAATAGGAGCCTTTTGTAAAAATAGTAGATCCACTTCCAGGGGCGCTAAAATTTCAGATACGGTATCCTGGATCTCTATTTCCAGATCCAGGTTATGTTTTTCGGGGGAATAGCTGTCAAAAACTACTGCCAGGTCCATATCGCTATCCTGGTAATAATTTTCCCCGGCGCGCGAACCAAAAAGGTAGCAGCACGAAACACCGTAAGATTCAAACACCGGCAATAATTTTTCGCGTAACAATTGTATATCCAAAATCTCCACCCCACAGGTAATAAATTTCGAAAAATGATAGACAAGGGACCTGTGCTATCAAGTTAAAGGGTGCTAACTCAAGTTAAAGTATAACATGCGGGTCAGGCTAAATCCAACCGGGTCTGGTCATGCGGAATGGTTTGCTAATACAGGATCGGGATAATGGGGGAAATGGGTGGTGGAACACGAACAATTAGTGCAAATTACAGCGTGCCTGGCAGGAAATTGACCTGGAAAAAAGGATGGACCGGCCGGTTTAACCTGGTTTCTGCTTCCCAGACTCCCGGTGGGAATAGTCCCCATGCTGGACAAAGTGATGGCCGCTCCAGTCTTTTGCCGGGCCGCGCCGGGCTCCCGCCCATGTTGATTTGTGGCGTATTTTTCTGGCGAGGATCGGGAGCGGTTTTTTGAAGGAACGGAGCTATATCAAATCGGCGGAGACATTATTTAAGTTATAAAAAATTTTTTGTTGCAGGATTTCCTTTTCGTATGTAAAATATCATTAGCTATGAAACAAAAGTAAGGCGATAAAATTGGGGTCAGGAAGGCCCTTTGCCGGCCTGAAGGCTGGGCAGGGGGTCTTTTTGCATTTTCCAAATGAGTTGCTGGCTTCACTCTCATTTTAAGATTCTTTAAAACATTGTCCCGGCTTGGTTACAAAATGGTGACTGCCGATCCTTGAAATCATTTAACTGTGCTAACTCAATTTAACTTACATGAAATAAGGGGAGGAGAAGGGAATGCGGACAAAAGTGCTGAAGGCAGGGATCCTGTTCATTGCCCTGCTGGTTACCCTGGTTGTCCTGGGTGGGTGCGGTGCCAAAACGGCCGGGCAGGATACGGCTGCGCCGCAGAAAGCCGTTGTCACCGACCTGGCCGGCCGGCAGGTGGAAGTTTCCGTTCCGGCAAATAAGGTGGTGGCCGTTGGCCCCGGCGCGTTGCGTCTGGTTTGCTATGTCAACGGCGCGGATAAGGTGGTGGGCGTGGAAAACGTCGAAAAACAGTGGCCCCCCACCAGCAGGCCTTATATTCTGGCCAATCCCGAATTAAAGGATTTGCCTACCATTGGCCAGGGAGGGCCCGATTCCACCCCGGACGCGGAAAAGCTGGTCAGCGTGAAGCCGGACGTAATTTTTATCGCCTACCTGGTGGACAGAGCTCAGGCCGATGAACTGCAGGCCAGAACGAATATTCCGGTGGTGGTGCTGAGCTACGGCAGGCTGGCCACCTTTGACGAGGACGTTTACAAGTCCCTAGAGCTGATTGGCAAAATTACCGGTCGTGAGGGGAGGGCCCGGGAAGTGGTTGATTACCTGAAAAAATGCCAGCAGGACTTGCATGAGAGGACGAAGGACATCCCTGAAGACAAAAAGCCCAGGGTCTACGTGGGCGCCCTGGGCATGAAGGGAGTGCACGGCATCGAGAGCACCCAGGCCAAATATCCGCCCTTTGTAGCTATCAATGCCCGGAATGTGGTTGACGAAACGGGTAAGACGGGAAGTGTCATGATCGACAAGGAAAAGCTCCTGAGCTGGGACCCCGATATAATTTTCATCGATAAAGGTGGCCTTTCCCTGGTGCGGGAAGACTACAGGAAAAACCCGCAGTTTTACCAGTCCCTGCAGGCGTTCAAAACAGGCCGGGTTTACGGCCAGATTCCTTATAATTACTACACCACGAACATCGGCACCGCCATTGCCGATGCCTACTACGCCGGAAAAGTGATTTACCCCGAACAATTTAAAGATATCGACCCGGCCCAAAAGGCCGATGAGATTTACCGGTTCCTTTTGGGCAAGCCTGTATATGAGCAGATGGCGAAAGACTACGGTGGCTTTAAAAAGCTGGATCTTGCCGGTCAGTAATAGCCGGGGAGTTCCTTGTTCGGAGCCAAATGGCCTGTCCACCTTCATAAAATTTGTTTTATGAACGATTAAGGGGGCTGCTTCAGGTAGTGGATGGCCCGGGGTGCGTTCAGGAATCAGTATGGAAAGCCGGGGAGAGCCTTCATGCCGTGGTGGCCTGAACCAGTTGACCAGCCAGTTCGGCCACGGTAGTTTCGTGCAGCTGGCCGTTTTCATAGACGGGTACCGTGCTCCTGTCTTCCAGCAGATGGGCGTAACGCTTTATGTCCAGTTTTTCGCCCATGGTGCCCAGGAGACGCAGTGTATACCCCCGCACCACCGGGTCGGGATCATCTAGGTGGGCGGCCAGGGTGGGCACATACCTGGCCACCAGGTCCGGGCGGGCCTGGGCGATGCGTCCGGCCGCCCAGATTACCCCCCGCCGCAGCATATCCTCATCGGCGTAAAAAATAATGATGGAGGCGTAATCCCCGAACAAATCGGGCCGGCGATATACAATCTCGCCGATGCATTCCGGGGCGGTCCAGCCGATGCCCCCGGATTCCTCGTTAATTGTCCAGAGCAGGTTGCGCAGGATTACCCGCACGGCCTCGGGGTTTTGTTCGGCCAAGCGTTGGGCCACCACCCCCATGGCCTCAATGGCCCGCCAGCACAAAAGGGTGCCCGGCTCATGTAGTAGCCTGCGCAATGCCCGGATGTTTCCTTTATTTTCAAGAACCATATTAGCGATTTCGTCATATTTCTGCTCTTTCAGCAGGGCTGCAATTTTTTCCTTGGCTTTAAAGGACATATGAATCTTCCTTTCGGTATTAAACCCCTGCAGGCATTAATTGCTATCTACAGTTTACACCAGGTGAAGATAGCTGGCAAGGATTTGCAACGGGCCACCCTGGGTGCAAAGCAAATAAGCCCTTAAAAAACCGTTGGAACGGTTTTTTAAGGCGCTTTCTTTAATGATGAAATTATTTGACGACCTACCCGGGCCTTTGGGCCGGCCCCTTTTCGTATTTTCATATGGGTAGTGGCCATTATTTAGTTAACAGAAGAATAATATCGCTTCCTTCATTGGTTACACTCACCGACCAGCCCCGGCTTTCCGCCAGCCGGGTAACGTTTTCCCTGGCCGCCTGGTTGCTGACTAGCACTTTCAAAGTGCCCCCGGACATCTGATCCAGTTCCCGTTTGGTCAGCAATACCGGTTCGGGGCATAAAAGCCCCCGGGCGTCAACTTCCCTGGGCATTTGATTTCACTCCCTGCGTTAAAGCTAGTCGGGCAGTATTGAAAAAGGCCAGGGCGAAAACCGCCACCAGACCGATGACCACAGCCACCTGCCCTGCCACAGGCACTCCCTGGGGCCCAGCGGCCAGGCCGAAGTTGTGGGCCACGGCTGCTCCGGCCATAAAGCCCAGTACGGTAACGGCACAGTCGGTATTTCCTTCACCGGCCGCCACCAGCTGGCGCAGCGGGCAACCGCCCAGTAACACCGCCGCCCACCCGGCCAGGGCCATGCCCAGAAAGTTCCACAGGCCGTCGGTGTGGGCGATGGGCTGCCCGGCAAAGCCCAACTTGAAATGGCCCAGGAGCAGGTTGCCGGCCAGGGCCATGACCAGTACAGCTAAAAACCCATACAACAGGTGGGGGTCCCGGAAGAGGACAAAATCCCGGATTCCCCCCACCATGCAGAGTCTGGACCGCTGGGAGAGGATACCGACCACCAGTCCGGCCGCCAGGGAGATGAGTACCGGCGCATGCATGGATCCGGGGCCCTGCTGGCTGAAAAGAATAAAGGGTGTTTTAACAAATAAAGGCAGTAAGAGAATGATTATGCCCAGGGGAAAAATGTAGCCACTAACCTTGCTTTGCGGCACAGCCCTTCCCAGGGAAAAGCCCCGGTTCAGAAACCATACTCCAACAGCCACACCCGCCACCAGCCCCACCAGTCCCACCAGGGCGTTTAAATCCCCGCCGGCCAGGCGTAAAACCGTACGTACCGGGCAGCCCAGGAAGATCAGCATACCGATCATGGCCAGGAAAGCCAGGGTAAAACGGGTGAGGGTGCTGGAACCACCCATGGCCCGGAATTCCCGGGTGGCCAGGGCGGAGAAAAAGGCACCCAGTACCAGGCCTAAAATTTCCGGACGCAGGTACTGTACGGTGGCCGCCCGGTGCAGGCCCAGGGCACCGGTAATATCCCGCAGAAAACAGGCGATACATACGCCCATATTGGGGGGATTGCCCAGCTGAACCAGGATGGGGGCCACCAGTCCCAGCACCCCTCCGGCCAGTATGACTTTGCCTTTCAATGCTTTCACCTTCCTTTGTCAATGAATACGAAAAATAAATACCTCTCTTTTTGCTGCGCTCTTTTTCCGATGGTCTTCTCCTGGGACCCGGTGCATCCCCCCTTAGAAAAATAGTTATCGGATTAAGTAAGCCCGCACTCACTATCCCAAAAGAGGCTCTACTCCCTGACAATATTTTCCGCTGAGCCCGGTTGTTCGTCTAGTTACATGTTCAGTACCAATGAGTGCTGGCAGTTAGAGGGAACAATTATTCCCATGGGCAACTCCCTTAAATTAACCATGTCTTGTAATTATTTCGCGGATCGCCCATGTACTCCTTTAATGATTTATATCGAAAAATTTTATATGACTGTGGTTTTCCATTGTTCTTTTAAATTGAACTGGGAAACCAGGAGGGCAGGCCTTTGGCCGGCTTCCGCAGTGTTTACGTGGATCGAAAAAGTATACGCATAATCCGGCGGGTGGTCGGTGCCGGTGAAATTGATGTGGCCGTAATTGCCGGGATTGCTGAAAGAGAAGGGATGCTGCCTACCGGTTGGCAGCCAGGCGGTGGGCGGACGTAGAGCAATTCATCGATGATTTGCTGCGTTCATTTGCCTTCGTGGATATACTGGAGGAAAAGAGGGATTTGTCCGGCGGCTGAATTGGGTTTTTTGAAACCCTGTCCAACCCTGTGGGGGTCGCTAGCCGGGGGTTTTTGTTCACGCCGATCTTACGTCCCATGGTTGGTGCAGATCAGTCGGTTCTCTCCGTCCGGAATCAGGCGGGTGGCCGGTTGGCCGCACAGGGGGCAGACCGGTGGTTCCAGACGGTGGGCCGGCAGGTTATACAGCACAGTGGTGTTCAAATACCGGTCTTTATGCTGTAGTTCCAGCTTGACATGCAATCGCGGTACGTGATAGTCCACCAGGTGATCCAGATGGATGTCCACTTCCACGGCATAACGTTCCAGGGTATCCTTTTCCCGGCGCTGCCGGTCGGCTTCAATGGCGGCCAGCTGTTTGGCCAGGCGTTCCTTTTTAGTTTCGTCGCCGGCGGCCGCCATCTTTTTTGTTGTTTCCTGGGACAACTGGGCATAATAGTCCGCCACCCTGGCCAGTTCCCGTTCCATGCGCCAGGCAGCCCGGCGTTGCAGGGAAGCAGCCAGTTCCCTGGCCTGTCTTTCCGCTTCCCGGCAGGCATTCTGGTAGAGTTTTTCCGGGGAAAGGAGCCGGGCGGCGGGCAGCTGGTATGATGGCTCGCCGGCGGCCACTATCTTGCCCCACCACACGTCAAAGTCGGATACGATATGCCCGGAATAACCATCCACCACCACGTTTAAAAGTTCTTCCCTCTTTTCATAGGAACGTAACACGGTGCGGAAATAAAAACCCCGGAAGACATGCTCCTCCATCCACTGGTGAACTATCTGCGGGGGACGGCAGCGGAGGAAATGCAGTTGTTGTTGGATCTCGTATTCCAGGTGCCGTTTTTCCCCGGTACCCGGGTCAGGGCAGTAAAGCACGGTGTAACGGCCGTAACCCGCACCCAATCTGGCCAGTTCCTCCAGAAAGGGGCTGCCGTAGGTAACAAAGATGGCCTGCGGGTTTTCCCGGGCCACCTCGCTGTCAAAGGCCAGCTGAAGATAGTCCCTGGTTAAGCGGTTGCTTAATTCTTCGGGCAAAAGGGCTTCCACCAGCTCGTAGCCGGTCTCTTCCAGGATGGCTCCGCTTCGCTCCAGACAGGCGGTGACAAATGAACGTAGTGGTAATAGTTCACTGGAAGTCATAGGAACAGACACGCCTTTCCGTAAAATTTGCTGTTGCAGTTCAGTCTGGTTTATTCATCTCATCATCCAGTCTATCATGTTAATTGCGGCATTTTGCCTGCTGCCGGTTTGGACTGCAGGACGTATGTAAACGCGGGGTGCTGGTTGCGTATGCCAATGGCCAGTCATTTGGTTATTGCCACCACCTGCCGGGATGGCATTGGGCTGCTTTAGTCCTTTTCCGGCAGCAGTTCTCCCAGCAGCCGGTCGTCCAGTTCCTTGACGGCCAGGTAATGTTCTTTGGCCGTGACCAGTTGCTGGCCCAGATCGTCCAGCTGCTGGCGTAGATTTTCTTCGTCGGTGGCGCTGGACCAGATGTCCATGATGATATCTTCAAAATCCCTTTTCTCCTTGAGGTTCCCCAGGATCATGTCCAGTTCCCCCACCACCAGTTGAAACATGTTGATTTTGGCGTCCAGCAATTCCAGTATATGTGCTTCCACCGTACCGGCCGCCGACAGGTTGTAAATGTATACGTCCCTGGTCTGGCCCAGCCGGTGCAGGCGGCCCACCCGTTGTTCGATGCGCATGGGGTTCCAGGGCAGGTCGTAATTGACGATCACATTGCAAAACTGCAGGTTGCGTCCTTCGCTGCCGGTTTCCGTGGAGACCAGGATGCGTGCGTCGCCGGCAAAAGCACGTACCTGCTCTTCCTTTTCCGCCCGCCGCATCCCCCCGTGCAAAATGGCCGTCTTAAAGCCTTCCTTCTGTAAAAGATCGCTCAGCAGGTGCAGCGTGTTCCGGTAGCAGGTGAAAACTACCACTTTATCCGGTATCCTTTCCAGCAGTTGTAACAGCGCTTCGGCCTTGGCCCGGCGAGGTACCTGCCGGGCCTGTCCCGCCAGGGCTTCCATCAGACGCCGCAGGGGGACAGGGTTGCTGGCATCGGCAGCCATCTTTTCCAGGGTGGGCAACACCGCTTCCATACTGCTGCCCACTTCCCGCTGCAGGGTTTTCAGCACGAACTGGTTAACCCCGCCGGACATCCTGCTTTCACCGGCCCGGTAATGGCCGCGTACAAAGCTGGTGAGCCGCCGGTAAAAGGCCGCTTCTTCCGGGGAAAGGGTCACCTCCACCACTTCTGCCCGGCGCCTGGCTTTGATGGCCCCGGTTTCACTGCGCCTGTTCCGGATCATCACCTCGCGCATGAGCCTTTTCAGTTCCCCGGTGTTTTTGGGCTTTAAGGGATCGCCCCGGGTAATGTACTTGCGCTTGAAGGAAGAGGCTGTTTCCAGCTGACCGGGCTGCAAAAGGGTAATCAGGTTGAACAACTCCTCCAGGTTGTTTTCTACGGGGGTAGCCGTAAGCAGCAACATGTACTTCTTTTTTATCTGGCTGACCAGCTGGTAGGCCCGGGTTTTCTGGTTCTTTAAATGATGTGCTTCGTCCACTATAACCATGTCGTATGTAGACTCCACCACCATATCCCGGTGGGGTTCCCTCTTGGCCGTGTCCAGGGAAGCGATAATGTACGGTAAGGTTTTCCAGGGATTGGGGGTGGATTTGAAAAGGTGGTCGTCGTAGGTGACAAAATTTAGATTGAATTTGGTCTGCATTTCCACCCGCCACTGTTCCACCAGGGAAGGAGGTGCCAGTACCAGCACGCGCCTGACCAATCCCCGCAGCAGGTATTCCATCATGATCATTCCGGCCTCAATGGTTTTGCCCAGACCCACCTCATCGCATAAGAGGGCGCGGCCACGCAAGTTTTTCAGCACATGGCGCACGGTGTCCAGCTGGTAATCCAGCAACTGGATGTCACGGACCACGCCGGTGGAGAGCAGGGTCTCAAAGCCCGGCGAAAGGAGCAGCCCCAGGGCCTGCCGGTGCAGGTAAAGATCCGGGATGGGGGAAGCGGTGCCCTTTTCGGCAAGTTTCAGCACCTGAACGTCTTCATCCGGATAAAAAGTAACCCTTACCGGCGGCAGCTTGTCTTTTTGCCGGGGGCTTTCCTCTACCGGCTGCCGGTCGGGGGTTGAGCTAACCGGTGCCGCCGGTTCTTCCGGCGTATTTTCGCTGCTTTGCTCTGGCTGGGTGCTGATGTTTGCTGCCTGTTTATTTGCCGGGAGTGCCCGGTCAATGCATATCTTAGATATGTTGCCCCTGCTCTGGTTCAATGAAACGCACCTCTTGGCGAAAGGTTAACCGAAAAGGCCTGAATAGCTTGACTTTTTATCTGCCGGGATCAATTTTTTTTGACATTATTATACCACATGGCCAGGGGTTGTCTACCGGAAGTTGGAAAGTAATCATGCCGCGTACGGGCCAGTGAGGAAGCTAAGGATTCTGAACCGACCGGCTATTCTTAATTCTCCAATTGCAATTGACAATTATCCCGGGGTGCTTTAAAATGTGGTAAAGAAAAAGGGTTAAATAATCACTGGGAAAAGCCGGCCTGTTTAATAATGATAACCCTGCAGCGAAGGCGGGACCAAAGAAGAGCTGGCTTTCAGATCGGTTAAAGCTGGTAAAACAGAGGATCAGGAAATATACTTGCGCCGCCGGCGAACATGCCTGGCGAGAGTGTTATACAAGGAAACAAATGGCCACGAAGGCCCGGATATCCTTCTAAGTAAGGAAGGGGTTTGCGTGGCCTTGTTTTATTTCAAACACAAATAGAATGCCTGGGGTTTCATGAAAATGGGGGTCTGCAAAATAGTGATCCAAAAATAGAAAACGGCTGAATCCGATTTCCGGTAGCCCATGAAACACCCGGCGCTAATGGCTGCATAAAAATGGGAATCGGCCATAACACAGATGACAGGAAGGTGATCCAATGGAACTGGTGCCCATCGGAGTGGTCCACAGTCCATATCATTCGATTCAGGAGGCCCCCCGTCAGGGGCGCTTATCCGACCGGACGGCCGAACTGGAGGTTTTCCCCCGGTTTGCGGATGGTTTGAAGGATGTGGACCGGGCCACCCACCTGATTGTACTGTACTGGTGCCATCAGGCGCAGCGGGAAACGCTGCAGACGAAAACACCCTTCGGCCCCGAACTGCGGGGGGTGTTTGCCTGCCGCTCCCCGTCCCGTCCCAATCCCATTGCCCTTTGTGTGGTGGAGTTGCTGGGAGTGCAGGAAAACCGCCTGCTGGTGCGTGGATTGGACGCTCTGGACGGCAGCCCTCTGTTGGATATAAAGCCCTATGCTGCCGATGTGGACAGCGTTCCCGGGGCCAGCATTGGCTGGTTGAGAAAGTAAACCTGATGGCGAAAGACTACGGTGGCTTTAAAAAACTGGAACTTGGTGTCAGTAATAGCCGGGGAGTTCCTATGTTCGGAGCCAGCCTGACAATTCCGGCCCGGTGATTAATGAATGATAAGTCTCGTTTTTGTGGGTGATAAAAATATGCGGCAGGTAGCGATGGAAAATATCCCGGAAAGTTACCTTAAATATACCCAAAGAAAAGTTTTCATCATTTGCCTGCTTGTCCTTTTAACCATCCTGCTGGGTGTCTACGCCATCAACGCCGGGGCGGCGGAACTTTCACCGGTCCAGGTGCTGCTGACGCTGCTGGGTAAAGCGGAGGGACGTTTAAATATCATTATCTGGAATATCCGGTTGCCCCGGGTGCTGGCGGCGGTCACTGCCGGGGTCGGCCTTTCCGTGGCGGGTTGCGTGATGCAAAACCTCTTGCGCAACCCCCTGGCATCCCCCTTCACCCTGGGTGTTTCGCAGGGTGCGGCCTTTGGCGCCGCCGTGGCCATCATTGCCCTGGGGGCGGGGAGCACCCACAGCACCAGCGCCGATGCGGTCATCATCAACAACCCCTACCTGGTCACCATTGCCGCCTTTGTGGGGGCGATGGCGACGACCATGGTAGTTCTCTTCCTGGCCCAGGCCAGGGGGGTCACTCCCGAAGCGATGGTCCTGGCGGGGGTGGCCCTGGGCTCCCTTTTTTCAGCCGCCACCATTATCCTGCAGTTTTTTGCCAGTGACGTGCAGGTAGCTTCCATTGTTTTCTGGACGTTCGGTGACATCGGCCGGGCTTCCTGGCTGGATCTGGAAATCATGGCCGCGGTGACCGGCGCCGCGCTGCTTTACTTTATGGCCAACCGGTGGAATTATAACGCTCTGGACGGCGGGGAGGAGACGGCCAGAGGGCTGGGTGTTGATGTGGAGAGAATCAGGTTAACCGGCATGTTCGTAGCTTCCCTGGTCACGGCGGTAACTGTTTCGTTTCTGGGCATCATCGGCTTTATCGGCCTGGTCGGCCCGCACATGATGAGAAGGGTGCTGGGCGGCGACCACCGTTTTTTAATCCCGGCTTCTGCCGTCATGGGAGGGCTTTTGCTGCTTGCTTCCGATACCCTGGCCAGGACCATAATTTCCCCGGTTGTTTTGCCGGTGGGGGCGATTACCTCCTTTATGGGTGCCCCCCTGTTCCTTTACCTTCTCTCCAGGGGGTATGGCAAAAGATGATCTTGTCGGTAGACGGGGTGGAATTCAGCTACCACAGCCGGCCTGTGTTAAGGGATATCAAATTTGCAGTCAACCGGGGAGAGCTCTTTTCCATCCTGGGTAACAACGGTGCCGGAAAGTCCACCCTGCTCAAGTGTCTGAACAGGATTTTAAAACCGCAAACGGGAACAATTCTCATTGAAAAAGAAGATCTGTTTGCGCTTAACCCACGGGAAGTTGCCCGCCGCCTTGGGTACGTGGCGCAAAGATACGAGAGCACCCGTTTTACGGTTTTCGACGCCGTGCTTTTGGGACGGAAACCTCACATCAAGTGGGGTACAACGGTAAGGGACCTGGAAATCGTCCGGAATGTGTTGGGCATTCTTGGCCTGGAGGAATTTTCCCTGCGCTACCTGGATGAATTGAGCGGGGGAGAACTGCAAAAGGTGGTCATTGCCAGGGCCCTGGCCCAGGAACCACGGGTTCTTTTGCTGGACGAACCCACCAGCAACCTGGATTTGAAAAATCAACTCGAGGTTTTGAAAACGGTGAAACGGGCGGTCGGGGAGCAAAACATTGCGGCGGTGGTGGTAATGCACGACCTTAACCTTGCTTTGCGGTTTGCAGATAAATTCCTGCTCCAGAAAAACAGGACCGTCTTTGCCTGCGGGGGAATGGAAATCATGACGCCGGAAAACATCACCGGCGTCTACGGTGTGCCGGTGGCGGTGGAAAGGCTGGCGAACATACCGGTAGTGGTACCGGTATAAACTGTCATGCTCCCGCGCTATCGCCTGCTGTCCACCGGTGCTACCTGGTATCCACAGGGAAGAAGCTCGCTCCCAGGTCAGAGCGGTCAGGGGAAGATATTCCCGTCTCCACTTTTTTACAGGGGCTGAAAAAATCCCGTTATTGTTTTCGGTTGCCGGAGCAAAGTATATCGAGTATAATTTATCCCGGAGGTGGCTTCCCTTGGTTCAAATAAGCTGGTTTTACGGAATTAAAATATCCATGTATTATGATGAACACTTGCCGCCCCATTTTCACGTTGAATATGGAGATTATCATGCGGTGGTAGATATTCAAAAAGCGGTGATAATCAAAGGGGAACTTCCTAAGAAACAGGCGAGTCTGGTTATAGCTTGGACGTTGCTGCACCAGGATGAATTGATGGATAACTGGCATAACGCATATCATAAAAAAGAACTCTTTAAAATTGATCCTCTCCGGTAAAGAGGTGAAGAGAATGATTCCGCCAGCGCTTATCCAGGTGTACGCCGATAAAACGGATGACTATACAATTATATGCCAGTTTGTTGACGGTAAGGTAACCAGATATCATATGAGAGATAAGTTGACCGGGGTTTTTGAACCTTTGAAGAATAAAGATTTATTTAAAAACGCCCTGACCATATTAGATAACACGGCGGCATGGGATCTGACCGGGAAAAGAGATGCATCGGAATGTCTGACCATTGATCCCTGGCGGTTGTATAATGCTGAAGATATTACCTGTGCTACGTTGTCAAGGTTGTCAAGGGGTTGACATATTGCAGATGGCTTGCTTTCTGCAGCGTAATGCTGTATATACACAGCTGTTCCCCCTTATTCTGTTGATGTGGCAATTTCCTTTATAAGGGGAGCGCTGTGGATGCTCAACCACCTGGGGCAAGCCCGGGTGGTTGATTTATATCCCAGCTATTCCCAATATGTCAACCCATATCCAATGTAGCACATATCTGGATAGCGCGGCACTGAATTTGCGCGGTATTTATACCTGTTGTAAAATATTTAGCACAGATAAATAATTAATTGTGATAAAATTTGGGAAAAACACTGGGGGGATAATCATGGACCGGTGCTTGATTTGCTGTGCCATCCTGCGTCCGGAGCTGGAGCATTTATTTGCCGAACTTGCAGCGGACAGCGGGGAAGATGACCTGCCAAGGTTTTACCTGGAACCCGCATTGCATGTGGATTTGGATAAACTGAAACAAGCCCTGGCCAGCGCTCTGTCCGCGACGGCGGGGGAAGGTAAAAGGCCCCTGATCGTTTATGGCCGGCTCTGTCACCCGGAAATAGAATCCCTGGTGGGCGAATATGGGGCTAAGATCTCTCCGGCCGTTAACTGTATCGAACTGTTGCTGGGGGAAGACATGGCAGCCATCGAAAAAGAAGCCAAAACTTTTTACCTGACGCCCGGGTGGCTGGAAAACTGGAAACAAATATTCGTTGAGGGACTGGGTTGGGACAGCATTGACGCCCGGCAAAATTTCGGTATGTATGACCGTATTCTGTTGTTGGATACGGGGATAACGCCGCTGGATGAGGAAAAAATCCTCGAGTTTTTTGATTACACACAAGTTCCGGTGGAAATCCGTCAGGTGGATCTGGAGAATCTGCGCTGCAACATACGATTGTTATTAGAAGAGGTGGACAAACCGTGTTGACGGGGGAATTACAAATTTTTGCCGGGAGTCTGGGCCTGTCTGCCATCGGGGCGTCGCCTCATTGAAGCGAAGCCGATTTACTTGGTTATGAGCTTTTCCTGCTTACTACGACGCTGTCTTTGGTGTAAATGCCAAAAGGCCCCCCGCTGGAAAGGGGGCCTTTCTGCATCGGGATGTGCTGTGTTGAAAGCTAGAGCAGGGCTTCGGCTTTTTCTACTTTGAACAATACCTCGTCGTCTCTGGCAGTGGCTTTACCGGTTAAACGATAACCGACTTTGCCGGATACCGCCGCCACCTGCATCAGGCCTGTTTCAGACAGGTTCTGGCGGGTTTTGACCATCTTGTATACGCCGAAGACCAGCGTATCGTCTTCCCGGACGTCCTTTGCCTGACCGACTACAATCAGGTGGGGTTGTCCATCTTTGGAAATGGTGTTCAATGCCAGGAAAGGCGATTCGGCAATGACCTTTTTGATTTCCGGGGTCAAAACCGCACCACAACCAGCTTCGCAACCACAGCCCATTTTTTATCACCTCCCCGTAAAGTAAGCTTGTTTCCAGTTTAACGCCCGGCGGGGGAGGGGGCTGTAAAAGATTTTACATTTGGCACCTTTTGTGACAGTTTCTTTGAAGCCGGTTAAAAGCAACGGTCCCTCAAGACGTAGTATTTTTCTTCCCGGCAAAGATAGTTGCTGGTGATCAATTCTTTCAGCGCCTGAGCCACCATTACCCGGGAAGCTCCCACCATGGAGGCTATTTCCTGCTGGGTAAGATGGAACCTGATCCGTGTGCCTTCCGGGCATACTTCTCCATGTTCCCGGGCCAGCCGCACCAGTAAGCTTAATACCTTCTCCCGGGTGGTCAGGGTATTCAGTTCGGTCATCTGTTCCCAGGTGGCATAAAGCCTGCTCCCCAGGCTGGCGATAACCTGCCAGGCCAGATCCGGCGTCTTTTTAATTATTTCCTCCAACAGCCGGCGGTTGATGTGGCAGATCTTGGCGTCTTCAAGGGCTATGGCGGTTGCCGGATGGCATTGTTCCTGGAAAAGGGCGGCTTCACCGATGATTTCACCCTGGCTGGCGATTTGTAAGATCACTTCCTGGCCTTCCTCGGTTAACCGGACCATTTTAAAGCTGCCTTCCTTGACCAGGTAAACCGCATCCACTTTATCCCCCTGATGGAATAATATTTCTCCCCGCCGCATGTAGCGCTTGGTAGCGGCCTGGCAGATGGGGTGAAATGATGACGGGGTTACACTGGCAAAAAGGGGGATATCTTTCAAACATATACAGTGCTTTAATGCCATTATTTACTCCCCCCAGTAATAATAAGTACCGGGCTGACTATTAAACTATATCACACTTTTTTCTAGCGACAATGTAAAAAATTTAACAGACAAAAGATTACGCCTATCCTGTGCAGTATGGGAAGTCACCGGAAAACCGGGAGGGTGGGCCTTTTGCCGTTTTTCGCATTGTTTACGTGGACTGGTCGATACGCTTATAGCCCCGCATATCCCCCAGTCGGCCATAATTATTGAGATACCCCAAAACCCGCCGAATAATTGATGCCCTGGGCCAGCTTACCGTCAACTGGGTAAAGAAACGAGTTGGGCTTCGACAGACCAATGGTCACTCAAAGCGCAGGGCTTCAATGGGGTCGGCGTTGGCGGCTTTCCGGGCCGGGTAATAGCCGAAGAAGATTCCCACCAGGGCGGCAAAGCCCATCGCCAGCAGGATCGCCATGGGGTTGAGGATCGTTGGCCATTTGGCCAGCATGGCCACAACCCTGCTGCCTAGAACACCCCCGGCGACACCAATCAAGCCACCCACCAGGCTCAAGATCATGGCTTCCACGAGAAACTGGGTGAGGATGGCGCCCCGGGTGGCTCCCACGGCCATGCGAATGCCGATCTCCCTGGTGCGCTCGGTTACTGATACCAGCATGATATTCATGATGCCGATGCCGCCGACCAGGAGGGAAACGGCGGCTATACCGGCCAGCAAGAGGGTCATACTACCGGTGGTCGCGGCCACGGTATCCAGGATAGCGGTCATATCCTGGATACGAAAATCGTCATCCTGGTTGGCCCCCAGGTGATGGCGCTGCCGCAGGAGGGAGGTAATCTCCTCCTGGACTGCAGTCAGGCTGGTGGTGTCCTGGGCCTGGACATTAATCATCCGCACGCTGTTTGGTACGACGCCATGACCTAAAAAGCGCCGCTGGGCGGTCGTGATTGGAATATAGATTATGTCGTCCTGGTCCATACCGCCGAAGCCGCCTCCCTGGGACGGCAGGACGCCAATGACCGTGAACTGCAAATTATTTAAAATAATGGAAGCGCCTATGGGGTTAAAACCGGAGGGGAAAAGATTGGCCACCACCGTTGGTCCAAGTACGGCCACCAGGGCGGCACGGTCAACGTCGTCATTAGAAAAGAAAGCCCCGGCAGTCATCTGCCAACCTTTGATAGCTTGCATCCCTGCCGTGGTGCCGTTAACGGTGGTGGTCCAGGTCCTGCTGCCGAAAGAAGCGGTAACCTGACGACTGGCTTCGGGAGCCACGTTCTGCACCAGGGGAAGCTCGCCGATAGCCCTGGCGTCATCCAGGGTCAGGGTATTGGCCTCACCGCCGGCACCCCGGACGGCCCCGAAAGAAGCCGCCGGTCTCACCTGGAGAAGGTTGGAGCCCATACTGGCTATCCTGCTTGTTACCTGGGCCGAGGCCCCCTGGCCGATGCTGATCATGATGATCACGGCAGCCACGCCAATGATAATACCCAGCATGGTTAAAATAGAACGCATTTTGTTGGTCAGCAGGCTTCGCCAGGCAACTGTAAGGGCGGCATAGAGGTTCAAGGGTTAATTCTCCTCCTTTGGTAATGCTGCCAGTTCCCGGTCGGCCAGGCGCGGCTTTTGCACGGGCCGATCTTCAATAATCTGGCCGTCACGGATCCGTACCAGCCGCTGGCAGTAAGCGGCAATGTCGGGTTCGTGAGTAACGATGACAATGGTTAGGCCTTTCTCCCGATGGAGCTGCTGGAGGAGGGACATGATCTCGATACTGGTGCGGGTATCCAGGGCTCCTGTCGGTTCATCGGCCAGGATGATGGAAGGCTCGTTGACCAGGGCCCGGGCGATGGCCACCCGCTGCTGCTGTCCGCCGGAAAGCTGGTTGGGCAGGTGTTCCTCCCGCCCCTTAAGACCGACCCTGGCCAGCATGGCCATGGCCTTCTGGATCATTACCGGTCGCGGGACCCCGGCGTAAATTAAGGGCAAGCACACATTTTCCCACGCCGGAGCATTGCTGAGGAGATTAAAGCTCTGGAAGATGAAACCGATCTCCCGGTTGCGCACCCGGGCCAGCTGATCTGGCGTCATACCAGTGACATCCTGGTTGGCGAAGAGGTACTGGCCGCTGGTGGGGCGATCCAGGCAGCCGAGGATGTGCATCAACGTGGACTTGCCTGAACCGGAGGCCCCCATGATCGCCACCATTTCCCCCTCGATTATTGTCAAATTGATGCCCCGCAGGGCCCATACCTGGCTTGATCCCGGGGAGTAAACCCGCGTGACTCCTTTAAGCTGGATAACGGGGTGGGCCATCTTTATCTCCCCCTGAAAAACATGACTGGTTGTTGGGGTCCGCCGGTGCGGTTGCCGCCGCTGTTCGCCCGGCCCGTACTCCCCGTATTACCGGTACTGCTCGTATTCCCGGCGCTACCAGTGCCGACTACGACCTGTTCCCCTGCCGTCAAACCACTGACTACTTCGATATTGCGCTCGTCGCTGGCGCCGGTTACCACCTGGCGCTTTACCGGCTGCCCCCCTTCCAGCACCAGTATTACGGCCTGGTTTTCCCCGGACCGGGGAGTTCCGTTAGAAGGGATACCTGTCGCTGGCCCGACAGTTCCCTGGGCACTTCTACCACCCGGGTTGCCTCCACTGAAGGTCCTTCCTGACGAAGTTGCCCGGCCGCCGGCGGACTGGGCGGCCCGGGAGAGGTAGCCCTGGGCATAGGCGATGGCCGCCCGCGGGATGGTGATAACGTTATCTTTGCGGTTAATAATTATGGTCACACTGGCCGTTTCGCCGGCCTTTAGAGACGCGCCCCCGTCGCCTACGTTTACCAGCACGTCATAAAGCTGGATGTTGGAAACGGTTTGGGCCTGGGGTGCAATGGCAGCCACCTTGCCATTGAATGTGCGGTCGGACATGGCGTTGACCGTAAACTCCACGTCCTGCCCCACCTTGACCTTGTTGATGTCGGCTTCATTGACCTGCACCCGTAGCTGGAGCTCGGGGGAGATTAAAAAGATAAAACTATTAGAAGGATCGGTGGCGCTGGTATTACTGCCCACGCGCTGGCCCGCCTGCCCGTTGACGTTGGTGACAATACCATCCCACGGCGCCCGGATCTCCGTGGCTGCCAGGTTATTCCGGGCCAGTTCCAGTTGGGCCCGGGCCGCTTCTACCTGGGCCTGGGCGGCGGCTATATCCTCCGGCCGGCTGCCGTTTTTCAAGGCTTCCAGGGCTGCCCGGGCTTTTTTCAGGTTGCCTGCCGCCGTCGCTGCAGCCTTGCGGGCATTGTTCAGGTCGATTTCCGACAGGGCGCCGGCATCGTAAAGGGCCTGGTTGCGTTTTAAAGTATCCTGGGCATTGTCGTATTCCGCCTGGGCCTGCTCCACGCTCGCCTCGGCCTGGGTCACGTCGGTGGCCAGGGGCCCGGCTTGCAGGCTTTGCAGCCTGGCCAGGGCATTGTCCAGGTTCGCCTGGGCCTGCTTCACCTGAAGCTCCAGATCGGTTGCGTCCTGGAGGGCCAGGAGCTGGCCGGCTTTTACGCTCTGGCCTTCTTTGACATATATCGCCTTAATCGTTCCCGGATTTTTAAAACTGAGGCCGATGCTATGTAATGCTTCAATTTTCCCGGAGGCGCTCACAGCCTCCACAATGCTCCCTTTACTGGCAGCAACCGTCAGGTAATCTGGAGACTTCCGATGCCCGCGGGCCCACCAGTACCACCCGGCGGCGATAATCAAAAGTAGAAAAACCACCGCCGCCCATATTATTTTCTTGTTGCTGAAGAAGCCTCCTTTAGCCGCTCCCGTCACTGTCGCCATAACAAACCCTCTTTCTATAATTTTGAGCGGATCTCCTCTCCGGCTTTTGTTAAAAAATGGAGAATTCGAGCACGCCCTTATTTCCTCGTTTTTCAGGATATTGACTTTTCCCGTCCGGCACCAGGCCACTAACCATCCGGTTTACGACGGCGCCAGTGGCAGGGTAAAGCTGAAGGTGGAACCCGTTCCCTGCCGGCTGATTACGGCCACCTTCCCCCCGTGGTTTTCCACGATTTGTTTTACTATGGCCAGGCCCAGACCGGTCCCGCCCAGGGCGCGGGAGCGGGATTTTTCCACCCGATAAAAACGCTCCCAGATGAAAGGAAGCTCTTCCCCGGGAATGCCCGGGCCCTGGTCGCTGACGCTGATACTTACTTCGTTTTCATTGTAAGTGGCCTGCATTTTAATTACCCCGCCCGGCGGTGAAAAGCGGATGGCGTTTTCCAGGAGGTTGCTCAATACTTGTTCGATGCGCCCGGCATTTCCCGGTACCACGGGAACACCGGGGGTAATTTCCTGCTCCACCCGGATCTGTTTTTCGGCCAGTTGCGGTTTTAACTTGAATAAAACTCCGGCGAATAAATCGGGCACCTCGATGGGATTGAGCTCCCAATTGACTTTTCCAGCCTCCAGCCGGGCCAGATCCAGAAGTTCGTTAATTAACTGGTTTAAACGTAAACTTTCCCGGTGAATCATTTTTAAACACTCCTCCTGGGCCACCCTGTCCTCTTCCACTCCATCAAGGAGGGCCTCGCAGAATCCCTGGATGGAGGTGAGGGGAGTACGCAGTTCGTGGGAGACGTCGGCAATCAGGTCGCGGCGGAGTTGTTCTGTTTTTTTAAATTCGGTAATATCCTGGAGCACACCCACCGCACCGTAAATCCCCTTTTTCTCTTCCCAAAGGGGTGCAACCCTGGCCAGCAGAACGAGTTTCCCGCCGGTCATGGTCAATTCGCCCCATCGTTGTTCACCGGCAGCCATGGCATCCCGGAAAAGGGCGCCCAGGGACGGGCAATCTTTTATCTCCTCCAGGGACCGGTGAAGAACCTCATCCTGCTTCAGCTCCAGAACACGCTCGGCCCCGGGGTTGAGCAAAATCACCCGGCCCTGCCGGTCGGTGGCGATAACTCCTTCAGCCAGGTTCGCCAGGATACTTTCGTTCTTCGTTTTTTCTTTGAGCAGGGTGTTTACCGTTTGCTCCAGCTTAATGGCCAGATGGTTAAAATTTTCGGCCAGCTGGCCGATTTCGTCCCGGGAGGTTATGGGCACCTGCTGGTGGAAGTTGCCCCGGGCCATCTCCAGGGTAAGGGCGCTCATATGCCGGATGGGCCGGGATATGGAGCGGGAGAGGAGATACCCCGGAATGAGCGCCAGAAAAATAGCCACCCCGGCTGCATACAGGATTAACCGGCGCACGGCTGTGATGGTTTCCCGGGTGTCGGCCACGGGGGTAAAAAGCAAAATGGCGCCGCCAACCTGTTCCCCTACCGAAAAAGGTACTGCCGCCGCCAGAATGGTCTCGTTCAGCCGGGGGTTGTGCCTTCGCCAGGTAATCACTTTCCCCTGCAGTAGACCCTGGCTTTCTGCCGGCTCCAGGCGCAGACCGGGGTAGGGGGAAGAGCCCTCATTGCTGGCCAGGTTCAATCCTTCCCGGTCAATGACGATAATACGGGTTTTACTACGGGAACGTAAAGTTCTTAATATTAAATCAACTGCCTCCTGGTTTTGCGGCTCTTTTGGCGAAGCGCTTAGCAGGCCGGCAATTTCCTGGCCCTGGCTGACCAGTTCTTTTTCCTTGCTGGTGTAATAAAAGCTGTTGAAAAGGGCGGAGAGAACCAGGCTGATTACCACCAGGGTAAGGAATATTATACCGGTGTAGGAAAGGAAAAGCCTCCCAAATAAACTTTTGCCCATTCATTCCGCCACCTCGAAACGGTAGCCCTTCCCCCAGACGGTGACGATAAAGTTTTTAGCACCGTTATTTTTAAGTTTTTCGCGCAGACGCTTTATATGGGTATCCACCGTTCGGGGATCGCCGGGATAGGCATAACCCCACACATATTCCAGCAATTGTTCGCGCGAGTAAACACGCCTGGGGTGGGAGGCTAAAAACCACAACAGCTCAAATTCTTTCGGGGTAAGTTGGATTTCCCGGCCATCCACTTCCACCCGGCTGGCGGAATGGTCGATCAGCAGGCCCGGGAAGCTCAGGAGTGCATTCTGCTCGCCGGCCTGCTTCGTCCGGCGCAGCACGGCCTTGACCCTGGCCACCATTTCCCGGGGGGAAAAGGGCTTGGTAATATAATCGTCGGCGCCCATTTCCAGTCCCAGAACCCGGTCGAATTCCTCACCCCTGGCGGTGAGCATAATAATGGGAACGGATGTGGTTTTTCTGATTTCCTTGCAGACGGTCCAGCCGTCCAGTTTGGGAAGCATGAGATCCAGCAGGATCAGGTCGGGGGTGAAAGAGCGTGCCATGACCAGGGCCTTTTCACCATCTTCGGCCGTTTCCACCTGAAAACCTTCTTTTTTTAGATACATGCTCACCAGATCCCGCACCGGTTCTTCGTCTTCCACCACCAGAATGGTTTCCACCTTTGTCGCGCACCTTTCCGGCAAAATTTGTCTTTTCCCTGCTCGTGAGTTTTAATAAATTATACCAGTTATTTGTTACAACTTTGTGAACAAGTTTGGACAAGTTTACGAAAAAGGCCAGCTAATCGCTGGCCTTTTTAAAACGTATTTTTCCCCGGTGGCACCAGAACCAGTTTCGGAACATGTCCCTTATATATATATACATACCATCCCGGGAAGCCCGGGATAGAATATAACTGCAACATTTTTTCCGGTTTCTTGTATATGCCCGGTGGGGGGAAGGCGGTGTTACACCTTCACATTGGCCTTAATCCATTCGGCAATTGTTTCCAGGGGCGTGCCGGGGGTAAACAGTTCCTTCACCCAGCCGCCTTCCTTCAATGCCCGGATGTCGTCCTCCGGGATGGTGCCCCCGCCGATGACCAGGATATCGTCGGCGCCGTTTTCTTTAAGCAGTTGGGCCACCCGGGGGAAGAGGGTCATGTGGGCGCCGGAAAGGAGGCTCAAACCAACCACGTCCACGTCCTCCTGAATGGCCGCTTCCACGATTTGCTCCGGGGTCTGGTGCAGCCCGGTGTAGATTACTTCCATGCCCGCGTCCCGCAGCCCCCGGGCAATAACCCGGGCGCCCCGGTCGTGGCCGTCCAGGCCCGGCTTGGCCACCAGCACTCTGATTTTTCTGGCCATGTATCTTCCCTTCCTTTTGAAAAAATCCATAACGGTTTCTTCTTTATTTTGGCGATGGGGTTCATTATGTGTATAAAGAGGTGCGCGTAAAACCTGGCAGGAAATAAGTTAACGAACCGGGTACATTAACTTATAGACAGTGGTTCTAAACATTAATCACCGGGAATGTTAAAACGTAGGCTTCTCCCTGTACTCGCCGAAGACCTCCCGCATAACCTGAATCATTTCCCCTTCGGTGGCGTAGGCCCGCACGCATTCCAGGATGTACGGAATGACGTTTTCCGTGCCCTGGCAGGCCTTGCGCAGTGCCTCCAGGGTCTCCTGCACCCGGATGTTGTCCCGTTCCCGGCGCAGCTTCTGTACCCGGGCCACCTGCTCCTTTTCTACTTCCGGGTCGATCTTTAATATTTCTATTTCCAGCTGTTCGTCGGGGTTCACAAATTCATTTACCCCCACCAGAATACGCTGCTTGCTGTCCAGTGCCCGCTGGTAGTAGTAGGCCGCATCGGCAATCTCCTGCTGGAAAAAGTTTTGATCGATACAGGCCAGCACCCCGCCCCGTTTTTCAATTTCCGCAAAGTATTTTTCCGCCTCTTCTTCCATTTTGTTGGTCAGGGCTTCCACATAGTAGGAGCCGGCCAGAGGATCGATGACATTGGCCACCCCCGTTTCATAGGCCAGGATCTGCTGGGTGCGCAGGGCAATCTGCACCGCCTTTTCCGTGGGCAGGGCCAGCACCTCGTCCATGGAGTTGGTGTGCAGCGACTGGGTACCCCCCAGCACGGCGGCCAGGGCTTCATAGGCCGTGCGGACAATGTTGTTTTCCGGCTGCTGGGCGGTCAGGCTGCAGCCGGCCGTCTGGGTGTGGAAGCGCAGCAGCCAGGAACGGGGGTTTTTGGCCCCGTACTTTTCCTTCATGTGCCGGGCCCAGATGCGCCGGGCGGCCCGGTACTTGGCAATTTCTTCGAAGAAATCGATGTGGGCGTTGAAGAAGAAGGAGAGCCGGGGGGCGAATTCATCCACGTCCAGCCCAGCCTTGATCCCCGCTTCCACGTAGGCGAAACCGTCGGCCAGGGTGAAGGCCAGTTCCTGCACGGCAGTGGAGCCGGCCTCCCGGATGTGGTAGCCGCTGATGCTCACCGTATTCCATTTGGGTACGTGCCGGCTGGCATAGGCAAAAATGTCGGTGATCAGGCGCATGGAGGGCTCCGGCGGGAAGATCCAGGACTTCTGGGCGATGTATTCCTTCAAAATATCGTTTTGAATGGTGCCGGTCAGTTGTTCCTGGCGCACCCCCTGTTTTTCCCCCGTGACCAGGTACATGCACCAGATGATGGAAGCCGGGGCGTTGATGGTCATGGACGTGCTCACCTTATCCAGGGGAATGCCGTCAAACAGGGTCTCCATGTCCTGCAGGGAGTCGATGGCCACCCCCACCCGGCCCACTTCCCCCAGGGAGCGGGGATGATCGCTGTCGTAACCCATGATGGTGGGCATGTCAAAGGCCACGGAGAGGCCCGTCTGCCCCTTTTCCAGCAGGTATTTATAGCGCCGGTTGGATTCCCTGGCGGTGGCAAAACCGGCAAACTGGCGCATGGTCCACAGCCGTCCCCGGTACATGTTGCCCTGCACGCCCCGGGTATAGGGGTAGTGTCCGGGATAGCCCAGATCCCGCATATAATCAAAACCTTCCATGTCCATGGGGGTGTACAGGTCCTTGACTTCCATGCCGGATACGGTTTCAAACCGGCAGTCCCGGTCCTTCATGCGGGAACGGGTTTTCTGCCACCGGTCAAATCCTTCCCGGATTTCTTTGAGTTGATCACTCATCGGTTCACTCTCCCTTCCAGGATTGTTTAATGATTTCCCGCCGTCAATACTCGATGCCTTCCCGGGCTTCCACCCCGTGGTAATAGGGGTGATCGATCAGGTTCATTTCCGTGACTATATCAGCGGCCCGGATAATGGCCGGATGGGCGTAGCGGCCGGTGAGCACCAGTTCCACGTGGGCGGGTTTGGTGTGAATCAAGTCCAGTACATCCTCCAGGGGGATCAGTTTAAAATCCACGGCCACATTGATCTCGTCCAGGATAACCAGGTCGTAGTTTCCTTCCCGGATGACCCTGCGGGCGAGTTCCAATCCTTCCCTGGCCAGGCGCATATCCTCGGGGGATGGATTATCCTTATCCACAAATGTTTCCAGGCCCGATTGCACGATAACCAGATCGGGCAGGTATTTTTCTGCCGCCTGTACTTCACCGTATTCCTTGCTGCCCTTCATAAACTGGAGCATAAACACCCGGCATCCATGGCCGATGGCCCTTAAGGCCAAACCCAGGGCGGCGGTGGTCTTACCTTTGCCGTTACCGGTGTATACATGAACGTACCCCTTTTGCAGCCGCCGGTGAGCCATTGCAAAACCTCCTTTGGAGTATGTTGCGAAGGGACCCGGGTAACAGTCGCCCCTCCAGTGCTCCGAAGTCGAAAAAACAGCTGCATTATCATCTTCCGGGACAACCATCTTACGCGGCATCCCCGTACCATCCCCTGTTGCGACAGATTAGCAATTCTCTTACTGTTTGAGCAGTTGTTTGGCAATCACCAGCCGCTGGATCTGGTTGGTGCCTTCATATATCTGGGTAATTTTGGCGTCCCGCATGTATCGTTCCACCGGGTACTCCTTGCAATAGCCGTAACCACCCAGTATTTGCACGGCGTCGGTGGTTACCTGCATGGCCGTGTCGGTGGCGTACAGCTTGGCCATGGATGCCTCTTTGGTATAGGGCAGGCCCATGTCCTTTAACCGGGCGGCCCGGTAGACCAGCAGGCGGGCAGCGTCGATCCTGGTGGCCATGTCGGCCAGCATGAACTGGATGGCCTGAAATTCGGCAATGGGACGGCCGAATTGCACCCTTTGTTTGGCGTAGGAAAGGGCCACGTCAAAGGCGGCCTGGGCGATGCCCAGGGCCTGGGCGCCGATGCCGATGCGCCCGCCGTCCAGCAGGGCCATGGCCACCTTGAAACCTTCTCCTTCCACCCCCAGCAGGTTTTCTTTGGGCACCCGGGCATTTTCAAAGATCAGTTCAGTGGTGGGGTCACCGTGCAGGCCCATCTTTTCCTCTATTTTCCCTATGGAAAAGCCCGGAGTGTCCCGGTCCACCAAAAGGCAGGTGATGCCTTTGTACCCTTTGCCCGGGGCGGTGCGCACAAAGGTGACGTAAACGTCGGCGTGGCCGCCGCTGGTAATGAACATTTTGCTGCCGTTGACGATGTAATAATCCCCCGCCAGACGGGCGCTGGTGGACAGGTTGGCCGGGTCGGAGCCGGCGTTGGCTTCCGTCAGGGCAAAGGCACCCAGCCATTGTCCGCCGGCCAGTTTGGGCAGGTAACGCCTTTTCTGCTCCTCGGTCCCAAAATAAAGGATGGAAAAACAACCCAAGGAGGTGTGTACGGCCAGAATCACCCCCGTGGAGGCGCAGGCCCGGGAGACTTCTTCAATGGTAATGATGTAGGATAAAAAGTCGCAGCCGGCGCCGCCCCATTCCTCGGGTACGGGTACCCCCATCAGGCCCAGTTCGGCCAGCTTTTCAATGTTTTCCCGGGGAAAGCGGTGGGTGCGGTCGATCTCCGCCGCCCGGGGGGCGATTTCATTCTGGGCCAGTTTACGCACCATATCCCGCAGCATGATTTGTTCTTCCGTCAGCTGGTAGGGCACATCATTCATCTCCTTTAGACAGTTCAGCGTTTCAACAACCCGTTACGGGCTTAATGCCGTACCATTATATTTTCATTCAACCCGCACCATAATGGCGTCCCCCTGGGCGGCGCCGCTGCAGATGGCCGCCACGCCAGTGCCGCCGCCCCGGCGCCTGAGCTCGTAGACCAGGGTCATCAGGATGCGGGCGCCGGAAGCGCCGATGGGGTGGCCAAAGGCCACGGCACCGCCGTTGACGTTGACCTTTTCCGGATCCCAACCCACAATTTTCTGGCTGACCAGCACCACGGCGGCAAAGGCCTCGTTTACCTCCAGCAGGTCTATCTGGTCGATGGTCATGTTCATTTTGGCCAGCAGTTTGTTAATGGACAGGCCGGGTACAGTGGCAATATATTTGGCATCCTGGGATACCGAGGCATGGCCCAGGATGGTGGCCAGGGGTTTTATGCCCATTTCCCGGGCTTTGTCCAAAGACATGAGCACCAGCGCCCCGGCACCGTCGTTTACCCCGGGGGCGTTACCGGCTGTGACGGTGTTTTCCGGGTCGAAAACCGGGGGCAGCCGGCGCAATGCCTCCAGGCTGGTATCCCGCCGGGGGCCTTCATCCCGGTCCACCACTACCGGCTCGCCCTTTTTCTGGGGGATGGATACGGGTACCACCTCGTCCTGCAGCCGGCCCCCGTCCAGGGCGGCTATGGCCCGCCGGTGGCTGCGCAATGCCCATTCATCCTGCTCTTCCCGGGATACGCCGTATTCCCTGGCCACTTCACCGCCGTGGATACCCATGTGCCGGTTGTAGAAAGCGCACCACAGGCCGTCGTGTACCATCAGGTCAATCAGTCTGGTATCACCCATGCGCAGCCCCCACCGTACCCGGGCGAAGAAGGGGGCGTTGCTCATGCTTTCCATGCCCCCGGCCACAATAATGCTCGCATCCCCGGCCCGGATGATCTGATCCCCCAGGGTTACTGCCCGCAGGCCCGAGGCACAGACCTTGTTGATGGTTTCCGAGGGTACTTCCCAGGGCAAACCGGCCAGGCGGGTGGCCTGCCGGGAGGGGATCTGCCCGGCGCCGCCCTGCAAAACCATGCCCATAATCACATTATCCACCTGTTGGCCCTCAATGCCCGCCCGGGACAGGGCCTCTCTGATCACCACACCGCCCAGCTGGGGGGCGGTAAGGGGGGCCAAACACCCGCCCAGTTTGCCGAAAGGGGTTCTGGCGGCGCTGACAATCACCGTCTGGCGCAAAACTATCTTCCTCCCCTTAAAAAGGTCGTTGTTCGTTGAATTTAAATATTCTGGCAATAATTCACACCATACTATCATGCAAAATTAATACCAAAAGCGAGGCAAGAAAGGGCCCGGCGGGCTATTGTCGCAAAGTTGCGCCAAGACAGACTTTTTGCAGAATGACAATTTGTAACCCGGCGTAACAGCAGGGATTTGTGGGAAATGGGGTGGGAGAGGCAGTGTGTTTATCTCTAGAAGATATAAACAGTCTACGATGATAGACAGTAGTTTAAGGATACATAATGGATGTCGGTTAAAAATGTTTGTAATCTTTTTGCCATTTCATCCATCCCTGCCTTACCTCCATGCCCCCACTTCATGAATCCGGCTGCCGGCCGGGGATGCTCCTACCGCTTATGTCCGGTATTAACAGAACCACACCCTCTCAGGCATGGTGAATTTACGGCTGTTACGGTTGCCCGCCGGTCCCGGGGGCGGGGGGCAGTTTGCGGCCCCAGGCCAGCCACAGGGCCAGGCCCAGGCCGAAAAAAACGGTGGAGAACAAACCCCAGGCAATTACTTCGGATAAGGGTCTGTCCCGGCGGCGGGCATCAAAAGCCACCCAAAGACCGTTGCCCACCATCAGGGTCAGCAGTATCCCGTTGATAATTTGAGCTGCTTGTGGACTGAACAATGTCAAGGGCAAAACCTCCCGGCCGGTTTAAAATACATCCCATGACACTTTGTAGCTGTTCAACAAAACCACTACTATCAGCAGGGTGCTTCCTTTATACGGAGTGGGTAGATGTGCTGTCGGATGATCACTGCGCAGTGAGTGGGGATAAGTTTGACAATTATTCTGCCTTGACGTTAATTGGTGATATGAAGTGGTCCTGCTAAACCACGTCCCAGCGGGGGCAGCGGCCGCCCCAGCGGCCGATTACCCGGTCGCCCTCATAGATTTCGGCTATTTCGCAGGCATTGGGGCAACCATCGCATTCAAAACTGCGGGTGTGGTAGGAGAGGCCGGCAATGGCGAACCCTTTAAAACCGGTTCGGCCGGTCTGGGATACCTCCTCGGCGGCCAATTTCGCCGCGCCGATGGCCCCCATTATCTTATGATGTTCCGGCACCAGCACCGGCATTCCCAGCGCCCGTTCGAAGGCGGCTTTAATGCCCACATTGGCCGCCACTCCACCCTGAAAAACCACCGGCGGCAGAATCTCCTTGCCCTTGCCCACGTTGTTCAAATAGTTGCGCACCAGTGCTTCGCACAGGCCATTGATGATATCCGGCAGGGGGTGGCCCATCTGCTGTTTGTGGATCATATCCGATTCGGCAAAAACGGTGCACCGGCCGGCAATGCGCACCGGATGGGTCGATTGCAGGGCCAGTTCCCCGAAGCGGGTGATGGGAATGTTCAGCCTGGCCGCCTGCTGATCCAGAAAGGAACCGGTACCGGCGGCGCATACGGTATTCATGGCGAAGTCCGTCACCACCCCGTGGCGCAGGATAATTATTTTCGAGTCCTGACCGCCGATTTCCAGAATGGTTTGTACATCCGGCACCAGCATGGAAGCGGCCACGGCGTGGGCGGTGATTTCATTTTTGATTACGTCCGCCCCCGCCATTACTCCGGCCAGATAGCGACCGCTGCCGGTGGTGCCCACGCCGGCTATTTCCACGTCTTTGGGCAGGGAGGCGGCTGCTTCCCTCAATCCCGCCTGGATGGCTTCAATGGGGCGGCCCATGGTGCGCAAGTAAAGGCCGGTAAGGACTGCTCCGGCCTCGCTTAAAATGACGATATTGGTACTGACGGATCCCACATCTATTCCCAGGTAAGCTTTCATCGTTAGTTCCCTTCCTGTTGCAGATGCTGATCAATTGCTGAGCGGCACCAAACCGTCAACAGGGAAGTGCAGCTCCGTCCGGACGGAATTTCCCCGCCCGCCGTAACATCCTTTGCCGTCTCATAAGGTCCACAAAAGCTTCCAGCCGGGTGGTCATGCCGGCTTTACCCGTTTGTTCGTCCAGGAAAAAGGTGAGCACCGGTATGCCGTGTTCCCGGCTGACCTGCGGCAATATGGTGCGGGCTACAATTTCCGGTATGCAGGTGAAGGGGGCCAGTTGAATAACCCCATCAAAACCCCGCTTGGCGTAGAGCACCGTATTGCCGATGGAATCCCTGCCGTGACCGCCTAAAAGTTCCGGCAGGTAGGGCAGGGCGGCCTCCCGGATGGTCAGGCCTTCGGTGGTTTCGGCCCAGGTATTGTCCCTGGTCCAGCCGGTTAAAAACATGGACCTTTCCACTTCCACGCCCAGATTGCCCAGGGTTTCCTCAATTTCCAGGTTGCTGGCCGGCTCCAGCAGAACATATATTTCGCCCACAATGCCCACCCTCAGGACATCCCGGGTGGGGTCCTGCGGCACTTTCTGTAATGCTTTTAAAGCGGCCCTTTCCGCCTCTTCAATTTCCCGCAGGGTGTAAGCCCGGTCAATCCACTCCAGTACCCGGCCATAGGTGCGGGTGGTGGTTCCCCGGGTGATCTCCCGGGGGCGCACCACATGGGTCAGCTTTTCCAGGTTATCCAGCGCCTGCAGCTTGCGCCAGGCCCGCCGGATACACTCGTATATGGACCGGTAGGACAGGCGGTTGGGGTTTAAACGCTGGATATTATATAAAAAATCCAGGGGGTAGAGTCGGGGCGGTTCAAATACAATTATATCCACCCCATAGCCCAGTGAGTGTAAAATTTTTTTGTGTAGCTGGGCGTAATGCCCCGCCCGGCAGGGAC
>NZ_WHYR01000138.1 GCF_009428905.1 Desulfofundulus thermobenzoicus | reverse complement strand
TTTTAACGATGGATCCTCCAAAACATACAAAGATGAGAGCGCTTGTGAATAAAGCATTCACCCCAAAAGCGATCAAGCAATTAGAAGATAAGATCAAAGACCTGACACATGATCTATTAAATCAAGTAAAGGATCAACGTACGTTTGATATCGTGCAAGATTTAGCAGCTCCCCTGCCAGTGATGATCATCGCTGAGCTTCTCGGTGCAGAGGTGCAGGACAGAGAGCTGATTAAAAAACATTCTGATGCCCTCGTGGCAGGTGCTAAGGATGAATCAAAGGAAGCCATTCAGGCTGTTGTAGATATGCAGAAACGCGCTGAAGAGGAGCTGTCCATTTATTTTGCTCATTTGATCAAAAAAAGAAAAGAAACACCTGCCGATGACTTGATCTCGCTTCTCATTCAAGCAGAAATTGATGGAGAGCGTTTAACCGAGAATGAACTGCTTGGCTTTTGTATTCTATTACTCGTTGCAGGCAATGAGACAACGACCAATTTAATAACCAATGCCGTACGACTGCTGACAGAGCAGCCGCATATTGCTGAATCAGTTCGGCTGGACCCCTCTCTTATTCCTCAATTGACTGAGGAAACGC
>NZ_WHYR01000137.1 GCF_009428905.1 Desulfofundulus thermobenzoicus | reverse complement strand
GTGCCGGTGCCGACCTTCATGCCCTTGCTTTGCAGAACCTCGCCGACCTTGGCGAACAGGGCTGCGCCCAGCTTGTGCTTGTCGTCCTCGAGCAGGCGGCGGAACTTCAGCAACGTCGTGCCGTCGGGCACACGCTCGCGGCCCAGGTCAATGCCCACGAAGCGGCGCAGCGCCGTGCTGTCCAACAGCGCTTCTTCGCAGGCTTCGTCGGCCAGGTTGAACCAGTGCTGCACGAAGTGCATGCGCAGCATGCGCTCCAGGCCAATGGGCGGACGGCCGTTGCCGGCCTTGGGGTAGTGAGGCTCGATGACTGCACACAGCTCGGCCCACGGCACGATGGTCTCCATCGTCTGCAGAAACACGTCGCGCCGAGTCGGCCGGCGAAATCGCTCGAACTCCTCGCCCTGATCGGCTGCTGCCGCGAGTGTGGCTTGCTTCATGCGCGCATCATCCGGAAGTACCCCAGGCCGTGCCACCTGATCAACCCGCAAGGCAGACCTTTATCAGCGTTGCCTTAGCTTGCGCCGTGCGTGCCCTTACGAAGCCTTGGCGCACGCGGTGCAGCGAGAGCACCGACTGCTGCTCGACGTTCTTGATCGGCACGAAGCG
>NZ_WHYR01000136.1 GCF_009428905.1 Desulfofundulus thermobenzoicus | reverse complement strand
CCGTGGCTTTTCGCAGCTTACCACGTCCTTCATCGGCCCAAAGCGCCAAGGCATCCACCGTATGCCCTTCGTATCTTGACCTCGACGAACTTTCTCCCACTGTGAAGTTTTCAAGGAACAGTTGGTCGTGGGGCGTTATTACCTAACGACCATTGATGAGGATCCTTTTATGAGGATCCCCACGGATGCCAGTTGCATCAGCCAGTCGCCGGATTAATTTACCACCTTAATGGTGGCTTTTCCGACTTCTGACTTCAGACATCCGACCTCCGTTTTGGTGGGCCTAGGTGGACTCGAACCACCGACCTCACGCTTATCAGGCGTGCGCTCTAACCGGCTGAGCTATAGGCCCATAATTGGGATGTGTGCTGGTGGAGATGACCGGATTCGAACCGGTGACCCCCTGCTTGCAAGGCAGGTGCTCTCCCACTGAGCTACACCCCCACATTGGTCCCTCAAAACCGAACAGCAGGTTAGGATGGTTTCCTTCCAGAAAGCTTCGCTCCTTAGAAAGGAGGTGATCCAGCCGCACCTTCCGATACGGCTACCTTGTTACGACTTCACCCCAATCACCAACCCCACCTTCGACGGCTGCCTCCTTGCGGTTAGC
>NZ_WHYR01000135.1 GCF_009428905.1 Desulfofundulus thermobenzoicus | reverse complement strand
GCTGTAATAGTTATTGCCTACTTTTGTGTAGTCCTTAGACACGAAGTCACCATTTCTAAATGGCACAAGCTCTTTAAAGTTCTTCGATAAGATATCAGAACCAGACATTAAATAGTTCTTCGTATCATCGCCAAGCAGGTGCAGAAGGGTTGGTGCGACATCGACTTCACCAGAGTATTTATGAATCTGTCCGCCTTTTACGCCAGGAACATGGATAAAGAGCGGCACACGCATGAGCTGCGCATTTTCATAATCTCCGATTTTTTGTCCTGTCACTTTTTCCATCGCTTCATTATGATTTTCAGAAATACCGTAATGATCTCCGTACATAATGACGACTGTGTTGTCATAGAGACCTGACTTTTTCAAATCGTTGAAGAACTGTTCAATCGCTTCATCTAAATAATGAGCCGATTGGAAGTAGTTATCGACGACAGAGTCACCGAAATCACCAGGCTCGAAATCAGTATCACCTTCATCCATTCCAAATGGGAAATGGTTCGATAAGGTAATGAATTTCGAATAAAACGGCTGCTTCATGTTTTTAAGGATTGGCATCGACTCTTTGAAGAACGGTTTGTCTTTCAGTCCATAGTTCTTCGTATCCTGCTCGTTCATATCGTAGTAC
>NZ_WHYR01000134.1 GCF_009428905.1 Desulfofundulus thermobenzoicus | reverse complement strand
CCAGCCGGTCTTTGCCGAAGTCCAGGTCCTCCAATGCAATGGGCTTACCCAAAGCTTTTGCCATGTCCACCGCCACTTTGGCCAGCACGCCTATCAGGTAGGTGCGCCGGTATCCGCGGCTGTAAGCCAGTTCCGGTATCTTGATGTACAGAAAACCGTTCGGTTGCACTGTCACCTGGAATTCCCCGGCAAATTTGTGTAATGCCTTCGGGTAAGGTACCTCGAAACCCTCCGGCCAGGGTTCAGGCTGGCCGAAATAATTGACGTTGGCCAGAGCTACACCGTCCGGGTTGGTGTCTATGCCCAGATAGCCCCGGTTGGAACTGGTCACCGGTTCAGGTGCCGTTACGGTGAAGGTAATGTGCACCCTGTACCGGCCGTCCCGGCCTCTGATTAACTCAACGTTATAGGGAGCGCCGGAAAGCAGCAGTTCCCACACCTTGAGCCGGTGTTTTTCCGGCAGCCAGAGCTTTCCCTCCACCCGCGGCGCTCTGGTCATTATTGGCCGCCCTTTACTGTCCGTGCCCGCCTGTTCCGATAGATGTGAGACGGTCACGGACAAAGCAAATTCTCCGCTGCGGTAGCTTATCTTGATGTTCGGGTTGCCGCCCTTGGTTTCGTCCCCCCGGG
>NZ_WHYR01000133.1 GCF_009428905.1 Desulfofundulus thermobenzoicus | reverse complement strand
CCAGCCGGTCTTTGCCGAAGTCCAGGTCCTCCAATGCAATGGGCTTACCCAAAGCTTTTGCCATGTCCACCGCCACTTTGGCCAGCACGCCTATCAGGTAGGTGCGCCGGTATCCGCGGCTGTAAGCAAGTTCCGGTATCTTGATGTACAGAAAACCGTTCGGTTGCACTGTCACCTGGAATTCCCCGGCAAATTTGTGTAATGCCTTCGGGTAAGGTACCTCGAAACCCTCCGGCCAGGGTTCGGGCTGGCCGAAATAATTGACGTTGGCTAAAGCCACCCCGTCCGGGTTGGTGTCCATGCCCAGGTAGCCCCGGTTGGGACTGGTTGCCGGTTCAGGTGCCGTTACGGTGAAGGTAATGTGCACCCTGTACCGGCCGTCCCGGCCTCTGATTAACTCAACGTTATAGGGAGCGCCGGAAAGCAGCAGCTCCCACACCTTGAGCCGGTGTTTTTCCGGCAGCCAGAGCTTTCCCTCCACCCGCGGCGCTCTGGTCATTATCCGGCCGCCCTTTACTGTCCGTGCCCGCCTGTTCCGATAGATGTGAGACGGTCACGGACAAAGCAAATTCTCCGCTGCGGTAGCTTATCTTGATGTTCGGGTTGCCGCCCTTGGTTTCGTCCCCCCGGG
>NZ_WHYR01000132.1 GCF_009428905.1 Desulfofundulus thermobenzoicus | reverse complement strand
GTAAAGCCGGTCTGGCCGGCGCACACCTCCACCATCGGTTACTGGAAGTACATGCAGCGGTACGGGATAATTATTCACCACGCCGCTGCTTTAGTTACAGCTCGCCGGGCAATTGGCTTCAAAGAACGAATTACCGGTGAACTGAAAGCAAAAATTCAGGCTGTCAAAGAGAAGCTGAACCGGAAGGTTTATTCCTTACCTGGGGAAGGAAAAGGGATGACCCGGAAGGTAAAGCGGCTCTTCAAGCGGCTGGAAGAAAAGATTTCCGTGCATAACGGGCTGACCCGTTTCAAACAGGAATCGTTTCGCACCGTCTGGCACGACTTGAAGCAGCTCGCTTTATCGAGTAGGTGACCCCGTTAGCCGGTGCGGGAACAACCGGTAGGCCGCACCTAACAGGTCGCGTGGAGGCGGAGTTAACCTCTTCCAGATGATCAACGTAAGGGCTTTGTGTCCTTGCGCCCATTTGGAGCAGAATTTTTCCATCTCCCGTCCGGGTGGGACTCCCGGGGCCGAGGTCTCTCTGTCACCCCAGGAAATATTTCCACGGAGGTGTAAAGCCTGGTCATGGGGAGGCCGCTTAACAAGAAATGGTACAGTGTATCAGGAATTGTTAAGTTATTTGAACCAGG
>NZ_WHYR01000131.1 GCF_009428905.1 Desulfofundulus thermobenzoicus | reverse complement strand
TCTATCGAAAGGGAGAACCTTAAAAGCGCTGGATGGTGTCTCTTTTCAGCTGAAACAAGGAGAAACCTTTGGTCTCGTTGGTGAGTCTGGCTGCGGCAAATCCACACTTGGAAAAGTGCTCATGCGTCTTTATGAACCTACAGATGGTGAAGCCTTATATGAAGGGAAAAGTCTTCACCACCTTTCTAAAAAAGAATCATTTGATTTCAACCGGCAAATGCAAATGGTCTTTCAAGATCCGTATTCCTCGTTAAATCCAAGACTGTCAGTAAAAGATATTATGCTGGAGCCAATGGAGATTCATCAGCTTTATGGCAGTCAAAAGAAAAGGATTGCCCGCGTGAAAGAACTGCTTGAAGCGGTAGGATTAAGCTATGATTTTGCTACCCGCTATCCGCACGAATTTAGCGGGGGACAGAGGCAGAGAATCGGCATTGCAAGAGCACTTGCCTTAGCGCCAAAATTTATTGTGGCAGATGAGCCGATTTCTGCACTAGACGTCTCTGTCCAAGCGCAGGTCGTGAACCTGCTGAAAAAACTGCAAAAAGAGGAAGGATTAACTTTTCTTTTTATTGCACATGACTTGTCCATGGTGAAATATATTAGTGACCGGATCGGTGTCATGTATTTAGG
>NZ_WHYR01000130.1 GCF_009428905.1 Desulfofundulus thermobenzoicus | reverse complement strand
GAACTCTTTGCAGACAGCGAAGAGGACTTGATCCGCTTTTTCGGCCAGATAAAGACGCAGGTAATCCGGCAATTGAACATCGAATTTCCCCTGGTGGAGAAAAAGAGAAGCGATTTGATCCTGGAATGCCGGACAGAAAAGGGACCCGCCGCAGTGCACATGGAATTTCAAAGTACCAACGATAACGACATTCCCTATCGCATGCTCCGTTACGCCGCCGATATAAAGCAAAAATACAACCTGCCGGTATACCAGATCCTCATTTACTTCGGGGACCGGGAAATGAACATGGCGGACGGATTATCCTTTCACTTTAACGCACAGAATTACCTGGATTACCGTTTCCGGACGGTAGACCTGGGCGGCATCACGGCTGAAGAGATCAAAAAAACCGGCAACTATACTTTATATGCCCTGCTGCCCTTAACCGACAGGGAGAAAAGGAAGCAAAAAGGGGAAAGCTTTTTAAGAGAATGCGCAGAAGAAATAGCCCGGACACCCTTGAGTTTTGAAGAGAAGCAAAAAGCCCTGCTGCGGGCGGAAATATTCGCCGGGCTGCTGTATGAAGAGCAGGTCATCGAAATGATTTTCCGGGAGGTGGAAAATATGCTCGATCTGGAACAGTCTGCCGGTTACCGC
>NZ_WHYR01000129.1 GCF_009428905.1 Desulfofundulus thermobenzoicus | reverse complement strand
CTATTAGGGCGTGCAAATTGGTACTTACCTAAATGGCTGGCACGATTGCTTCCGCATATTGATATTGAAGGAGAGTCAATTGCCCAAAAAGAAAAGAAGATTATATAATTTATTCTTCTTTAAATGTTAAAATTCTAATACCGCCATTGCCTCTTTCAAAGGCGGGCGGTATTTTTCGTGTTATGATGGGGTTTGGAAGGTGAACATTTATGGATAAGAAACGGATAGACCCATTTAATAAAATGATCTATTCCCGAATTCCCACGTTATTATGGGGTATTCTTGTGTATGTTGCAGCGATGATTTTTCAGTTTTTAACAGTATCTCTATCGCTTTCAAGTTTGTTTTTTTCTGGCCTTTTTGCAATTCATCTCATTTTTCATTGGTGGTCTTTTTATTGGTTCCAGAAGAAGCCTTGGATTTATTTCTTCATACAAGGAATCGTTATTCTACTTTGTGTTTTAGCTATGCCAGCTGCCTCTCCTGTTATTTTAATTGGTCTTTTACCGGTATTAATTGCTCAGAGCATCGGTGTATACTATCATACATTAAAGATTATTTTGACAGGACTTTGTTTTTTTGTGCTTTTTTTTCTAGCTCTTATTTTGGCTAATGATACAGATGATCTGACTGTCTACATTC
>NZ_WHYR01000012.1 GCF_009428905.1 Desulfofundulus thermobenzoicus | reverse complement strand
CATCCTGCAACACTCCCGCAATCACTTCCCGAAACCCCTGCCTGATTTTTTGCCGCTTTGCTGATGGTTAAGAGTTCCATAGTATATTGCAACTGCTTTGTTATGTTTTATCAATATTTGTCGGCCTATTGGTAGCTGCTGCAAACCTCCCCCATAAAACGAAAAGGCCCCGGCTGTTTTAACCAAGGCCTTTTCTTTTCGCCTACATTCCCACCGACGCCACGCCGGTCCCGTTGACCAGCAAGTTGCCGTTTATGGGTGACAAGGTGTAGGTGTAAACGAGCCCCCGTTCAACGTCAGCGACGCAATCGCAACCGTCTTTGGTGCAATGCAGGTGATGCGTCACGAGAGTGTACCTGACTTCCACGGCTATGTCCGATGCCGTCAGCGTGTACGTCTGCGGGGTCTGTATCCACTCGTCCATCGACGGGTCGAGTATGTCGTGCAGGTACGTCCCGTTCTCCGCCCACATCTCCTTGAACTGGCAAGTCAGGGCGTGCCCGTCTTCAGTGGGCGCCATATCCGCCGTCTCGGTCCCCTCCGGCGGTAGCGGGTGACCGAAGGTGTAGTGCGGGTTCTGCTTCGGGTACGTCAGCTTCGCCCTCACCAGCCGCCAGCTCTCGATTTCGGTAAAGTTAGGGTCACAACCACCAGATGGCGGCGGAGGCGGAGCCACGGTTGTCGAGTAATCTGGCGGACTTTGATCTTCCGTGACCACGTTCTGTACCTTGAGCGGTTTCAGCGTGGCCGTCACCGTGTCAGTCCATTTGGCCGTGTCCGGTTCCCTGGGCGGGTCGTCCGGCTTGCCCGTCAATGCGTTGTACTGGCTGACGGCCTGAAAATGCAGGCCGTCCCCGGTGGTGACGTTCACGGGCGGCGGGGGCTGCTTCCCGCGCACCGTCAGGCCGGCCTGCCCCTGCAACGTCACGCCGGGCGCATTGTAGGTGGCCGTCACCTGGGTGGTGCCCGGGTTCGTCCCGGTCGCCAGACCGGTGTTGCCGCCGATGCTTGCGATGGAGTGGTCCTGTACCGTCCAGCTGCATTGCGCGGTCACGTCTTGCCCGTTACCGTTGTCTTTTCCTTTGGGGTAATAGGTGGCCCTGTATTGCTGGGTGCCCCCTACATCGACCGTGGCCGACGGCGGGGTGACCACCAGTTCAGGGGCTTTTACTTTAATTTCCGCCTCGCCCCGGTTGTTGCTCCAGTCGGCGTCGTCTTTGAGATAGAATATATTGCCCGGCATAGCGAGCACGGGGTATATCTTTACGATTACTTTAGAGCCGACGTTCTGCGCGTGGACGGTTACCGTGCCCTTCCTCTCCTGGCCCACGTCAAACTCAATCGGCTCTTCGGGGCCGACAACCTTTCCGTCCAGTTTGATTTCGACGGGGTACTCGTTGCCGCTCACTTCGTGGAGGGCCTTAACCACGCCTTCACGCGCAATTGCGCCCGGGATTTCGGCGTTGCCGAACGTCACGTTGAACGTTAATTCCTGCCCCGGGTTCGCTTCGACGCTGTGCGGGTCGATGGCCGCGTACAGGTCGGGCGACGGGGTGTTCCATTCTTTCTTGACGACATCGCCCTTGTAACGGTTGAGCATGTCCTCGACGGATCCGCGATCAAAGCCGTACTTGCTCGTGACCGGGATTACCTGGTCCGGACTGCTGATGGTATCCAGGACCTCGCCCGTGGCCGCATTGTAGATCTCGATCACCGCGCCGATATTCAGCATCCCCGGCTGGCTCACCAGCTGCCTGAACTCATCGCTGTCCGGCTGTTTGACGGCTTCGGCTATGTCGCCCACGGTGATCGTGATGACGCTCACCGTTCTCTGGCCGGGCTGCGGGCGGGCCTTCCTCAGATCAGCTGCGTCGATCCAGCCGGCAAAGTCGCCAACTTGGAACGTTATCTCTTTTGTACGGTACCGGATGCCCGATGTGGCTCCGGTGTTGGTGACGTTGTAGGTTATGGCTTCAAGAAGACCTTTATCACCACGTACTGGCATAATGGTATCTTCGTACTTATATTCATCGGCGGGATGGTCGTCAACTTTTAAAGCCAGCGCCGGGAGTGCGCTGGCCATAACGAAAACAGCTGCTAACAATAGAGAAACAAAATTTTTCTTCAATTGCATGTCTTTTTACCCCCTTACTGGTCGAAAGTCCGATAGTAATACAATCTGCTCCAACTTTTTGGTAAATTCTCCTGTACCCCAATCAAGCGAATTAATAACCCGGAATTCCACATCCTGCTCGTAAGTCCGTCCCGGAGTAAGACCGAACTTATTGGAATCTGGGAAGGTTACCAGCAAAACCCCGCGTATGCCGCGTTGAAAAAGAGCCGTCCGATAAACCAAACGCGGGTCGGTAAGCCACTTCATTTCGGCCCCGTCGTATTCTTTAAGAGACGGGAGAACTTTGTAACCGTGAGTACCTATAGTCCCAATGTGTGTTTCACGCATGTTGAGTAGTGCATCCAAAGTATCATGCTTTACCACCAATTCCGCATCTTCCCGCAGGTATGGGTCCGCCTGCATCTGCTCGAAGGACCTGAACGAATCGGTATTTACCTCTCCCTGCAGCGATTCAGACCCATCAAACATAGGATAGCTCTGCAGCCGCTTGATGTCCTCTTCTGTCAGCGTCCTGGCGGCCACCTGAGCTTTCCGCTGCTCGATGTACTGAAGCACCGCGCTCACGTCCGGCTTCGGCTCGCCCTTCGGCCAGCAAATAACCGTCCGGGTCTTTTCGTCCCACTCAACCTGGTACCCCAGGGCCTCGGCTACCCACCGGGCCGGCAGGAACGTCCGGGAATCCCTTAACAAAGGGGCTACGTCAACACCGGCCAGGGGCTGGCCGTTGGACTTAACTTCGATCTTGCCGACGGTCATTTCCACCGCCGGGAACCCCGGCTGTTTCAGAGTGACCAACTGGGTTTTGCCGTCCCAGCCGATGTTGTCGTTCTGCACTCCCAGGGCGTTGGACAGGAACCGGACGGGCACGAAGGTTCTGCCGGATTCGATAAACGGAGCCACGTCCATCTTCGTACCGGGAGTCTGGTTGTTAACGAAGTATTCGTTCAGACCGACGGCGAACACCACTGACTTGACCAGCTTCTGGTTCTGGTACACGTCAACCTTCTCCTGCTGGGCCAGGGCCGGGAGAGCCAGGGCGGCAAGCAGGAAAAAAGCCATCACTAAAATTAAAGTTTTGCGTTTGCGCATAGGTTAAATCACTCCTTTACTGTTTGACCTTCTTTGACTTTAGTTTACCATATTTTTGATTGGTTGGCAAGCGTTTGTTCGATAAGCGTCACCTCCCTCTTTACATAAAAATACCGGGCATGGCCCGGGCATAATTTTTATCGAAACCCTGCGAATATGGGAGGAATTTCCGAATGGTTATCGAAAAAAAATGAAAAGGAGGAATGAGGTAAAATTGAAAGACAAATTGTTAAAGAACGCCGATACCGATAATATCTATCAGCTGATATTACAGATGATTAATGAAGCGAGAACCCCAGAACACATAAAGAGAATTTCCATGTTGGCTGATTGGTTACCTGAGTATTTACAAATGATCAGAGAAGAAGATACCTTCAACGAAGAGAGTATTCCCTACCTGAAACGGGGCAACATTGTTTTAGTTAACCTGGGCTTTAACATAGGTGAGGAACTTGGTGGGTAATGACCGGCGATTGTCCTCCGCGATTCGCCCCAAAAACTTGCTCGCGTTCTCATAGTGGTTCAAAGATACGCTGCACGCAGGGACCCAGTCTAGTCTAACCACATATTAATACTCTTTTTCAAAAATCGCCTGTTTTTTTACAATTGCTTTCTATTCTGGCATGCTTTACAACTAAAAATGCCCATTTATCAAGACCTCGCGATTTTTAGAGGGTAAAATAACAGTTTTTAGCTATCAAACTCGAGGTTGTATCAACCAGCTCCCTCCGCCTGCAGCCCGATAAAACGCAAGGAAATCCTTGGCAGGTACAGACCGTTGCCTGGATACCGGCCTTAGCAACAACTTTTGCCACAGATCCCACCGGTCCGTTATATACAAAGACCGGGTGACTTTCAGGTAAGACCAAATTTCGGTTATACGCCATTCCATTGCATGCCACCGAATTTAAATTGGCTCGCACTGGTATTAGTGGTTTCTATGGCATGTACACCATGCCAGGATTTTTTTGTCCCTCAAACACCACTAATCCAGACCACAAATATTGCTATCTAAGTTCATAAGAGTTAAAATCCGTCCATTATTAGTAGACTTAAAATAATTATGTAATTTTGATGACAACCTGAACAATTAAACACATCTTTTCTTTAGGTATATTTCTAAAGCTATCGCTCCTTATTTCAAAAATAAGCAACCTATTCGATCCCCTAAAAGAATTTACTTTACTGTCACTTAATTCTATTCTTTTTATGGGTAATATAAATACCCCCTTACTTAAATTAATTTTAATATGTATTTGATTTGTAGTTTCAGATATTGTTTGCCCACTTGCAACTCTGTCATAATCTATATCTAAATCTATTTCCGACGGCTTATTTATTATGAACTCAACATCTGAATATTCTTCTCTTTCATTTAAAATTGCCACTGTAAATCCATAGCTTCTGTAAAACGCCTCTTCGCGTTCCAGAGAATCTTCTATGTATTCCAAATTTACCATTGAAGACGAGACAAGCAAATGCAACCTTCCGTCATTTATCATAAGCAATCTTCGAGTCATCTGTCCAATATTTTTTAACCATGAGTACATGATAAACATGAAAAATAAATTAGCAATTAACAATGATAGTATATATAAAAATAACGTATTAGAACTTTGTTGACTAAAATAACTATAAATAGGAACTAATATCGTAAATAAAAACGAAACAAATATTGCATATTTATTCTGAATAAAAGTGGTTACTATATCAAAATTTTTATCGTTTCCCATAGTAATCACCTAATATTTCAATAATCCTATCTATAAAAAAAATTACATCTGAAGCTGTAACATAAGGACTTAAACTAATATATCCAGTATTAAATATTGTTGCAATAAAAGTTGTATCACTGCTAGTAAAAACGCTAACAATTATTTTAGTTAATTTATGCTTACTTTTAAGTAAACTTTTGAACTCTTCGGACTTGGAAATGTTTTCTCCTTCAAGACTAATAGTTTTAATAAATCCTGAATTATCAGACTCTAATTTTACCCCAAGTACATCATTACATATATGTCTATTATTAATTAAGTATAACATGAAGTCATGTTGGAAAGGTGTGCTTTTAGCATTACCTCCAAGCGCATCTTTTAGCAAATTTATTGCTTCAAGCAATTGGCTTCTTTTATCTGTAAAGCATATAACATAAAAAGTATTCATCTTTAACCAAAAATATAATCGTTGCATTTTTATAGAGGGACTCCCGGAATCAATATAATCAGAATATGAAAAACATATCTTTATGAAGCCGCTTTTTTCATCTACATTTATTTCATATTTTCCCTTATCTTTCATAAAATTTTCCAACCTATTTATTTTGTTTTCATCTATATAATCACTAGTTTCAATAAATATAAACTTATTAAGTTTTGAACTCGGTAATATCAAATTAACTCACCTCTTTAGCTCTTTCACGTATTTTATTTATAAATTCTAGTATACTTTCTATATTTTTCGGACCATTTACATACATATCAATATAAAGATCCTTTACTTTGTTAAATAACTCTTCAATATCATTTAATTTATAATTTTTCTTTGCAACTGAAATTTTTGTGCCTTTTTCCTTAAATACTAGACTAATGTGCGTATAAATAACTCTGTTTTCAGCAGTAATATACATAAAATACACCCTAAAACCAACGACCCTATGCCCCATACTAATTAATCTACAGGTTTCGGGATCACTTAATACTGATTCACCTTTATGCTTGATACTTCTTATATTTTCTGTATCTATTGGTTCAAAATCAATTCCTTCTACTTTTTCAATTTTACCTATGGTAGAAAGCCTGTTTAGTATAAAATCAAGAAATAGCAAAGTTAACGAATCTTCAGTATAACTTATAGCATTTGTAATATGTTTTTTATAAATTGTTAACGGCCTAATATTAACAGGTAGCATATTGTTTAAATTAATGGCAGCCTCGGTGCAATGATCATAACTACCCGAGAAAAACATAACGGTATATTGTTTGAAATCAAAAGATGCTACTATATTAATATTATCAGCACCAAATGTTGGTTTATTAGTAAATATGTCTAATGTTAATTCTTTTTCAGTGAACTCACATAAGATTTCTAATCGACTAGATTCTAAAGCTAATAACCTTAGCCTAAATGGAGAGTCTGAGGTTATAAAACGAGATATCTCATTGATTTTTTCTTTAAATTTGTTAATTGTTAAATTAGTATTAAATTGGCATATATATGCAGAAAATCCTTTATCTTCCCTTGGTCCAAAAGCTATTTCTTGCAATGATTCAAAATCTTCCTCTTTTAGCTGTATAGAGTTTACAAGGAAATCAATAATCCCCTTTTTGCTTTTGTCAGTTGGTTTTAGTTTCTTAGCTTTAATAAATTTTTTTAATTGGGATAATGTGGTTTTTTTATTTAACATGGTTTCAAGTACTTTTTTATCCATAAAACCAACCCCCTAATTTTTATATCAGGGGTTTTATACAAAAAATTCAAATATCCTCCCAGGGTTTAAAAAATAATTGCAAAATATGTAATCATTTCTATACCTATGTCAGATTATGTTGAATAAACCACACCTATGTCAACTCTTAGAGCTGTATTAAATTGGATAATTGGGTATGGATTGATAGTATGGAATTGTATGGGAAATAAACCAACCATCTGGGCTTGCCCCAGATGGTTGTATCACAGCGCTCACCTTACAATGGTAATTGTCACATTAACAAAATAAGGAGAATCAGCGAAAAGTTTTACGCGCAGATGTCTCATACCACCTTCTCCACCGGATGTTGAAGAGGCTACGACCGCGTACCCGAGGCAGGCACGAAGTTCATAAGAAGGAAAATCCGAAATCCTCTGACTTTATTTTGTCAGGGGAGGTTCAATCTAATGTTTTTGAGCGATGAGGTCTCAGAATAGAAAAGAATTCTGGAGATACCTACTGGATATTGACACGGCACTGGCAGGCCGGAACAGTTGACAATGCCCGATTTCCTCCGTATAATGTAATTAAGTGGGAATGTTGAATCTGAAACGGCTCGGAGTGCCTCGACCTAACGGGGCTTTCACAGGGACCCTTGAAACCGCGGCAACGGTTTCAAGGGTTTCCGGCTACTTGCGCCGGTCGGTAAGGTTCACTACGAGGGTGAGAAAGAGCAGGACCGCTATTACGATTTGGATTACATCAGATAGTGAAATCATTCCGCCCCACCCCCTTTCGGAAAAACTTCCCCGGTAGGTGAGGCCCGTTCAGTCCAACATTCCCAAGCTTATTTTACCACATCTTTCCTGGATGTGGTTTTTGTTTTTTGCGCCGCCTCAAACAGGACCGCGACCCGGCACACTTAGATTTGACTTTGACCTACTTTGACTTTACCACAAAATGGTTTCGCGCACAATTGTTGTCCGGGACCATTTTCGCCGGAATTTGCGTGATTTTACGGAGAAAACCCGCACTGCGCTGTTTTGCGAACGATCGTTCCGGCTGGCACCACCTGCCTTATTGTAATATTGCAGCAGGAATAGGGAAAATCCTGCCTGAATAGAAAAAGCCCGACGGGGCCGGGGCGAAATAAAAACGTCTCATTAGTGCGCTATTCTCTTTTTTTGATAGCAAGATCTAAACCACTACTTTGAATTTTGTCAATTTCCTGGAGTTAACTTATTCTTATAAGATCAACCAGAAAAACAGAAAGCAGTCAAAAAAAGGACCATTGCTAAAGATTGGCCCGTAACAAAGGTAATTAACCTAGCTCTATTAAATGTATTAAATAAATCAGGTTTAATCAAAAGATACGAAATTATTGGTGAAAATACCAGCAGAGAAAACACTGTCAGTATATTTTTATAAGAAACAAAAACATCAAATATAATTCCTACCATAATAAAACCCCTGATAAAAGACATTGCTAGCGTTAATAATCTTTCTGCTTTCTGCTTATTAAAAATACTGTTAATATCCATAAAACTTCCTGGTTCAAATAACTTAACAATTCCTGATACACTGTACCATTTCTTGTTAAGCGGCCTCCCCATGACCAGGCTTTACACCTCCTATCTGGTGATTATTAAATGGAATTTATGATCTACTTACAGGATACCATAATGCAATTTACAAGGTATTTTTTAGTCAATTACATAAAAGGGTTAGTCATACTATTGGCTATTACAGGAACACTGGGTATTTTAGATAAAATATCTAAACACAATCCTGTCCTTAGAGTATCTTATTATCTCGCTGCATTTCTGACGTTTATATATTTTCTTTGGAAGGTGGCGTATTATTTACTAAAATTTGATTTCTTCTAAAACTCATCCCAATGAAGAAAGATAGGTTAGCCACTGCCATTCTCGCTATTTATTCGCTCCTTAAATTAATTTCAAAACGCCGACCTAGCATACAAAAGACGGGCGCAACAACCCGGCTACCCCCCGAACATATGCGACATCATACCCTTGAACGCCATGAGCGCCGGATACCCGGCCAGGAACGCCAGCCCGAACAGCCCGGCCAGGGCGATAAGCGTGAAATACAGCGTTTTCATGGTTGTAGCCCTGGCCGCCGAGAGTTCACGCGCGTAACCTATTTCCTCGGACAAATCCATGAACAGATCCGGCGTCACCGTAGTGTCCCAGGCCATGGACAGCCTGGCGCACACCGCGCTCACCGTGGCGTTGTTCACCCGCTCGCCCAGTTCCCGGAAGACGGTTTTCGCGCCGCCGGTGTCTTTGATCTTCGCCACGGCGTCCGCCATCTCTTCTTTCAGCGGCCCCGACAGGAAAGGCACGGTGTTCTCCAGCGCCGTCCGCGTGCTTATGCCCCGGATCTCCAGGAACGCCGGGAGAAAGTCCACCAGCACCGGCGCGTCGCTTAAGATCTTCTCCTGCCAGTCTTTATAGGACCGCGATACGGTGTTGCTGACCACCAGCACGCCGGTGATAACGCCCAGCGGCACCATGACGGCCGAAAACGGACCCAATAATTTTACCGTGACGACGAGCATCGTTACCCCGAACATTAAACCGGTCAGAAAACCTTTATTGACCAGCTGCTGAACATCCAGTTTAAGAATATCGATAATTCTTTCATTATCTCCGCTGCGCCGGATAAATTCCAGCACCTTAGTGCGCACCGCGTCTACCGTGGCCTCAGCGACGCTCAGTTGTTCGCCGGAGACCAGCAGCGAGTACGCGGCGGCAAAAAGCGACAGGAAAAGAGCAGCTTCCAGCAGAACCATCATTGCCCGCCCCCTAACCTCATCAAATCTTTGTCCTGCGCCAGCTTCTGAGCCAAAAAGAACAGCCCGACGACGATCCCGACGCCCACGGCCAGGTCGAGTTTGCCGACTAACGACGAGGCGAAATACGCGCGGAATTTTACGGCGTCAATTATAGACACAGTAAACAGTATGCCGATGACCACCCACGCGACCGCCGACGATTCGGCTACCGCCTTGGCCCGTTCGGTCAGCAGCTTGTCCCGGCGGCGCAGCGCGTTGCCAAGCCGCAGCAGGCCCCGCCCCGTAGCTTTCGGCCCGCCCTGCTTCCCAAATTCCAGTATGCTCGCCACGGCCCTGAACTCATCGACGCCGGTTTCTTCGGCCATTGCCCTGAAAGAGTCCGGGAACGCGGTGCCTTTGAAGTCGTAACTGCTCAGAACGTCGTCCAGCATCCCGCCCAGAGGGTCGGGCAGGTTTTTGGCCGCGTCCTCGATAACGCTCCGGTCGTTTTTCCCGCTGGCGTACATCCCTGCGGCTGCGGTCACGAAGTCCCTGGCCTGTTTCCTGACCAGCGCCGCCCAGCGCTCTTCGCGCCAGCGCATCACACTTTTACAGAGCTTGTACCCGAACACGCCGGTGATTATCCCGGCCACCGGGGAAAGATAGACCCACGACCCCAGGAAGAAAAAGACCGCCGCGCTCAGTGCGGGCAGTAGAGCTGTCCAGTTTTCTTCAACTTCAAAGTCACGGTATATCACAAGAAACACAGCGACAAACAAGCACAAAAAAAGAATCAGGCCAGCTGACAAGACCAATCTCTCCCCTCAATAAAGATATTTCTGCTTGATCTCCTTATATTCCGGCAAAATTTCCGCTCCCTGGAACGCTAGACGGGACAGCTTTTCCTTGCTCACGGTATTTTCGTAAATCCAGCGCCTCTTGCCGGTAGCGGCAAACTCATCGAAGTCAAACCTGATTATAGTGCGGTAGCCGCCGGGAACCACTTCTTCTATGGACATGAGCGTGCGCTTTTCTTCTTTCGTCCTGGTCTCCTTGCCCAGGAAAATAATGAAATCGAAAAGTGTGGATATGGTCTCGTCCAGGGAATCCCGCGGCAGCTCTATGCCGGCGTCCCGGTGCATCCCGACGATGCGGGTGCGCAGGTCCCTTATCGTTCCGGCGTGCCCCGTGGTCATGAAGCAACTCGTGGAAGCGGCGATCTGCAGGGCGGGAACGATTTCCTTGGACCGCAGTTCGCCCACGATGGATATGTCCGGGTTGCTGCGGTTTACGACGTTGCACAGCATGGTCATGTCCACGATGACCACGCCGGCGCTGATCACTTCCACCAGATTCAGGCAGTTGTCGAAACCGGGCAGGAAGAACTCATACGACGTTTCGGTTATGATAATGCGCTTGTAGCGCGGGTAGAACAGGGCCAACGCTTTCATGAAGGTCGTCTTGCCGCTGTCGGTGCGCCCGAATATGCCTATCTTGGCGTAGCCCTTGATTAACAAATCCCTGCACAGGCGGGCGGCGAATTCGGGCAGCATATTTTTCTTCACCAGTTCGTCCATCGGCAAAGGGAGCATCAAGAGCGGCGACTTGCGCATGGTAACCGCCGGCCCCAGCGGGGACGCTCCGAAGGCGACCACCGCCACCCGGGTGCCGTCCTTGAGCCAGACGTCCTGTATGGGCGAGTCCACCACCAGCGGGCGGCCGGAGTCGTCGCATATCTTCTGACAATATTCCAGCAAAACTTTGTTGTCGGGGAAATAATTGTCGCCCGCATAGTAACGCCGCCCGTGACAGCTATAAAATACTTTCGGCGGCCCGTCCGGTGCGGGCACTACCATGATCTCCGTTATTTCGCTGGCGTCCACCGGGCGACTGATGTCCGGGACGCGCACCGTTCCAACGAAAAATTCCTGCAAGGGGCCGTAGCCGGTCACCTGGCCCATGATCCGCCTGAACGCTTCGTCTTTTTCTTCAAAGAGCAGCTCTTTGTTGCTAAGCACGGCCGTCCGTACTATCTCGCAGGCCTTTTCGTAATCTCTGCCGACCAGTTTTTTGGTGAGCAGCCAGGGGTGCTTTTGCCGGAGTTCCTTAGACAGTTCTTCAATAATATTCTCTCGATCGCGCTGGATATCTTTTATCCATTCACCCACAATCATCATCTCCTCTTAACGAAAACTACATTTTTGACGGACATGATTTTTTCGTATCGAGCAGATGCAGCGATATCGTTTGAAACCGGTATAACCAGAATGTCGGCGCATTTCACAGCCGCATTAAAAGTCGGGCCGTCCATGCCGACGCCCAGATCAATGACTACCTGATCATACCGACGGGCCAGCAAAATTATCATGTCGCAGTATACCTGTTCGCCGGCGTATTCGACGACGCCCAAATCATTCCCGGCGGCTAGGTAGTCTACTTTAAAACTGCCGCACTTTTGCCGGATCAACCCGGCGGCGTGCTCCGGCTCAAGGCAGGAACCGAGCGTCAATAAGCCAGCCCCGATTTCCATGACGGTCTTGCCGGGAATGTCTTTCTTTTTAACGACAGGAATCCCGGCGATGCGGTCCATTGCCGGGTTGAGGAAGTCCATTTCCACCAATAAAACTTTCCGCTTAAGCTTTTTTAAACTAACGGCTATTTCTATCGCCGATTCGACTTTCCCACGGCTATCAAGGTTCCAGACAACAATGACGTTGTGCCTTTTGATTTCGTCGATGGCATATTCAAGATCCGCCGGGGCGCGGATCTTTTTCTCGAATTCAACGCTCTTGCTTTTAAATGAAGGTAAAATTCTCCTTGATGCGATTTGGCTCTGTAGCCTTTCTTTAACCGGCGCCTTTCTTTCAGCCATCGCTTCGTGCTGTTTATCAACCAAGTCCCCCACGGCCACCACCCTGTTCCGCCCGGCACCCTTGGCCCAGTACAGCGCCCCATCTGCCGCCCTGATCAGCCCCCCAATGTCCTCCGCATCCCGGCCCATGACGGCTAGACCGCCAGAAAAGGTACTCTGAATCACCTGACTATCTGGCAACCTTATGACGTGTCCGGCCCATCCCCGGCATAACCTTTCGGCGATCCCCCGGGCATCATCCAACCCGGGAAAGATAATGATAAATTCTTCCCCGCCGTACCGGGCAACCAGGTCAACATGACGCACGCCGCCGGCCAGAAAGGCGGCAAATTCCTTTAGCACCGCATCCCCGGCGTCGTGGCCGTAGGTGTCGTTGATCCGCTTAAAGTGGTCCAGGTCGCACATCAGCAAGGAAAACGGTACCCCGGTTTCCCGGTATCGCCGCTCCTGTTCGACCAGGTACTTTTCCAAGAACCGGCGGTTGTATAAACCGGTCAGGGGGTCCTTTTCGGCTTGTTCCCACATCTCCCTCATCTTTTTTGCCCGGGCGCGGATGCGCTCGATAGACTGATCATCCAGTACGTCAACGCATTCATCCGCGCCCGCCTGGTAGCAGCAAACCGTGTCGCATTCCCCCAGGACGACGACAGGCACCGCCGCCAGACGGAAGTCCCGGCGCAGAGATTTTATTGTGTCGATAAGGTCCGGCCGATCAGCCGGGAGTATGACGGCGGTCTGGTTTGCAGCGGCAATTTCGTCCGGGGTTTTACCACCGTAAATAAAGAAGTCTTCCGGCAATTTAACATGTTCCAGAAAATTGCCAACAGTATCGTCGGCGGTGTTATTTACGGTTTCACCGGAATCTTTTCCCGTTTCCCGCGCGGGCCGCGCACTTGAAAGCGGTGGACGTAACGAAGCGATGAACCCCGCCGCCTCTTCCGGCGTGGCGGGGTTCAATAGCCGCTCCACCACGTCAGACGGGGAAACCGGGTTCCAGATCAGGTCATAAATGCCCGCCTCCACGACCCCGGCCGCCAGGTCCCGCGCTTCGGGGTTGCCCGGATCCCCGGGGAGCAATACCACTCGGAAACCGCGGTCACGGAGATCTTTCAGGGCGTCAACAATTTCCGCTTCCGTTATTCCCTGCAACCGGGGAGACAGGATAACCGTGTCTGCCTCCTTAGCATGGGAAAGGAGAGCCGCAATGTTTTGACAGACTCCGGCCAAATCTATCCCGTAGCGGGAAAGGACTTGGGTTAATTTTTTGTCCAAGTCTTTTTGGCCTGTAGCAAGTAAGACGCGCAAGAAGATCACCTCTCAGCGAGAAAAAGCAGGAAAACGGGTTTTATGTGGAAAATGATCAAAAACGCCGTTCCCAGGGAATACCAGGAAAATATTTTCGATGGTTCTCTTTTTTCAAAAGCCGTATTTTCCATATCACAAATACCATAAGAAATGACTACACGCGGGTATCCGAAGAGGCCGCTGAACTTAAGCCCACGGCGGAGTATTACAGCCTCAACCATGTTACCCGTGGCGATCGCCATAATTCTTTTTTAAAAATTGCGCCTGGGTATTTAATAGGTCAATAATAAATGCAATTAAACTTGGAATCATAATAATAGAATAAACTATCGAGCTCGTACCAAATGCAATAAAAATTCTACTTAGAAAAAAGTAATCTCTTATGACCATCATAAGACTTGTTAAAAGAAATAAAATACCAATTATCCAGGATATAGTTCCGATTAAAAACGGGCCTCCTAAAGCAAGAATCAAGTTACGTTCTTCCGTGCTATCAGGAGCTAGCATTATAATAGTTTCCTTCTGAATCAACGAAACCAGCAACGCAATTGTTGATATTTGAACAGCTACCAACGAAGCACTTGCCCCAATAGTAGGTCCAAGGAAGGTAATAATTTGTTCCCTGCAAAGAGAACTGATAAATAGGTAAACAATAACTCCCATGAGTAAAGCAAAAAGCATATCCCAATATAACAAATTTTTAAAACCATATTCCTTGATTATTTTAAAAACAATTTTTATCATATTTATGTCACCTCATTTTTTACGTTTTATTAATAAGTCCATAAGAACTTGCCATTTTCCTTCTTTTTCTTTGGGCATGGAAACAGTTGTTTTAACTGCTTTATCATAAGAACTAACTATTTGAAGAGGACTATCTTCATTTTGCATACCTCTTACCTCAACAACTCCGTATTGAGGCATATCTAATGGTAGATTTCCGGCGATTTTAACAATATCACTATCATGTTCTAAACCTTTTGCTGAACCCTCACAATCGATAATAGCCTTTACTGCTTTAGGTTCAATCAAAAGTTTATTCTGTATTGCTTTTGCCAATTCATACATCTGCGGATTTGGGACCACAAACTCAATTCTTACTTTTTGAATAATCTTTAACTTTTTAAAAGCTTCCATGTATGCTGCTCTTTCCACATCAGGATATAATGATATAAAGCCAAGCCTATGCTCTGCCGTCATACAAACTCCAACAAAAGCCTGACAAAACTGCTCAACAGATATTCCCGTTTTAGTTTCAAAAGCAATCCAGGAGTTTGAAAAATCTACAACAAAACATGAATCCAAATATCCTTTTGATACTTCTTCTCTAATCTCAGTAAACACAGCATCATCGAAAGCTCTTATTCTTTTGGGAGAAATCCGACCTAATTTCCCTACACCAAAGTCGGTATCTCCGTGCCTTGTTACGTGATTATCAGTAATGACCCAACCAGTCTTTTTATTTCCCCTCCTTGTGGTATAGATATTTCTTATTTCTCGCGATAATAAATCTTGGAAAAGAAGCAGTGGTTCATCTTGGGAAGAAAAAAGTGATGGTTGGAAATATAATCGAGCAAACGTCACAGGAACCATAATATGCTTCTTCTGGTAAGTAGCCCCTAAAACCATTTTTAAATGCTCCCCCTCAATAAAATTTATATAATTTTACCATAGCCTGGGGAAGCATGACCCAATTTTTCATAAATTACACACTTCATTTCACTCCCACGCCGTTCGATCCACAGCCTCCTGGAGATCCTCGCGCGAAGGAACAGTATACCGCTTGGTGATATCGAGACTGCTGTGCCCGGCCAGCATCGCCACCTGATCGATGGGCACTTTCATGTCAATAAGGTTTTTGCAGAAGGTGTGACGTAAGGTATGAGGCGTGACGTTTTTTAGCTTGGCCCGGTATGCATACTCGGCCACCAATTTATGCACGCTCCTCGTCGTAATGGCCTTTCCCTGCCGGTTGGGAAACAGCGGTCCCCGCGGATTTTCCTCCAGCCACCGGGCCAGCGTCTTCCGGATCGTCTTGTTTAACGGCACCTCCCGGTATTTGTTCCCTTTGCCGGTTATGGCCACAAAACCCGAACGATCGGATATTTTGATATCCTCCCGTTTCAACCCGCAAACCTCGCTTACGCGAAGGCCGGCGTGGAGCATCAACCCTATAATAGCTTCATCCCGGGAATTTCCTCCTTCCCGGACAGCGTGGATCAACGCCGCTTGTTCACTCCGGTTCAGCCACTTGGGAGACGGGGGCGCGGCCAGGGCCACCTGCTTTATGTCCTCCGCCGGATTATCCCTTATTTCTCCTTGCTTTTTCAACCAATCGAAAAATACTTTAAGGCTGACCAAAACTTTGTTTACCGTGGCCGGAGCCGCGCCGCTGCCCTTGCGCCCGCCGCGCTCTTGCAGGTAGGCGCGGTACTCAATGATGTCCAGGGGCGACACCCCCTGGGCGTTGAAACTGCCGTATTTCCTGGCAATCCATTCGCAAAAGCGTCGCGCGTCGCCCAGGTATACCCTGATAGACGATTTCCTGTCAGTCGCTTCCAGGTGACTTTTAAATCCGTCCAAAAGCCTTTCCAACTTTTCAGAACCAAATTTCGTGAGATAAATGGTCCGGGCCACGATCCCACCCCCGCGATTTTACTGGATCTGTAAAACACATGTTCCCTGATTTCATTCCGAAAAGATAGCTTTTCAGAACTTATGCCTTAAAAAAACAGAATACCTGTTCGGTGACAATTGCCGAACAGGTATTCTGTTATCTTAAAAATTTTGGTTCTGAAAAGTTGGGAGCTATCTGGAAATATATGGAGTATCCCCGACCTGTATTGACCACCTGTATTACCGCATGGCTCTATAAAGTCACCCCCAAAATACAGGCCGGGAATACAGGTTCGGAATACAGGTCGAAATATCTCAAAATTTTTGGTTCTGAAAAGTTGGGAGTCATTCTTCCTCTTCCAGGGATTCCAACCACTCGGCCGCTTCCTCGGGATTTACCACCAGGAGATAAGGCTTGCCCGCCCCCTGGCCCTTGATCCATCCCTCGGATTCCAGCTGGCGATACAATTCAAACAACCGATTTCTGTCCATGCGCAATTCCTGACGCAAAGTCACGGTGGAGGGAAGTGTCCTTACATCCTTCCCACCGGGATTTTCGCACTCCAGATGCACCGCCAGCCTGGCGACGTAACGCTTGAGCCGAACAATGTCTTCTTCCCCTCTTTCAAAACCGGATTCGCTTTCTTCCCGCGTCCTCGTCCCTCCAACTTCTCCCGTTTCCAAATACACCGGCGGTTGCGGAGCTTCATCATCATCGTCACCGCTACCCAAAGGGGCCAATTCCACGGTTTCACCGCCTGCCCGTCCCTTTGCTCCCCCGTTCTTCCCCGCCCCGTCAAAAGCCGGCACGGGAGCCGCTTCTACTCCGCGCCGCCGCCAGTAATCTTTTAACCGGGCCAGCACTTGCTCCGTTTGCTCGTCGCTGACGCCGACGCCGGGGGACTGGAAGCGGATCAAGCCGAATTCTCCTTCCAACAACGCCAGGCCGTCTCCCTTGCCGGTGAGCGTAACGCCGGGGTCGCTGTCCAGCACGGTCATGTAGTCGCGCTGACTGACCAGGCGGAACACTATGCGGCTGGGCAGGTTGGCCTTGATCACGCCCGTGATCACGTCCACCGAAGGCCGCTGCGTGGCCACGATCAGGTGGATGCCGGCTGCCCGGGCCAGCTGGGTGAGCCGCTGCAAATTCTCCTCCACGTCGTCTTTGGCCTGAATCATGAGGTCGGCCAGTTCGTCGATAACGCAGGCGATGTACGGTATGTTGTCCTTAGTCTTGCGCCGGTATTCGGCGATGTTTTTCGCCCCAGCATCCCGGAACATGGCATAGCGGGCGTCCATTTCCGCGCACAAGGTTTTGAGAAGTGCCACCGCGTCTTTCGGCGTCGTCGCCACTTTCAGCACGTGCGGAAAATCGCGGTAATCGGAAAGCTCCACCTGCTTCGGGTCCACCAGAGCGATGCGCAACCGGTCCGGCCCCAGGTACATCAACCAGGAAACCAGCACTTCGTTCAACCACCAGGATTTGCCCGCCCCGGTGGCGCCGGCCACCAGGAGGTGGGCCACCCTGGTCAGGTCGGTCAGCACCGGTTCGCCCACTTCGTTCACGCCCACCGGCACCGGAAGGCCGCCTTTCTTCAAAAGCTCCTGGTATTCGTCGGAGGTCACCACCTGCTTCAAGACCACCGGCTGTTTTCTCCGGTGAGTAACGATCAATGCCGCCGTGTTCGCCCGCGGCCCGGAAACCACCTGGAGAGACGGCGCACCTATGGCCGCCTGGAGATCTTTCGCCGAATTCTGCACCCGGGTCAGCCGGAGGCCCGGCGGCAGGAAAATGATCACCCGGGCCGCCGCCGGGCCGTCGGAAACGTCGATCACATCCACCCTCTCTCCGGGCTGCGTGAGCCCGATGTGCTCAAGAGCCGGGGCCACTCGCCGGGCGATCCCCTGGCCGCTGCGCTCGTACGCTTCCCTGGGAGCGTCGGGCAGAAGATCTTCCACCTTTTTGCCGGCAGGTTTCGCTTCTGCCTGTTTATCCGCGCCTATGTTGTCAAGCCAGCTGGCGAATCGGCCCAGCTTGTCGAGCACCGGCTTCTGCCGCAAAAGGTAAATGCCCAGGCAGACCGCCGGGATGCCCAGACCGAATTCCATCCCCTTGTAGGCCAGCGGAAGGGGAATGAGGTTTAAAACCCACTGGCGCAGTTCGGGCTGGTAAACGTAGAACGCGCATCCGGCACCGACCAGGGCTAAAACGAGGTTGGCCTGGAATATCCTTTCGCCCCAGGTCATTTCAGAAAAGCTTTTCTCCGTGACCGGTTTGCTTTGCAACCGCTTCTTTCTGGGGATCGACATTATTTGCTCACCTCACTGACGAAGGTGATGAATGCGTTGGTAGCCTTCTGCGCGGTACTGTAGACCGCCGGCCAGAGTTTCGTGACCACGTCGCTGGCCAAAGCGATCACTTGGTGGGGGTGCGTTACCGCGCCGATGAAGGCCACGGCGCCAAACACGTACTCCAGAGTTTTGACCAGGTGCCTGTGGACGAACTTGTTCAAGATCCACAACGCCAGAAACATCAACGCAAGCGCGGTAATGGCGTGAGTCATGGGTAGATCACCGTCCTTTTTTTTAAATGGGTTTACAAAAAAAGGGCATCTGCCCAATTCACAAGCCTCTCTAAGCCGCGTCAACCCAACTCGCCTCTAAAAGAAAATCCAAAAGTATAAGTATCTCGGAGGTTGCAGAAGATGATCTTTATTCTTTGCGATTTCTGCCTAAAATTGCCTTGAAATAAAGTTGTACTACCCGGGAGCTATATTTTATAATAAAGTCAACAGAGCCTGCCGCGCCTCTAGGCATCGGGAACGATACCTATGCGGACCAGGGCGGGCCATTTGTATTTCGGGGGGGAAGCTATGTCTTGTTCCCTTCGGTCTCTAAATAGTTTTCCTAAACCACCTTTGACAATTGAAGAACAAATCGAACTGTTAAGGCAGCGAAAATTGATTATAGAAAATGAAGAATTCGCAAAAGAGGTTCTAAACAGTGTAAGTTATTACAGATTAAGTGGGTATACTCTAAGTCTTAGAGCAGGTAATCTTTTTCATGAAGGTGTAACCTTCCGATCAGTTTACCAAATATATGAGTTTGATCGGAAGTTGCGTCATTTGTTACTTGGAGTTATTGAAGTAGTGGAGATAGCTTTAAGAACACAAATAGCGAACCATATGGCGCTTAAATATGGAGCCCTGGGTTATCTTAACAGCTCATATTTTAGGGATCCTCTCTTTCATCAGGAATTTTTATTGGAGCTACAAAAACAAATAAAAAATACCAAAAACAAAGAATTATTTATTAGGCATTATATTGAAAAGTACAATGGCAAGTTTCCTATATGGGCCGCTGTAGAAATATTTTCCCTAGGAATGTTATCTAAGTTTTTTAAAAATTTAAAAATAGAAGACCAAAAAGCAATTTCTCGTGGATACTATGATTTTCCTCCCCAATACTTGGTAAGCTGGATACATGCACTAGTCACCTTAAGAAATATATGTGCTCATTATGGTAGGCTTTATAACAGGACTTTTACAATAACCCCAAAATTAAGCAAGGAAATCAAAAAGCTAGGTTTCCTGGATGATAGATTGTTTACCTACATTTTTATTTTAAAGTATTTAATAAGAAGCAGGAAAAAATGGATATCATTTTCTACTAATTTACAAGCAATTATTGCGGAATACAAAGATGAAGTGGATATTTCACTTGTAGGGTTCCCTTGTAATTGGTATGAAATATTGCTATCATAACCCCTCTTTTCCACACAGTTTCCAGATAATTATGTTCAACGAACTTCCCCAGAGCCAATAAATAGAGAGGCCGCCTGAATTGCGCGCGGCCTCTGCGAACTCTTCATTTCCCCTTCGCAATTTCCTGCAACTGACTATAGAACCGGCTCACCCCGACCCACCAGTTGGGGTCTCCGGCGTACCCCCAGGCCGGGTTGTCACGGAAACCGTCCGCCCCGAAACCGTTGATCCATTGAATTACGCTCACCCCAGGCGGGCAGTTCCGAGACAGCCGGGCCACGGTGGACGCCGCCCACATCGCCGACACGTCGAAGCCCGGATGATACCGTATCCAGCTCCCGAACACGTTGAACGGGTTTTTCTCGACCATGCTCCAATCCGAATACCGCTTCGGCACGAACGATTGCTCCTGGCCCGTAATGGCCAGCAATAAAAGCGGGTCTACGTTCCACCGCTTCCCCGCCGCGTCCAGGGCCTGCATGTGCGCCTCGTCGGCCAGGGCGCTCCCGCGGGCGGCCAGCCAGGCTATGACCGCCTGTTCCCCGGCGGCGTCCACCGGCTTATAGGCTATCTGCTCAGGCACGTACGAAGGAACCGGCCCGGACGGCAATCCGCCCGGGCCGGTGCCGCCGTAATCCCCGAACATTTCCCCGGCGACGGGCGGGTACACGACCAGGGGGGCGGCCAGCATGGTGCCGAAATAAAACAGGAACGCCACAAGGGTAAACAGGAACGGGGGAGACGCGAAGAGTAACAGCAACGGCAAAGCCGGTCCGCCCCGTTTTTCTTCCACCGCTGCCGCTTCAGCCATTCTTTTTCAGCCCCCTGGTTTCGTACATTGCCATTTCCTCATCGGGGAGAAAAATCTGGCACCGGTCCCACCCCCGGTCGAGGTGCCGGATCAGGAACTGGTGGCTTAAGTGCATGGTCTTGAGCATGTCGGTGATCTCCTTGGGAATCTCGGCGTTCTTCTCCACCGCCGCGATTTCGGAGTTCTCCAGCCAGAAGAAAACCTTGTACTTGCTGTTGGCCCACACGCCCGTGCCGCCCTCGCCGCCGGTGCCGTGCACCCAGAAGACATACGGCTTGTTGGTGGCCACCACGACCAGGCCGTTCAGGTGGCGAATCATGGTAGCCAATGTATTGATGAACGCGCTGGCCTCGGCATTTAACAAAAGACGCTGTGCCTCATCGAAAACGACCGCCGTGTACCGCTTGCCGCGGATCTTTTCTTTCCGAAGCAAGTCACGAACAAAGGAAAGTGTCATAGTCATCTTCGCCGCACCCACCTGGGCGTCGGCGCCCTCGACGCTCTGGGCCACCTGGAACACGACCAGCGAACAGTCCTTGGGTACCGTAACCTGTTCGGCGTTCCTGAAAAGATTGCGTTTGCTCCCGGTGAAATAAATGGCCAGCTTGTCCCGCAAACTGGCCGCTTCCGGCTTTTTATCCCGGCAAAGGAAGTCCCACCAATCCTCCATATCGAAAGGCTGTTCTTCGAAATCCCACGTGCTCGGGTCATCCAGATTGATTTTGGCCTCTTCGTACATTGCCATCAGCGCCCGGTCGGCGGCGTTCCGTTCTCCGGGCGTGATGCCATCCGCTAGAATGCTCACGGTGGTCAATAGAGCGTCGGAAACGGCGAACAACCTGGCGTCGTCCTCTTCCGGCACGCCCATTTTGGGCGGTATGGACAGGGGGTCGATGTACTTGCCGGTGTTCATCGTATGGTCGATGTACAGGCCGCCGGTGCGTTCCGCCAGTTCGCGGTACTCCCCGTTCATGTCGAACACGATGACGAGGAAATCTTCCATGCGCATGCCCTGGATGATCGCTTTCTGGAACGTGGACTTCCCTTCCCCGGACGCCCCCAGCACGATGATGTTCTGGTTTTCCTTACCTTTCTTCAGGTTGACGAAGTTGGCCGTCATGGTGCTGACGGAATGTCCGAAATAAACACCCGTCCCGTCGTTGACGCTCCCGGTCAGGCAGGGATACAGCGTGGCCACCGCGTCGGACTGCACGATCCGGCCCGGATAAGCCTTCTGGAACGCCTCGTCGGAGCGCCCCAGCACGAACGTTTCCCGGAAAGCCGCCTGCTGTTCGTAAACCAGCTGCACGGCCAGCATACCCATGTCTTTGAAATCAGCGATGATCCGCTGAACAACCGCATCCAGGGCGCCGGGATCCCCGATGCTCCGAACGACCACGTACATCCAGATGTCCACCGTGTCCGCGCCGCCGTAGTAGCTCTCGCGCTTGAGCATGTCCATGGCCTCCAGCGCTTTGACTTCTGCCGGATCGGGCGTTTGCTCGGTCGAGACTTTCCGGGCTAGGCGCTGGTACTTCCAGTTCATTTTCCAGCCCCAGTCCAGTACCGCCTTGCGGTACTGGTAGACGATCTCCAGCGTAACGTTTTGCGGCAATACTTTCGGCTTATATATGCGCTCCAGGAATCCCGGCGCAACCGGGTAGCCGGGCCAGGCGGCCACCCGGAGCACGCGGGTGTATATGTCGCCGCCGACGATGGTGTGCTGAGGATGCTTCTCGATGCCGCCGGCGACGGCCGCCAGGTATTCGGCAAAGCTCCGGCCGGTTATGGTCTGTTGATCCACAATGCTCACCTCACCAATTCCTTGGTAAACTCCTTAATCCCGTTCAGCCACTGGCCCGCGTTCATCCGCCCCCGTTCGATCTCCATCAAACCTTGCTCCCACCGGGCAGTCAACTCAACCGACTTTACCGCTTCGGGCACCAGATCGATGAGCCTCTCGCCCTTCCCGGTAGGAACCAGGCTCTTACTTTCCCGTTGGATGTAGGCCCGCCGGATCAACGTTTCGATAATCGACGCCCTTGTGGCCGGGGTGCCGATACCCCCGGCGGACTTCAACGTATCGGCCATATCCTTGTCGTCAACCAGTCGGCCGGCGTTCTCCATGGCCGCCAACAAGGTGGCTTCAGTAAACCTGGCCGGCGGCTTGGTGCGCTTTTCCAGCGGCTTCACGTCCTCCACCGAAACCGGCTCGCCTTCAACAAGGGAAGGCAAAGCATGGTCATCGCTCTCCGCGACGCCCTCCCGGCCGTAAACCATTCTCCACCCCGGCTCCAATTCCACCCGCCCCTTGGAGAAAAACGTTTCGCCGCCGGCTTCGGTCACCGCCAGAGTTTCGGCATAAACGGCCTCCGGGTAAAAGGCGACCAGAAACCGGCGGGCCACCAGATCGTAAATCCGCCGCGCATCCTGGTCCAGCGCCGCCAGGTTGGGAGCGATAGCCGTCGGGATGATGGCGTGGTGGTCGGTCACCCTGGCGTCGTCCACGTACCGCTTGCCCAGAGGCGCCGGGTCCCGCGGCACCAACCCGGCGTATTCCGGCGCCGCGGCCATGGCGGCCAGCCGGGAGGCCAGGGTATCCCGCGCTATCGCCCAAGTCAAGTGCCGGCTGTCGGTTCTGGGGTAGGTCAAGAGCTTATGCTTTTCGTACAGCGCCTGGGCCACATCCAACACATGCTGGGCGGTGAACCCGAACCTCCGGTTGGCCTCCTTCTGCAAGTCGTTGAGGTTGAACAGCATGGGCGGGAGTTCCCTCACCCGCTTGTTTTCCACGCGGACAACCCTGCCCGCGTCGGCCCCGGCGGCCCTGGCTACGACGGCCTCCGCTTCCTTGAAGTCAAACAGGCGATCGCTGTCCCCTTTGAACCACTTGCCGGCATAGGTTTCGCCGCTGGTTTTCTGGAATATGGCCCAGATTTCCCAATAAGTCTGGGGAACGAATTCCCTGATCTCCCGCTCCCGAGCGACAATGAGGGCCAAAGTGGGAGTTTGGACCCGGCCAACGGAGAGCAGTTCTCCGTGCCGGACCGTGAAGGCCCGGGTGGCGTTCATCCCCACGATCCAGTCAGCCTGGCTCCGCGCTTCGGCGGCCGCGGCCAGGTCGTCGAAGTACCGCCCATCCCGGAGTTCCGACAGGGCTTTCCTGACCGCCGCCGGTGTCGCTTCGGAAAGCCACAGCCTTTTCACCGGTTTCTTGCACCCGCACCAGGCGTAGACGCGGCGGAAAATCAATTCCCCTTCCCGCCCGGCGTCACAAGCGTTGACCACCAGGCCGATTTCGGGGGAATTAAGCAACCGTTTTAATATGTCAAGTTGCTTTCTGGTCTTCTCCACCGGGCGGATCCTGAACCGCTGGGGAATGATGGGGAGGGTATCCAAGCTCCATTTTTTCAGCGATTTGTCGTAGTCTTCCGGCTCGGCCAATTCCACCAGATGGCCCAGCGCCCACGACACGACGTATTGCCCGTTTTCCAGCCAACCGTCCTTTTTCGTGAAACGGCCAAGCACGGCGGCGACGTCCCGCGCCACGGACGGTTTTTCTGCGACAATCAGGGTTTTTATGGCAACCACTTCCTTTCCCGATACCCGATGTTGCTGCGCAAAAAGAAAGCCCGGCGCACAAGGCCGGGCCTGTTTGTACCTACGCCAATTTCTTCGCCAACCGCAAGATCCTTTCGCGCGCCCGGCGACAAAGCTGGCGGAACAGCGCGGCTTTCGCGGGATCTGGGCTTGCCTTCAGCGCATCAACCGTTTCTTCTACGACGCGCAAAAGACCATCTATGTTACCGATCACTTGGGCTTCCTTGCGCTCGCCAACCAGCAACAATTTTTCCGCATCCCCGCCGCACAAATAGTAGACACCGCCAATGGCGTAAACGACGATATTCATTTCCCGCAACGCCCGGGCCATTCGGTACACCCTGGCCCGTTGACGTGGGCCGTCGCTCTGGCAAAGAAGCAATGCAGCTTCCCCCACCGGCAAGCCTTCCGGGTGCCTTTCCTGCAACAAGGCCAGCAACGCCTCGGCGTTAATTCTTTTCGCCATTGCTTTTCCCCCCTTTCAACACGACAAACTTGGGCGGCTTTCTTTCCAACAAATCAAAAAGACCGGACAGCCGGTCTGCTAAAAATTCCAGGGAAAGCCTGAACATCGTGTAGGCCATTACGTCGGCCGTTTTGCTGGCCACCTCGCGAAGACTTCCGCTGTCAACGATATCATTCTCTTGCGCAAGTTCGGCCAGAGAATCGCTGTGATTTTTAAGTACCCGGTCAATGGCACCGCCCAGCTCCCTGCACAATGAAGTGACCTTTTCCAAAGACGATCTAAATTCGGAATTGTCCCTAAGACTTTGCTTGGATTGACTGGCTTGTGGCTGAATCATTTTATTATTTTCGCGAGTCTGAACCGGAGTCGAGTTTACGGGAGATGTATTTATTAAGTCAATGTGCGCTGCCGCCGGTCGTAACGAGTCTGCAAAAGGCTTATTTTCTTTCGTCAAAATCGGTTCATAATTGAAAACATCATTATCATTATCTTCCACACCTTCTTGATCCGTTACAGAATTATTAACCCGACCACATATTTCCATTGCAATTTTTTGTGGCTTTGCAACCTCTCCCAGAGACATTTCCTCTGCGTTACCATCAACCTCATTTTTACCGGTTCCACGCATGAGGTCGATCTCTTGTCCTTTTCCACCATCTCCATAACTGGAATTATTTTCATGCTTAGGTGTGAAAATTTTCTCACTTGAGCATTCCCGCCGGGAAACGACCTGCTCCAACGATGTGTTCAGGGATGTTTGCTTTGGCTTGCCAACTGCAGGTTGTTCGTCCGGTTGATTGGTTTGAAACTGGTTCTCTTTCCTGTTGGAATTATTTTCATGTGAAGGTGAGAAATTTTTCTCACTTTCACATGGTATATTTTCCCATTTTGAAATAGTAGTCCGGTCTAATCCCAGCCTCTCTGCCACCTCTTCCTGGATCAACCCCTCCGCCCTGGCATCTTCTCGCTCCGCCGCCAAGCTGCTATCTAAAAGCCGAAAACTAGAATTTTCTGTATATGCATATGCATGTGTCAAATTTTTTACAGCCGCATATTCCTCTTCACATCTGCTGGCATTGGAAATATTTTCATACTCAAGTGTCAAATTTTTTACACTTGAGTATTCCTGATTTTCCCATCGCGATATTGTTTGTTGAGAAATACCCAATTTTTCCGCTACCTCTTCCTGAGTCAACCCCTCCGCCCGCATCCGCAGGGCCTGCTCGCGGGCCTCCGCTCGGGCCTCCTCCCGCTCCGCCGCCAGGTCGGCCACCCAGTTCTGCACGGTCTGCCGTGTAACCCCGAGTAAGCCGGCAATTTCAGTAACCGGCCTTTTCCCATACCACCGCCGGGCGGCTTCCTTGAGTTCGGCTTTGCTCAGCGGGCGACCGTGCCGGAGGTTCTTCTCCACCGCCCGCACGTCGGGGTCGGCCGGCTCTTCGATCTCCGCTTCCACCGCTTCGGCCCCCAAAAGGCGGTACGCCTCCAACCGGTGCCGCCCGTCAATGAGCCTGTTGTCGGGCATCAGCACGAGCGGGGGGAGCTTCGCTCCGGATTCCAGCGCCTCCCGGTAACGCTCGACCGTTTCCGGATCAACGGCGGAACGAGGGTAGATGGCTTCGTCGACGATTATCTGGTTAATATCAACTTGCAATTTCACCACGCCCTTTCCTCAAAATACGCCTCATTTGATTTGTTGCGCCGAACCGTCCGGTCCCAGCATGTACGCCTCAACGCGGCACATGTACTTCCGGGCCACTTCCTGCAGCAGGGAAAGACATTCCTTCGCATCGCTCCCCGGCCACCAGCCGGAATTGGAAAACGCGATGTAAACGTGGCCGGAGCGCATCGCCTTCCTAACATCCAACGGCACGTCGTCCGCCGCCATCCCCCGCTTCCATTCGAACCACACGGAATTGACCATGCGGTAGCGCCTGTAAAGCTCGCTGGTAAGTCCCGAAAGCCGGGCACTTTCGTTGCACCCCCGGGTGATCACGATCAGATTCGCCTTGCCCCGATTGAGCATGGCAAAGGACGGACGAGCCGCGAGCCAGAACAGGGACAGCGGGCCGGCGGGCTTCGGCAGACCCGGTTTCAGCTTCAGCAGCGGTAACCTGCTCCCGCTTTTCCGTGGCTCTTCGACCTGACCATCCAAGCGGTGCATCCGCGGAACCGCCGGCGGAGGCGGAACAAAACCCGGGCGGGCATTTCCCCGCGCCACTTCCAATTCCGGCTCCGCCCTCGCCGCTTCGACATTGAGGACGATCTTTTCCTTGGACCGATCCCGGTCTTTACCGGACACCTCCGGCAACTCCCAGGCGGCGCCGCGCACCGGCTCCATGCCTCGATGCAACTTCGGATTCAGCTGTCGCGCCGCCAGGTCGCGCACCAGCTCAGGCGACAGGACGACCGCCGACGCCCCGGACGCCTGCAATTTCTGCATCACATCGCGAGCGATCTCGCCCATCACCTGCCGGGTTTTCAGCTCCCGCTCCTGCTTGTTTTTCGGTTTGGGGTGAAAGTCCAGGGAAAACGGATCGGCGGAAATCCTGACCACATAGGTACAAGACCGGGAAAAACCGGTCTCCCCCAGCATGCGAAAATATTCCCGCCGGGCTTCGGCAAGTTTGGCCAGGGATTTCGGCTGGGAGCGCCCGGGCCGATCCGGCTCCCCGGCGTCTCCGCCGCGCAGTATTTCCAGGTCGTTGATCACGAAGCAGTCCAGCTTCATGCCGTGGCCGAGCACCCGGAGCACGGCCTGCATCCAGGCGACGCCCGCCTGGTCTTTTTCCTCGTCCGGCTTGGTGTCCCACGCCCCGGGGGTAACGCCGAGGTAAAGACATTGCTCCTGGTCCCGGGTCACGATGAAAATCCCGTCGGCCTCGCTGACGTTGACCAGTTCCTGAATATTTTTATCCCCCTGGGCCGCCGTGCGCAAATCGGTTTCTTTTTTGAACCCGCGCCGGCGGCGCAGTATCCCCGGAACGTCGAAAAGAAGCCAGCAGAACACCGCGAAGGGCACGCCGGGTATAAGGACCAGCTTCATTCCCCAGGGGAACGGCGGGACGACGCACAACAACCCGAGCACGACCGATGGGATTAAATAAACCAGGTGGAAAAGCCTTAACGTACCAAAGATGTGCACGTCCTCCCTGATGTCGGCGGGAAATTCTACTCTCATGATCACTTATCGCTCCATTCACCGGCGTAGATATGATCTTTTGGCCTCACGGGCACTTCCTGCGGGAGATCGGTTATCGGATCTTTCACTATGAATTTCTCTCCCTTTGTCCAGTAAAGCTTGTGCTTCGGTTTGCCCTCCTCGTCTTTTTCCTCCGCTAAGCGCTTCATATGCTCTCTGTACCTTTTCTCCGCGTAGCCCTTCAGCGCGTCCATGCCCTTGGCGGTCAGCGGACGACTCTCTTCTTCCGGCGGCCTGCCGGAAAGGTCGAACATGCCCTTGGCACCGTATTCCCTGGCCCTGGCCCCGTAGTTCTTCACCTTGCCGGACCCGCCGCGCACCGCATTGCCGGCGGCGACAACTTCCGGCTGGCCGGTGAGCATGCCGGCTACGGACACCAGCTGGCCCACGGTTTCACCGAACTGCCCCACTTTCTCCAAAATTACACCGCCGGCCAGGGACAGTGGCTTTTTGATTTGCGCCACGGAAGGTTTGGCCCAAAACCGGTAGGTGAGATACGCGGTGACGAAAAGCAGAATCATGTTGACCCCCGCGGCGGACAGGCCCAGGAGCGGCTTGAGATTCTGCGTGGAATAGCTCACGTTGGCCCAGATCATGGCCGTCCAGACGAATACCCACAACAACTGGACGAACACGGACCGGAGCATCAGCGCCAGCCAGCCCACCGCCGGTTCCAGTCGGGCGGCGATGATGGAGAAGGAAATGTAAAGCGGTGCCAGCATGGCTCCGACGCAGATGACGAAAAGCCTGGCCAGGCAGAGAAGACAGAGCAATAGCCAGCCGGCGGCGGCCAGGCAGTAGCCGATCACTCCCCCGGAACCCTGGACGTAGTTGCTGTCGATGTTCGTGCTGAACACGGGCGTGATGAAATTGTTGTGGAATGGTATGGCCGTGCCCAGCGTTTGCGGGTTTTGAAACGGAAAACTGACGATTTGGTCTCCGGTGAGGCTGCCTATCTTCAATGAAACCCCGTGCGCGGCGGCGCTCAACGCGTTCAAAGCCCCCTGGCCGAGAGTATTGGCCGTAGTATTGGAGAACCAGATCATGATGTCGACGATCTGGATCGAAAACACGGAAAGCAATATGGCGGCGCCGAAAGTCAACAACACGGGAACCGCGTCTTTTCTGCCGTGAAGGATGTGGAAAACGTCCAGCGTCAGGAAAAGCACCGCGACGACCAGGCAAATGATCCAGACGATCGCGTTTCCGTGAAGCACCCACGGGATATTGTATAAAAGCGTGGTGTTGAGGAAGGCGACTGCCAGTATGCCGTCCATCACCTGGAGGATGGCGTCCACCGTCGACCCGATCATGTTGAAAAATACGCTGGACATGGCCTTCAGTAAGGCATCGGCAAGCCGAGAGGGGAAATTAAGGATTGCATCCACAGCTCTTTCCACAGCGTGAACCAGTCGGGCCAGCCAGCTTTCGCCGCCATCCCCGCCGCCCCCTCCCGAATTTGACTGGGTGGAAGAAGAGCCGGAAGAACTCGCGCCGGAGTCAGCGGCGAAAACCGCCGCCGGCGCGAGCATGGAAAAAATCAAGAACAGTAGAACAAAAACCGCCATGAATTTTCGCACGCGGACAGCACCGCCTTTTCTTAATGGAACTGCCCGAGAATGGGGCTAATGATGTTGGTGTAAATCCAGTTCAGAAGCGGGTACCAGCCCTTGGTGAGACTCAGCATTAAAATGACCAGGGCGATGCCGATGTTGATGAAGGAACCGCGAACGCTGTGGATGTCTTTCTTGCCCGAGGTCAGGTCCTTGGCGTGCAGGACCAGGTGGAACACCGCGTAGGCGAGGAAAATCACGGCTAAAACGGCGATCACGTCGTTCATGATGGTTACGAACGGCGTGATGACCGTGCTTCCGTTGATGCCGCCGCTGTTCAACCCACCTTTGGAAAGGACGTCGGTGGGGATCCCGTTATCCATAAAGCGACAACTCCTTTCTTTTTTTGATGTTCACAATAAGCAGTCAATAAGTGCATAAAAAAAGGAATTCCGCTATAACCACTCCTTCCGCACCTTGACACTCACCTCCGCCTAAAAATTGAAATTGAACCCCAGAAACCTGGCCACACAAAGAAAAACCGCCAGGTACATGGCGGGACGGACAACCATGTTTTCGCCGAAACTCCCCGCGGCGAAAACCAGGGGCGCCGTGCTGAAGTGTTTCCCCAAGGGCCAGAGCCACGGCACACCGTGGGGATTGAGGCTGTCCAGAACGAGGTGCGACAGCACGCCAACCACGGCGGCCAAAACGTACATGTGCGGGGTGTGAAGCGCCAGCAAACCGAAAGTCACCGCCGCACAGAAAGCCAGGGAGTGGGTCATGGTGCGGTGGGGCACGACTGCGGACACCACCCTGCCTCCCAGTCCCAGAAGCCGGTTGGGCAGAGACCCGCCGTGGTCCACATCCGGGGCCAGCGCGGCCACCCCGGAGACCAGCATGACGGGCAACGCGGCAGACGGGGGAACGTGAAGGAACAGGGCCGTGGCGGCCCCGGCGGCCATACCACCCATGAAGTGGGTCTGGTACAACAAAACAAGTCACCTCCTTTTCGGAAAAGAAAGAAGCCCGGCAGAGATATGCTCTCTCTGCCGGGCTTCCATACGGTACGGGTATTCACTTGTTCAAAGCCGCCTTTAAGCTCAGGGCCGGCTTGAACCGCAAAACCTTGCGGTCAGGAATGGTGATTGTCCGCGGCCCGCGACCAAAAGCGTTGGGAATGTGCCGCTCCGCGCCCGGACGCTCAACGGCGAAAAACGTGCCGATGTCGGGAATGTAAACGCGCCGGCCTTTGCTCAATTGCTCGGCCAGCAACTCGTTATAGGCATGCACCACTTCGGACACGTCCTTCTGGGTGAAGCGCGTCCGTTCGGACACTTTTTTGATCATGCTCTTCACGGAGACCGTTTCCGGGCGCTTCCTGGCGACCGTTTCCTTCGCGGCTTCCCGTTCCGCCGGATCGGGTTTTCGACGCATTTTAGCCATAAATTGCGATTCCTCCTTAATTGTTTTAACGGGATGACTATGTATCCCGCGTTAATTCACCGCCGCCCGGAGTTCCTTGCCGGGCCTGAACACTACCGCCTTACGGGCCGGAATGCTGATGGATTCACCTGTTTGCGGGTTTCGCGCCTGCCGCTCCGCCCGCTCCTTAACCAGAAAGGCGCCGAAACCGGCAATACGCACTTCCTCGCCCCTACGGACGGCTTCCTCCAGCGTCGCGAGCACGGCGTCCACCACTTTAGCCGCAACTTTCTTCGTGTTCCCCGTTTTGTTTGCCACCACGTCAATCAGTTCGCCTTTGGTCATTTTGAAAAACCTCCTGTTGTTAATTTTTAAAGTTTTAACCTACATTAACCTACTCAGTGAAACTAAGAAACCGGCACAGCATCACTCCTTTCAATGTGAGAAATTCAAAATATTCCCCTCTTTTTCTCAGAAAAGCCTGCTGAAGCGCATCGGCCGCTGATGGAGCCGGCATTCATGGTGTGGTGTCAATAAACCCTTGATTTGCTATACAAAGCTATACAAACATAGACTTTGGAGCAAACCAAACGTTTATCGTTCCAGCCGCCCTTTTCCGATACGGCCCACCCCGGTCCCTTCCGGATTGGAACGGGTCAACGGAAAAGATACAGGCAAGCAAACAATCCGGGCCGGGACCTTGCCCGCTTGCCTCAGCCGCAGCCCCACCACTTTCCGTGTATGCTCGTCCGCATACGGGCATGCGCTCCCCTCATCCGGGTGTCCGTCAAGGGAGCTTTTCCCACCCGGCCTGTAACCGGGCAGGGCGCTTTAAGCCGCTTCGGGCCTTACCTTCAATACGCCAGTGGTACTCGCGGTAAAAGCTGTGGTGCACGTTCACGCTGGCGTTAAAATCAGCATTGACTTCATACCCGCAGTGCGGGCAGTAGAACAATTTGCCCCACCCGCGCTTGACCCGCTTGCCGTTTTTGAACGAGAACCTCTCGCCTTTTTCTCCGCAGCGGGCGCAGTAATGGCTGGTGCCGTGGGGGTCTGTTTCCACCGTGACCGTCCCATATTGGAACGCCTTGTGCTTGCTCAAATCCCGGATCAAGCCCCTCAGCTGGTTGGCTTGCTTGCGGTTGATCCGCCTGGCTTTGCCGCCCTTCCCGTGCCCGGAACGCCCCAGCCGCTCAAATATGAGCACACACCTCGGATATTTCGCGCATACGTCGGCTATCTTCCGGGAGACTTTGTGGGCGAAGTCCAGGTTGGTGCGCTTGATGTGTGACCAGAGCCGCCAATCAAAACGTTCGCCTCTTACTGCTTTGCCGGATTGGCGCTGGTGCTTGCTGATCAGCTTTAAATGCAGGTACCGGTGCCGGTCAAGACCGCTGTCTTTAATGAATACGGTTTCGATCACTTTGCCGCTCTTCATGACCGTGACCACCGCCAGGTTCTTGACGTTCAGATCCACTCCGACAGTAACCAGTTCGGGGTCCAGTTTGGATTCCTCAACCTTCCTGGCCCTGACTTCCCGGGCCTGCGGTACACTCAGGAATATTTTCTTCGCGCCGATGACCAGTTTTGGGCTTTTCGTTTCCCACCCCGGTTCAGCCAACCGTTTTTCCTGCCACCGCCCGATTTTGACCGGGTAATTAACCCAGACCCATTTGCTCCCGTCGAACACTTTGATCCGGACGAAGCTGCCCTTTCGATCAAGGCCAATTAATTGCAGGCTGTACGTGCCCTTGTACAGCACCGGGTAATTGTCCGCTTTGGGCCAGCCGGGTTTTCCTTTTCCTTCCCCACTTTTCTCCCACTTTTTCAAATGGGACAGGTAACTCCTGACTTTCCCAATGGCGTCATTGATGACAGACCGCCGGTAGACCACGGGCATGCCGGAGAATTTCAGGCTGAAGTTTTGTTCGTCCAGTACGTCCGGGTGCTCCCTGGTGGATACGGTTATTGATTCGGCCCAGGCTAAAAGTTCCTTGGAGTTGAGTTTGCGCTCCCGGTATTCTCCGTGCTTTTCGGAATAATAGGTGATCCGTTCGTCGAATTTTTCCGGGAGCGATAGGAAGAAAGTTACGTAGAATACGCGGGCTTCGTTCAGGATTTTCTGTGTCAATTCAAGGCACTTGCGCTTCTGTATGTTGGCACCGCCGGCATCCCGGTCGTCAAGGTCGATCTCGATCTTCGTTGACCTTATGGTTTCCGCCACTTCCTTCACCTCCAAATAGAAAGGTTTTGGGCACAAAAAAAGAGAGAACCGTTTTGTGGTTCTCTCTTGAGGTTGGGTTTGTTAGAAATGTATAGCTTTGTTTAGCAAATTAGGTAGCTGTTGATAAGTCGGAAAGGACACCAGGAAGAAAAAGCCGCGCAGCTTTCTTCCAAAACCGCACGGCCAAACATCTTACCTCACCCTTACCACATCCTCCACCGGGCGGCCCTTAAGTTCCTTGACGCCCGCCTTGGCGAACGAAGCCAGCACTTTCTGCCGGTCAGCCTCCGTGTTCACGAAAATATATTTCGGGGCGTGCTCGCCCAGCAAATCTATGCCGTTTTTGAACATTACCTGTGCCCTGAGACTGCCCGCGTTAGCGTCCTTGGCGTAATCAGGCAGGTCCTCGACTTTTCTCGTTCGTCCCGATTTGCCGTAATGGTGATCTTTCGGGTTGGTCGCCCCGAAATCGTCTTGCTTGGTGGCGAACCAGTCAGACCGGGTAAGCAACGTTTCCGGGTCCCATACAATGTCGTAACTTTTTTGCTGGCTCGCTTTGCGGAAGAAAGTGAAAGCGTAGCTGGCGCCGCCGGTTTTCATGTCCTCGGAGGAAGACATACCGGAATGCTTTACGCCCATGCGCCGCCGCAGCTCCGTGGACGCCAGCACCCCGCCGTTCTCGATAATCCGGCACAGGACGTCGGCCTTGGAAGACGTTTTATGGTCGGAGCCGACTCCCTCCAATTTGTGCGTAATTACGTATCCCTTGGTCTTTTGGCGCACGGCTTCCGACGTAAGATCGAACCGGTTCCAGAAATGAAAACCTTTCTTCTGCTGCGCCGCCCCGGGCACCGGCCGGTAAGACGGCAATTTTTCCAAGCCGCCCGGAGCCAGGCCCAGCTTCTTTTCGAAAAACCGCTTGAGGGACCGGGTTTTTTCGGCCAGCAGAGACCGTTCGTTTTGCAAGATCAGCTCTTTAGCCAGGATTAACTGTTCCTCCTGGCTCAATCCCGACACCGCTTCGAGCTGGGAGACCAGCCTGGCTTCCTGTTTCAAAGCCAGGTTTTCCAACCCCTGATTGATGGCCATGTATTCCGGGTCCTTGTCGTAACCCTGCGCCCAAATGTTGCGCTCCAGGTACATGACCTCGGCCTCCTGGGCGCTGGCGGGCGGCTCGGCGTGCAAATGCAGGGATTTGAGCTTTTGCAGCGCTTCGCGCCCGTCTTTTACTCCCGGCGGGGAGATCACCTCTATGGTACCCCGGAACGAGAACGGCACGGAGTCGTCGTTCGGGTGGTAAACGGCCTGGTAACCGTTGCCCAGGTCTATGGCGTACTCGACGCCGTAAAACTGGTTGGTTTCCCGCTGGCCGTCCCATACGGAGCGTCCGCCGGCGTCGTTGGCCGCTATGCGGGAACCCGTGCGTTTCTTGGCCGCAAGACCCTCCCCGGAGGCGTTCGGTACGACGACTTCTTCTTCCACTTCGACCAGCTGCGGGGCGGTGAATTGAGTAACTTTAGGCGCCTTCGTCTTGGCAGCCACGGCGACCTCCACCGTCTTCAGCTGATCCAGGTAGTTCTGGATCATGGCCTTGGTCATTTCGTCCTGGGCGCTGCCCTGCAGTTTTTCGAGCTTGGTTCTGAGTTCCACCATCCCCTTCAGTGTATGGTCCGGGATCACGTTGTCCTTGCCCTCACCGGTGTGGTGGTTGACGCTCTTGGCCACCTTCAAAAGCTGCTGGTAATACCCTTCCTGTTCGTCCACCGGGAGCGGCTTCACCTGTTCCACCTGCTTCTTGACCTTCATCACGTGCCCGCCCTCCAGATCAAGGGCGTCAAGAAGCTTGGCTTCCGACTCTTCGCGGATCTTGCCGAAAAGCACCAGGCGGTCTTTGCCCGGATCTCCACCGGGGTCGCTGAACATGGTGGCGGTAAGGGTTTGATCTTCGATGTCCGGTCCGGCGACCATCAGAGGACGCCCCAACGGGCCGGATTCCGCCACTTCAGACCAGAATTCCTCGTTGACCGGGCTGGCGTCCAGGAGCCAGGCGGGAGGCGACACGGGCGGAGAAACGGCGGTTGCCTCCGCGGCTTCCGGCGATCCCTCCCCTTTATCCGCACCGGCTGGTTCATCCGCCGGCTGTGCAGGATGTGTGGAACCCGAAACACCAGAGACTGAAGACGGTCCAGAGGGCTCTTGCTCTCCCTGGACCGCCTCCGCATTCACATAACCCTGTTTCACCGCCTCGTTCTTAAGATTTTCTTGGAACTGCTCGTAAGTTATTTTACCTTCCAAAAATTTTGCATACTCCTCGTCATAAGAACCCCAAAAATCGCTGTCAATAGGAACGACCCCGATATAATCAAAATTCAACGGCTTTTGCACTTCGCCCGTTTCCACGAACGGAGCCATCTCTTTTTTCAGCTTTTCCTGATCGCTGCTCAACACAGCCAAATGTTCAATACCCAGCGGAACGGGTATGCCCAATTTCTGGGCAGTTCCGTTAGCTTGTGTATATAATTCAACCGCGCTGATCTCGCCTGCCTGGTATTTTTTATAAGCGTCGGACTGCCAGTTCCAATACAAACCCCACATGGTGGCCGTGACTCCAGAAGAAATGCCGGGTTCCGGCGCTTCCGGAGCCAGGGCGGGAGAAATGGCCGCACCAGCACCTGCACCCAGGGCGTGGACACTTTTCTTCTTCTTGCTCCCGCCGCCCAAGGGAGATCACCCCCGCTCACCAGTTATACCGGTATCTTGGCAGCCCCGGCAAAGGTTAAAATCGTCAAACCAGGGCCAGGCAACATCCACCGTATCCCCAATATGCAGGGATCCACCGCACCTGTTACAACGCGGCATGCCCAGGCGATCAACTATCTCTTCCCGCTCTTCAAACCAATCTGCATCCAGAATTTTTTGCAGAAAAAGCATTTATCTACACCACCTTCCGGCTTGACTTTGATTATTTTTGACCTTAACTGAAGTCCACTGCGGTATTCAGCACCTTGCCGAAAAATTCCGCGAAGTCCTTCCGGAGGTTGTTCTTCCGCTCGCACGCCCGGCGGAGAAACTCTTCGCCCACTTCCTGGTCCGATGGCTTGTGCCCGAGCCGCTGGGCCGCGAAGTCCTCCATCCGCTTCCACCAGGCGATCTGATTTTTTGCCGGGCTATTCACCGCCGCGTCCACCACCGGACGGAGTATCTCCCTGTATTCCGCATCCGGTATCTTCTCGAACCTCTCAATCACCGGGAGAGCGTCGTAAGGATTGATCTTCACCTTGCCTTCTTTCGCCGCCCGGTAAAGGGCATAATAAACCGGCTCCTGGGAGCCGTGTTGCTTGTTCGGATGGTAGTCTAAAGACAGCTTGTCTTCGCCGAAAAACTTGAACGCCTGGCCTTTGTCCACGCCCACCACCACTCCGCCCGGCGTGACGAGAAAGTTGTCATGCTTGGCGTCGTGTTCAGACGTGGCCCAGGAGATGACGTGTTCCCGGACCAGCGCCCGTATCTGGGCGGGGGAATATTTGACGGGATCGCTTCCCAGCTGTTTCGCGCCTTGGACGAAGGGCTGGATGCTCCCCTTCCCGTGAGGCGTCTCCGTAACAAAGACGTCCACCGCCGGCTGACCCACCATGGCAGCTATGCGGGAAACCGCCGATTCCGCCGCGGCCACCGCGCCGCCGGAGTGCTTGTCCGGCTTGAAGAGCCACTCTTTCCCGTCCTGGTCGGCGTAGATGAATTTTTCATGCACGCCGCCCAGTTCCTTCGCCGGTTTTTTGAAAGTAAAAGACCTGGTTTTGAATTCTTCCGGCCCGACCCGGGGGACCTCTTCCTTGGACTTAGCCATGGAAGTGATAACGTCGAGTATCCCCTTGGCCTTCTGGGAAAAGGCTGACACGCCGAGCTTCAGGTTGGCCGTGCCGTTTTTCAAGCTTTCCCGGGCTTTCTGGAGCACCGTCTGGATATCCGGAAGCGCCGGAGGGGCCAGCACTGCCGCGCCGTCAGGTGTCACCCCGGCTATCACGGCCTCTTCCGCGGCTTTTTCCCGCTCGTCCACGCTTTTCTGGATCTCGGGCGGGAGTTCCTTGAAATCTTCTTCCGCGACGAAATTAACCGTGGTTACGGTTTTGGTTGATTCCGGGTAAGCCGGGTTGGCAACGGCATGCAGGATGGAAATCTCACCCGGTTGTTCTCCCCCTCCAACCAGGCCGCCGTGCGACAGGCCCTTCTTCTTGGCAATGCCCACCACCGTCGCGGCGGGCCACGCCGAAACGACTTTTGAAGCCGCCGCGGCCGCCTTCGGGGGTGCCGCCCCGCCTGGCACGCCGCTTCCGGAGCTCCCGGAAACGGCTGAGATATCTTTTGCCAGTGCTTGGTATCCCGCCATGTCTGGAAGATAACTTTCGCTGACCGCCACCGTTTCGCCTGACGCGGCCGGGGCGATGCCGGCACCGACTCCGAACCCCGCGCCAGCGCCGCCCATGCCCACAGCACTGTTTTTCTTCTTGCCACCACCGCCCATGCTTCACCAACCCCCTTCGGGACAAAAAAGAAAAACCCGAGAATACTTCCCGAGTTTGCTGTTAGCTTTTTACCTTCTCGATTCGCACCCTGGTCAAATTATCCCCTGTAGCCGTCAAGCTTTCCAGCCAGACTGAATCGATGACTTTCGAATTGAATTTTCGCCGCTTGACGCATACAATGATCCAGATTTTTTGCTTGACATCCTCTCCCGAATGAATTCGGAGGATTCCATTGACGTCCTCCCCCGAATGAATTCGGAGGATTCCCCCGGAGAGAAACCCCCCGGACCCACCCGGGGTACCCCGAGAATTCCGTGCCCCTCGCGGGGTTCACGCCCGGTTCCGGTCGGGATTTGTCTCCGCCCGTACATTTCTGCCAGGCTTCTTCGACTCACCCATTGGGCCGTGCCAACCGCCGCCCCGGAAGGTTCAAGGGACCCCCTGCCCTCCACCCTTCCGGGCAGCGGCACTTTCCGGCCCGAAGGCTGTACTCCATACCGCTAAGGTCAATTCTCACGCGGCAAGGCCGCTCACCGCCTGGGCTACGTTGTCCGCTGCGTTTACGTCGATGTGCTTTATCTTTTTGCACCGCGGGCATTTGAACCAGCGGCCTTTCGGGCGGCTCCGCCGCACTTCCCCGCACCGGCTGCAGGTCAGGGTGGTCAGGTCGGGGTTCACTAACTCTACCTGGATACCAGCTAGAGCCGCTTTGTATTCGATGAATTTCCGAAGCTGATAGTAAGGCCAGTAGTGCAGGCTTCTTCCGTGGTCTTTTCGCTGTTCTTTTCTTTGAGGGTTTGTCCACCTTGCCCCGGTCAGGTCTTCCAAGCGGATTTTCGTCACCCCGTGGGCGATGGCAAAGTCTATCAGAGCTTTGCTGATTTTGTGGTTTACGTCCGTTACCCAGCGGTGTTCTTTGTCTCCCAGCCTGACCAGGGCGCGGTAAGCCCCGGCTTTTTGAAGCCTGTGCCGCAATTCCGCATAGTGCCTCCGGGTATAGGCCAGCCCTTTTCCGGAGAAGAAGAGAGTTTGGCCGTTTACGGAAGCAACTAAAAGGTCAATCAGCCCCAGGTCCACCCCCATGATTTTTTTGCCCTGTTTCTCTTCTACCGAAATAGTTAGAGAAAGGAGGATGTACCAGTCCCGGCCGTGCCTGACCAGCTTCGCGCTGCCCTGTTTGGCCTGACCGGAGAGGAGCATTTCCAGGTATTTTTCCTGGTAGGACTGAACGACGATGGGCACCCCGATCCTTTTCTCCAGCGTGGGAAAAGAAGCTTTCCAGACGGCTCCGCCATCTTTGGAGAGTTCTTTTTCCACGCGGAAGTTCTGGTAGCTGAACGACGGCCAGAGGCGCTTGAACCGCTTTGCTTTTTTCTTTGCCCTAATATCTCGGATGGCGTGGCACAGGACGCAAGAAGGCAGTTTCTCCGAAAATTTCGCCGCGTCTTTGGAAGTTTTGGTGGTCATAGTCAAGATAAATAAATTCGAAGGAATTCCCGGCGGGGATCTTAATCACATTCCCTCGACACAAGTGGCATAATCACCGCTTTTGCTCCACTATAGTTCGTTAACAATAATAAATCTCTTCCTTTAAAATCAAAAAAGGTTTTTACTCTTTCCGACCCCATGGCTTCCATGACAAGATCTAAATATTTTTTATTCAAAAACACCCTTCTTCCATCCAGAATAATTTCTGTTGCAATAACATCGCCAAAATCTTTTGTGCCGGCAACAATAAATTCATCACAAGCACAACAATACCTGGCAGGATTCAAAATATTCCGGGTGTATTCATGCGTAGCCCATTCGCTTAAAGAACACGCTTCCGCGAAAGCATCTTCAAGATCTATTATCCCTTTGCCCTGGAGTTCCGGCGGAACCTCGCACGGCAAATAACACAGGACGTGAGTATTCGTCGCCATCAAAGCTGTTTCAAGAGCCTGCACGGGTGCATACCTCACAATTTCCGAGGAACCAAACCGTCGCACCAAGTTGAACTTTTCCCGAAATTCTTTCAGCACTGAAACCCGAATCTTCTCGGGACGAAGCGTTTCCTGAATTTCTTTGCGAAATTCCGCGTGCTCGATTTCTTCAATTTCCTTATCCGGTAGCGGCTCGAAATAATCTTCGTAATTGTAGCAACAAACATCACAGAACTTGCCTTTGTTCTTGCAAATGTCGCACTCATCCATCACTTACCACACCGCCTTTCCGGCCCTACTCCATCGGTGGGGGCAGTTCCAAGCCGACCTCGCCGGCCGCTTCCCATATCTTGATCTGATGCAGGGACTCTTCGATGCCGATCTGGGCGAAATAGCGCCACAAGCTCATCCCGGTTACCGGAACGGGAAGCTCCGGCATCTGATCGCCGTCCTCGCCCATGATGCGGGCGGCCTCCGCGTCCATCGCCGCCTGATCGCCCAGTTCGACCACGGTGCGGTAAACAATGGCCACCTCGTTGGTCCGGCCGTTGCTGCCTTCCTCCACCCAATACCTGATTGCTTCCAGCATGTTCTGCGTCTCGATGCGCCGGAACACGCCGGGCCACATCCTGCCCAGCCGCCAATCCGGGTAGCCGCCGATTTTCTCGTCGATGGCCGGTTCGGTGCCTTCAGTGTAAAAATGCGTCGGTACGTCGGCCCACACCCACCGCCCGTCTTCGAGCACCAGCGCGATTACCGTGGGCCAGATGGGCGGCATGACGCTTTGATCGGGGGTTTCGAGGAAGCGGTAGATGGTCAGCTTTTCGCCCTTGCGAAACTTGTACTTTTTCATCTCTTCTTCCGTAAAAAACGGACTATACATCTGCATTGGCATGCCTAACACTCTCCTTTCAATCACATCAAGATCATCGACGCAGGATTCCCCTGAATTCATTCAGGGGAGGAATGCACCGCCACCTCTTTCCACGAGAATCCCGTTGATCTCGCCAGCAACCTTACCTTCTTCGGGTTGAACTGCCCAATCCGCTTGCCATCCACGCCCACCACAGGCACTCTGATAATCAGGCACTCTGGTAATCATTTGCCGATACACGGCCTCCTTTCGGAGTGATTGTCGCCTCGGCGTCGTCCGCAAGGCTTAGGCCGGTCTTTGCCGGCCGCGGCATTTAGCGGTTCTGCCTCACATAATCCGGGCTGGCGAAACACCCGGAAGTGATTGGGTAGCCCCACGGACCCTTGCTGCCTTCGCAGCCGCCTGGTCAGCCAGTTGCCCCTGCCCCCGCCAGGGCAAGCCCCTCAATTCATTGAGGGGTGGTTGACTCACATCAATCGGAAAATTTTTTCGTGAACCTAACCAGCCCGGTGACCGCATTATCCAACCGTTCCAGCTGTTTCCCGTCGAATTTGTCCAGCCACCGGGCAGAAATGGCGTCGTAGCCGTACATCACCCCGGCCAGGCCCCCGGTGACCGCCCCCACGGTGTCGGCGTCCCCGCCCAGGTTGACTGCTTCAACCACCGCCTCTTCGAAGCTGTCCGTGTTGGCGACGCACCACAGGGCGCACGCCAGGGTGTCAACGGTGTAGCCGGTGGGACGGAGACGATCTTTCGGCCAGCCAGCCACGTCTCCGAGCCTCCGGGCGAGCCTGGAGGCCACGTCTTCCATCTCGCCCCGGGGAACGATGTCTTTCAACACGTCTAGTGCCCTGCCGTATGCCTCCGCGAAAGTCATGTACCGCCAGAGTTCTTGAACCGTAAGACAGTAGATGAAACACGTCAGCCCCGCTTCCGGATCCCAGTGGGTCATCCGGGCCACTTCCATGCACCGCATATAAAGGTCCGCCGCGTCCGGGTAGGCGAAAGCCAGCGGCAGCGTCCGCATGAGCGCCCCGTTGCCGGCAGTCATCCCCGAGCGGGCGTGGACTTCCTCCGCCGCCCTATACCAATCTTTCAGGCGGTCGTAAGCCTGGAAAACCGCGCGGATTGTACCACCGATATCCGGTGGATTTGTGGTCCGCCAGCGGAGGAAGGTTTCACCGATGTGCGGGACGGGGTTCTCCGGGTCCACCAGAATCCCCTCGGCCACAGCCAGGGTCATTTCGGTGTCGTCCGTCCACTCCCCCGGCCTGAGGTTCAGCCAGCCACCGCCCACGACCTCCCGGAGCACGCCGTAGCGGGCGCGGATTTGTTCCCTGTCCATGAACTCCAGCGTCGCGCCGAGAGCGTCCCCCACGGCCAGGGCGTAGATACCGCCTCGGACCCTGTCGGTCAGGTCGGTCATCTTGCCGCACCCGCTTTCTCCGGCGCCGTCTCTCCCGCCTTGAAGAGACCGGCCAGCGCCTTTTCCACTTCGGCGGCAATTTGCCCTTCGGTGAGCTTGTTCAGCGCGTCCATGGGAATGCATCCCTGCATTTGAATAAGCACAAATACCTTCGGCTCCGCACACTGCTTCTTGCATTTGTTGCCGTAGCACTTCTCAGTGTGCACGAAGGTTTTGACCCGCTGGGTCATGGGCGAAAGCACCTGATCGGCAAGGTAAAGTATTTCGTCCCGTTCGGACTTGGTTACGTAGCATTTGGCCATTTTACCAGCCCCTTTCGCAATCAACAGAAAGGATATCAGCTACCGTTTCCCCCGTTTCCTCGCCCCACTGATTACGCGGGGCCAACCGCACGCCCTTCCAATTGTAATCCCGCCCGCAACGCTCGCACGTGTTGGTGAAGCCATCACAAATAACGGTTTCTCCACAATCGCAAAGAACCTCTACATAGCCGGGGACCCGTCTTTCAACAAATCGTACCGGATCCGGCACTTCCATCGCTCCACAGTTAGTACAAACTTCAGGCACGGTTCTTTTCCGGGACAAATAACGCCACCACCAATTTGTTCTGTGACCCATTTCGCCGGTACCCTTTTGATCACTTTTGACATTTATACCCACTCCTCTCTGGCGTAATATTCTTTGTCCCATTCGTGCCACCACGAATCCAAACTGCCCCACTGCTTACGCCTTCCGGCAACTTTCCCGCGGTTGCCCCGCTTTTCCCGTTCCCTTGCGGCCCGCCTCGAAAGCGCCTCCCCGGCTTCCTCCGGGGTGATCAGCCCTTTCCCGGTAAGCCAGTCCACCGGGACATCCACCGAAAAGTCCCCCGGAACGTTCAGCCGGCTGCCGTACCAGTGCCAGTCGCTCCCCGCCGTCTGCACTAACCTTTCGTTCCACTCCGATTTTTCACCCAGCCAATACGCCGGATCGAAGTTGCCGTTCACCCGGTTCTTTACTTCCACGCCATCCATACCGGCGTTCAAGCACCGGAAAAAAATTTCCGGACCGTAATTACCGTTGCGTTTCGGGTGAGCCAGCACCGCCACGCCGCCCCGGGCATGGACCTCCTCCACCGCCTCCCACGGGGTCAGGGTGTTCGGCGGCAAGTCCTCCTTGAGGTTGTAGGCCAGGACGTGCACCCGCCAGCCGTTGCAGTTGGTAGTGACCTCGACGCCGGGAATAACCAATATGGGAAGCCCGGCTTCTTCCGCCACCCTTTTCGCAAACCAACCAGAAGCAACGCAATCGTGGTCGGTGACCGCAATCGCATCAATGTCTCGATCAGCTGCCGTAGCCAGAAATTCCGCAATGTCGTCCGCGTCCCTTCCCGTTGGCGTCCGGGGAGAGGTGAAACTGCAATAATACCGGTCAGCCAGTGGGTGAGTATGAAAATCGACCTTTAAGACTTCCTCCTGCTTCTTTTTAGCACCCACCTCTTTTTACCTTCTTTCATTCTCATAACCGATGAGCTTTCCGCCACCTTGTAAGTGCCTTATATACCGCCTGAAAATGTCGGATATGGTGGTATCCTTCTCCACCGCCAGGCGGCGGATAAACCGCCACTCCGATTCCGTGACGCGCACCTGCACCGCTTTGATTTTATCTCCATCAGTCATTTTCAAACCCCCATGTAGTGCTTTTATGTTCTAATTATATCATGCTCGCACTACATGTCAAGGGTTTGACGCAGAAAAATATTCAAATTTTCACGGAAAAGGGTAGGAGCATTACCATACACATACTCTTTTTTCCTCGCCCCGAAGACCCGCCCGTGCTGGGCGCGCATCTGGAGGTCACGGCTCAAAAAGATTACCTTGGGCAGCATCCCTCTCGCCGCCATAATCCGGTCCTTCTGCGACAAACCGTTCAGAAAAACGGTCACCCGGTTCCCCAGCTTTTCGCCCATGCGTTTCAACCCGGCAAGCAGGAACGCCCAGTCTTTCTCCGTCCGGTAGGTCTGGGCGTTGACAGCGACCGCCGGGATCTTCAGTTTCTCCACGCACTGACACCACCGCTCCAGGTCCCTTTCCGTCCACCAGTAAACGTTGGGCGCCACCGGCACTCCCAAGGAGGCCAGCCGTACGGCCGCCAGGAGGCTCCGCCGCATGTTGATCAGGTGTTCGAAGCGGGGGTGTTCGCCGTAGACGCTGTAGTTCGGCCCCAGGACCAGGGCGAATCCCGCCCCCGCCACCTCGGACGCAAGCCCGCCCCTTTCTTAGAAAACACCCGGGGCGCTCCGACGGCGTACGTCGGGTAATCCGCCGCGGCGTCGTACTCCGCCGTGCGGTAGCCGTCCACCTCCGGGATCACGGGAGGGAGATCTCCCGGCACCGGCGGCCAATTTACTGTGCCAGGGAAGGAAAGATCCAGGGTACCCCCCGCGTCCTTGATCCATGCATCCACGTCATCCCGGCGGCGGCACCGCACGCCGCAGGAGGAGCACGGTCTGGTGCACCCGGCGTGGTTACATTCAGGATGGCAGCCGCCGCAGAGATTGTAAAACCGGCAGGTGTCGCAGTTGCAGGATTTTAGCGGAGCCATTTCCTCGTCTCCTTCCCCGGGAAAATGCCCAGTATCGTCAACACCTCGTCCCAGGCGGGCGCGGGCCGCCTCCCGCACCCGGCCATGGCCAGCCTGGCCCGGTGCAGTCCTGAAGCGACCTCATAGGGATTAAGGCCGGACCGCTTCAGGTTCTCCTCCAGCTGGAACGCCGCACGTATTTCATCGGGCAGGGGCGGAAAGACCAGACAGCGCGCCTCCCGGAAGTGCGGGTTGTCCGGCCATAATTCCCGCCCCAGCATAATGGCCCGGTGGCGCCGCTCCCCGGCTATGACGATATACCTCTTCCCCGACCCGGCGTTCTCCTCCACCACCAGCGGCTCTATCAGCCCCACCCGGGCGATGCTGGCCGCGAGTTCGAGGAGTCCTTCCCGGGAGAAATTGCGCCGCGGCTGGCGCGGATCCGCCTGGATTTCGTCCGGCGAAACCAGGCAAAACTCGGGGTGGAGGCCCTCGGTGCCGGGCAGGGGGAGGGTATCGCCGGTCGTCTCCGGAGTCGGCCCCGCTCTCGCCGGGCCGGGTGGTGGGGTGGGAACACCGAAGTCCAGGGAAAGCTGGATCACTCTCCCATCACTTCCTCACCGGGAGAACGATGGACCGGTACCCGTCCTCCCCGGACCCGGACGGCGCGATCAAGGCGTAGGGGTTAGTCCCGGTTTCGGTTTCACTACAGAACTTGAACGTCAGAGACTTGCTTTCCGGCTCGATTGCTTCCAGCACATCGAGAAGATAATCTATTCTAAAGCTGACGCGGAGATCCCCGCCCTCGACGTTGGTGACCGGAATCTTTTCAACTACGCCGCCCCTGTCGGAACCGGAGGATACCGTCAGCGCGTTGTCAGTGAAATGGAGGTGAGCTATGGCGGACTTGTTTTTGTCGTTCTCCGCGAATACCTTGGCGCGGCGGAGCGCCAGCTCAAACCCGGACATGTCGGGAATCTCCGCGGCAAAAGAATGCGGCACGCTGAAAAGCCGCGCCGTGTCAGGCGGAAAAGCGCCGGCGACGAGACGGAACCAAACCCGCACGCCGCCCGCCCTCACTTCGGCCCCCGACCGGTCGAAAAAGACTTCCGCCTCCTCGTTCCCCTTCAGTCCACCCAGCGCGCCGATCAGGTCGTTGACCGCCTCCTTCGGCAGGAGAACGCTTTTCCGCTCTTCTCCGTACCGCTGTACTTCCAGCGGTAGGGTCACCAAGCGATGGGTGTCCGTAGCGGTGAACCTCGCCCCAGACCCTTCGAGGTCGACGCAGACGGCGGTGAACACGGGCCGGGTGGTGTCGTCCGAGGCGGCGAAAACCACCCGCCTCAGGGCGTCCTTCAAGTTCCCGGCGTCGGTGGAAAACCCGGCGAGCCGGGCGTTCTCCGGCCGTTCGGGGAACTGATCCGCCGAAAAACCACTGATCCGCGCCGAGTTCCCGGCGTAGCGCAGCACCGCGCCGTCCCCGTCCTTTTCGATCTCGATTTCCCCGTCAGGAAGGAACCGCAATAATTCGGCCAGCTCTTTCGCGGGGAGCACGGCTTCGAAGTCACCTCCCCGGCAGGGCACCGCGACCTCGATCTCCCTGTCCAGATCCGTCGCGGCGACCGTCAGGGTCTCCCCGCCGGAAGCCAGCCGGACGCAGGAAAGCACCGGGAGCGGGGAACGCGCCGAAACCGCTTTCCGGGCTAACTGGACCGCCTCTGACAGGCGGGCACGGTCGACAAAAAGAACACTTGCCATTTTAAAAATCCCCTTTCTGTTTTTTGGAATGCCAGCGGCCCGATACCGACACCCGCACGGAGCCGCCGTCAAGGTCGACTTCGTCCACTTCCAATAGGGCGGCGCCGCCGTTCTTGCGCGTGAACGCCTGGGCCAGGCCAAGGGCCAGGAGAAGCCTGGCCAATGCGGCCTCGCCCGTAGCCCGCACTTCCACACCGTGCCCCTCGGCCAAGGCCTTGGCTATGGAGCCGGCCACCTTTTCCGGGTCGGATGCGGAGGCCACGCGCACATGAAAGAAAAGCGGCGGGCGGGCTTCATTCAGCTGATTTTTGTGCTGTGCGCCGCCGTTGCTTGGGGCGGGCGGCGTCATGGAGTAGGGCCTGAACCTCGCCGATTCGCGGCCCTTGAGTTTAACGCTTGGCACTGTCTTTCAACTCCTTTCTCAAAATTTGGAATCCTGGCATGCATGGAACTCATCCTGAGCTGGTGTTCTCCGGGCCGAAAGACTACTACCGCCGAGGGGAACGGGGCACTGCCGGGTGCGCCGCCGAATCTCAGCCTGCCTATGACGAAGCGGATCTCAGCGGCCCGCATCACGTAGTTGTGCCACCAGCGGGTGTCCGTCCTTGACGGGAGCAGACAGACCACCACCGCGCCCCTCCGCGCCTCCTCAAAGGCCTTCCGCACCCACTTCCCGATCTCCCGGCCGTAGGGTGGATTCATCCAGCAGATTTCACCGGCCCAGGACTGCCGTAGGCCGTCCTGCTCGGGAGAGAAAAACCGGGGACACTTCGCGTTTTCCGGACGGGCACAGACGTCCAGAGTGAAACGGAATTCGGAATTCAGCACGGCAAAAAATGAAGCCGGGGTTTCCCACTCCCCGGTTTGTGAAGAAAACATGCTTTTGTTGAGCATCTCATTATTTCCCCTGGTTACAATATCGAAAATCTACACAACTTAAATAATCCCAAAATTTCACTTCTACCAATCCCGGCTCCCCGGCACGCACCGACGCCGGGCCGGTCCTGTCCTTCCACGCCGCCCAGCGCCTCTCCAGTTCCGGAAACGGTAAAACGAAAAAGCGATTTAGCTCCCCGAACCCTATCAGCACAAAAGAAAACGCCCCGGTGAGGGCGCAGTCTCTCAGATATACATATTGGTGCGGCTCGAACTTGGACAGCGGCCATCGGTCGCCCCTGGACACCTCCTTCGCGTCGAAGGCCAGGGGGAGCGGGCCGGAAGGCAGGAGGACGTGGCCCAGGAAGTCCACGGCGGCCTTTTCCTCCACCTTGGCGCTGACTATTTTCCCGCCCGGCCCCCGAATGGGGACCCAGGCCGTGGGAACCTTGTGGATGACGGCCAGCTTCCGGGCACGGTACCGGTCGTTGGCCAGCTTTATCAGGTCTTCCAACGCCTGTCCGCGGTTGGCTTGATAAACAGCACGCATCTTCATCCCTACCTCGGAAAAGAGTTTTTTCGTGCGTCAGCGTACAGGCATTACGAAGTTAATTCAACCGTTACCGCCGGCAACAGAAACAATACAATGCTCTCCCGCTAAGGGGAACAAACACATTGCCGCATTTCAGGCACTTCTTCGGCCTGTAGTGCTTGCTCATGTTTAGCGAACTCAACCGGCGGTTTTTGCCGTAACCGGCCATCGTGACCACCCCTTCCTGTTTTTTCGCCGAGTTTTCCCCGCCGCTCTTTATTCAGTCATTCTCGTAACCCTCGACTCCCCACCCACCATCTCCACCCGGTACACGGCGTCCGCCGCCTCGGCCAGCCTCGGGTCGTGGGTCACCACCACGAACTGACGCCCGGTCTCCCGCGCCACGGCCTTCAAGAGCTCCCCCAGGGCGCGGCTGTAGCCCTCCGAGAGGTGCTTGCCCGGCTCGTCCAGGAGAACGGGGGCCCGCGGAGGAGAAGTGGCAACGGCCACCAGCACCCGCAGGGCCAGGGAAACCACGTCCACAACCCCGCCGCCGCGGGCGTCCAGGACCGGCGTCCTGACGGACGCCCCACCGTAATCGGAGATTATCGAAAACTCGACTTCCGGGCGGCCGCGCCGGTCCACGACCTCCGCGGCGAACTCAACACCCGGCCCGAACACGGCCCGGAGGGCGTCAGTGACCACCAGTTCCACTTTCTGCCGCACCCTCTCCCTGGCCGCCTCGGAAGCCGCGCGGAACACGTCCGCCGCCTTCTCCAACCGAACCGTCTCCCGCTCCACTTCGGACAGGCGGGAGGCCTTGTGCCGCCTCATCTCGGACAGTTGTTCGAAGCGGCCGCGGCGCCTCTCGTACTCGGCGCGGACAAGCGCCGCTCTCTCAGTCAGGGACGCCAGCACGGGCAACCAGCTCCTCGAACGGCCTCAGCAATTCCTCGACCCGCTGGATCTTCTCCGCGATCTCCATCTCCAACCGGGCGATCTCTTCCTCGACCCTGTCCGGCTCCACGCCCATCGCCCGGATCTGAGCCTCCACCTCCGCCAGCCGCTTCTCGGCCATCTCCTTCCGGGCGGCCGCCGCAGCGCGGGCGGCTTTCGCTTCTTCGACGCGCTTTTTCAGCCGAGCGATCCTCTGTTCATCGCTGTTAGTTAACAAGTTGGCCGACGATTTCACGGACATCCTCCCCCTCGATTTTATTGAGACACATCGGACATCGACTCAGTTCTTTCAGCAAGCTCCCCAGTTCTTCCGCCCTCCGCTCCAGCGCCGCACGGGCTTCAGCTTCCTGTTCGGCGGCCACGGCGACCTCGGACTCCGTCCGCCGGTACTCGCCCTGCGCACGGGCCAATGCGTCACGATTCCCGGCCAGCGAAACCAGTGCTTCCATCAGGTCCCCAGCCTTACCGGCCGCTTCCCCCGCCCCGGCGATCCGGACGGACTCTTCGACGCGCGTTTCCGCTTCCCGCAACTGGCACTGCAAATCCGCCAGCGCCGTAAAGCGTTTCCGGTCCTCCTCCAGCCCGGCCAATAGTTTTTCCGCTCCTCCGGTGCCCTCCGTCTTCTTAAGAATTCCGAGGGCCACCGTCACCTGCCCGGCCGCCTCCTTCATTCCGGCGGCCGCCAGCCTAAGACGCGCTTTCTTTTCCTGGAGAGCCGCAACCTCAGCCAGGGTAACACTCGCAACTTCCGCGCCCGCCGCGGCCCCGGCGATTTCCCCGGAAACGCGGATCTCGCGGCGGAGCCGGTCCGCGTCATCCCTTGCAACCTTCAGTGCCGCCAGTTCCCGGGCGCGGGTACCGGTAGCTTCGAGGATGACGTCCGCCTCCGCACATCCTCCGGTAACCGTCAGCGTTTCCCCCGCGCGCTCCAGCTCGCCCCGCAGGGAGAGGGTTTCGCCGCGGAGCCGGGACAGAGCGCTCCGCACTGCCGCACTCGCGTCCGCCTCCGCGAGGAGGGCCGCCGCCGCGTCCAGTTCCGCCGCGGCCCCGAGCACCTTTTTTGCCTCCATCAGGGAGGCTTTCGCCCCTTCCAGGTCCGAAAAAAGCTCTTCCAGCAAGACCTTCCTTCCGGAATCGGCCCCGGCTTCCTCAAGCAAGCGGTCCGCTTCCCCCAGGGCTTCCTCCCACCGCGGCAGGTCGGCGTACTTTTCCAGCTCCACGTCCAGGGATGCGATCTCGTCCTCCAGCACCCGGGCTTCTTTCCGGAGCCTCGCGGTGTCCGCCAGCGTGTCCTTCAGCGCGGCGTCGAACACGTCGGCCCGGGAGAGCAACCCCAGGAGCGCCGCGCCCACGGAGCCGGGCTCACCCAGGAGGAACGGAGGATCCAGCTGGCCGGCCACGTTAGGCGCGAAGGACGCGCCGCCCGCCTCGACCCGTTGGACGCCGGTGACATTCGCAACCTCTTCAGGCACGGAGACGCCGAACCCCTCGTAAACGTCCTCCGAGCTGTCCGGCCTTTTGATGGTATAAACGTTCCGGCCCCCCTCCTTCCGGCGCTCGACCCCGGTGCCGTCGGAGTACCGGACGGCCACCCGGCACCCGGACGCGCCCTGGCGGACGAAACCCGAACCCCGCGGCTCGTTCAGGAAAAGCCATTTCAGGGCGCGGATTACCGCCGACTTGCCGGCGTCGGACTCGCCGACCAATATGGTGACTCCCGGGGCTAACTCTATTTCGGTACAGCGGTGGGACTGGAAGTTTTCAACAGTCAGTTTGTCGATGGACATTATCTATCACCGTTCTCCTAATTGAGTGCTTGGCAGGCGACATCGATATCCTCACCGTCTTCAACGTTAGCTAGGTACTCTTCTTCAGTGACTGAAATAACAAATTTTTTCTCAATTTCGAGGAGTTCCGCCAAAGCCTCCGCCAACTTTCCGGCGACTTCTTCGTATTCTCCGTTAGAAAAAAGTTTTTCTCTATCGAGGCCAATCTTGGTATAACACTCTATGGGATTACCATCTTCGTCGATTGCCATTCCTGCCTCGGGCTCAATGCGAAAATAAAATTGGTATTTGTGAACTTTCGACATTAAAACCACCCCTTAGTTTTTAAAGCAACCTACGCCAAACATCCATGTACTCTCTACTCCGAACAGGAATAAGAATGAATTCCTCTGCCCCAGGATGCTTAGCAAGATACGTTTTAGGGTTTCCAGATGAACCTGATGTGGCAGCGACACTTTCTTTTAATGCCCTTTCTAGATCGTTAAGATCTAAATTGATGGCAAACGCAAATTCTGTTACTTCGGGAGCACGTTCTTCAACCTGTTCTGCTATAGGTAAAAGTTCTCGTAAATGTCTGCGTATAGCTTTGCACTTTTGTTTAATAAACCTTTGTTCATCTTCAGAAAGCACAATAACCCTTCCTTTTTGTTTCGTTATCCTAAACATAAGCTGCTTTACCAAATAACTTCACCAAGCACGGTAACGCTCGGGGGCAAACTCTATCTTGGTGTGCCGGTGGAACTTGAAATTTTCTTTCGATGGTCAGCTTTTCAATCACCAGACAACACTCCCCGGTAACCTATTCCAGAGTTTCTAAGCCTTCGCTTCTACTTGTCTACTCGCCACTGCCAGTTATATGCAGAAAAACTATTTCTTCCAGGAGGAAGGTATTTGTACATGTAGGACGCTGCAGCTATGAGCTGGTAGTATTTAGTAAAATGAACAGTTTTGTTTTGACGATCGATAGTATAATCGCCAGGTATACCAGATATTTTGATGATTTCCTCCGGATCTATTTCATTTGGCATGTTACTATCACCGTTCCTTCCCCGAAACGAAGCTCACAAATACGTACCAAACCTCTCAAGCTACGGCGACGAAACCCGCACCTGAAACCTCCGCCAGATTTCCGCTTCCACCTCCGGCCCCGCGCCCGCCCGGGCGAGGACCTCCCTCAGCACTTCCTCGGGCTCCATTACCGCGAACCGCTCCCCCCGGAACGACTCCAGGCCCGCAAGGAACGCCGCCCGGCTCTCCTCCCTGACCCGCGCCGCGTCCAGGTGGGCGCGGCTCAGCACCTCTTCGCCCGGCCTGGCGCACTCCAGCGCCACGTACCGGTGCGAAACGCCGCCCCCGGCGCATTCGAGCACCACCACCCGGGGCGTCCTCGCGATCTCGTCCGGGTGGGCAGAAAGCCTCACCAGCGCGCCGGGATTCAAAGCTACCTTGCCACCAATCCGGACCTCCCAAGGCATGTGGTAGTGCCCGGCCAGGGTGTAGTCGGCTCCCGTCGCCTCCAGGGCTTCCTCGGCGGCGGTCGCCGCCGGGAGGAAGGGGGCCGAAGAGATGACGGAACGGGGCAGCAGCATACCGTGCGCCACGTGGACGGCGAAATCGCAGTCCCGTTTCTCCACGGCGTAGTCCGGGCCCGGGTCCCGGCGGTCGATCCCCGCGTGGTAGCCCTGGCCGGTGAGCTGGAGCCTGACCCCTCCGCCTTCCAAGTATACCGGCTCCCGGTTCAACAGCCGGACCAGGCCCATCCTGGCCAGGAAGCCCAGAAGGGTGCGTGGGAGGGTGGCCGGGTTGTGGCCGTAAGCGTCGTGGTTCCCCGGCACCACATAGAGCGGTGCGCGGAACCGCCGGAGTATTTCCAGGTATTCCCCGACCTGACCCAGTCCGGGTTCCGGGAGGTCGAAGAGGTCGCCGCCGTGGAGGACGGCTGAAACTTTCAGCTCGTTAGCTAACCTGACCACTTCCGACAGTTTGGCCCTGACGGCGGCCGCGAAGTCGTCCGTGCGGGCCGCCGGCGCGGTGCCCCGGAGGTGGGTGTCGGTGAAATACAACAGTCGCATTTCACTTTTCTCCTTTGTGCAAAGTGAAGATATAAACATCGCATTTCATTTTCGCGAACCGTTGGGTCCCAGAAACACGTCAAAATGGCAGTGATCCCGGCGCGCTCCTAAAAACTTCCGTCCCTGTCTCGGTATCCACAATGCGGTGCATTTCACCAGCTATGGCTATTAAAGCTGGTAAAGAATCGCTTACAGCTACTTGTTTCCAAACATACCGATGGAAAACCGAAAGGGCTTTTTTACGTTCGTAAGAATATTCTTGCTTACGGATCGCGACTTCGGCACGCTCTAAAAAATAACGCGCCACGTTTGTGGAGCGGGCATCTCCGCCCCGCTCTATTCCCTCCCCTTTCGCCATTTGATTTCCATCGTTTTCCTCTCTTTTTCCGTTAAGATAACAAAGTTCCGGATCACCTGCATGGCGGCCTGATAAATCGCTTCGTACAAGGCGTCCTGGTTCTCTCCCAAAAACCGCTCGGCCCGTTCGTGCGGCCAATCCGGTCGAATCTTCTGGATATCGTCGGCGCCGATGACTAGCAGCAGATTGTGCAGGGTACGCACGTTGATCACCTCTTTCAATAAGCCGCCCCGCCGCCAATTTTTACCCACACCGCCCTTATGTGAACGGTCAATAATTTTGGATGAGCATCTGTCGCTGGCCGAATTTGACCCCAGCTACGCGGGTTTCGAATTCTCCACGGCGGACAGCGTACCATGCCCGGCGGAAAGCGCCCGGGCGGTGAACTCCGAGCTTGCAGAGCCTGTTTTGCGAGGCTGAAGACTAGAGAGCGGTCGAGCATTCGCGAGCAGCCTCTTTTCTAAATGGTCAACCAAATGTTTAGATTTCTAAACCTATTGTAGACAAAAATAAACCACCCGTCAAGAGATTCTTAAAAACTTTTTGTTTTCAATTCTAAACCTTTCGGTTATAATATCTTACAAATGGTTTGACAAAGAGGGAGAAACCGTGTTCACGTACAAGCCTTTGCTCAAAACGCTCATCGACAAAGACCTGAAACTGCAGGACCTGCGGGAAAAGCTCCGCATCTCGGGGGCCACCCTGGCTAAAATAAACAAGGGTGAGTATGTCTCGATGGAGACGCTGGATAAAATCTGCGACTTCCTGGACTGCGAGATCCAGGACGTGATCCGGCATGTCAAGAGGCGGAATTGATCCCAAGTTTGCCGTACACCTTCAACCTGGCCCTGTACTGGGCCAGGAAGACGCCTATCTTCTCGTCAACGAAATCGAAAATCACCGCATCTTTTTTTCCAGAATAGGGACGCTGAACCCGGCCTACCTTCTGCTCGATTTCCGCCGCGTTGCGTCCCCCGGCCACCAGGAACAGGCGGTCGAGGCGGGGGATGTCCAGCCCCTCTTTGGCAATGTCCACGGCGAACAAAACATCCACATCCCCGTTGTCCATGGCCATCAGAATCTCCTGCCGCCTGACCTTGCCCAGTTTTCCGTGCACCGTGGCGATTCTCAACTCCGAACGCCGTTTTTTCAGCGCCACGGCCAGTTCTTCGCAGTGAGCCACCCGCTCGGTCAGAACCAGGGAGGAATGCCCTGGGCACTCGCGGCCCAGGACTTCCACAATCAGGGAGTTGCGTTTTCCGTCGTTGAGTATTTCATCCAAGATTTCGTTGAACGGAACCACGGGTGGCTTTTTGCCCAACTTCCGGTATCTGTCCGCCAAATTTTCATAACGGGTCCACACGGTAGATTTCGCGCCGGTGCGCACGGTAACCAACCGCGGAGTGATCAGCCCGCCGGCGCCGTTGACCCGATCCCGGGAAACCGCGAACAAAATGGGGCCGATGACCCGCTCGGTGACCGCCTCCAGGCCATCGGCACGAGCTATTGTGGCGGAAACCCCATACCTGTACCGGGCGGGAAGTTTGCTCACAACGTCAATCCATGTAGCCGCCCCTCCGAGGTGATGAACCTCATCCAGCACCACACACCCCCACCTGTTTGCCAACAATGAGAGATCCATCCGCGCCATCTTCTGCACTATGCCTACAGTCAATCGAGCACCGATTTTCTCCGAACCCGCGCCGATCATACCGATTTCTTCCCGCGGCAGGCCCAACGCGGCCGCCGCCCGCTCCGCCGTCTGTTCGGCCAAATCCTTGGTGTGCGTGAGCCACAGAGCGGGCTGTTTCAAGCGGGCGATAATCTCCATGCCGATAATCGTTTTGCCGGAACCGGCCGGCGCCTGGATGAGGCCCTGGGTCGCTTTCAGGGCCGCTTCAACCGCTTCCACCTGGTAGTCCCGAAGTTTTATTTGGCCGCCGGAAGGGAAGTCCACCGGCGGCAAAACCAGGCGCTGGTCGACAAGGACGTGCGGAACGCCGTGTTTTTTCAACAGGCCCAGCAACCGCCCGGCATAGCCCCGGGGCAGGACCGCCGTTCCCGTCTTTCTGTCCAGTTCCAGGAGGGAAATGTTCATCGGGATGCGGTACGCGCTCCGACCGTATTTGACCGCTTCCAGGTACGCCGGGTTCGCTATTGTCAGGTCGTTTTCCAGAGCGGCCCAGAACCAGGGATGGTGGCTTTTGATTTTGCTCGCGTCGGGTATGTGGATCATGTTGTCGACGATGATTTGGAACATGGACAGCACCGCCCTAACTAAAAATATCTTTAAATACGGGTTTAAGTGATGTATAATATACGTATCATATTCATAAAATATTTACGGAAAGGAGTTGCAGAGGAGTTGAGTACAAATATCATGAATGAACGTGACGATCCTGTGCTTTTCAGTCCTTCCCAATTGGTTTCATCATCCAAACTCAGCAAGAACCTCGGTTCGTACCTGGACAAAGCCCAAAAAAAGCCGATTTTCATTACCAGGGAACAAGAAGTGGAAGCAGTACTGATGAGCCTGGACGATTACCGTGAGCTCTTGCTTGAAGAGCAAAAAGCGGAAGAAATTTACTTCGCCGTCCTGGCCATGCGCCGTCTCATTGAACATTCCAAATCCCCGAAGTCGCTGGTGGCAATGAACGATGTACTGAAACGATTCAATGTGACCCGCGAAGAATTGGCGGAGGTCCCCGACGATGAAGTGGACAGTTAAATGGCTCCCGGAAGCGGTTGAGGACATTGAAAACCTGGATAAAGGCGTCAGATTGAAAGTGTTAAAAGCGGTCACCAAACTAGAAACAAATCCTCTTGAATACGGCAAACCATTGGGCGAAAAAACAGGCATCGATTTAAGCGGCTTACGCAAATTGACCCCTGTTCGAGGTTACCGGATTGTGTACCAAGTCAGAAAAGAAACCATATTTGTTGCCGTAATAGCTGTAGGAAAACGAGAAGGACTTGGAGTGTTCAAGACCGCCGCCAGACGTATCGCGGAATACCGTGAAATGACAGGAAAAGAACTTGAACTTATCGGTAAGTTACTGAACACCCGCCTCTAAACAAAACACAGGCGGGTCTATTTTTCCGCCCAACTGTTTCCAATACCGGCTTCCACTTCCACCGGCACGGGAGAAATAAATTCCTCGCCAGCTGCCGCCATTTCGGCGACCAGAAAATCACGTATCTCTCCGGCCATATTTTCCGGACATTCAAGGCCCAGTTCATCGTGCACCGATTCCACTATCTTCACGTCTTCCCACCCGCGCTCCAGCAAACCGGCGTAAACCCGCGCCAGCGCGCGCTTAATCATGTCCGCGCCGGTCCCCTGGTCCGGCGTGTTCGCCAGCATGGTAAATCGGGCTTGTGTACGCTTCTCGTAATTGGGCCAAACCCGTTTCCGGCCGCTGGCTGTGCGCACGGAAACGAGACGCAAGGTAAAAAACCCTTGCTTGATATGGTGGAACCAATGCGGCTCAGGTTTCGACATGAGCGCTTTTTGTTTTTGGTGCCATTCAGCTATGCCGGGATATTTTCGGAAAAAAGCTTCCCTGGCCCGGCGTGCTTCCAATTCGGACATTTCGACGCCGTAATCGTACTTTGCGCTTTGTTGCAACCTGCCGGGACCGCAGCCGTAGATCAGGCCGAAGTTCACGGCTTTGGCCGCCTGCCTTTCTTCTTTGCTCACATTTTCGGGGTCTTTCCCGGACGTAGCCGCCGCCGTTAGCCGATGCAAGTCTTTGCCGTCGCAAAAAGCCTGGATCATGGTTTTGTCCCCAGAAAGCCAGGCCATAATTCTAAGTTCTATCCCACTGTAGTCGGCAAGCACCAGCTTGCACCCGGCGGGAGCAACGAACAAACGCCTAAATTCCTTGCCGCGGGGACACTGTTGAAGGTTTGGCGATGAACTGGAAAGCCGGCCGACCGCGTGCGGGTTGAGCTGCCAGTAACTAGCCCTTATCCTGCCGTCAGAGCTTTGTTTATCTAACCATTCTTCCAGGAATTTCGCCTTCTTCGCCCTTTCCCGATAACGGAGAATACCCGCGGCAAATTCACAACCCGCCTTTTCAAGGTCTTGCAGCGTTTCGTCTCGTGTATCCGAAACAACATACCCCATTTTCGCAAGGCACCGCAAAACATCGTCCTGGCTGGAAGGATTCAGGTCCGGCGAGTAATTTTTCATGGATTTCTTCGGAATCGCCCTGAATCCAGCATTTTCAGCCATTTCCACAAGCCGCTTTTTCAAGTCGTCCCGTTCCGCCGATATTTTGGCCAACATTTCTCGGGCCGCCGCCGCGTCGAAAAGCATGCCGTTCAATTCCAGTTCCACTATGGCGGGAAGGCTGGAAAACTCCAACTCCGCCGCTTTTTCCAACCCATTCCTGCTGATAAGCTCATTCACGATTTCATATACCGGAAGGAGAACAGCCGCGTCCAACCCGGCATACTGTATTTGCTTCTGAAACAGGACCTTGGCCGACCAATCACCGGCTTGCTCCGTCTTGTCCAGATCCAGATCGAGATGCCGCTTGGCCAAGTCAGCGAGACGATGATGGGGATACACTTCTTTCAGCCTGTTTTTCGTGGCCTTTTCGGATACTTCCAGCCTATAGAACCCGGCCCACGCCAACTGACTGGCCAGCATGGTATCGAATATCCTGTTCACTTCAATGCGGCGCCCCAAGCCAGCACGGATGAACGCCAGGTCAAATTTAGCATTGTGAAAAATTTTCACCACCGAACCGTCGGCCAGCAACCCGGCCAGGTCCTCCAGGACTTCCCGGCGCTCGGCCTCCGGAAGGGAGAACATGTCCAACACGTGGCTTTTCACCTTGCCGCCTGGTTCCGGGCCTTTGCCGTCCCGGGCGGTCAAGCGGCCCGTTTCCGGGTAAACCGGGAGGGCCAGCTGAACCAGACGGATTTCGTCTTGCAATGGATCGAGGCCGGTAGTCTCGGTGTCCAGCCCGCATATCCCGGCCCGCCGCGCTCCGGCCAGAACGGAGCGCCACGCTTCCAGGCCTGCGACTCGGATTATTTCCGTCCGGTCCAGCCAGGCCTGCCAGCCGGACAGGTCCGCCTGCTCCATTCGGGCCGGCGGTTCAGGTTTCGGAGTAGCAAACAGGGTCATCTGCCCATTTGCATCAAACCGGGCCTCCGCGCGGGTTCCGGCGACGACGGGAGCGCTCGCCTTGCCGGACGCCGGGTCTTCATTACCGAGCTGTTTTACGTAAACTTCTTTACCTTGTCCGGGGGCACCAATATTGAGTAGATTCTTATTTCCAAGATTGTCAGCGTCTTTCTTGAAAGATTCAAAAGAAATGCCGCGCAAATTTGCGCACTCATCAAAACCAACAAAAACGCCATGCGGATCTGCGGGAGAAAAGTCTTCGATGGGTTCCGTCTCCGAAGTTTCATTAACCCCATCCTCGCCGGCGCCGGCCGCGGCGGCAGCGTGAGCCCGGGCTATGGCCCGCCAAGCCAGGATGTACTCGCGGCAGGCTTCAATCACGGCCTGGCGGTCATTTTTCCGGTATGCGGCGTCCACGGCTTTTTCAGCCTCGCCGATCGCCGCCCAAAGTTCCGGGGCGGCTTCTTTCGCCCAACGGGCGGCCGCGGCGGAGGTTTCCCTACGGACCACATCCACGGCGGCGGCGAACATTTCCTCCAGTGGCAAGGAATCGTTCACTAACGAGGGGAAAAAAGGAAAAGCAACAAGTAAACCGGGCATTTTACCAACCCCCTGCCATTTGTGAAAATCGTAACTTACCAACCAGAAACACCATTTGCTTCCAGCCCAAAAGCCCCAGTCATTGCTGGGTTTTTCAATGGTGGTAACAAACCGGCCTGTCCGGTACGACGGCATAGCTCCGAAAGCCCTTGCCTTCCAAGGGGTCATCAATGATGTTCTTTCACACCTGTGTCGGTGGTAACAGGTCTCACCCCTTGGGAGACAAGGGATGTAAACCCATTTCCAGCTAAATGTTCGCATTTTTTGATCGTTACAGGCAAACCCCTGTATATAGGGGGGTGATCGATCAGATCTAAAAAAGTGGTGATCGAGAGGCCCCTATATAAGTTATGATTTTTCTCAATGAGAACATTTTATTTCCAATTACCATTCCCCCTTACTCTCCCAAGGGCTGGAGCCTGTTCTCACCAATTTTCACATCCATACTTTTCCAGCCCATTCCAGCCCTTTTGCCCCATGGCGGGAAAGCCTCTCGGTCTGTTGTGACCACAGCCAGGAACATTTTCGGGGCCAGTGGGAACAGAGCCAAAAAACCAGCAACGGCGCGGAAAATTGGGATGGGCAGCTTTTCCATTTATGGGATGCTTGTGATTTTGAGAGCAAGGATCAGTGCAAAAACAGCGAATTGACGGGAAAAGCCAGCCCACTGCCCTGCAGATCCCTTTTGTGGATTTTGATTCCGAAACGCTCCTTGTGACCCTCCTTCCGCGTTATGATCAGCCCCGCCGATTTCAGCGTTCTTTTTACCTGTGTGATGTCCAAATTATGCCGGGTTAAAGCCTTGGCTAACGCACGTTCAAAAAGTACAATGCATTCTTCTTTGTTCACTTTGCTTTTGGCGCCCATCCACTTCACTGGATTGGTTGGGGTTTCAGCGAGTTCAGTGCCGAATCCATAGATTCTCTCTCTATTTTTATGGATATAGTCGCGGATAATGTCCAGGATATTTTCCTCCGTTGTCGCTGGTACAGGTTTTTCTTCGGTTTTTGCTGTTGCTGAAGAAAAAAGCTTTTTATACGACTCAAGCGACCGCCCGGTCTCTTTTTCGGCGGCCTCAATAGCAACAGCATAGGCAATACCGGGTTTGACGCCAGTGACTTCGATTAACGCTTTTGCGGCTTCCAGGTGTTCCCGCAGTATGGCGGCCCAGGGCTGGAATTCTTCTGGCTTATATTCGCCGGCCAAAATTTTGCTGATTGTCTCGATTGCCCATTTCTGAAATTCAAGGACTATCTGACGACGATTATCGTCTTTAATCCGGTTGGCAGTGATTTTAACCAATAAAGCAACTAATCCGTCACGATTAACACAAAGTACCTCTCTATTACCAATTCATTCCAAGACTATAATGACGAGGGAACAATAGTTCTTAAATAGATCCATGTTTCTATGAACTAACCGACGCAATACTTCACGGTCATAACCAATGGCATCCGCTACATCATTGACAGGAACCCATATTTCGTTTCCATCGTTGCGTATAAATCGGACAGTTTTGTCTCGAAAGATTTCTAAAGCCATGTTCACGGAAGCCGCATCTCCTTTCCGAAAAAGTTTTCAGACCATCGGCTGAAACGCCTGCCCTCCAGTTTGTCGGTATATTGGAGAAAGCCATCTCTTGACGTCCTCCCCCGAATGAATTCGGAGGATTCCCCCAGAGGGAACACCCCGAACCCACCCAGAGTTCCCCGGGAATTACGTGCCCTTGCGGGTTCACGTCCGGTTCCGTCGGGTTTCATCTCAGCCCGTACATTTCTGCCAGACTTCATCAACTCACCCATTGGGCCGCGCCAACACGGCCCGCCCCCTACGGTTCAGACGATCACCTGCATCCCACCCGCCGGGGAAGCCGCCCTGTTACCAGGCAGCCGGGGTTTAGCCCGCCGGTATATTGCGGCCAGGCTCCAACAACCTCTCCGTCAGCACCGCTGCGGATAATCAACCTGGCCGCCTTTCATCACCTGACCTTAGTACATTTAAATAAATTCAGGTGTATTCCCGGCGGAAATTCATAAAGCGAACCACTGAAGTTAGCCCGTTTTCTTTTCCCTTCTCCCAAAAATCAAGCCGACCTGGGGTTCGGCCGGCAATACAGCGAACAGTTTTTCATATTTTCTGGGCAGTCTGGGATCCGCTATGATAACCATCCCCGTATCCGTTTCCCGCCGGATCAGCCGCCCGACGCCCTGCCTCAACCTGGTGGCGCATATGGGAAGGCTTATTTTTTGAAAAGCGGGCCAACCGCCGCCTGCCATGTAAGTAAGTGCCTCGATTATTGGATCGTCGGGCACCGGGAAGGGGAGTTTCGAAATGACTACCGCCGTAAGCATGTCCCCGGGGAAATCGACGCCTTCCCAAAAACTGTCCACGCCAATCAAGATCGCCCGCCCGTCAATGGAGAAACGCCGCACCAGCTCAGCTTTGCCGGCGTCACCCTGGACAAGCAACGTCCGCCCGGTAGCGTATTCGGTCGCCAGAAAATTGGCGACCGCCCGCATCTCTTTAAACGACGTGCACAGCACCAGCACGCCCCCAGGGGTGAAATTGGCCACCCGCGCCACCAACTCGGCGAGTTTACGCGGCTTGTCCCCGCTCTTGGGTTGAAGGCAGTCGTCGGTCGGAATATAAAGACTCAGCTGCCTGTCATAATCGAAGGGGCTTTCCACAGCGCCGCATGCGGCGCCGCCGGGCAGGGCGAATTCCCTCAGAAACCACCGGAACCCTTCTGATTGGGGGAAGGGAAACAATGTAGCGCTGGTGAACACCGTTCCGCCCGGATAGAGACGCCACAGATCGGGAAAGTATTCCTGGAGCTTTACCGGCGCGGCGCGGAACGACGATTTTTCAAACCAGCAAGCGTCATTTCCGCCTTCCCGGTAATGGCCGAGAAGCAAAACGGCCCGCTCGACCGCTTCCCGCGCGGCATCCATGCGGTCGAACAACCGCTCCGCCTTGCGGGCGAGGTTCACGTCGCTTCCGGCGAGGCGGGCCAAATAGCGGCTCATGACACTTTCCGCTGCAAACAAAAATTCCTCCAGCGCGACGGCAGCGCATTCCTCCGCTTCACCCACGTCTTCCGGGAATATGGCGGCCCGGCGGCTGTCACCTTCTCCGGCCGCTCTTTCGGAACCAGCAGAGCGCTTCGCGAACAAAGCGTCTACCCGCCTGTCCGCCCTGGCGGCCAGGAAAGCAAAAGCGGCCATGTCCCGCCCGTTTTTTTCGGCGAATTCGGCTTTTTCCACGCCGGAGGAAGCGTTGTAAATCCTCTCGGTGGCTTCGTTGACGAAATTTTTCAAGTCGTCCCTCAGCCTGGTCCAACGGTGCCGGGAAAAGGAAACTTCCAGCGTTCCCCGAAACGAGTCCGGGAAATTGTGCGCCTCATCCAAAATCAGCACTCCCGGCGGGGCCTCTTCCTTGCCGTGGAAAAGGGATATTCCGGCTTTAATCCGGAGCATCCAGTCCACCGCGACCACCGCATGGTTGGTAATCACCACTTCCGCCCGAGCCGCTTCCTTTTTCGCCCGGGCGAAGGGACAGTCCACCTTGCACCGGACGCAAGCGGCGTCGTCGGCCGCCGCGCTTACTGAGTAGAACCAGGTTTCCCGCTCTTTCTGGCCGGCCGCTATGCCGGGCCAGGCGGGCAAGTCGTCCAATTGCCCGCTTCCACCGATCGCCGCCCAGAATTTGAGGGCGGCCAGGAACACCGTCTTAGGTGAAAGCGGCGGACAGTTTCCTTTTTTTGCCCCGCCGCGCCGCCAGGCGTACCGGGCACGGCGGTCCTTCTTCAGGGCCTCTTTCAACTCCAATTCCAGCACCACCGGGCAGAGATAGTTACCCTTGCCCTTCAGCACCGCTACGGACGGTTTCGGACGGGAGAGGTATTCAGAAACCAGCCCGGCGGCGAGCGGGGCATCCTTTTCAGCCAGCTGAGTCTGCAAATTTTTCGTCCGGGTAGCCACGATCACTCGTTTGCCCTCTCGCACGGTCCAAAGCATGGCGGGAACCAGGTAGGCCAGCGACTTCCCCGTGCCCGTCCCGGCTTCGACCGCTAGGGCCGGCCATTCTCCAGCGAGAAGCCGGGCCACAGCTTTGGCCATGCGAAGCTGGCCGGGACGGGGCGTGAGGCCCGGCGCCCCGGCCATGATTTCCTCCGCGGCGGCGGGCAGATCTCGGACGGGCACGGTATCTTTTAATCCGGCTAAAATACCGCTCATTTTTCAGCACCTCTTTTCCAAAAAGCCAGGACGGCCCGGGCGGCTTCGTACGCCTTATCGGGCGCGCAGAACAGGGTCCCGCGCACCGGGGAGAAGGCTTTATACCGGTCGTATTTAGCGGCAAAAGGAAGATAGACTTCCCTGTACCATTGCTTTTCCGAGACGGCGGGCAAAAAGCCGTCCGGCCGCCGGACCGTGGCCAGGTCGTACTCCACGGAAAAAAGCCGTCCATTGGCCTGAAGAAGCAGGAAAGGCTTTCTTTTTTGCAAGCAGTTTTCCCAGTGGTGGTCATAGACCATGGAATAGTCGGGCAACTGCACTCGATGGAGAAAAGTTAAGATAAACCCTTCAAACCGATGAATAATGACAGTCGTTTGATAGTACCGCATCACTTTTTCCCGACATTGAGGGCACATCACCCGGGTGGACTGGCCGTAGTACAATTGCCGTATCCTGCTCTGTTGTTCTTGGGAAAGCTCAGCGACGTCCACCCAGTACCCGCAATCTCTTTTTCGGGGGCAATAGAGGACATCGAAAGCCCATTTTTCTTCAGCCAGCGCGTGTTTACGAATAACATCAAAAATTGACAAAAAACTCACCTCTGCCATTTGTGAAAATCGTAACTTACCAACCAGAAACACCATTTGCTTCCAGCCCAAAAGCCCCCGTCATTGCTGGGTTTTTCAATGGTGGTAACAAACCGGCCTGTCCGGTGCGACGGCATAGCTCCGAAAGCCCTTGCCTTCCAAGGGGTCATCAATGATGTTCTTTCACACCTGTGTCGGTGGTAACAGGTCTCACCCCTTGGGAGACAAGGGATGTAAACCCATTTCCAGCTAAATGTTCGCATTTTTTGATCGTTACAGGCAAACCCCTGTATATAGGGGGGTGATCGATCAGATCTAAAAAAGTGGTGATCGAGAGGCCCCTATATAAGTTATGATTTTTCTCAATGAGAACATTTTATTTCCAATTACCTTCCCCCCTTACTCTCCCAAGGGCTGGAGCCTGTTCTCACCAATTTTCACATCCATACTTTTCCAGCCCATTCCAGCCCTTTTGCCCCATGGCGGGAAAGCCTCTCGGTCTGTTGTGACCACAGCCAGGAACATTTTCGGGGCCAGTGGGAACAGAGCCAAAAAACCAGCAACGGCGCGGAAAATTGGGATGGGCAGCTTTTCCATTTATGGGATGCTTGTGATTTTGAGAACTATCTGTTCGTCAAAACGGAACATCCATATTTTCGTCTCCCACTTCTTTGCCTTCTTCCGCATCCGGCGGAAAGAGCAGTTCTATAGGGAAAGCCAATCCCTGCCCGGAAAGGCTTCCCTTATGCACCTTTTGCGTATACCGGGTTTTGTTTCCATCTTTTTTGACCAAGATCCATCCGTCGGATTTAAGTATTTCCCGCGCCTGCTCGTATGCCATGCCGGAAATACGCCTCTCGATTTCCTCGGCCAAATCGTTCTCGAACAGCACCACACATTCCTTGCCCTGGATTTTCGCTTTTGCGCCCACCCACTTGACCGGGTTCCGCGGTTCCGCGTCGCCGCGCAGGCCGTAGATCCTGTCCTGGTTCGCCGCCACGTAAGACTGAATCACAGCCAGGATCTTCTCGTCGATTCGTTCGTGTTCAATGCCGTCGCATACTTGCTTCCATGCGGCCAGGAAGCTGGCGAACGCCTTTTTCGCAGCATCTTTCGTTGCACCGATTTGCTCCAACCACAGCGACAGGCCGGCCAACCCTATCGCGGCCCGCGTCGCCAGTCGGCCGGCGCTGCCCCGGCGGTCGTCGTCGGGAAGGAAGTATTCGCGGATCGTGCTTACCGCCCGTTCGATCTCGGCGGCTATTTCACTTTCTTTGCCGGCGGCCGTCAATTCAAGCAACCACTGCAAATATTCCTTCCCCGCCCAACCGTAGTTTTTCATGCAGAACGCGCTCATATATTCAGCCTCAGCGCGGTTTTCGTCGCTCTCTTCCGAAAGGAGCTGGGGCAATTTCATGATCCGGTCGTGCGCCCCGCCGCCGGTTTCAAAACTGACGGTAACGTCGGACTCGGCGGTGGCGAACACAACCGTGCGGAACGTGCGCGTCCGCCGACCGCCACCGCCCCGTGCACCGCGCTCCCGGTCCATGCCCTGGGTAACAGTGCGGACAAAATGCTCTACCTCGTTCTTCCCGCCACGTTTACCCGTGCCACGGTTCATCAGTTGGAGTTCGTCCAGATGCACAGTCAGGTCGCAACACGTACTCAGGAGCACCCCCGTGCTCACCCCGGTCCGGTCGGCGTAGCGGATCCGGCCGTTTTCACCCACGGCCGGATTGCCGTAGAAGCTGGCCACGACCTGGGACCAGGTGGTTTTCCCCTGGTGCCTTTTCCGCCCGGCGTCCCGCGAACACATCATCACGGTGAATCCGGCGAAATCCGGCGCCAAGCCGGCTCCCTGAGCCAATTTGATCAGCGGCGCGCCGGCGGCACACCCGATACCGAAGGCGATGGCCGGGTGCTTCAGACACGCGGAAAGCAGGAATTCCTTGTGTTTGGCCGGGTCGCCGCGGACGCCGAAGCTGGCCAGGATTTGCCGCTCCAGCGGGGACACGTCTCCAGCCCAGTCGATGTCGTCCGGTTTTTCTAGCTCAGGCGGGTTTTCCCCGCCGTCCGCCGTCGGCGGGAGCGCTCCGGCGTCCGGAGTAATGACCTCCCGGCCGAGGACGAAGATCGGCTTTCCGTCCAGCTCGTGCCACCCGCACCGGGAAACGGTGCGGACGGTCGGGAGCGTCACCCCGTTTTGAGTGACCAGGACACGCAGGGAGTGGAACCATTCTACCGCTATCTCGGCGTTGTTGCTGTTGATTTCGACGCCAGCTTTGATCAGCGTCTGCTTTTCCCGGGTGTCGAAGAGCACCCCGGACGAAAAGTGCCGGCGGACCCACTTTTTGTTTTGCAGCCAACTCAGCTCCCACTTTTCCTCGCCGCCTTCCTCGACCGGGGAGAGCCAGGCGGTCAGCAAAGCCACGGTGTCCACGCCCGGGCGGACGATGCGGCTTCCGTCGTCGCTGGTTTTCACCCTGACGATCTTTCCGCCCTCGATGTCCCATCCCCAGCCCTCCAGGTTCACGGGGGGCATAGGGAACTCCGGCGAAATGACCTGTGCCGCCGGCGGAAAAACGTCCGTGATGGCGACGCTTTCCTGGGCGCCGGCTCCCGGATCCGGTTTCCATGTGCATTTCTGGCGGGCCTCCGCCTCTTCCAGGGCTTTCTTCGCGCTTTTAGCGAGCATTTTCGCCGCGCCGGCCTTCATAATCGCCGCCAGGGTCTGTTGGAGGATGTATTCGCCCTTGGCGGCCAAAAGCGCGGCGGCGCCGCGGACCTGCGCCTCCGGATCGGCGGATTTCAGCCGGGCGGAGGCGTATTTCTCCGCGCCGGTTCCCATGGGAAGCCATTCCGGCGTTTTCCCGGCCAGCGTCCAGAACCGGGAAACGGCGTCCTCCCCGGCTTTTTCGTAGGCCAGGATGAAATCGTCCAGGCCGGTTTTGTTCAGATCGGGCAAAGCCAGCAGCGAAAAAATCTTGACAGTTTCCGCTCCCAGGTCGTATAATATTTCCGCCAGGGTTGGAAAGGCATTCCAACGCTTGTGAGATTGCGTGATGTCGGAATCGTAGACCAGGATTACCGTTTGACCCGACCAGTCTTTTTTCAGCCGCCCGAGGATGGCGTCCCCGGGCGCTTGTTTTTCCCCCAGCGGTCCCTTTTCCCGCCAGGCGTCGATGCCGGCGACGGCGACGCAGTTTATGCCGCGGGTAACTGCAACTAATGCCTTTTTCTCGCCTTCCGTGATCACAACCGTTTCGGCGTTCAAATCCGCCCCGGGCGGTACATATAACCTGCAACCGGCTCCGATGGCGGAAACGTACTTCAAGTCCCCCTTCGGGGCGTCCAATCTTATGCGTATAAAGTTGTTTTCCCCGGGATAAGGGAAGGCTATTCCAGTGCTGAATACTTTTACACCTGTGAGTTGATATATTTCATCAGCCGTGACGGAGAATATGCCGGCGGTTTCGATCATTTTTTCCGGTATGCCAGCATTGAGCAATTTGGTTTTGTGCGCTTCAGCCAGTATCTTCTTGTCGTTTTCCGGGCTCATGCCTTATCGCTCCTTGACAGTTTTGCCGTGCTGAACGGAACAGACGGCGAATCTTCACAATATTGTGAATATAATCACAGCGGTTCCAATGATGCTATATTTCCCATCCTGGAATGCTTAAAAAAAGAAATCCCCGGGCATTATTTATTTGTGCCCGGGGATTTACCAGGAAGAGGAACGGGTAAGGGGTCGGCAAGGAGCGAGAAAATCCGGCCCCCTAAAAATGCGAAAGCCGGGGATTTTGTGGTCCCTGGCTAAAAAAAATACATGATGAATTGCTGGCAAAACCGGTTCTACCGGTTCCAAAAACTCTGAAAGCCTTATGGCTCTAGACTCTGAGCTGGAACCGGTTTTTTCAAGATCATCGGCGCAGGATTCCTCTGAATTCATTCAGGGGAGGAATGCGCCGCCACCTCCTTCCACGGGCACTCTTTGAAACATTGCCGATACACGGCCTCCTTTCGGAGTGATTGTCGCCTCGGCGCCGTCCGCAAGGCTTAGGCCGGTCTTTGCCGGCCGCGGCATTGAGCGGTTCTGCCTCACATAATCCGGGCTGGCGAAACACCCGGAAGTGATTGGGTAGCCCCACGGACCCCTGCTGCTTTCTCAGCCGCCTGGTCAGCCAGTTGCCCTTGCCCCCGCCAAGGCAAGCCCCTCAATTCATTGAGGGGTGGTTGACAATCACAATTTCGCAACCCCCTTTGTAGATTTTTCCGGTGCGGCCGCCAAATCCCCCGGGTATACAATCACCCTCTCGTCCCACCTCGTACGGATGTAGGCAAAATTCGGGTACACCGCCTCGACCACGCCGGTTACCGGCTTATTGACTTTCGCCCCGACTCTTATGCCGTATTTGCCGAAATCGAACGGCACGCGCTGGGCTACGGCTGCTTCGTGCTCGACCATGATACTGATTATCCGCCACCCGGCGCGGCGTTTTCCGTCTCCCGGCCTGTGCTGCAGGAAAAGATGCACGATGCGTCCCTTGATTTCCGCCACGATCGCCTGGCTTCTGCCCAGGGGGCGGTAGTCCTCGTCGAAGAGACCGGGATCGGGCAGATAAGTCATGAGCACCTTCGCTTTTTTAGTATCCCCACCGCTCGCCAGCGTCGCGCGGGCCTCGTCCAGGGTGAAGGGCCGGCAATACGGATCGTCCTCCGGGAAAGACGCCGGCGCCGACATGGGTACTCTAACTTTCAGGGTCACTTTTTCCCGCCTGCCGTCACAGGGTTCCCGGTCCAGCGCCTCGGCGAGCAAAAACCCGAGCTCCCCGCCGTCTCTCGCGGCATCACCCCCGGCGGCGCGAACCATCAGGGCGTCGAGCCGGTCCGGTTCATTTTCCGGTTCCAGGGCTTCAAGCGCCGCTTCTTCCGCCGACGGCACTAGGCCATAGGGGTCGAACTCCTGCGTTTCGTCATCGGATAGCCAATCTCCGAATTGGAGGTTACTTGTCATTTCTACCATCTCCTGTCAATAAAAATTGGGTGAATGTGGCCTTCACCTCCTTCCACGAGAATCCTGTTGATCTTGCCAGTAACCTCACCTTTCTCAGACTGAACTGCCCAATTCGCTTGCCGTCCGCGTCCGCCACACCCACAAGCTTCGTGGTTTCCGTGGGCAGGCCGCACACCCAGCCGCGATATATTTTGCCGGCCTTCTCCGCCTCCACCCAGTCGCCTTTGCGGAGGAAGCCGCCGCTGGCGGTGCCCCCGAAGCGCGGGCGGGCACCGCCCCTCTGCGGATTCTGCCGGTAAAGGCTCCGCCGGGCGTAGCGCAGCCTGCGCCAAACATAAAAAGGGGCGTCCGGGTTATTATGGCAGCCGGTAATGCCCATCAGCATCGCCACTGCATCGTTTGTATGGGTCTCCGGCACCTGCTCCCACTTTTTGTCCGTTTGTTTTGTAAGACCAAATCTTTCCCGCCAGGCATCCGTATCGGAGACCTCCACAAGCTTCAGTTCGGCTATTTTCCGATACTCCCGATAGGTGAGGGTCTTGCCGATTTCGACCGTGGAAAAATACCTGCCGTCGCGGTACTTGTGGTGGTTGTACCTCATATCCTCGGTAACAATAAGCCTGATCGGGTAAACCCTGCAAAGTTCCCGGACGATTTTCAGCCTGGTCTCCACCTTGGACCGCTGGGTGGGGGCCAGCCAGTAACCTTTCCTCCTGCGGTTGTCGAATCTGGCCGGGCGCCGGGGCGTCTTACGGTACCTCCTGGCCCGGCGCAGATTTCTGCGAGTTTCCATCTTTTTAGAAACATCGTTCGGTAGGAAAACCATAGCCATCAGCTCCACTTGTCAGTGGGAGGCTACGGCTACGCCGTCGTATTTCGCCCCAGGGTCTACGGCTAGGGAAAACGGCTGGGTCTTCGTGCCCACGGGACGGAGCATCTGGACGTAGAAAAGCCCCAGCTTGTTCCTCCGGGGCTTTGCTAGACCGTCCTTTATGAGTAATCTGGCCTTTCTGGACGTGGTTGGCATGAGGGGTTTTCCATCCATACTTACCACAGGCACTCTGGTAATCATTTGCCGATACACGGCCTCCTTTCGGAGTGATTGTCGCCTCGGCGCTGTCCGCAGGGCTTAGGCCGGTCTTTGTCGGCCGCGGCATTGAGCGGTTCTGCCTCACATAATCCGGACTGGCGAAACATCCGGAAGTGATTGGATAGCCCCACGGACCCCTGCGGGCATAGGCCCGCCGCCTAGTCAACCAGTTGCCCTTGCCCCCGCCAGGGCAAGCCCCTCAATTTATTGAGGGGTGGTTGACAACCATGCCTAACTCTCCGCTTGCGATCCCGTTCCTTTTTTCGCCGGGCGATTAAGGAGCAATCGGAGCAGTATTTTTGCCTGTTATTGGCAGCCGGAACAACTTTCCCGCACAGTTCACACTCACATTGACGCCTTTCAGGGATGTTAATTTTCGGCTTTTTCTTTTCCCAAGGAAAAGGAGCGTCGTATTCCAGTCCGGCTTTCTTCACGGATCGCTCGTAAGATTCCAGTGAACCGTCAGGCCATAAATTATTGAATTTCCTGACGTAAAAATCCCGCTCCGAAATACCGCAGCCCAGACAACGGGCGACGTTCAGCCGGAAATCCCAGCCGAATGCGGTTTCCCGACCGCAATACGGGCACCAGCCTTTTCCATGTTTGACGGCTGGGGAAAAATCCGCCAGCGGTTCTAAAATAACCTGCACTTTGCCACCTCGCTTTCAAAACGGCTTTTTGAGGCCGATTTTGTCCGCATTTAGACCGGACACGTATTTACCTACGCGCAATGTCTAAATGCGGACAAAATGATCCTTGTATATCAAGGCTTTGGAGGTCGTCTAAAATGTCACCATGATTCCCGCTGGATCCGCTTTTCGGTCGCCTTCTTCTCCCTCCACCTGGCGCTGGTTTTCCGGCTTGTTTCTCGTTTACCGTATTCGCTGCATTTCGGGCACCACTTCTGCCGGTTGCTGTTGCAACGGAATATTTCTCCGCACTTGGCGCAATGTTTGCGAGTTTTACATAAGGCTGTCACAATTCATCACCCCTTGTAAAGCTTCAGGGCCGGACTTTATGTCACCCGGCCCTGAAGTGGGGAGAGGAGGGGAATTTGATTACAATGCCATGAAAAGGAGCCATATTTACGTTGTGATATCACCCGGAGCTAATGCTGCCGCCGTGATCATCGCGACGGCATATCTTTTTGCCACCGAACAGGCAGCCTGCCATTGAAAGATTCCATGGTTAACTTTTCCCACCCGCTTTCCTGATCACGTTTTTCAACATCCGCGCCAAAACGCTTTCCCGGGAATCAGATTCCGTAAGGGAAGCTGAGGCAAAGTATTCATGTGCTTGTTCACATGCCTTTAAAAGCTCCGGAGCGGCGGCGAGCAACCGCGCCAACCCCTCGTCGGCGATAAATCCCACCACGTACCCGGGGCGATCTTCCCTTTTAAGCGCATAGGGACCAAAGTTTCACCTCCGCTGCTGTTAAATATGCAAATCACATCCTACCGCCAGGCAATCCCGATGCTTTTCGAAAATGCTCCGGACTTTTTCGGTCCAGTCATTCTCCTCTTTGTTGTCAAAACTCATGCCGAACCATCCCATCTTACCTCGTTCGTGCCATTTCCCGTTCGGCGTCACAACGGCGAATGGCATGACATCTTTTTCCAACAACACGGATACCGGGGCAATGTTGGGGTTTGCTGAACCGCTTCCGACGCGCCCGTCATAACGGCCGCCAATAACCCACCAGTCCCATTTGGCTCGCGGGTTATACGTGGTTATGTATTTGCCCGTGCCGCCGCAATTCTGGCATTCCGGGTTCGGTTTTTGATACAGCAGGTGATCTTTCTCCGCTTGTTCGCGGACATGCTCCCATTCGAGCCGGGTGGGGAAGTTTTCCCATTCCTTGTCTGTAACCTTGAATATATCGGGATTTTCGAGCGCTTTTTTTATCCGTTCGTCGGTCCAAAATTCTTTTCGAATCTCATCTAGTGGCCGGTATTTTTCGTCGGCGATCTCCCGCGATTCTTGGCGCGCTTTCAAGCCTATGCACCAACAATCGGTTTCGTAAGGCTCCACTTCACGGTTTTCGTTATAAGGAGCCAGCAATTCGCTGACTTTTTCTTCGATGTTTTCAGTATCTGCGGGTACCAGAACCACGGTGAAAAAATGACTCATCACTCATTCCCCTTCCTTTAACAGCTCGGCCGTTTCCCACCAGCCGAACCGCTCGTTTTTCGCAAGCAGGTATTTGCCGGAAACCACGCCCTTCGCCAGCAACTGCTTAACTAAACCGGCGCCGCCTATTTTCGCGGCCAGGCTTTTGGCGTCGTAAGCGACGCGGAACGAATTTCTGGTCGTCTTATCAGCCGGGGCTACGACAATCGTGCCGTTAAGGACACCCACTCTCACTTGCCGCACGCCGGCGTCGCTGAAAATTTTTCCCGCTACGCTGTTTAAGTACGTCTGGTTTTTCGTGACGCTGATCACGGGTTCTTTACCCGCCGGAATGTTCGGTTTACACCAGTCAACCAGTCCCATGACATTCCCTTCCGGCTCGCCGCAATCACCGCAAGCGGCGGTTCCACCCACCTCAAATTCTCCGTTTCGCGGCGGTTCTCCAGGGTTTTCCCGCCCGGAAGTTTCAGAGGACACCGGGGACGGTTCCGCTTCCGGCGCTTCCTTAACGTCCGGTTTTTCGCCCGACCTGTTCTTCGGCGGTCCGTACCTGGCCGCCAGTTCTTCCGGAGATAAGCGGTACGTGACTACTCCGCTCGCCGGCGGCTGCGCCCGCTCAATCCTGGAATTCGGCACCGGCGTTCCCATTTGGCGTTCACCCTCCAGTTCCTGGCTCCCCATTATCTTGTTCGCGCCCGGCATTTCCGGTTCCGCCGGATCGGTCGCGGCGGCTACTTCCGGCATCACCGCTCCAACCGCCGCCAGGTCAATTTCCGCTTCCGCCGGCGCTTGCCCGCGCGACGCTGGTTCGGATGCGGCGGACTCGTTTCCCTGAGCAACAATTCCCCCGTTCCCGCGAGCGGGGTCGCCGGCGCTTTTGGAAATCCTGTCGCGATCTATCTGGTTGCCGTAATAGGCCACCATGCTGTACGGTACGCCCGCTTTCTCCGCTATTTCTTTGTATTTGAGATCTGTTTCCCGGAGTAGATTTTTCACTTCGCGGACCTTTTCCGGGGGATACTTTGGTTTCATTTGTTCCAACTCCTTGAGGTAACTGGTTTCCCTTATTCCCGCGAGCACCAGGCCGGCATCCAGTTTTTCCAAAAACTTTTTGTATATCCGGCTTACGTATGTTTGGCTGATTCCAGTCAGAGCCGCGGCTTCCCGCTGGTTTTTCCCGGCCAGCATGGCGGCGACGGCCTTCCTGGTGACCGGAGACATCTTTTCCAGCAAGCCCTTGATAATCCTTTCGATTTCGTTCAAGGTAGGTGAGGCGTCGTAATCCTCGTGAGTGGGAACGATATCCGCCAGGGTCAATTCGCTGCCTTCGCCGTCGGAATAAACCGGCGCGTCGATGCTGACCGGGAAGTACCCACCGCTGTTCTGTCTTTTGGCCCTCCGCGCTTCCATCAGAATTTCGTTTTTGACGCAGGAGGCCAGATATGTGGCGAACTTGATCCCCCTTCCCGGATCAAACGTACGAAGCGCTTTGAGGAAACCGACGTGGCCTACGCTGATCAAATCGTCGTATTCAAGCCCGACGTTGCCGAATTTACCGGCTATGTGACGGATAAACCGAAAATAGTTTTCGTAAATGAAGCTGTTCGTCTCTTCGTTTCCGCTCAGGGCTTCGTTTAAAATTTCCCTTGTCGGCTCGGCGTAGGCCACTGACAGCACCACCGTTAATCATTTCTCCCGTGAAACATGGAAGGCATACCTGGCGGGCAAACGTTTTCATGTTATCTTCCTTTTCACTGACCGTGTACCGCGGCATATTGTCGGACGGCTTTCTCGTATCGTTTCCAAAAGTCAGGGTCGTTGGAGTACGCCCAGCAGTTTCCGTTTCTGCCCACCAACTCTTTAAGGGCCAGGCAACTGGCCTGAGTGTTGGAACGCCGCAATTTCACGCAGTTCAAGCAGGAGTGGCATCCTTTCTCCATTTTGGATCACTTCCTTTCATCCAACCTGGTTAACGAATCAACCAAATTAATGAAATCCTGGCATGTTCTCACTCAGATTTTCCGGAACTCCCGTACATCACGTTCAGCTTCCGGCCCTTTTCCAGGTAGCCGGTGTCGTTCCCGCCGGCCACCTCGGCCACCGTCACGCGGCGTTGGTTCTCCTCCGTAAACACCGCCTTCCAGGACTCCATGACCTCCAGCACCTCCGGGTCCGGTTCCCAGCCGTCATCGTTTCCGCCGGTCCCGGCAGCCCGTTTCACCGTCACCCGGTACTTCGCCGCCATCTCCAGAGGCAACGCCGCCGGGCCGGGCGGCAACGGTTCCCGGACGCCCGCCAGGGCAAGCACGGCCCGGCGCTCGTCATCGTCCAGGGACCAGAGGGGCCAGAAGTTTTGCGCCGTTTCCCAGGCCAGTTTCCGGCGGCGGCGCTCAATCTCGGCCGTGACGATCTCCTGGTTGTGGGTCGTTGTTACATAAGGCAGGTCGGTTACCAAAACCTGTTCCTCCAGGGCGTAGTAGCTGGTGGCCCGGCCCTGCAGGCGGTCGAACTTCCACTGTTTTTCTATTTCGGCCAGGCTCACGGGGCGGACTTCGACTTTCGCCCTGGTCTCCGCCAGCGAAGCCAGGAGGCGTTTGAGGCGCCGGAGTTCCGGGTCGCGGGATTCGGCGACACTTATTCGCGCCGTAAGCCAGGAAGTTATTTTAATGAGATGTGAGTTATTCCTGCTTTGGGAATGACTGGTGGTGCGTTTCTTCGATGGTTTTACCTTTTGGGGATACCAGCCCATTCTTTTGTTACCCCTGTCTTGAAAAAATCGATTTTTGCTGTACTTGTGGTCCAGTGAGCCTTCAAACCCGCGTCATTACTGGATTTTTTACTGGACCACACATTTTTTTGGTGTGGTCCAGTAAGTCCGCAAACCCGCGTCGTTGCTGGATTTTTACTGGACCACTACTGGACCACACCTGAATTCCCTCTGGTCCAGTGGTTTTATGGATTTTTCTGTTAATTAATAACTGACATATCTTTAAGACCGACAGCGGATACAGCATAAGCTCTCCGACGCCTACCTGATTCTCTGTGCCAGGCACGGGTTTGAAATCTGTTTTGCTCCAGTGCGTTGATGTCAAACTTTTTATCTTTCAAGCCGCCCAGCCATTTTTGTTTTTTCCAGTAATTTAAAACCGATTCCCTGACGTTCTTTTCTCTTATCCTAAAATCATGAAAAAATTTAGCCAGCGTGGAAACCCAGACTACAGCGATACGCAAACCTTCCTCGTTGAGGAGGAACCCGAAGTTGCCTTCACCGTAATTTGTGCCGAACTGTTCCAGACAATTATCGACCCATTCCCAGAATGCTTCGTACACCGACATGGCTTCCGGGTCGTTGTCGTCGTTTTCTACTTTTCGGGCATTCAATATGAGTTCGTTCCACTTTTGCACAATCATCTCGTCAAAATACAAGCCCAGGAGCTTCGGGTTCACCCACGCGCCGGCAGAGGTTATAGCGTGCGCGATCCCACTGCCTCCTTTTTTCACCAAACTCCGGACATCGCAACAAAAGGGTTCGCCGACAGTCGTTGCGTACCACCGTTCTCCTTTTTCTTCGCAAATTTCAATCCTCATGATATTGGCCAGCGTGGTACATATACAGGTTACGTTTCCTTCTTCGTCTTCGGCCCATATTTTGCCATCTTTCTCAAAAAAGGAATATTTCTTTGGCATAATTGCACCTCCAGCGTAGAGGTGAGAAAATCGATTTTATGTTTAGTAAGCTAAACAAAAAGTTTACCGCCAGCAAAAAATCGATTTTTTGCTGTACTTGTGGTCCAGTGAGCCTTCAAACCCGCGTCATTACTGGATTTTTTACTGGACCACACATTTTTTTGGTGTGGTCCAGTAAGTCCGCAAACCCGCGTCGTTACTGGATTTTTACTGGACCACTACTGGACCACACCTGAATTCCCTCTGGTCCAGTGTGTTTTATGGATTTCTTTGCCAGTTACTTGGTTGGCTTTTCTTTGCTTTTCCGAGCCAGTTCCTCTTTCCAGTCTGGGTTGAACGCTCCCGAAAATTCGTAACCGAGTTTTACTGCCACGTTTTCACCGGGAGGAAAGCCCGTCACCAAAAAGGATTCCGGCGGGGCAGGAATTATCCCGAGTACTCTTTCTTCCTCCTCCAGCTCAACTCCCGTATCATTTGAGGTAGCTCCTTCCCAATCGAAGGTAATCGGATAGCAATTGACGGTGTACTTGCGTTCTCTTCCGTTAGGACCCTTAGAATAATAAGGGATTTTTGTAATCAAAAATGCTATAACAGGCTCTTTCCAGATATCTTCTTCTGTGATTTCGGGCTTTCTTTTGACATCAGACACAGTTTGTGCTCCTTTCTAATTCAGCTTGGTTGGTATCCGGGCGGGACCTCCCCCGCCCGGACTACCGAGTTAGTTAGAATGGGAGTTCCCCGAGTTAGTTAGAATGGGAGTTCCTCGAAAGCCTGGTCTCCTTGGGCGACTTCTTCTGCCGGGATGTCTACAGTTCCTGCCATTTCGCCAGCCCGGACCGCTGGGGGGCGCCGAAGGATTGGTTTCATTGCTTCGACGTAGGCTTTAATTCGAGCGTAAGTTTCGTCTGGGAGTTTTTCCACCACGCTGAACGTAGCCTCGGCGTAGGGTACATTGTTGGCGTTTTTGACGCGCCTGAGACCAACTTTTATTACTGCTTGGTTCAATTTCAGGCGGTTTTTGAACGTAAAAGCTTTGAGAAACTTATAAAACGCTCCTACCGACGTTGGGGGTAAAGTAAGCATCATAGGAAATGCTTCTCCGGACGTGAGAATGAAGAGCCGCCACATGTTCTTGCAAGCCTTTCTCTTTTCGCCTTTGGAGCCGGGCCTGTTTAGGGGGCATACCGCGCAAAGCCCGCCAGGGTTGCCCTCACCGTGCACTCCGTCGTGAGCGTAACACTGGGGCGGGTTTCCTTCCCCGGTGAACTCGCCGGGCCAGTAGGCGTTGACCCGATGATGATCCACGATCACCCCCACGATTTCAGGCATCAAGACCGGGTTCTCCGGATCTTCCACGGGAAGCTCGAAATTCAAAGCTCCTCCCGTCGGAAACTTCACGCGGTCGAAAATGGAGGTAATTTCCACATCCCCGAAGTTTTCTCTGATAAGTTCCTCCAGGTTTTCCTGGTTCGCGCCGTCAAGCACCGCCAGCTCGAATTTAGGGGCCTCCGCCACCACAAGGTTTTGTTTTTGCACGGATATTTCGCTCCTTTCGGATTTTTAGTTCTTGAAAACGGCCAGTTCCGCCACCGTGAGTTCGGCCACGGCCTTCCAGGCCCGGAACTCGTCTATTAACTGGATCACTTGCGCCGGCATCTTCAAACTCACTCCCCTAAATCCGGTTTTCATAGAGTTTGCCGCTCAGCGGATCGATCTTGACCGACAGGTAGTACGGCCCCTCGGGTTGCAAATCCCCATCAGCCGACCCAGAGACATTGCATTTGCACCTGGGGCAGTTTTCCGGTTTCCATTTTCCGAAGTCCCCCGTGTAGACTTGGAAAAAGCGAGCTCCGCATTCGGGGCATTTGACTTTTACCGCTTCCAGTTCGCAAACTTCGCAAGTCATTTCTTCATGCTCCTTTCCTTTTCAGTGAATGCTCTGCTGGATCCATGCCTGTACAGCTTCCAGGAGGCCGCGAACCGGGCCGACGTAGCGGAAAACCGTGTAGCGCATTTTAGGCCGCCTCGCTTTCTTGTGAATTTGAACAAAACCCCATTCTTTTTAAAATCCGGTGTATTTCCCGGTCAATTCCTCACGGTACTTCTTCCAGACTTCCGGCACCAGAATCATAAGCGCTCGGGCGAACCCGGCCAGGTAGCCGACTGCCCAGCTTCCAAAGTCAATCCATTCCCCTGGTTGGTGTTTTTCCGCCCTTTGCAGCGCGTGCTTTAGTTCTTCCTCGGCACGGGTTAGCTGGGAGACGTGAGTTTTGGCGGTTTCGGTTCGCGGTTGCGGTTCGTTCGGTTGGATTTAAGGTCACCTCGCTTTTCAATTAATTAATTGCTTTACGTTGTAAAACATGTTGAACAAGCGGGGTATAAAAAATATCACTAACATCCATTTCAAAATAATTAGCTATGGCGAGCATTATTTCATCAGAAGGACGTTTGATGCGGCCCCTTTCGATTCCATTGATTGTTTGTCTGGAAACGCCGATAGCCTTTGCCAAAGATTCCTGGCTGATATCTCTCGCACGTCTAATTTGACGAAGTCTATTCATACAGGGTCACCTCTCTAAAAGCATTGTAATACATACTTGCCGTCATGTCAAGCATGTTGTACAAAGATTTTTCTAATTTCCTCTTTTGTTTTAGTAAATAATACTTTACAATAAGTAAAGCAAGGTTTACAAAAGAAAGGGGAATCAAGAATGCAAACTGCTTTAAGTAAATTATTAAGAAAACTTAGGGGAAATGAACCCTTACGAGATGTTGCAAAAAAATCGGGTATCAGCCATACCTATTTAAGCATGCTTGAAAAAGGGGTAGATCCTCGTAGCGGAAAAGAAATCAAACCATCCGTTGAAGTGTTACAAAAATTAGCAAAGACGTATAATTATCCCTACGAAAAATTGTTGGAAGCCGCTGGATATATTGAGCCTTCTTCCACCCCCCAACCCCTCCCCCTCTCTCAACGACGCATAGAACTCGAAGAAGCGTTCCAGGAAATCCTGCAAAACGGGGAAGCCATGTTCGATGGTTTGCCCTTAAAGGAAATGGACGAAGATATTATTAAGGACCTAGAAATCATGCTGGCTCATATTATTGACTACCTTCGGACGAAGAAAAACATCAAGCTCCAGGACTTTCCCAACCAGGGGAAAGCCACCAGAAGGTTTCTCGAAAGAAGGAGCCGCGGGGAGCTGGGGCCGCATGTTTGATTGGATTCTCGAAATTGTTATGCGAATTATCAAACAGTACGGGCTTCTCAATCCGGGAGAGCTGGCAGATTATTTGGAAATAAACGATGTTTTGTCCGTGCCTGTTAGGATCATCCACGGCGGTATTTTCAACACGTTTGCGCTACCTATAGTATTATTATCCTCCGACTTGAGTGACCGCCGGCGAATCGGCTGCTTTCTGCACGAAATATTTCACCGGGTGCTCCACCCGGGCATGAACCGGCTCATGGATGATGTTTACATAATTAATCGGAGTGAAAAACTCGAACTCGAAGCGCACATGGGCGCGTTGATTTACGCCATCATGTGGGACAAGGAGGGATTTGAGGATTGCTGTTATAATGTGTACCGGTTCGCCGAAATGTACGGGCTGTCTCAAAGTGCTGCCTATTACGTCGATAAAGGCATTCAGAAAAATGGTCTCGAAATTTTCGGTATAACGCCGCCGGACCCGGAACTCTATACGCCTTAAAAATAAGCCGGAAGGCTTTTTGTTGTTTATGGAGCAAATGTCGGAAGGTGTCGATAAAATGAAAGGGGAGGTTTCGTTGTGTTTACGGAAGATATGATTGAAAACGTAGCCACCGACGTGCTTTCCGCAAAAAAGATAGCGAAAAAATTAAAGGAAGCGGCGGAAAAATACGTCCACGATCCCCATACGATGCCGCATCTCCGGCATTGGGCCTTGTTCCCGGGGAGAACCCGCGTCTGTTTCACAAAAACCGTCAGCGAAGACGGAGCGCGGTATTGCATGAGCGTGTCCGCTCCTTACGGGAGAGTATCTGATTTGATGATTCTCGCTCTTTTGAAATTGTTCGACGCGCCTAAAACCGGGGTGGAAGAGATCCCGCCTTCGATAAATCCCAATGTACGGCTTATCACTTGGCTGGGCGAGATATTTCATTGAGTCAAACCCTATGGGGCGGCCGACCAGATACGAATTTGAAGCGGACCTTGGTGACCTCATCCATGCACTGATGCGGGACTGGGACAGGCAGGGGTTCGAGGACCGCTGGTACAGCGCGTACCGGTTTGTGGAGTTGTACGGTTTTTTTCCGGGCCGCGGCGGACGTGGTGGCCGGGGAAATCGAAACCAGAGGGCCGGAGTTGCTGAAAATCATGGGGTACGAAGTGCCGAACCTGGAGGACTGGGTGTCGTAGGGAATTTATGGATTAAAGGAAACTAATGGAGGCAGATAGCCAAGAAAACCGCTGGATAGCGGGTTTGTATTTTTAGGAGGGCTTTCGACATGAACAGACAAATTAAAGAGTTTGATGCAAAGGTTAGTTTAATTGGTTTAGTAATAAGAGACAGTCGATAAACCCCAACTAAAAGCATAATTCCTTTTCCCAACCAGTTTGTATTGGTAGACAATACCATCTAATTGGAATTTAATGGTGGATTTGCTATTTTAAAAAACGAATTTAACTGCTGTCCATTCCAAGAAGCCTCCTTTTGAAGGTTTGTTCCTTGAAAAAGGGTAGACTACCCCCTATTTATACTGCATGACGAATTTTAGCAGTCTTCAGGCTGGCCAGCCTGATCCTGGCCCACCTCTTGATATTCACCGCAAGGGCGGTAAACACAGCCTGAAACTCGACTTTAAGCGTACCCCAGTAGCGGGCACGCCGCAATCCATGATGGTAAACCAGTTCTGCTCCCGTACCTTCAATGGGACAGCGCTTTTTGATCTCCTGTTTGTATTCCTCGGTTTTGCTGTATGCCAGGGCATCCATCTGGACCTGGTAATATTTGTTTACCGAGATGGTGCGCCCGTTCTTATTTTTGGTGCAGGTTTCTCTTAATTCGCAAGCCTGGCAGGCTTCCTTAGGAAAACGGTAAATCCAGGCCTGGCTGTTTTCATGGTAGGTTCTCTTGTCCGTAGTTATCC
>NZ_WHYR01000128.1 GCF_009428905.1 Desulfofundulus thermobenzoicus | reverse complement strand
TTACTGAACGTTCTGCTGATCTAATGACAGAGAAGAAGTACACGTTCGAAGTTGATGTCAGAGCTAACAAAACAGAAGTGAAAGACGCTGTTGAAGAAATCTTTGGAGTGAAAGTTGAGAAAGTCAACGTTCAAAACTACAAAGGAAAATCAAAACGCGTTGGACGCTACACTGGTATGACTAGCCGTCGCAGAAAAGCGATCGTGAAATTAACTGCTGACAGCAAAGAAATCGAAATTTTTGAAGCGTAAATCTTAAAAAGAAGGAGGGAAATTCAAAATGGCGATTAAAAAGTATAAACCAACCAGTAATGGTCGTCGTGGCATGACTACTTCAGATTCTGCTGAAATCACGACTGACAAACCAGAAAAATCGTTGCTTGCACCGCTACACAAAAAAGGCGGACGTAACAACCAAGGTAGATTGACTGTTCGTCATCAAGGTGGCGGTCACAAACGTCAATACCGTATCATCGACTTTAAGCGTGATAAAGACGGTATACCTGGACGCGTTGCTACAATCGAGTATGATCCAAACCGTTCAGCTAACATCGCTCTTGTAAACTATGCAGATGGTGAGAAACGTTACATTCTTGCTCCGAAAGGAATCCAAGTTGGTACTGAAGTTACTTCTGGACCAGAAGCTGACATCAAACCAGGTAA
>NZ_WHYR01000127.1 GCF_009428905.1 Desulfofundulus thermobenzoicus | reverse complement strand
AGTATGGATAACACATGCCATATATCGGTATACCTGGTTATTATTATCATTCATCTCCCTGAGAAAAAGTGAAATTGGCTGATATCGCAAGATAAATGGAGATATTACAACCTTACTGAGAGAGGCTAATAACCAATAAAAGACGCCCCAGTGTTAGTAACACAGGTTGGTTTCAATTCCTCATAGGTAGGCTAATAACGACGGCCGCCCTGGGCCGTGCTATCCTGATAGCAAGGTTTCAATTCCTCATAGGTAGGCTAATAACGGCCCCAGATTCAGACCCTCATAAGGAGGTATGCGGTTTCAATTCCTCATAGGTAGGCTAATAACGGAACCAAAGAAGGAAAAGCGGATATGGACGTTGTTTGTTTCAATTCCTCATAGGTAGGCTAATAACGAAGAGTGAAATGGCCCGGCTGGTGGAAAGGATGTAGTTTCAATTCCTCATAGGTAGGCTAATAACCGGAATTGGCGGAATTAGCCAGGTTATCATGGACTATGTTTCAATTCCTCATAGGTAGGCTAATAACTACGCAGGGGGCGCAACAGGTTATAGAAGAATACACTAGTGTTGCATTAAATTTTTAGCACGAAAGTCAACTTGTAATTTCTGTAATCTTGTTGATATATACTCTTAAGTATTGAATATTCTGAACAGCACCTTCTTCTCCATGGTTAACAGGCCAGCGA
>NZ_WHYR01000126.1 GCF_009428905.1 Desulfofundulus thermobenzoicus | reverse complement strand
TCTTAGACCCGCTTATTATGTTGTCAAAAGCCTATTTCAAAAAGAAAGAAAAGGATTTAGGTAAGTATGCTTTAAATAACGGCATAGAACTATCTGAAAAGCTGAAAGACCATGTGCTGTTATTGATATTCAAATTTTTAAGATCACTATATGTTGACAACAATTTTGAGCAGTTGGAAACAATAATGGAATCGCTAGAAATAAAGTCAATATATCCTGATCTTGAAGATTTAGCAAAAGATGCTGCAAAATATTATAATGAAATGGGAGATAAAGACAATGCAATGCATTTCTATGAAAAGATTCTTTATTTCCAAACTCAAGTGAAGCGGGGGGATTGTCAGTATGAAATTTAAAACGTTAACAGTCGTATGCGTGATGTTTAGTATCATCAGTATTGTTGGTTATTTTACATCTGAAGTGACAGCAAGTCATGATGAAGCTAGGAGAGGTCATACTGCAAGTATCGGTTATACTGCATAAATAAAAAGCCCCTTAAGGGCTTTTTATTTTAAGACGGAATATATGCTATGAATAAAGAATATTTTTTCCATAGAAAAGATATTGAGGAGGAAGTAAAGTGACAATGTTAAAATCAACATTATTTCGAAGGATTTTCATTATATCTTTTGCTTTAACCTTTATGATTAGCCTGTTCAATATGGCTGTGTTGCCAGGGACGCCAGCGTCTTAT
>NZ_WHYR01000125.1 GCF_009428905.1 Desulfofundulus thermobenzoicus | reverse complement strand
GAGGAGCGTGTTCGGTTTATTTTAAAAAGGCTTCTTTTGGCAGAATCCTATGTGAAGCTGGAGGATTTACAGGAGCAGCTGTTTATTAGTAAATCAACGATGAGCAACGATGTGAAATCGGTCAAACGTAAGCTGGAGCCCTTTGATCTGAAGCTGGAAGCGAAGCCTAGCAAAGGCTGCCGAATCAAGGGATCAGAGATGAAAATCCGTTATTGTATGTCAGAATATTTATTCAATGAACGTCGTTCTTATCAAACGATGCTGAACACAGCTGTTACTATTTTGCCAAAGCATGAACTCGAATTGATTCAGAAAACAATGATCAATTATATCAATGAGGAAGGTATGAATCTATCAGACATTTGCATGAATAATTTAATCGTTCATGTCGCCATTGCCTGCAAACGAATTAGACACGGAAACTATGTATCTGTTCTTCCAGAGGAAATCAGCGAAATTCCGCGGGCAAAGGAATATAAGGTCGCTAAAAAAATGGTGGAGCGTCTTGAAGGGCTGCTGGATGTCTCATTTCCACAAGAGGAAATTGTCTATATCACCATTCATTTGCTAGGAACAGCCAAAATGGTACAGTCCTTTTCCTCGAACGGTCAAAAACAAATTGTAGATGATGACACGAGCCGGCTTGTACAGCTCATGCTGAAGGCCATTGATCAAAAACTGCAGCTTGATTTAGCCGGTGATACGG
>NZ_WHYR01000124.1 GCF_009428905.1 Desulfofundulus thermobenzoicus | reverse complement strand
GCTTACAGCCGCGGATACCGGCGCACCTACCTGATAGGCGTGCTGGCCAAAGTGGTGGTGGACATGGCAAAAGCTTTGGGTAAGCCCATTGCATTGGAGGACCTGGACTTCGGCAAAGACCGGCTGGGCACGGACAGGAAATTCAACCGCATGGCGGCCAACTTCCCGTTCAAGAAGATAATCGAGGCCGTCATGCGCAGGGCACCCAGGGAAGGTGTGGGCGTAAAGCCGGTCAGGCCGGCGCACACGTCCACCATCGGCTATTACAAGTACATGGAGCGGTACGGGGTAATTATTCACCACGCCGCTGCTTTGGTTATAGCCCGCCGGGCGATTGGTTTCAAGGAACGAATTACCGGTGAACTAAAAGCAAAAATTCAGGCTGTCAAAGAGAAGCTGAACCAAAGAGTTAATTCCTTACCCGGGGAAGGAAAAGGGATGACCCGGAAGGTGAAGCGGTTTGTCACACGGCTGGAAGGAAAGATTCCCGTTCACAACGGACTGCCCCGTTTTAAGCAGGAATCGTTTTATTCCGTCTGGCACGAGTTGAAGCAGCTCGCTTTATCAAGTAGGTGACCCCGTTTAGCCGGTGCCGGACAAACCGGTAGGCCGTATCTAACAGATCGCGGGAGGCGTCCGGCGCTCAAGAAACTTGAGTGTTGGACCGCTTCACGGTCAACGCAGGATGGAAACCCGGTGTGGTTTCCCCTTATGTCC
>NZ_WHYR01000123.1 GCF_009428905.1 Desulfofundulus thermobenzoicus | reverse complement strand
CCATGCGGTAGCCCCAGCGGGCCCGGGGCAGGGCGTAGGGTGCCTGGCTCATGTTTTCCATGCCCCCGGCCACCACCACTTCCGCTTCCCCGGCCATGATGGACTGGGCGCCCAGGGCGATGGCTTTTAAACCGGAAGCGCATACCTTGTTTACGGTGAAGGCGCTGGATTCCTTGGGTATGCCGGCGTGTATGGCCGCCTGGCGGGCGGTGTTCTGGCCGTTGCCCCCCTGGAGCACGTGGCCCATGATTACTTCGTCCACCTGCACTTCCTGCAGGTTTTCGTCCCAGTCGTCACCGGCCTTTTCCAGTTCGGCCGGTGGCAGGTCCTTTAAGGCGTTAGGACCGAAACTCAACAGTTCTTCCCCCGACCGGGGTTTTAACCCGGCCCTTTTCAGAGCTTCTTTGATCACCAGGCTGCCCAGCCTGACCACCGGGATGTCTTTTAAGGAGCCGCCAAAAACCCCGATGGCCGTGCGGGCGCCGCTGACCACCACTACTTCTTTCAATAAGATCATCCCCTCGAAACCAGTCGTTGGTTATAAATTTACAGAACAGGATATATTAGTAAAGCAAATCCCCTGCCGGGAGAATCAGCAAGCAGCTTTTTCACCCAGCAATTTTTTAAATTCCCGGGTTAACAGGGGCACCACCTCAAAGAGGTCGCCGACGATGCCGTAGTCGGCCACTTTAAAGATGTTGGCCTCCGGATCTTTGTTGATGGCCACAATCACCT
>NZ_WHYR01000122.1 GCF_009428905.1 Desulfofundulus thermobenzoicus | reverse complement strand
ACTGCTCCCCTTATTGACATGTTCCTGGTGAGCCCTTGAGGTTAACCTTAATCAAAGTGGCGCCGTCAGGGAAGTCTTGACGGCCGGGGTCCCCGCGTGTGGTACAATTGAGTGACCGGCGGGGCACATGCATCACCGTGACATGTTCCCGGAGCCGCCCCGTCGGTAGTCAAAACTGACCACACGCGGGGTGGCAGTCAAGACCGCCACTTTGTTCCTTGTAATCTAAGCGGCTAGTTTCGGTGCCGGCAAAAGAAGTTGATCCGGGTATGGTACAAAGAATGCCTGTGCCGGTGTCCGCCCCCTGGTACGACGCCCCTGATGAGGACGCTTCCAGTTGTAATAATCCAGATACTGATCCAGGTCGGCCTGAAGCTCCTCCACGGAGGTGTATCTTTTGCGCCTCAAGGCTACCTGGAAGAATTCCTGGTACAGGGTCTGAATAAACCGTTCAGCGTAACCGTTGGTCCAGGGGTGCTTCACTTTGGTGGTCTTGTGCTTAACACCCAAGATAAGGCATGTAGCACCGTAAGTGTGTCCATAGGTGGGTTCGGACGAGCCGTATTCCCTGCCGTTATCCGTAAGGACCCGCTGCAGCTTAACACCCATGGATTGGTAGCCATGGTGGACGTAGTTTAGAAAATCAGCAGCGGAATCAGCCGTCTTATCGGTGTAGAGCCGTGCCCAGCCATAGCTGCTGGCGCAGTCCACTCCGACCTGGACGTATACTTTTCCGATCCCGGCCAGGCGGCCGATAAGCTTTCCGTCCTGGCTCATGAGGTAGCCTGGTAC
>NZ_WHYR01000121.1 GCF_009428905.1 Desulfofundulus thermobenzoicus | reverse complement strand
GTAAATGGCCGGTTGGCTGCAAAATTGCCCTTCATGTACTTGACCAGGGCTTCAATCCGGCCTTTGCTTTCCGGGTCGCCGGCCCGGCAGAGCCAGACTTTGAAACCCATGGCCTGTTTGAAGCGCTCAAATTCGTGAGTAAAGATTATGTCGCCATAGTTCTCACAGACGGCCAGCAGCCGGTCCTGATCAAAAACCAGTTCTTCAGGTATACCGTCCATATATTCAAAACAACAGAACAGCATCTGAATGAAGGTGCTTGTGGTCAGCGGCCTGTCCGACCATTGGGCGTACCGGTAACGGGAATGGGAAAGGACAGCGCCCATGCCGTATATTTTTACCGGTTCACCGGTTGGCTTCCGGACAGTGGTTTGCCCGAAATCAAGCTGCATCTGTTTGCCCATGGGTGGGTCGGCCACTGCCTGGTACTGTCTTTGTGCCCTTTCCTTGGTGATGTGGTGTTTCTCACGCAATTGAGCAACGTAACGCCTGACCGTACGCCCGCGGAATCGAACACCCGGGTAGTGTTCTTTCAACCAGTCAGTTACCTGGGCGGCGCTGAGTTCCGGAAATTTGTTCAGCCAGCCCAGGATTACATCGTGATAGTGGTCAAGCTTTCGCGAACGGTGTTTGCTTTGTTCCCTGATCCTGGCAAATTCGTCGGCATCCATCTCCCAGTATTTGATGACCGTTTTTACATCGATATCCAGCCTTCTGGCCACCTGGGCTTTTTTTAGCCCCATGTCTTTTAATTGATGAATCTCGGCGTACATTTTCCACCTCGTCAATTTTTATTCCACCCCCTG
>NZ_WHYR01000120.1 GCF_009428905.1 Desulfofundulus thermobenzoicus | reverse complement strand
GGCCGCCCTTTACTGTCCGTGCCCGCCTGTTCCGATAGATGTGAGACGGTCACGGACAAAGCAAATTCTCCGCTGCGGTAGCTTATCTTGATGTTCGGGTTGCCGCCCTTGGTTTCGTCCCCCCGGGCGTACAGCCGGTTCTGCCGGGCGTTTCGCCATTCTTCTTTTGCGGCTCTACCCCTGCAGACCCGCTTCCACAAAGAACGGCCGCCAAAAACTACTGTGGGTATGGTGCCATTATTTTGATGGGTTTTCAGTTCATCCAGCTTCGTCTTCAGTTTTTTGACCCGCGCTTTGCGGCCGTGTACGATGCGTTCGGCTTTCTCGATTTTTACCGGATTACCAGTTTTTATCGCTATGGACAGGTCTTTTTCCGCCCGGTCTAGTTTCTTCCTGGCCCGGGCCAGCTTCGTTCCGGTTTCTTCGATTTCCAGCGCCAGCAGTTCCCGCTGTGATTCAATAATGGCCTTTGCCTTTAATATGGCATCGTCACAAAAACGGGAGTTTATGCCAAATAACTTCTGGCCTTCTTTTTTGAGTTCATTACGGAAACGGCCTTCCAATATCCGGTTGAAGGTCCATCGGGTACAGGCGCAAAAAAGGCGCATCTCGGTGGTCAGGGGGTCTTCGTCGCCCCGGCCCCACTTCTGGGAGCGAATGTCAGGGTAGACTTCCGGGAAAAACTCGCCGCAGACGGTGTATTTCAGGCCGTCTTCCGGGTTAACCGTTTTCTTTATTTTCGGCTTCGTCATCCTGCAACACTCCCGCAATCACTTCCCGAAACCCCTGCCTGATTTTTTGCCGCTTTGCTGATGGTTAAGAGTTCCATAGTATATTGCAACTGCTTTGTTATGTTTTATCAATATTTGTCGGCCT
>NZ_WHYR01000011.1 GCF_009428905.1 Desulfofundulus thermobenzoicus | reverse complement strand
GGGTGGGGGGTACCTGTTCGGATTTGCTCCCTGTGCAACCGGAAACAACCCCCATCAGGACCACCAGGCCAATAACCAGGGCCGTAATTTTTTTGCTTGAGCCAAATGGCAAGCCCATTAATCACACTCCGTTTCCTGTCCTTTCATAACAGTATAACATTAAACAGGACGTTCTGTCACCCATTGCCGGCCCGTTCTATCGAAAAAGCACGAAAAAAGGAATTCCCTTTTCCGGGAATTCCCCTGTAATTTAATACTTAATAAGGGTTACGCCCGCAGGCCTTTTCTTCCACCTGTTCCATGATCCGGTCAACGGGCTTTTTAAAGATGGCAGCCAGTATACCCACTGCACCGACAATGGCCATGCCCACGTAAAAAAGGGTCCAGTCAATCATCGCTACCCGCTCCCTTACCTATAAGTTCGGCCAATTACAATGTATCACCATCATACCCTCAAGTCAACCGGTGCGGCCGAAGGTTTGTTCAAATTGTTCCAGGGTCATTAAAATAGCCCGGGGTTTGCTGCCTTCAAACCCGCCCACAATACCCCGGCGTTCCATGATATCTATGAGCCTGGCCGCCCGGGCATAACCGATATGCAGGCGTCTTTGCAGCATGGAGATGGATGCATTGCCGTTCTCAATGAGTATTTTTACAGCCTGGGGCAATAATTCGTCTTCCTCTTCTTCCCCTCCCGGTTTCTCTTCTCCCACCGGCGGCTCCTCCATCACCCGCTGGTCGTAGACGGGCTGCGCCTGCTCCCGCAAAAAGGCGGTGAGGCTTTCCACTTCACTGTCCGATAAAAAAGCCCCCTGCACCCGGATTGGTTTGGGCGCCCCCACCGGGAAAAAGAGCATATCTCCTTTGCCCAGCAGTTTTTCCGCTCCGCCCATGTCCAGTATGGTGCGGGAGTCCATCTGGGAAGATACGGCAAAAGAAATCCGGGAAGGGATGTTGGCCTTGATCAGTCCGGTGATTACATCCACCGAGGGGCGCTGGGTGGCCACCACCAGGTGTATACCGGCGGCCCGGGCCATCTGGGCCAGCCGGCAGATGGAATCTTCCACCTCGGCCGGCGCCACCATCATCAGGTCGGCCAGTTCGTCGATAATGATTACCAGGAAGGGAAGGGCCGTATGGGGTTGTCCCTCTTCCTGACCCGCGTTACCCTGGGGTGTCTTTTTCTCTTCCGGCCGGGACAGTTCGTTATAGCGTTTGATGTCCCGTACCCCCGTGCGGGCGAACATTTCATACCGCTGTTCCATTTCCCTTACCGCCCACCTTAAAACCCCGGCGGCTTTTTTGGCATCGGTCACCACCGGTGAAACCAGGTGGGGGATACCGTTGTAAGTGGTTAACTCCACCATCTTGGGATCTATCATCAAAAACTTAACCTCATCGGGGGTGGCTTTAAAAAGGATACTGGCGATCAGGGTATTGATGCAGACACTTTTCCCCGACCCGGTGGCGCCGGCCACCAGCAAATGGGGCATTTTCCCCAGGTCGGCCAGCACGGGCGTTCCGGCTATGTCCCGTCCGAGAACGACGGTGAGCCGGGAGGATCTCTGGTTGAATTCTTTGCTCTCCAGCAGTTCCCGCAAATGGACGGTGGCTATTTCCCGGTTGGGCACTTCGATGCCCACGGCTGCCTTGCCTGGAATGGGTGCTTCAATCCGTACGCCGGGGGCAGCCATGGCCAGGGCGATGTCATCAGCCAATCCGACAATACGGCTGACCTTTATGCCTGCCGGAGGCTGGATTTCGTAGCGGGTGATGGCCGGCCCTATTGTCACCTGGGTAACCCGGGCCTGAATATGAAAACTGGCCAGGGTTTGCTCCAGAATCTGTTTCTTTTCGGAGATCTCCTTTTCCAGCAGGGAGCTGTCCCGGGGTGGTGTCCGGGATAACAGCCCGGTGGACGGCAGGCGGTAAGGACGGCCGTCGGCCAGGGCGAAAGGGGCCATTTCCACCTGCATTCCGCTCTCTTCCGGGGGTTCCCGGCGTTCTTCCCTGCGCCGGCTCCGTCCCCTGACCCTGTCGCCGCTTCTGGTTTCTTCTTTATGCGGGTTTACCGCAGGCAGGGAGGGAGGATTCTGCTGTGCCGGGGAAGCCGGCAGGGAGGTAATGCTTGCGGAACTCCCTTCATTGACTCCGGTAAAGAAAAAGCCGGCCATTCGTGAGCCGATCCCGTGGGCAATCCTTTTCGTTCCCGCACCCATGGCGGACAGGTAAAAGCCCAGGGGCCGTCCGGTGATCAGGATCATTCCGGCCAGGGTGAAAAAGGTGAGCATTATGTAGCTACCCACCCGGCCAAAGGCTTTTTGCAACAGATAACTGAAAACCGCCCCCACCATTCCGCCCCCATGCCCCTGCCAGCCGGAGTAAAATGCCTGCTCCACCGGGAGAAACAGGTGCAGGAAGATCAAAATGCAGAGCAATAATAAAAACAAACCCCATGTCCGGGTGGCTGAAGCGGACAATTTCTGTTCCCGCATGATTTTGAACCCGAAATAGGCCAGGAACAGGGGTGGCAGGTAACGGCCGTCACCGGCGGTTACCGACAGACCCCGGGCCAGGAAATGTCCCAGGGTGCCTGCCGCCTGGGTGAACAAACTGGTCAGGCCCAGGAAGGCCAGGGCAACCACCGCCAGGCCGCAAAGCTCATATTTCAACACATCCCGCAACGACTTGGCCACAACAGTTCCCCCTTGTCCGACAACAGGTGCTTTTTCTCATCATATTTTGAGCTTACCATAAAATGGGCAAAGAGGCAAGTTTGTTCCCCTTTTTCCGGCTAAAATCAAAGCAGTCCCGGTCTGGTGGGGACTGCCTTGGTGGCTTATAACAGGTGTGGAGCTAAAAAGTTGCGAAAGATTATTCCGCCGGTCCTTTGTCCTCATTACAGTAAAAATCCTGACCGCGTTAATGGTGGCGCTTCCCGGGGGCCAAAGGTTTGACGAAAAAACTTCAGGCCGGACGGCGTACCGTTTTCCCTACCGGCTGCAACATGGCGTTGGCCACGGCCGGTCCGTAAAAAATTCGTGCCCGGAAATATTCGCTGATCCGGTCGGCATCGATCTGGGGGTTCCTTTTGATATGATCCGCCAGTTCCCGGGCCACATGTTCACCAATTGACACGTAATATCCCCGGGGAAATTCGGTGCGCAGCTGTCCGGTGCCGCTGATCCGGGAGACTTTTAACCCGGCTTTCTGCAGGGTATTGGCCGCTTCCTCGATGGTTATTTCGTGATACATGGAATTCACCTACCGGAATTGGTATTGTGCCCAGTATACAATATCATTGTTAAAAATAAAGTGTCGAAAGGGTTAATTTTTGGTTAAAGTAGCCGTGTGGCCATCTTTCCGGTATGGTGCCAACACCCCCTACTCCTGTCCCTTCACCGCCGCGGCCGCCCGGTGATGGCCGTACCATATGCCGGCAATGGCCAGGGCGACGAAAAGCAGACTGACCAGCTGGGCCACCCGGAGAGGTCCCAGCATCAGGCTGTCCGTACGCAAACCTTCGATGAAGAATCGTCCCACCGAATACAGGCCCAGATAGAAGTAAGCCACTTCCCCCGTGAAACGCTTCCGGGGCCAGTACCACATGAGAAAGGCAAACACCGCCAGGTTCCACAGGGATTCGTAAAGGAAAGTGGGATGGTAATACTGCCCGTCGATGAACATTTGCCGGCGAATGAATTCCGGGAAATGGGCCATGAAATCCGGTGAAGCCGGTCCCCCGTGGGCCTCCTGGTTGATAAAGTTGCCCCACCGGCCGATGGCCTGTCCCAGAATCAAGCTGGGAGCCATAATATCGGCCAGCAGCCACACCGACAGCCTGTGCCGGCGGGCGTACCACCATCCGGCCAGGGTGCCGCCGATGAGACCGCCGTGGATGGCCAGGCCGCCGTGCCAGATGGCCAGGGCTTCCAGGGGGTTTTCCCGGTAACTGGACCATTCAAAGATAACGTAGTAAAGACGGGCGGCAATGATGGCGGCCGGAATGATCAGGGTGGCCATATTCAGAATATGGTTGGGATCCACCTGGTTTTGCTGCGCCCGGCGGGTGGCCAGCATTATGCCCACCAGAAAGGCCGTGGCCATGATAATGCCGTACCAGCGGATGGACAGTGGGCCGATGTGGATGGCTACGGGATCGATCATTATAATTCACCTCATCATGGGAATTTGGTCCTGAAGGCGGTTGAGCCGAAAAAAGCTGGCAACCGGATCCGATAAATAATAGACTACTTCCCTGTCATTATACTCCCCGCCCGGCCAAAATTCCAGTACCGGCAGCAATCTGGATTCTATCAGCTCTTTTTATCCCAATCATCCACCCTGAACCCGATTCCCCCGTATGTTATAACTGCTTGGCTGTTTGCCTCCGGGACTATGTCTGCCGTCAGTTTTTCTTTACATGGGATTAATGAAAATTTAACAGCCATCTTACCAGTGCCTTACACTGTTTTAACAGGAGCATGTGATAATCTAGCCGGGACAGGCCTGAGTTGTCAGTGCCGGCTGAATATCCGGGATTATTCCCGGGCTGGGGGTGATGGGGTAAAGGGTAGGGGTAAGGGCAATAACTTTGCTGGTTTGTGTTAAGTGGTTCGGACTGGTAGTGCAAGGCGTTTGATTTAAATGTAAAACTATAACTTAAGGAAGCGGGGGATGAAAAGTTGCATGGCAAAAGCATTAAAAGGGATCTGCGCCGGGTTCTGGCCCTGGTGATAGCCCTGGCGCTGGTGGTTGCCTGCCTGCCGGTGGTGCCGGCCCAGGCCAGCACACCGACGGTTAAAAACGTTATTTTACTCATTGGTGACGGCATGGGCTTTGAACATATGGAAGCGGCCCGGGCAGCCGTAGGCGGCCACGTATACATGGACGACGTTAACGACGCCACCGGCCGGGTAACCACCTATTCAGCGGATGCGGACATTACCGATTCGGCGGCGGCAGCCACTGCCCTGGCCACCGGCTACAAAACCCTGAACCGGATGCTGGGTATGACTCCGGACGACGATCAGCTGACCCCGGACGAGGTGCCCACCCTGGTTGAACTGGCCGAGGACAGGGGACTGGCCACGGGCCTGGTGACCACCACCCAGATGGCCCACGCCACCCCGGCGGGCTTTGCCTCCCACGTGCCCCACCGGAACCAGTTTAACAACATTGCGGCCCAATACTTTGATAACTTTGCTGCCAGAGGTAAACCCATTGAAGTATTGATGGGCGGTGGCCGGAACAACTTTGACGACCGGGCCAAATACACGAGTGGCGTTAAATATGGTGATAAAACTGATAACCGCAATCTGATTCAGGAGTTTACCGCCAAAGGATATCAATATGCTGCCAATGCCAGTGAACTGGAGAGAATCAACGGTGATAGGGTGCTGGGGCTGTTCCATGCTGACAATGGCCTGACCCAGGAACAGGACCGTCTAGATAAGGGCATTGGCCAGGATGAACCCCACCTGGCGGACATGACGGCCAAGGCGCTGGAAGTGCTGGCCAAAAACAGCAACGGTTTCTTCCTGATGGTGGAAGGGGGCCAGATCGACTGGGCCAGCCATGCCAACGACTTTGATAACATGATTGGCGAGACCCTTGCCTTTGACCGGGCTGTGAAGGCTGCCCTGGACTTCCAGGCCACCCACCCCGGCACCCTGGTGATTGTCACTGCCGACCATGAAACCGGCGGGCTGAACTATAACGGTCCCAACGACTACACCTGGAGCAGCACCGACCACACCGCCGCCCTGGTACCCATCATGGCCGAAGGACCGGGGGCGGAACTGTTCAGCGGTACCATGGACAACACCGAAATCCCGCGCAAGATTGCTCAATTGCTGAATCTGGACAGGCCCCTGGTGCTGCAGCACAACAATGCCGTGGCCGGCCAGCCCACCACCTTCACCGTGACCTCCATGGGCCTGCCGGTGCCTGGAGCCATTGTAACCGTCAAGGACGCTGCCAAAGATAACAAGACTCTGGCCAGCCTCACTGCCGATGTCAACGGCCAGGCGAGCTACACCTTTGCGGCGGCCGGTGACTATAAGCTGGCGGCCAGCAAGGACGGTTATAAATCTACCGATGAATTCACAATTACGGTGAAACCCGCCGTTGCCACAGCCCCCAAGAAAGTCGTTCTGCTTATTGGTGACGGCATGGGCTATGAGCACATGAAAGCGGCCCGGGCAGAGCGGGGAAGTCTTTATATGGACACCGTCAACGATGCCACCGGGCGGATGACCACCCATTCCGCCGACGCGGCCATCACCGACTCCTCTTCGGCAGCCACGGCCATGGCCACGGGTTACAAGATCAACAATAACGTATTGGGTATTTTGCCCGACGGAAAGACCAGTGTGCCCACCCTGGTGGAACTGGCCGAGGACAAGGGGCTGGCCACGGGCCTGGTGACCACCACCCAGATTGCCCACGCCACCCCGGCTGGATTTGCCACCCACGTAAAGCATCGTGATATGTTCAATACCATCGCTGCTCAGTATTTCGACAATTTTGCCGCCAAGGGCAAGCCCATTGAGGTGCTTATGGGTGGCGGCCGGGATAACTTCGACAACCGGGCCAGCTATACTAAAGGTGCCAAGTACGGCGACATTACCAATGATGGCCGGAACCTGATCAATGAATTTACCGCCAAAGGCTATCAATTTGCCGGTACTGCCAGTGAACTGGCGAGAGTTACCGGTGATAAAGTCCTGGGATTGTTCGAACCCAAAAACGGCCTGACCCAGGAGAAGGACCGGCAGCCCGGCAATACCGAACCCCACCTGAATGAAATGACGGCCAAGGCCCTGGATGTGCTGGCCAAAAACAGCAACGGTTTCTTCCTGATGGTGGAAGGGGGCCAGATTGACTGGGCCAGCCACGCAAACGACTTTGACAATATGGTGGGCGAGACCCTGGCCTTTGACGACGCGGTGAAGGCCGCCCTGGACTTCCAGGCCAACCATCCAGACACACTGGTGATTGTCACTGCCGACCATGAAACCGGGGGGCTGAAATATAACGGTCCCAACAATTACAGCTGGAGCAGCACCGACCACACCGCCGCCCTGGTACCGGTGATGGCCGAGGGACCTGGAGCGGAACTGTTCAATGGCACCATGGACAACACTGACATCGCCCGGAAGATTGCCCAATTGTTGAACCTGAACAGGCCCCTGGTGCTCCAGTATGATGAAGCCACGGCCGGCCGGCCCGCCACCTTTACCGTAACTTCCATGGGTATGCCGGTGCCGGGAGCAGTGGTTACTGTGAAGGAAGGCAACAAGACCCTGGCTTCGCTGACCACCGATGTAAGCGGGAAGGCCAGCTATACCTTCGCCAAAGACGGTCAGTATCAGGTGACGGCCACCAAAGACGGCTATGTGGACAGCCCGGAGGCTACCCTGGGTACTGTTCCCCCCGCCTCAGGTGCGGCCACCATTACCGGCCTGGCGGTGCGGGACGAGAATCACCAGCCGGTGACCGGCGGCCTTACCCGGGGCAAACAGTATTACCTTACCTGGAAGGCGAAGAACAATGCCGCAGGCAGCCTGCCGGGCCTGGCCATTCTGGAAGTTCTGGGTGGCAGCCAGCCTGTGTTCTTAAACGCCGCCAGGTTACAGGTTCCCGGCAGCCCGGATACCGAATACTCTGTTCTCTTCCAGCCCTCAACCAGCGGAACCTACACGGTAAAAGGGTTATTCTGGAACGATTGGTCCACCAATGCCTCCTGGCAGTCACTGGCTGATCCTGTAGAAACTTCTATAACCGTTAACTAGTCTACTGGGGGAGGAGCGGTCACTCCACTCCTCCCCTTCCATAATTCTAAGTCAAATTGAAGTGGATACGGGCAACTTTTTCCAATAAGCCATTAAACAGCCAGGGAAAGATATGGCGCGGGCGACCCGCCAGTATAAAGACCGTGCGGGCAAAAAGCTTGCGCTACAGGCCGTTTTTTGAGCGCATTATTCTCCCCGGACAGAAAGAAGAGTTCCCAACAAGAACGTTCGTTCCCTCCATAAAGCATGAAAATCTATTTTTTCAAGGGAGTTACCCATGGGAACGTTCATTCTCTCATTAAGCATAAAAACCTATTTTCTAAAGATAGGAGGATAACAAATGGTGCGTTCTGTTATGCGCCGGATGGGATTGACCTGCCTGCTGGCAGCGGTGCTTATCCTGGCCGCCTGCGGCCTGGCCCGGGCCTCCGGCGCCATCACCATTGATGTTCCAGACAGTGCTGTTCCCGGCGATCAGGTGGCTATAAGGGGAACTGTTACCGGGGAACAGGTTTCCGGTGTGCCTGTGGGCATCACCGTAAAGGATCCGGCCGGTGCGGTCAGGTTCGTAGACGAAACCAGAACCGGATCCGACGGTGCCTTTAGCTTTACTTTCACCCTGCCGGCCGATGCCTCCAGGGGCAACTGGGAGGTGAAAGTGGCCGGAGGCGGTGCTGCAGTCCAGAAAACCTTTTCTGTGGGTGGAGCTGCCGGTTTGGTCAGCGCCACTCCGTCCAGCGTCCGCCCGGGAGAGTCGGTTACCTTTAGCGGCAAGGTGCCCCAAAACAATGTACCGGTGGGCATCACAGTGAAGGATCCCAACGGCAGGGTGGCCTTTGTGAATGAAACCAGATCGGCTGTTGACGGCAGCTATAGCTTCACCTTCACCGTGCCCGCCGGTGCCGCCACCGGTACCTGGACCGTTGATGTGGCCGGCGGCGGGACCACCGGGCAGTCCACCTTTACCGTCTCCACCACCACCGGCGGCGGTGGCGGCGGTGGCGGCGGTGGCGGCGGTGGTGGTACCACGCCCCCCGGAAAACCTGAACAACCCGGCACCACTGAAGGCAAATCTGTGGTAAAGGAAGGCCAGGAGACCCGCATCACCGTGGCCGGCGGTAAGGTAGAAATGGTGCTGCCCGCCGGTGCAGTGGCGGCCGGTGCCACTGTAACGGTTAAAACCATTGAAGGCAGCCAGGTGGGAAACATGAACCTGGACCAGCTGGTTTCCCGTTTTGCCAGAGGATTGCTGGGAGTCTACCAGATTGAAGCGGTGGATGCCGGGGGAAAAGCCCTGTCCAGCAGTGGCAAGCCTTTTACCGTTATTTTTAAACTGAACGCCAGCCCCTCCTCCTTCCGGACGGAAGTGGGCGGTTATTACGCCGACCCGGTCTACGGCATGCTGGTACCGGTGCCCACCGCTTACAGCCCGGCCACCGGGGAAGCCCGCCTGACCGTAAAACAATTCCGTACCTATGCTCTGGTGGAAGAGCAGGGTAAAACCTTCCCGGATGTGCCGGCCGGGTCCTGGTACGAAAATGTGGTCAAAAAGATGGCCCGGAAGAACCTCATGGGCGGCTTCCCCGGCGGGCAGTTCAAGCCCGGTGACAACCTCACCCGCGGTCAGGCGGCCAAACTGATCACCTTGGGTGCCGCGGTACCCGGCAGTGAGGTTTCGGGTAAGTTTGCCGATGTGAGAGGACACTGGGCACAGGTGCATATTAACTCGGCGGCTGCCGCCGGTGTTATCGGCGGTTATCCCGACGGCAGCTTCCAGCCCGACCGCCAGGTAACCCGGGCCGAACTGGTGAGCATGCTCCTGCGGGCGCTGGGCGAAAAAGGCGCCGGTGTGAAGGGTGCCTTTAAGGATGTGGCGCCAGATCACTGGGCCGCTCCGGTTATTGCCCGGGCCGTGGAAAAGGGTATTGTCGGCGGTTATCCCGACGGCACCTTCCGCCCCGATGCCCCGGTAACCCGGGCCGAAGCAGCAGGCATGATTGACCGGGCGTTCGCATTATAAGCCACTTTCAGGATAAGCCCGGTTTTATTATAGCAGCCCGTTATTCTGCTGCAACTCTATAAAGTAAATATTGGAATACTACCCCTTGTCTGTAACCCGGGCGCCTGGCACCCGGGCCTTTTTCCACCCGGGGGATTATTGTTTCCTCGGGCAACTTCTCAGAAAATGGTCGTCGGTCAACTTTGCACATAACAGTTCGCAGCCTATCCCCGGTGAGACAGAAAAAACCCACCTCATGAAGAGGTGGGGTCCCCGGCTGTATTTTAATAATGTTGTGGTTTTAATCGTCACGTAACCGTTACTTTCGCCCCTGCGCTCAGTTAAACCACACCGGCGTGGTATAGGCCCGGGCGCCGCTGTTCGCCGGATCCACGGCCCAGGCGCGGATGTATGTGCCGGGGTCTACGGTGACCGTTATGGTATAGCTATCACTTCCTGCAGGCAGAGTGCGCGTGTCAACGGTTTCTTCGGAGGGGGCGCCGGCGCGGCCTTTCATTACCTTAATATCCAGGCTGCCGGTGCTCCAGGCTTTGGCTACGTAAATTTCCACCTGCCGGCCGGTACCGGCGGTTACCGTTTCACCCATCCAGTGCCAGGTGAAGTCCCCTTCCGGTCTGGCCCATAGGGCCAGACCCGGTCCGGTGGTGGCGTACTGTTTGCCGCCGGCCAGGGAGGTCTTGATATCCTGGCGGGTGTTATTCCCGGCGTAAGTAACGGTCATGGCCGTGCCCAGGCGGTTTTGGGATTCGGTGTCACTGGCGCCTACGGCGGCCACCTTTTCACCCTTTAACAACCTTTGCTCGATCCAGCGGGTCACGGCACCCAGGTCCGGGTCATCCCAGGGGCCGTTGATCAGCTCGATGGCGTTTTCACCGTGGGTCCAGGGATAGGTTTTTAAATTAAAGTTCCACGGTTCAAGGGGCCGGTCGCCCCACTGGGGGTGGTTGATCACCACCAGACCGCCGGAATTTTTGGTCCGGTCAATGCCCTCCTGGGAGTTGGGGGAGTAAGCCTGGCGGAAAATGTTGGTCACCGAAGGGACAAAAGTTTCATTCAGGATGGTGGCGTAATGGGCCGTATCCAGGTCAGAGGTGGTGCCGTCCTTGATCTCCCGGACCGACAGCTCTTCTCCGTACAGGAAGGAGAACTGTGGATCACAAAGGGCGGTGGTCTGGTTTTTTATTTCCTGGTACTTGCCGGCATCCAGGCAGTAGGAATGGTCGGTAAGGTTGAGCCAGTCCAGCCCGGCGGCCATGGCCAGGGATTTCAGCTCCGGAATGGTATAGATACCGTTGCCGATCCAGTAATCCCAGGTGTAGGTGGAATGGGAATGGGTATCACCGAAATACCAGTCGCTGTGGCTGGCTCCCGGTGGCACCGGAGGGCGCTCCAGGGGCGGGGCAACAGTTATGGTTTTTTCCCGGGTGAGGGCCATTACTTTTACCGCCTTTTGATTTGCCTTGTCCGGCGTAACGGAATCGGCAGGCAGCAGGTCTGCTTCCAGCTTTAAATGCAACTTTTTCCCGGGGGCGAAATGATCCACCAGGGTATTGGGGTCAACGGTAATTTTGATCGCCTTTTTGCCCCGGTTCACCTGTCCGGCCAGTTGCTCCAGTCTCTCCGGCGCTGCGCTCCGGTCTCCCTGTCCGGCCCTTTCCTTTTCCTGGTCGAGGGTCCTGAGCTCCCGGCCCACCGCCTTTAACGGCTGGTTCAGTTCCTGCCGGTGCAATAATTTTTCCTGCCCGCCGGCGGCCTTCAGGCGGACCTCTTTCAGCACCACATCCTGGTTTTCCTCCCCCTTGTTCATCACGGTTACAGCCACCGGGAAGGGCACCGGGCGCCGGATCACCGGTGGAACGTCCACTTCCATGGTAATGACCGGTGCCTGTCCACCCTGTGCACGGGCGGGAAGGGGGAACATGCTGCTTCCCAGCACCAGCGTCACGGCCAGCAGGGCGGCAATCTTTCCTCTCAGCTTCACGTCGATACCTCCTTAAAATTTTTTGGCGGGCACTGCCGCAAAACTGTTTGAGCAACGTTTGTCCACGGGCATTGCGGCAATGACCGGGGAGAATTACATTACTAAAATATAACAGTCAGGTTAAATAACAATTTCTTTTTGGTTAAACAGGGATTAAATTGCATAAATGGCATCATAGTCCTGTATTCATCCGTCGCCCTGGTTTATGTAAAGTCTTTATTTCTATGGTTCCAGCAGGCTCATAAACATATTATCGAAAGAACAGGGCTTTTCATTTTATCCTTTTTTATAAAAAATAATTCTACTGGTAGATACTTGCCGTTATTCTGCCTTAGAAAAAGAAAACATTCAGGCCTGTCTTCTTGTGCCCGGTTTTTGATGACCAATGAATCGGCAACAAAACAAATAAGCCCTGCCCATCCGGGCAGGGTAATTTGTCCAAAAGAGCGCTGTATGATATTTGGTTTTGCCGGTTGACCTTTACCGGTAACTCATGCGCCGGTTGCTGGCCATGCACTCCCGGCAGTAGATGGGCTTGCGGCCGGTGGGCTTGAAGGGCACCTGGGTGGGCGCGCCGCAGGCGGAACAAAAGGCGTCGTACATCTGCCGTTCCGCTCCCTGGAAGCCGTTCCGCTGCTGTTTGCGCTGGCGGCGGCAGTCCCGGCAGCGGGTGGGTTCGTTGGTCAGGCCTTTCTCGGCGTAAAAGGCCTGTTCACCGGCGCTGAAGATAAACTCCGCACCACAGTCACGGCAGGTGAGCACTTTGTCCTCATAAGACATTTAAAAACTCCTCTCCTTTCGGGATTTGCCACTGGTTCAGGGACCCAAACAAAACCACCTGCCCCCTGAACCCAGGAGAAGAGTTGTTTGCCGGTAACCACAAAACCAGTTTGCTGACATTATATCACGGCCGTTGCCAACTGTCCAGAAGGAGCCCGTATGAAAATGGTGGGATACGGAACCTTTTTTGCGCGGGAAAATACCGGGTATACGGCCCGTTTTCCGTCAAGCATCCCGGTTACAGGGCCTTTTTGTCCTGGAAAAGCGAGGCCACCGGTTTTCCCATCGTCCCTTTCAGGACCGGCCTTATGCCCGGCTTTAGTACTGGTTAAAAGATACTGGACAATTTCCGGTTAATGGCTGCTTCTTAATTTTTGTCGCTTTTCCCTGGTTCTTTCTTCATCCACGGCCAATTGTTCGGTTAAGACCACCCCGTAAATTTCTTCTGCCGTCTGTCGTTCAATCAATCCCTCCAGTACATCCCGGCGCACCCTTTCCGGTTCCCGTTCCAGGGGAGGGCCAAAACCGCCCCCGCCGGCGGTTTGGAGCGTGATCCGGGTGCCCGGCGACACCCGGCAGGTGAATTTCCCCGGCGAGGATACCGGGGTGGTATTTCCGATTTTTTCCCCTTCCCGGTTATCTTCCGGTTTCCGGTTTGCCGGCGGAGATATCCCGGCGAAGGCCCTTTGGCCGGGCAACCCCCCACAGAGGCCCCATGGTGGGATGCGGGTCCGTTCGGTGCTTACCGAAACCGTCGCTTCTCCCCTTAAAACGGTGATCTCCCGGATCAGCCCCAGGCCGCCCCGCTGTTTACCGGCTCCCGCCGAATCCCGGGCCAGGCCGTAGCGGTCCACCCGCAGGGGGTAGGACTGCTCAATTACTTCCACCGGAGTATTCCGGGTGTTGGTCATGTGCACGTGCACCCCGTCCAGGCCGTCCCGGTCGCATTTGGCCCCCTGGCCGCCGCCGCAGGTTTCCACATAGGAATAGTATTTGCCCGTGGCCGGATCCATCCCACCCACGGTAAAATTGCTCATACTGCCTGTTCCTGCCGCCGTAACCCGTTCCGGCGCCACCCGGGCGAAGGCACCCAGCAGTACATCGGCAATGCGCTGGGCGGTATTGATGTTGGCATGGGCCACGGGAGCGGGAAAGATGGGGTTGACCAGGCTGCCAGACGGTGTGATTACCTCCAGGGAGCGGGTCAGTCCGTCGTTGGACGGCAGGTCCGGGTCCAGTACCGACTTGACCACGAAGTAAACGCAGGCCAGGGTCACACCCCGGGTGGCGTTCACCGGACCCCGCACCTGGGCGTGGGTACCGGAGAAATCCACCGTCAGCCCCCGGTCATGGCGGGTGATGCTCGCCCGGATATTCACCGGGCCCTCCACCAGCCCATCCCCTTCCAAAAAGTCCTCGCAAGAAAAGGTACCCCGGGGGATGACCTCCAGGGCGGACAGCAGCCGCCGGTGGGTGTATGCCATCAATTCTTCCATGTACCGTCGCAATAGGGGGGTGCCGTAGCGTCCGGCCAGTTCCAGCATCCTGGCAATACCCCGGTCGTTGGCGGAAAGCTGGGCCTGGATGTCCCCGTAAAATTCCCGGGCCGTACGCAGATTATGGGCCAGCAGCTTTAAAAGCTCTGTATTTACCTTGCCCCGGCGGCGGATCTTCACCGGGGGGATACGGATGCCCTCCTGGAAAATTTCCGTGGCCACGGTGGACATGCTTCCCGGTACCGCCCCCCCCACATCCACATGATGGGCCAGGTTGGCCACCAGACCCAGCATTGTGTCGCCGTGGAAAACCGGGCTGATCAGGCAGATGTCCGGCAGGTGGGACCCGCTGATATAGGGATCGTTGATCATTACCGCGTCCCCGGGCTCCAGTGTACCGGGGGGATATTCGGCCAGCACCGCCCGCACCACGGTGGGCATCAAACCCAGGTGCAAAGGGATATGTTCCGCCTGGGCCACCAGCCGGCCGCCGGCGGTGTAAATGGCCGTGGAACAGTCACGGCGGTCTTTGATGTTGGGGGAAAGGGCCGTCCTGGTTAGCACGGCGCCCATTTCCTCGGCCACCGAGGCCAGAGCGTGGTGCAGCACTTCCAGACCGGCGGGATCCAGACTCCTGGCGGGGGGATTGGTTTCTTTAGCCACTGGTTTTCACTTCCCCACAGACAGAATTAAATTACCCCGGCTGTCCCTCTGGGCGGTCATTCCCGGCCAGATCAGGGTGGTGGTGTCGGGTTGTTCAATTACCGCCGGCCCCGTCAAAGTAATTCCCGGCGGCAGAACTGCCCGGTGGTAGACGGGGGTGGGGATAAACCGCCCGTCAAAGTAAACGGGTCGTTCTTCCACCGGTTCCGGTGCAGCCGGACCTTTTGCCGGGGCAGGGGTGGGGTAATGCGGCCGGAACAGGGTTACCGTGGTTGTCACCCGCAGGTTCACCGCTTCCACGGGGGCCTCTTCCCGGCAAAAACCATATTCCTGCCGGTGCAGAAGGTGGAAGCTGCGGGTTAAAATAACCAGATCCCCCCGGGAGAGCCGGCCGGCCGGGACGGGCAGGGTCAGGTTGTGGGACTGGCCCTGGTAACGCAGGTCGATATACCGGGAGATGATGATTTGTCCCTCCGCAAAACCCTCCTGGATTAAATCCCGGCGGCCCTTTTCCTCCAGGGGGGCGTACAGTTCCCCCAGTATATCCGGGCTGGTTTCCTTAAGGGGCAGCAGCACCGTACTCATACAGTCCCGGCGCAAATCGGCGTTGAGCATACCCAGGGCTGATGTCACTCCCGGGTGGGGAGGGATCAAAACATAGGGTATGCCCAGTTCCCGGGCCAGTTCCACGGCGTGCAGGGGGCCGGCCCCGCCAAAGGCCACCAGGGTGAAATCCCGGGGATCATGGCCCCTTTGTACCGATACCACCCGCATGGCCCGGGCCATGGCCGCGTTAACCACCCGGATCATGCCCGCAGCCGCCTCCTCCACGGATATGCCCAGCGGACGGGCCAGTTTTTCCTCCAGGCACTGCCGGGCCAGATGGGGTTGCAGCGGCAGTTTGCGGCCCAGGGTCCCCCGGGGGTTGAGCCGTCCCAGGACCAGGTTGGCATCGGTAACGGTCGGTTCCGTTCCGCCAAGCCCGTAACAGGCCGGACCGGGCCGGGCGCCGGCGCTGGCCGGCCCCACCCTCAGGGCTCCGCCACCGTCAATCCAGCCGACGCTTCCACCCCCCGCGCCAATGGTATGGATGTCCAGCATGGGCAGGCTCAGGGGATGGCCGGCAACCTTCCCTTCAGTGGTATAACGGGGCTGTTCACCCTTGATCAGGCAGATATCCATACTGGTGCCGCCCATGTCGGCGGTGATGATATGGGGCCGCCCCGTCTGCCGGGCCAGCTGGATTCCCGCCAGCACCCCGCCGGCCGGACCGGACAGCACGGTGCGGGCGCTTTCCCGGCAGGCCTGGGCTACGGTCAGGACCCCTCCGCCGGAATGCAGGATTAACAGGCCCGGCCGGCCCCCCCCGGAAGAAACCGGTTCCTTCTCTGCAGTGGCTTCAACCGCCGGTTTTGGGGTCAAAGATTTTACACTTTTGTTCAGCCGGGACAGATAGCCGGCAACCAGGGGCTGCACCAGGGCGTTGATGGCCGTGGTGCTGGTGCGTTCATATTCACCGATGGTGGGCAGGATGTCGGAAGAGAGGGTCACCGCCGCCTCCGGGTAGATTTCCTCGATAATTTGCCGCACCCTTTCTTCGTGGACGGGGTTGCGGTAAGAATGCAGGAAACTGACGGCAATGGAAGTGATGTTCCCTTGTTTGATTTTCTGGACGGTTAATTTTACTTCTTCTTCATCCAGGGGAATGAAAACCCGACCGTCCGCCAGGATCCGTTCGGTGATGCCGAAGGTCAGGCGGCGGGGGATCAGGGCCGGGGGCTTTTCGGCCCGGAAATTGTAAAGGGAGGGCCTGGTTTGCCGGCCGATGAGCAGGATATCCTCGAACCCCCTGGTGATCAGCAGGGCCGTTTTTGCTCCCTTACCCTCCAGCAGGGCATTGGTGGCCACAGTGGTGCCGTGCAGGAGAAATTGCAACCCCCCGGGTTCCAGGCCGGCCGCGGCCATGGCTTCCTGCAGGCCCGTTAAAACCGCCCGGGACGGATCCCCGGGAGTGGAGGGGATCTTCCAGGTAAACACCTCACCCGTGTCTTCCCGTAAAAGGCAAATGTCGGTGAAGGTGCCTCCCGTATCCACGGCGGCCCGGAAGGGAGGAGGAGTTGTCCCTTCCGCCAGCGGCCGGGCATCGTTTGTTTTTTGAGCAGAGGAGCGACTCCGGAACATGCATACACTTCCTCGGAAATAGTTACCGGTCGATGGAGGCCGGATGCCGGATTATGGTTCACCGTTGCGGGAAATGCCTGTCCAGCCACTGAAAAAAGGCCTGCCACACTGGTTCCAGCTGGCCGGTGAACTGGTGATCCCCCTTTTCAATCCACACCAGCTCCCGGGGTTCGCCCGCGGCTTCATAAATCAGCCGGGCATCATCCGGCGGTACCACCCCGTCACGGGTGCCCTGGATAACCAGCAGGGGGCGGGGAGAGAGACGGGCGGCCTGGCCGGGCACGTCGTAATTCTCCAGGTCCCGGAAAAAATCTTTCTTTAACTGGATCATTCCCTTTTCACCGGCCAGATTGACCGTTTCCCCCGGGCCGTCCAGGGGTTCATCGGTGAATCCGGCAAACAGTTCCATTAGCCTGGCCGGAGCAGCCCAGGTACATATGCCGGCCACCCGGGGATCCCGGGCCCCCTGGCAAATGACCGTGGAACCGCCAAAACTGCGCCCCAGGGTGATCACCTGCCGGAACCCCCGCTCCAGGACCAGATCCACCGCCCGGGTCAGGTCGTCAATCTGCCCGGTCAGGGTTAAATCGGCGAAATGACCGCCGCTCTCTCCATTGCCCGCAAAGTCAAACACCAAGGTAGCCCAGCCCCGGCGGGCCAGTTCCCCGCCCAGGGCCAGCGCCCGGCCGCCGCCTTCCTTGCCGCCGGTAAAGCCGTGGCAGTTGATGATTATCTTTTCCGTATCCGCCGGATTTCCGTGCAGCAGGCCCGCCAGCTTGAGGCCCCGGGAATTGGTGAATGTAATCCTTTGCCACCCGGCATATTCTGGCATTTTTTGAACCGTTCCTTTCCTGTTTTTTTTACTTAAAGTATAACAGACGGAGCGGAAAACCACCACGGTTTTTAACCAAAGGGATGACCCCGGAGGGTCAAGCGGTAAAAAACCACCGCCGGCCGGGTATTTTGGCTATAGCGCCTCCGGGCGAAAATTAATCCTTCCCGGCAGGAAGTGAAAATGGGATAGCGAACATACAGGTATAAACGCCAGTATCGGAGAAGGCGGCTATTGGTCAAACCGCTGCCGGTCCGGCGTTATCCGGTTCACCCTGTGGCCGACGGCCCATGAGGCACATGGCGGGGAGCAATGGGGCCGGCTGTACCTGCTCCGGCACCGGTGAACCATAAATTGCCACCACGGAGGATGGTATATAATGAATGTATTCCGGGGTTACACAAAAGAGATTTTTGTGATATGATGAAAATGGGTAAATAGAGAAAGTTATCACAATAACAATCCCTGAACCGGTTACGGGGGTGTGGTTATGCAGTTTCAGATCAAGCGTAATTTAGTCCGCGGGATGGGAGTCATCCTGGTATTTTTATTTCTGGTTGGCGGCCTGTCCCTGTGGCAGTTGCAGGCCATAGACCGTTCCTATTCCACATTGATTAGCGAGCGGGCCTGGAAGGTGAGCGAGGCCAGGGGGTTACAGGCATCCTACGAATATATGGCCCTGATGGTCAAGACATACCTGCTCACCGGTGAGCGCCGTTATGTGGACGGCTATCAATTGGAAGAGGAAAATACCTCCCGGCGCTTTGCCGGGTTGAAAGAAAGCGTTTATACGGACCAGGGTAAAAAATTGATCGCAGATCTGGAGGAAAAGTACCGGAACTTCAAAGAGCGGGCCGATGCCGCCATTGCGTGGAAGGACAGTCATCCCGGGGTTCCGGTGGAGGCCGATATGCTTCCCCTTTCGGAAGTGCAGGGCATGATTGAAGCCAGCCGTAATTTTGTATCCTACCAGGAGGATCAGATGGAAGAAGGCCGCCGGGAAAACCACCGGCAGGTGGCCATGGTGATGGCGGTGAGCCTGGTGGTGCTGGCCGCCGGTGTACTGGTGGTGGCCCTGTTCTTACTGTCTTTAAGCCGCCGCATCCGGGAAGAGGCCGGCACCTACGCCATGGTCATGGCCAGCAGCCCCAATGCCATTATTACCGTTGACAGGGGCGGCAACATCACCGGTATAAACCCGCTGGCGGAAAAATTGTTCGGTATCAAGGCCGGGGAAGTGGTGGGTAAGAAATATAATGCCGTTTTTGGTTCCGCCGGCGGTTTGCCCTTTGCCTATCCTTTTTTAAATGTGCTGTCCGACGGTATTGCCCGGTACAATGACGAATACATTTATGAACCGGCCCAGGGAGGAGCCCGGGTTTTGCTGGTGGATTCCCTGCCCCTTTCCTTCGGCCAGCGTCAGGTGGGGGCCATGCTCATTGCCCGGGACATTACCGAGCAGAAGGCCCGGGAGGAGTTGTTGCGCCGGGAAAACAGGGAACTGCAGGGCCTGGCCGTGCGGGATGCCCTGACCGGTCTTTACAATTACCGCTACCTCTTTGACCGCCTGGGTGATGAGATGCTGCGGGCCATGGTGGAAAAGGGGAACCTGGCCCTGTTGATGCTGGATATTGATGATTTCAAACAGTACAACGAGGCGCTGGGTCACCCCATGGGCGACGACCTGCTCAGGCAACTGGGGCAGGTGCTGGTATCCAGCGTGCGACCCACCGATGTGGTGGCCCGTTACGGCGGTGATGAATTTGCGGTGATCATGCCCGGGACCGACGGCACTGCGGCCCGGGAACTGGCCGAATCCCTGGTGCAACGCATAGAAAATTATCCTTTCCCAGGCAAGGACCGCTTACCGGGTAAAAAGTTGACCGTATCCACCGGGCTGGCCGTTTATCCCACCAACGCCACCAGCACCTGGGGATTGGTGAAGGTGGCCGACCAGGCCCTTTACCGGGCCAAGGGAGGGACTGGGAACCGGGTGGAGCCCTTCTTTTCCGCCCTGCCGGAACTGGAGCTGCAGCTGAAAAATCCCGGCTCGCCCCTGACCTACATGATCAAAACCCTGCTGCAGATAATTGATGAAAAGGACCGGTATACTTACGCCCATACGGAAAGGGTGGTGCGTTACGCCACCATGACCGCCCAGGAACTGGATCTGCCGGTGGGCGAAACCAACCGTATCCGCCTGGCCGCCTTTGTCCATGACCTGGGCAAGATTCGCATCTGCCGGCATATTTTGAACAAGGGCGGTCCTCTGACTGACGAGGAATGGGCCGTGGTAAAGCAGCACCCGGTGTACGGCGCCAATCTCATCCGTCCCATCCGGGCACTGGCACCCCTGGTACCCCTGGTCATGCACCACCACGAACACTACGACGGCAGCGGTTACCCGGCCGGGCTGGCCGGGGAGGACATCCCCCTGGGGGCGCGGGTCATCGCCGTGGCGGCCGCCTTTGACGCCATGATTACCGGCCGTCCCTACCGTCCGGCCCGGCCCTGGCCCGAAGCTGTGCAGGAACTGTGCCGCTGTGCCGGCACCCAGTTCGACCCCACGGTGGTGGAGGCCTTCCTGGCGGTGCTGGTGGACATGAAGGACGCAGCTCCCGACGGCGAGCCATGGGCGGCGGGGTAACCTCAGGGCAGGCCCAGCACCTGCCGCAGGGCGGCGATATGCCGGCAGCGGAAACCCGGTTTATGCCGGAAATTGAAACGGAAGGTGCAGCAGGTGCAGCTTTCCGGCGTGGTGGTCAGTTCGATGCGGCAGTCCCTTTCCACCACGTAGGCCAGCCGGGGTGAAACCGGGTAGACCACCAGATCGTTTACCAGGTGCGGCGTGCCGATAATAGTTTCGAGTTTCGGGTTACGGGTTGCGAGTTGCGAATTATGAGTTCTGAGTTCCGGGTTGTGATTGTTGACCGGTTGCGACGTGCCGCCAACATCATTGTTGTTGCCGGTGGGCATTGAAAAGACCCCCCTGTAATGTTTAACCCGTTTTCATAATTAACAGCGTGTACTGCATCATTCACTTTGGATAACGCGGCGCCCTGCTAATGGGGGCGTTTTCTAATCAGTTATACTGCATTGAAAGGCGGTTTCCTGCCCCCGGTTTATACTTTTTTATTAATTGTGATGCGGGCATCCACCGCCACGGCCCCTTCCGGCCCCACCAGCAGGGGGTTGATGTCCATTTCCCTGATCTGCGGAAACTCCACTACCAGCTGGCCCAGGCGCAGCAGGCAATCCACCAGGGTTTCCATGTCCGCCGGGGACTGTCCCCGGAAGCCCTGCAGCAAACGGTAGGACTTGGTCCCCCGGATCATGGCCAGGGCTTCTTCCCTGCTTACGGGGGCCACGGCAAAGGAAACGTCCCGGAAAAGTTCCGTGTATATGCCCCCCAGGCCGTAGACCAGCACCGGTCCAAAGGAAGGATCCCGCTTGCCGCCCAAAAGCACCTCCACACCCCCGGGCCGGTAGGGCTGGATGAGTACCCCTTCAATGGCTGCATGGGGTGCCAGGGATGATACGGTTTCCACCATTTCGCTGAAAGTTTCTTCCACCGCCCGGGCATGGCCCAGGTTTAACCTGACACCGCCCACATCTGATTTGTGGGTGATCTGCGGGCTGACAATTTTCATCACCACCGGGTAGCCCAGGGACTCCGCTGCTTCCATGGCTTCCCCGGCGTTTCGGGCCACCCGGGCAGGCAGTACTGGAATGCCGCAGGCCTGCAGAATCTGCAATGCTTCTTCATTAATGGTTCCCCCTCCGGTCTTTCCGCCCCTGTCCAGTATGTCTCCAATACGCTTCCTGTCCATGTCCGCAAACACCGGTGGAGAAGTCCAGTGGTGGTTTTTTACCTCATACAGGTAGTGATATAGCGCCGCCAGGGAAGCCATGGCCCGCTCCGGCGACGGGTAAACCACCACCCGGTTTTCCTTTTCCAGCCGGGCGGCCAGTTCCCGGCGGTAGCCGCCGAAGATCCACAGGGTCAGGGGTTTTTCCGGGTGCCGGGCGGCCACCCGGTTCACCGGGATAGAAATGTCCAGTTTTGGATCCTCCCCTGGATCCAGATAGGCCGGGCTGATGACCAGCACCGCGTCCACACCGGGGTCCTCCAGAATGGTATCCAGGGACAGCTCCAGTGTATCCTGGTATCCCCGGGTCATGCCCGCCGGCCATATGTCCGCCGGATTGCCCACCTCCATCCAGTCGGGGAAAACGGCGGCCAGTTTCGAAACGGTTTTCTCACTAAAACGGGCCACCTCCAGGCCGGCGGCGCTGCAGGCATCCACGGCGCAAATGCCGGCGCCGCCGCTGATGGTCACCACCGCCACCCGCCGCCCGGGCATGGATTGATAGGTGAGGAAAGTTTTATTGAAATCATACATTTCCTCCACATTCTGCACGCGAATCACCCCGCACTGCCGGAAGGCGGCGCTGAATACGTGGTCCTCTCCGGCCAGGGAGCCGCTGTGGGAACTAGCCGCCCGGGCGCCTGCCTCACTGCGGCCGGTTTTCAGGCAGAGGATGGGTTTGGCAGCGCTTACCCGTCGGGCTACTTCCATGAACCGGCGGCCCTCTTTAAGCCCCTCCATATGCAGGTTAATCACCCGTATACGGGAGTCCTGTCCCAAATAATCCAGGCTTTCACTGAAATCCACATCACAAGCGTTGCCTATATCCACCCCCAGGCCGATGCCGGCGGTAAAATCCGCCGCCCCCAGCAGAAAAATACCTGACTGGCAGATCATGGCCGTATCGGCCTGCCGGCGCAGGAAACCGATAAAGGAGGTGTTCAGGTTTTCATAAAGATTAACTACGCCAATGGTGTTGGGACCCACTATGCGGGCGCCCTTGCCCTCTATGGCCGCCAGTATTTCCTCCTGCATCCGGTGCCCCGCCTCGTCGGCGTCGGCAAATCCCTGGGTAATAATAATGATCGATTTGATTCCTTTATCCACACATTCCCTGACCACGGCCGGCACCGCCGTCCGGGGGGTGGAGATGACGGCCAGATCCGGTGTTTCCGGAATTTCTCCCACCGAAGGGTAGACCGGCAGGTTGAGTAAAATTCCGCCCCGGGGGTTGACCGGGTAGATCCGCCCCCGGTAGCCGCCGGCCAGCACCTGCTCCAGTATGTTAAAGGTTTCCGGACCCGTGCGGGTGGAAACCCCGATCAGGGCTATGGAGCGGGGGTACAAGAAGTTGCGCAAATTGTTATCACTGCTGTTGATGGGTGCTGTCATTTAAAAGACCTCCCTGCTTTTTATGACCATTCAAAATCTTATCACAATGCGCGGGCTTATGGTATAATTTTTTCGTAATGCCAGTGCTGACTCACAAAACAGTAAGTAAACTGTTTTTCACCAGGTCATGTTCTTCTTTCAGCGCCGGTCTTCCAGGGACGCAAAGGGGACTTAATACGGAGGTGGAGCCATGTGTACCGTATACTGGAAAAAATGAAGGTGCTGGATCTGACCCGCCTTTTACCCGGGGGATACGCCACCATGATCCTGGCGGACCTGGGAGCAGATGTACTAAAGATTGAGGATATGGGCGCCGGGGACTACCTGCGGGAAATGGGGCCCCGGGTGGGAAAGGAAAGCCTGTGGTTTCACGCCATCAACAGGAACAAAAAGTCCGTGCGCCTGAACCTTAAATCGCCCGGCGGACGGGATGTGTTCCTGCGCCTGGTGCGGGAACATGATGCGTTGATTGAAGGTTTTCGCCCGGGGGTGATGGAACGCCTGGGCCTGGATTATGAAACCCTTTCGGCCGTCAACCCCCGGCTGGTCTACTGTTCCCTCACCGCCTACGGCCAGGATGGCCCTTACCGCCTGCGGCCGGCCCATGACATCAACTGTCTGGCCATAGCCGGCGCCCTGGGTTTGACCGGCCACCGGGACGGGCCGCCCGTCCTGCCGGGGGTACAGGTGGCCGACCTGAGCAGCGGCATGGCGGCCGCGGTGGGCATCCTGGCGACTTATGTGCGGAGCCTGCAAACCGGCCGGGGTGCTTATGTGGATGTGGCCATGACCGACACGGTGGTTTCCTGGATGATCTGGTACCTCACCCGGTACCTGGCGGGGGCCGGGGAGTCCCGGCGAGGCGCCGAAGAACTGAACGGGGGCCGGGTGTGTTACAATGTCTACGCCACCAAAGACGGGCGTTACATCAGCATGGGCAACCTGGAAAACAAGTTCTGGGAAGCCTTCTGCCGCGCCGCCGGCCGGCCGGACCTGGTGCCGCTGCAGTTTGGAACGGATGATCAGGCCCGCCGGGCGGTACAGGGCTTTTTTGCCGGCAAAACCCGGGATGAAATTGTGGAACTGTTCAGTCAGGTGGATACCTGTATCGAACCCGTGCTGGAGGCAGGCGAAGTGCCGGAACACCCCCAGATTAAGGCACGCAATCTGTTTATTGAGTTATCCACTGCGGGCGGACAGATCACTACCGTGGCCACCCCTTTAAAAATAACGGGTACGGAAAGGGGTATCGATCAACCCGCCCCGGACGCCGGCGAGCATACCCGGGAGACGTTACGCCGGTTGGGCTACACGGATGAGGAAATTGATGGGCTGGTGGAAGCCGGGGTGGCGGGTTGATTTTTAGCGGCGGGTAATTGAAACACCCGGTCAATCGGATGAGGGTTAATGGCTGCGGGCTTTGATTTGCGATATTTAAGACTCGCTGAGAGATTTTTTTCCAGGAAAACCGGAATGTCCGGATGACTTTTGGGTTATGGTTTGTTCCCAACCGGGGAAGTGTGGGCAATGATAAAGTGTGATACGGGTTGTTCAACCAGGAAAACCCCGGCTGAAACACGAAGCCGGGGTTAGCTGTTTCTCCGCAGGTTGTCAAATTAACGGAATTTTAAAGCCTCCCCTGTGGGATGTATTTCATTCCGGTCTAACCGTTCGCAGTCGCATTTCGACCGTTGGGGGGCTAAATAAGACCACTGGGGGCATAGGTGTTGCAAAAAACAAAAAGTTGTGACAAATTTAAAAGTACAGAATATGAAACGGCGTTACGCGATGTGAAACAAATGAGAGCGGATGAGGGCTATATGAAAACCGTTGGGGCTGTGGAAAAGGCCCTGAATATTCTTAACAGGTTCAGCCAGCAAAAGCCGGAATGGTCTTTAGCGGAACTGGCCAGGGAACTGGAACTGTCCAAGCCCACCATATTGCGTTTACTCAATACTCTAGAAAAATACGGTTATGTGAGCAGGAACAGGGTTACTAGAAAATACCGGCTGGGAATGCGGTTATTTGATCTGGTTGGCATCGTGCTCAGCCAGATAGAGGTGCGGGCCGTTGCCTTACCGGTAATGCGCGAAATAATGGGTAAAGTTGATGAAGCGGTATATCTTAATGTGATTTCCGGGGAAGAAAGGGTTTGTATTGAATTTTTAGATTGTTCCCACACAATTAAAGCTTCTGTAAATATCGGCCAGCGCTCCCCTTTGTATGTGGGAGCATCGGCGCTGGTCTTGCTTGCTTTTCAGAAGGAACGGGACAGGGAGAAGCTGATAAACGGGCTGGAACTGAAACCCTTCACGGATAGTACCATTACCAGCAAACAAAAGCTCCGCCAGCGCCTGGAGGAAATCCGCCGGAAAGGATACGCCGTCAGCTGGGGTGAACGCAATGCGGGGCTTGTTTCCCTCAGTGTGCCCGTTTTTGACAGGCATGCCGAGGTGGCGGCCAGTTTGTCCATTGGTCTTCCGGACGCCCGGGCGGAACCGGAAAAACTGGATCTTTGTGTCAAGCTGTTGCTGGAGGGGGGGAAGGCGATTTCCAGACAGATGGGATGCCGGATTGATGACGTTCATTAAATTGCGGGGTGGTTGGATGAAAATAGTAAAAGCCGTTGGGAAAGCGGTGGACTTTATTGAATGGATATGTATGACCTGTAGTGTGATCAGCGTGCTGGTGATGATGTTGCTGGTTACTGCCGACGTGGTTGGCCGGAAGTTCTTTCACCATCCCATACCGGGCAGTGTGGAGATCAATGAGGAATATGTCATGATCGCCCTGGTCTACCTGGCCATGAGTTATGTTTACAAAGAGGGCGGCCATGTGCGGGTCACCCTTTTCCGCCACTTTATTCCCGGTCCGGTTAAAACGGTGGTGGATACCGGTTTGAATATTCTGGGGTTGCTCTTTTTTGCCCTGATAGTCTTACTGGGCTGGCAAACTTCCCTGCGGGCCATCAGGTTTCAGGAGACCTCCAGTTGCTTGCTGGCCTACCCCATGGCGCCGGCCTACTTGATTCTCACCCTGGGGGCGGCCCTGTTATGTATACGTATTTTAGAAACAATCGTTTCCCCGCGGAAAATCAAATGGGAATAGTCATGAAGGGCAATTACGGAGGGAAGGCGGAGGTACATTTATGATTGCCGCTACCATACTGGTTCTTTTGTTGCTCTTTCTTTTTCTGGGTATGCCCGTGGGTTTTGCCATGGGTGTGGCCGGGTTGATCGGGCTGTACCTTGAGGGTGGTCCCAGTGCGGTTCTCTCCATAATGAGTAATGCCCCCTACCGCAGTGTGGCCAACTTTTCGTTAAGTACGGTGCCCATGTTTATCTTTATGGCCGAAATCGTCTCCCGGGCCGACATCGTCCGGGAAGTTTTCGACGCGGCCAAAAAGTGGCTGGGAAAGACCCCCGGCGGTCTGGCTATCGCCGCGGTCATCGCCTCTGCCGGCATGGGAGCCATGTCCGGTTCCAGTACCGCCGCCGCGGCCTGTATGTCCGCCATCACCATCCCCGAAATGCGCCGGGCCGGGTACGACCTGCGGGTGGCCGCCGGCGTGGTCACCGTGGCCGGCACCCTGGCGATCATGATCCCCCCCAGCATTCCCCTGGTCATCTACGGCATCGTCACCGAGACCTCCATCGGCAAACTGTTGATCGCCGGGATCATCCCCGGGGTCATGACTACTTTAATCTACTCCCTGGGGATCATCTCCTGGAATAAATTTAAACCCGGCGTAATGCCCGCCGGTCAATCATTTCCCTGGGGAGAGAAATTCGCTTCCCTCAAACCATTGTGGCCTTTTTTGATCCTGGGTTCCATCGTGATCATCACCCTTTACTTCGGCCTGGGCACCCCCACGGAAGCGGCGGCCATCGGTGCCTTCGGCGCCGCCCTCATTTCCCTGGCCACCCGCCGCATTAACCTGAAAGGCATCTGCGATGCGGCCCTGCAGACGGCCAAGATCACCACCATGATTTTCACCATCATCATTGGTGCCATGGTTGTAGGGTACTTTTTCACGCTGACCCAGGCGCCCCAGGGTGTGATCAAAGCCATCGGGGGGGCGGGTTTCCCCGTGTGGGCGGTCATGACCCTGGTGGTCGTCTTGTATCTGTTCCTGGGCTGCATTATGGACATGATCGCCATATTGCTCTTGACCCTGCCGCTGACCTTTCCTTTAATCATGAACCTGGGCCTGGATCCCATCTGGTTCGGGATTATCGTCACCAAACTATCCGAAATAGGGCTGGTTACCCCGCCGGTGGGAATGAACGCTTATGTGGTCAGTGCCACCGTGAAGGCGCCTTTAGACCAGGTCTTTAGGGGAACCGGGGTGATGTTGACTTTTGAGGCAATTACCGTGGTCCTGCTACTGGTCTTTCCCATTATTGCCACCTGGTTGCCGTCCTTTATGAAATAGCCTTTTTTCAAAAAAGACCTTCATGTCAGGTGCAATTAAAAAATTTTGCATGGCATGGGGTACAAATGTTCGCGCTCTGTAAAAAGGAGGTGGTTGCTGCAGGTGCCGGTGGCTTTATTGCTGGAGTCGCGAGGCGAAGAAGCGGGAAGAACTGCCGTAAAAAAATTAAAAGGGGGCGCTGCTTAAAGGATGAAAAAGGTAGTTTATTTTCTGTGCGCTATCTTTTTGCTTGCTATTATCCTGGCCGGCTGCGGCGGCCAGAAGCAAGCCACTACCGGTGGAGCGACGGGTCAGCAGTCCGGTGACAAAACCATTACCTTAAAAATGTCCGATTACTACCCGGTTACCCACATTGCCTCCAGTGATCTGGCCAAGTTTTTCATTGACCGGGTGGAGAAGTTGACCAACGGTAAGGTAAAAATTGAGTATTATCCCGCCGAGCAATTGGGCAAGCTCAAAGACCAGTTAAATCTCACCAGTCAGGGTGTGGTTGATATCGGTCTGGCCCCTGCTTCCTTTCTGGCCGGTCAGCTTCCCCTGAATACGGTGATGATCTTGCCCGAGTGGGTTACTGCCCGCCAGGGTAGCGAGGTCTACAATAAACTTTCTAAAGGATCATTGATGCAGGAGTTTCAAAAATACGGGGTAAGACCGGTATTTGTTTATACCTTTCCCCAGTATGACGTGGGTACTGTAAAAAAGCCCATCAAATCGCCTGAAGATTTAAAGGGGATGAAATTAAAAACCTCCGGCGGATTATTTGACAAAATAGCGCAAAGATATGGTGTCACGCCGGTGGTGGTTCCTTCGCCGGAAATTTATGAGTCAACCCAGCGGGGCGTGGTGGAGGGAAATATTTTAAACCTGGTCAGCACCAAATCTTACCGGGCCAACGAACTGGAGAAATATCATACTTTCGGTGCGGCTCTGGGAGGATATCCGGCTGCTTATGTGATTAACGAAAAGGCCTGGCAAAAGCTTCCCGAAGATGTACAAAAGGCTTTAATCCAGGCCGGTGACGAGGCCAGCAAACATGCCGGGGAAGTTTTTGACGCCGAACAGGAGAAGCTGGCTAAAGAATTTGAACAGCAGGGTATGACCATATACCGGCTGACTGATGCGGACAGGGAAGTGTGGCGGAAACCTTTGCAGGGACTGGAAAAAGAATGGATAGATGAAATGGAAGGCAAAGGGCTCCCCGGCAAGCAGGTCTATGAAGAATTCCACAAGCTTTGCCAGCAGACTGCGAAGTAAGTTGAATATCCTTTCTGTTCTTGTTGCTGCTTTGCGTTTGGCCGGTGGCAACAGGAACCTTTTTCTTCTCGCAAGATGGAATCCATTTCATATAATGAAATAACCCGACTACGTCTGACGACCGACGACTTTTTCGAAGGGGGATAAAAATGCCGGCGGAACAACAAGTGCAGCTGCCCCTGGCGGGCATAAAGGTGCTGGACATTTCCCGTGTATTGACGGGGCCCTTTTGTACCATGATGCTGGGCGACCTGGGGGCGGAAGTAATCAAAGTGGAAATGCCGGGAGCCGGTGATGAAACCAGAAGCTGGGGGCCTCCCTTTGTCAACGGGGAAAGTGCTTATTTTTTAAGTATTAACCGGAACAAAAAAAGTATAACGGTTAATTTAAAATCGCCCCGGGGCCGGGAAATCATCTACAAACTGGCGCAGCGGGCCGATGTGATGGTGGAAAATTTCCTGCCGGGGACGGTAAAGCGGTTGGGTGTGGATTATGAGCAAATTAAGAAGATTAATCCCCGGATCATTTACTGCTCCATATCCGGTTATGGTCAGGATGGGCCCTACTGTTTTCACCCGGCCTATGATCTGCTCATGCAGGGGGAAGGGGGTCTGATGTCCATCACCGGGGAAGAGGACGGCGAGCCCGTTCGTATCGGGGTGGCCCTGGTGGATATCGGGGCCGGGATGTATGCGGTCATTGGCATATTATCTGCGCTTATGGCCAGAAGGGAATCGGGCCTGGGTCAGTATATAGATGTTTCCCTTCTGGAAACAGAAGTTTCCTGGTTGACTTATATGGCCAGCAATTACTTTGCCTCCGGACGGGATCCCATCCGGATGGGTTCGGCCCACCCCTCCATTGTTCCTTACAGGGCCTTTAAGGCCAGGGATAAATATTTTATTCTGGCCGTGGGGAACGACGCCATCTGGAAACGCTTTTGTGCTGCTTTAAACCTGGACTTTGCCGATGATCCCCGCTTTGTCACCAACGAAATGAGGGTGAAGCACCGCCAGGAGCTTGAACGCATACTGGCCGGTATTTTCATTGAAAAAGAAGCCAGCCACTGGGTGAACCTGTTGCATGAACATAAGGTGCCCTGTGGTATGATTAACGCCATTTCCGAAGTGGTTTCCCACCCGCAGGTGGTACACCGGGGAATGGTGGTGGAAATGGAACATGAAAAGGCAGGCAGGATAAAAGTGCTGGGCAGTCCCCTGCATTTTTCCGGAATGTCCGTTGAATACAGACAGGCTCCCCCTCTGACCGGCCAGCACACCGAAGAAATACTCCTGGGATTGGGCTATACCGGGGAAGAAATCGAAGAGCTGCGGGCTTCCGGGGTAATCTAGGGACAAAGCCCGGTTATCTGATTAAGGAAATATAAAATTTTGCATCAGGAATGGTTGGTGACAGATGAGCAATACCCTGCGTAAAGCCCTGGAGGTTTTGCTGACCATTTCCGAAAGGGAGTGCAGTGACGGTTTCTCCCTGAGCGAGCTGGTTTCGGCCACCGGTTTTCCCCCCAGTACCATCCATCGTTTTTTACAAACCTTCAAGGAATTTGGCATGGTGGAACAGGACAGGGACACCAGAAACTACCGGTTGGGTCCACAGTTATTGCGCATGGGTTTGCGGGTAAGGGGGATGCTGGACCTGCGCAAGCTGGCCATGCCCCTTTTGCAGGAACTCACTTCCCGCACCGGGGAAGATTCCTACCTGACCATTGTCCAGGGTAAAATGGGCGTTTTTTTGGAAAGGGTGGAGGGACCGCACCCGGTCAAGGTAATTGAGCTGGTGGGCAGGGAAATGCCCCTGCACAGGGGCGCAGCCAGAAAAGTTCTGCTCTCCCATATGGATGACGATTTCATCCGGTTGTATCTGGCTGAAATGATCAATAACGAGGAGTATAAGGATTTAAATCCCGGCGAGTTATTATCTGAGATTGAAAAAATCCGGGAACAGGGTTATGCAGTGTCCCATGGCGATTACCTGGAGTATGGCACCGGCATAGCCGCTCCCGTCCGGGATTTTTCCGGGTCGGTCAGGGCCTCCATCGGCATTATCAGCACCAGGGATTGCTGTACTGAAAAGCTGCTTATCTTGATCAGGGAGGTGAAGGATTGTGCCTTGACCCTCTCCCGTAAAATGGGTTATTTTTAAAAGACAAACCCGTTCCCGGTGGAAAAACCCATTGCACACAGGGCATTGGGTCCGGAACAAAAACAATAAAGGGGGAAAATTTCATGACTTTTGATTTGCCGGAAGAATTACAGGACATAAAAAGGGTGGCCCGTGATTTTGCGGAAGAGGAAATACTGCCCACGGTTGATGCCGACGACAAGGCACACCGCTTTCGCCGGGATCTGGTGGAAAAAATGGGTGAACTGGGATTTTTGGGGTGTGTCATTCCCGAAGAATATGGTGGAAACGGGCTCGGCTACCTGGCCCTCACCATCCTGGTGGAGGAAATAGCCCGGGTGCACAGCTCCCTGCGCATTATTTTTGCGGCCAACACCCTGGGACCGGCCATTACCATCTGGCGTTACGGAAGTGAAGAATTGAAACAAAAGTACCTGCCGGGATTAACCAGCGGTGCGCTGGTGGGCTGTTTTGCCATGACCGAACCCGATGCCGGTTCGGATGTGGCGGCCATGAAAGCCAGGGCCACTCTGGAGGGGGACTTTTATATTTTAAATGGCAGCAAGATGTGGATTTCCCTGGCACCGGTAGCGGATATAGCCCTGGTTTATGCTTATACCGATCCCACCCGCCGGGCCAAGGGCATGTCCGCCTTTATCGTGGATATGAAAAGCGATGGTGTTGTTGTAGAGTCCATCAAAGAAAAACTGGGTAACTGGGCATCTCCGGTTGGCTCCATCACCTTTGAGAACTGCCGGGTGCCGAAGGGGAACCTGTTGGGGCAGGAAGGGCAGGGATTTGCCATTTGTATGCAGCAACTGGACAACACGCGACTGGCCTCGGCCGCCGGGGCGGTGGGAGTGGCCCAGGCCTGTATCGATGCCGCTGTGGCCTATGCCACCACCCGGGAACAGTTTGGTCAACCAATTGGCAAGTTCCAGATGATCCAGGACTGGGTTGCCCAAATGGTGACTGAAACAGAAGCGGCCCGCCTGCTGACCTACCGGGCTGCTTATCTGAAAGACAAAGGTGTGCCCAATACGCTGGAAACTTCCATGGCCAAACTTTTTGCCAGTGAAACGGCCAATAAATGTGCCGATTACGCCCTGCGGATCCACAGCGCTTACGGTTATTCCGAGGAATATGCCGTAGCCCGGTTCTTTCGTGACGCTAAATATTATCAGATAGTGGAGGGCACCAGCAACATTCACAAGATTATCATATCCCAGGATGCCCTGGGTTACCGCAAGGCCAACCGTTCATCATAAGCCAGCCTTTAAGGGGGAGAAATATATGGATCGTTATCAGGAACTGGTGCAAAAAAAAGAAAAAATTAGGCAAATGGGCGGTCCAAAGGCTGTGGAACAGCAGCATAAAAGCGGCAAATGGACGGCCAGGGAAAGGATAGAATATTTCTTCGACCCGGGAACGTTCACGGAAATGGGCATGTTTGTCAGGCACCGCACCACTGCCTTTGGCATGGATAAGAGGGATGTTCCGGCCGAAGGCGTGGTTGTGGGCTATGGTAAGGTAAACGGCCGGAAAGTGATGGTGGCGGCGGAGGATTACACCACCATGGCCGGTACCTTTGGTGAATACCACGGTAAAAAATTTGCGCAGGCCATCGATATGGCCAGGGAAATGGGCATTCCCTTTATCGGCATGAATGACTCCGGAGGCGCCCGCCTGCAGGAAGGGATGGATACCCTGCAGGCTTACGCCTGGCTGTTCCGCTCGCAAATCCTGGCCTCGGGGATTATTCCCCAGCTGGCTCTTTTGATGGGACCGTGCCTGGGGGGGCAGGCCTACCACCCGGTGATGCAGGATTTTGTCTTTCAATGTAAAAAGACCGGTTTTATGGGTATTGCCGGGCCCGCTTTTGTGAAAACCCAGCTGGGGGAAGAAATCAGCCTGGAAGATCTGTGTGGTGTCCGGGTCCACGCCACCAAAACGGGTCAGACGCACGTGGTGGCGGAGGATGACCGGGACTGCCTGGACAAGGCCAGGGAATTGTTAAGTTACCTGCCCCAAAACAACCGGGAAATGCCGCCGCGGGTGGATACGGGGGATGAGGCCGAAAGGATTGTTCCGGAGCTGGATCATCTGGTTCCTGAAGAAGCCAGCTTACCCTTTGATATGCATGAAGTGATTAAAAGGGTGGTGGATAACGGTATTTTCTTTGAAATATTGAAAGATTTTGCCCAAAATGTCATTGTGGGTTTTGGGCGGATCTCGGGGCGGACGGTGGGGCTGGTGGCCAGCCAGCCGCTGGTGATGGGCGGAGTGATTAACTGCGACGCCGCCGATAAAGTGGCCCGGTTTGTGCGTTTCTGCGATTTGTTTAATATACCCCTGGTCAATTTCCACGATACTCCGGGTTACATGATTGGTTCCTACGAAGAGCACAGGGGCATATTGAGGCACGGGGCAAAGATGCTCTATGCTTACATCGATGCCACCGTGCCCAAGGTAACGGTAATCCTGCGCAAATCCTTTGCCGGCGCATATCTGGGGATGTGCTGCAAGGATACCGGGGCAGACATCGTTTATGCCTGGCCCATCGCCCAGGTATCCATAGTTGGTGCCGAAACGGCGGCCAGCGTGATCTTTGCCAAGGAAATTAAAAATGCCGATGATCCGTCCCGGGTGATGGCCGAGAGAATCCAGCAGTACCGCACCATGTATGAAAATCCCTATTGCGGTGCGGAACGCGGTTACATCGATGATGTAATTATGCCCGCCGATACCAGAAAATACATCGCCCGGGCGCTGGATATCCTGGAAAACAAGCAGGTAGCCAGACCGTACCGGAAGTATTCGAACATAAACTTATAAAATGTTATAGATCTTGACGGTGTAAAATTGAATATGCCCGGCACTCACAGGCATTACTGTTACTTAAAGTTAAGTTGCACTTAAATAAAAGAGTTCGTTTCGCAATTACCTTTGTTCATAAGTGCTGGGCTACTTAACCCGACGACTGACTTCTGACCACCGACGAGACTATCGACGACTATTTTTGAGGAGGAGGTGAAACCAGTGGCCATTCCGGTTAACTCTCCCATGGTCGGCAGATTGATTTCCATTAATGTGCAGGTGGGCGATCAGGTAAAGGAAAATGATCCCGTGGCCGCCCTGGAAGCCATGAAGATGGAAGTCAAAATCTATTCGCCGGCCAGCGGTGCGGTAAAGGAGATTAAAGCCGCTCCCGGTGAGGTGGTCAGCCCCGACACGGTAATTTTAACTTTGGAGTAGAAGTAAAATGGACCGGCCGTAGATCCAGCGAAACCGCTTCGTTAAAACCAGGGCACGGTGCTGTCCCGGGAAAAGTACTTTACGGGGCGGACCGTGCCTGAAGCGGTTTGAATGAATGGTTACGGGGAGATTCACACCCGTGTCAGGGAAAAACGGTCAATTTAATCGTTGCTTGAACCCCTGTACCGTCCCAGCATTTCCTTGATTTGTCCCCGTTTGGCCAGGTAACGGTCGCGGCTGGGGATGATCCAGCTTTCCAGGTGGTGCCGGCGGTGGGTCATGGTCCAGAAATGTCCTTCCGGGCCGGGCGGAGCGGGTACAAAATGCAGGTCGCCATTTTCCGGAATCAACCGCCCGGTGGTGTTGCAGACCACACAGGTTGCCCCGTCCCCGCCATTTAAGCGGAAGGAGCGGCTGTAGCAGTGGGGGCACTGCCCGGGTTCCACCGGGCGCTGTCCTGTTCCCTCCTGCAGTGCCCGGGCCACCCGCCGTCCCAGTTCCCGGGCGCGGGCCGCATTGGCGGGGTCCAGCAAAACCTCACCGGGTCCGGGGGCATAGGCCTCCAGATAATCAATCACCCTGTAGCCGTAGGCCAGGGAGAACAGGTTCAGCTGTTCCACGCCCAGGGGGTTCCACTGGCTGTTGCCGGCCACGCTGATGGTGGCGGCTACCCGGTGGCGTTTGGCCAGGGTTTCCAGGTGCGGGGACAGGGTAAGGGCCCGGTCCGTCACCAGCTTCACTATGCCGGCCGGGCCGAGGAGGTAGGTGGGGGCGGCAACAATCAGACCATCGGCCTGCAGGACTTTTTCCAGCAAAATTCCCAGATCGTCGTTTTTGATGGCACAACTTCCTTTATACACGCAGGCCAGGCAGCCCCGGCAGGGTTCAAAACGCAGGTCGGGAAGGCGCAGGAAATCTATGGCCACTTCCTTTTCCCGGGCGGCTTCCAGCGCCTCTTTCAGCAGTATCTCGCTGTTTCCCGGATGGCGCCGGGAGCAGCAGATGCCCAGTACAACCGTCATGCTCTCACCCCTTTTGGCAATTTATAGTTATGGTACCATACTTTTTAGAATCGTACAATATACCGTGATCAAGTGGGGTTTAAACCGGGGGTGGAGGAGAAACCCCTGCTTTTAGGGAAGGTAAGTGGAGAGCTGTTTGCTGGCGTACGTTTGCTTCCATATAACTTGAAAAAGGGTCAACTTCCCCCTTGCGCTGCAGTGCTTTTTCTTTTATAATACATGGTAAGTTTAAATGGTAAAAGTCCATGAAGGGGAAAAGTAGGCCGGACCCAGTTTTCCAGGGAGGAGGCGCCGGCGACTGGAAGCGCCTCCAGAACATGGCCGGTTGAAGTTCTCCCCGGAGATGCAGGCTGAAACCCGGATCACGGGCAAGTAGGCCGGGCCGTTTTCTTCCCACGTTACCGGGAAGGGGGTATCGGAAAACATTCCCGTACCTTAAAAGAGGTGGGCCATTTTTGTGCGGCCAACCAGGGTGGTAACGCGGAAAGCATTATGCTTCTCGTCCCTGACGGATGAGAAGCTTTTTATTTTCCCCCGTTGCCGTGGAATGTATTTTCCCGTACTTCGATCAAGGGGGCCGGTTTTTTGCCGGCCAACTGGGGTGGTACCGCGAAAAGTCCGCAAGGCTTTCGTCCCGAGGGATGAAGGACTGCGGATTTTTTATTTTAATAATCATGGAGGGATTAAAAATGGTGGTAGTGATGGACGGGCGGGCGCCGGCGGAACAGGTGCAGGCGGTGATCAGCAGGCTGGAGGAGTGCGGCTTCAAGGCCCATCCCATCCACGGTGTCCGGCGGATTGTCATCGGCGCCGTGGGGGACCGGCGGGCCATTTCTTCCCTGGGACTGGAGACCATGCCGGGAGTGGAAAGGGTGGTGCCGATTATGAAACCATATAAGCTGGTCAGCCGGGAGGCCAGGGAAGAGAATACGGTGGTCCGGGTGGGCAATGCCGCCATCGGCGGGGACGGACTGGCGGTCTGTGCCGGGCCCTGTGCGGTGGAAAGCCGTGAGCAATTGCTGGAGGCGGCCCGTATGGTGAGCGGGGCCGGGGCGGTTATGCTGCGGGGAGGTGCTTTTAAACCCCGCACATCTCCCTACAGCTTCCAGGGTCTGGAGGAAGAGGGCCTGAGACTGCTGGCGGAGGCGGCCCGGGAAACCGGCCTGGCCACGGTGACGGAAGTGGTGGATGAATACAGCCTGAACCTGGCCGTTCAGTATGTGGATGTGCTCCAGATTGGCGCCCGGAACATGCAGAATTTCCGGCTGCTGCAGATGGTGGGCCGCTCGGGAAAGCCGGTGCTGCTGAAAAGGGGACTTTCGGCTACAGTGGAGGAATGGCTGATGGCCGCTGAATACATCATGTCCGAGGGAAACGGGCAGATCATCCTCTGCGAGCGGGGTATCCGCACCTTTGAGCAGTCCACCCGCAATACCCTGGATTTAAGTGCCGTGCCCCTGGTCAAATCCTTAAGCCACCTGCCGGTGATTGTGGATCCCAGCCATGCCACGGGGGACCGTAAACTGGTGGGTCCCATGGCCAGAGCGGCGGTGGCGGCCGGGGCCGACGGGCTGCTCATCGAGGTGCACCCCGATCCGGGCAAGGCCCTGTGCGACGGTCCCCAGTCCCTTACCCCGGCCCAGTTTGCCGCCCTGATGGAGGAATTGCGGGCGGTGGCCGCCGCCGTTGGCCGGGCGGCATGACTTGCCTTGAGTGCCGGGCTGTATCTATACCGGTTTGCTTGAACAGCAGTCCGGTGTGCTTGAAAAAGTAGCCTGTGCCCTTTTGGGGGTAAGGGGGAAATATGGTATGGACAAACAAATTGGTTATCTGGGACCGGCGGGTACCTTTTCGGAAACGGCGGCGCGGAAATATTTGAGCCGCCAGGGGTCCGCCCGCGCCCGGCTGGTGGCCCTGCCCGGCATAGACGAAGCCCTGGCAGCGGTTGCCCGGGGAGATATGGACGAGGCAGTGGTGCCCCTGGAGAACTCCACGGAAGGGGCGGTTAACCAGACCCAGGACCTGCTGGCCCACGTCTTTTCCACCCTGCAGATCAAAGGGGAAGTGATCCTGCCGGTGGTGCACCACCTGCTGGCCCCCCCGGGGGTGGAACTGGCCCGGGTGGAAAGGGTTCTTTCCCACCCCCAGGCCCTGGCCCAGTGCCGGGAGTTTATACGGCAGCACCTTCCCCGGGCCCGGTTGGTGGAAACGGCCAGCACGGCGGCCGCCGTCCGGCTGGTGGCTTCTGCCGGCGCCCCCTGGGCGGCCGTCGGCCCGGAGGCGGCCGCCCGGGAGTACGGCCTGACCGTGCTGGTGGAAAAAATCAACGATCTTCCCGGCAATGCCACCCGGTTTATCGTGGTGGGGCGGGAAGAAAGTGCCGGTGGGATTTCCGGTAACGAGCCCCCGGCTGCAAACACTACCACCGGCCCGGACGGCCGCCGTTTGCCTGTACGGGGAGGGGGGAAGGCGTCCGGCTGCAAAGGGAGCGGTTATAAAACCTCCCTTATCGTCTCCATAGCCCACCGCCCGGGGGCACTGCATGAAGTGCTGGCGGAATTTGCCCGGCGGGGCATTAATTTGACCCGCATCGAATCCCGCCCCTCCCGGCGCCGGTTGGGGGAATACCTGTTTTTTATTGATCTGGAGGGTCACCGGCTGGAGCAGCCGGTAAGAGGGGCGCTGGAAGCGGTGGCCGGCCGGGCGGAATTGCGCATTTTGGGGTCCTATCCCGTGGACGACTGCCCCGTTGATGGGTCCGCTTTACAGGAAGGAGGGATTGATCCCTGTTCCGGTACCGCCACCGGGGCCTGCAGCCGGGCAAGGGTCGTTCCGGCTGAACCGGTTGGTGGAGATGAATCCCTTCCGGCAGTGCGCCGGAAGCAAATGGAAACTGTGCGGGCGGCCATTGATCAGGTGGATGCCCGGATTGTGGATTTGCTGGCCCGGCGCCAGAAACTGGTGGCCCGGGTGGGGCAATTGAAGGCGGGTATGTACCCGGTGCGCGACCACCGGCGGGAGTCCCGGGTGCTGGCCCGGGTAAAGGGCCTGGCTCTGGAGAAAGGGCTGGATCCGGCCAGAATAGAACAAATTTACCGTTTGATTATCCATTATGCGGTATGCATACAAAGTGAACGGCAGGGGGAGGCGACCTGCGGCGCTGATCCGGCCGGTGCGGCCCGTGATGTTTCCGGGGGAACATTGAATACACCGTGAAAACCCCGGGGGTTTTCTGGCCGGTGAATATATAAAAGATATATTCCGGTTACGTTCATAAGTCTGTTTGTTTTCCGGACGACCCTTTGTGCCGGTCGGTACTGCGGTGCCGGTTGCCGGGCGCCCCCGGGGCATTTTACCTTTCTTCCGGTTTTTCCCTCTGGCCCGTTTTATACGACATGGGCCACTTTACAGATTTATTGGTACCGTGCCGGTGGGCGCTCTCCAGCTGTGCCTGCTGGGATTTTATTTCCCGGGGACGGGGAGCGCCCGGCGGACGGTGCAGGTCGGAAATGGTTTCCGGTTTCTGATATCCTTTATCGCCGGGTCTTCTGGGAATGGTCATGAACTGCGCCTCCTTTCAAAATGGTCGTCGGTCAGACGCCGCTCTGGTTAAATGGCCCAGCACGCACGCCATACGGTAATTTTTGGGTGATGAACCCGCTTGTATCTTATTGAGCTATCCGAACGTCTGTGAGCGCCGGGTATGTTTTATGGAGGGAACTTTTACCCGGACGGCCCCTTTAAAATGGTTGCGGTCACGGCAGACCGTTTTGTTTATTGTTCTTTTGCCGCAGCCTTTTTATCCCTGGACATATCTGAAAAATAAAAAACCTCCTTCCCAGGAGGTTTGCGGGTGGCAATACCCCGCATCATGGGTTGGGAATATTGGAAAAATTTAATGTAAAGACTTTTTATATTCCTGCATGAGGTCGGTTTTAAAAAGCTTTTCCAGTTCGGCCCGGGTTTCTTCGTCAAAGAGATCTTTCAGAAAAAGCATTTGGTCGTTGAGTTTATCGGCAAGGAATACCGGCGCTGCCGCCCGCAGGGCCAGGGCCACGGCGTCGCTGGGCCGGGCATCCAGTACCACTCCCTGCTGGGGAAGAGCCAGGTGAACCTCCGCATAGAAGGTGCTTTCCTTCAGGTCGGTAATCACCACCTGGGAGATACGGGCTCCTAAAGCCTCGCAGGTGGACTTCAGCAGGTCATGGGTCAGGGGACGGGGTACGGCGACATGTCCCAGGGCCACTGCAATGGCGTGGGCTTCCAGCAATCCTACCCAGATGGGTAATACCCGCTCTTCTTCCACATCGGTTAACAGTATGATTGGATTGCCCGAGATGTCATAGGCAATGCCTTTCACATTTACGCGGATCATCGCTCCCACCTCCGTTTACATGCTATCCGGGAAAACCCGCATCCTGCCCCGGGGTTCTATTGTTATTTTATCATTTAGTTGAAGACTGTCAAATGTTCTTTTGAAGACAATTATACACTTATTCTCTTTCCAGGAACAGGTTAATGAGCCAGCCTGCCATACTGGTTAATAACGCCCCCCAGAAAGCCCCGGCAAAGCTGTAAACCTGAAAACCGGGTACCAGCCAGGCGGTGATGGTAAAGGTGATGGCGTTGATCACAAAAATAAACAAACCCAGTGTGATGACAGTGAGGGGCAGGGTGAAAAATACCAGCACCGGACGCACCAGGGTGTTCACTATGCCCAGGACAAAGGCGGCCAGCACGGCCGGTCCAATCCCCACAATCCGGAAACCGGGCACCAGGTGGTCGATGAACAACAGGGCCAGCCCGTTCAGACAAAGGCTCAGCAGCCAGCGCATGTGCAAACCCTCCAGATCCCGTGCTCGCTTTTTCTCCGACATTCCTATTGCTTTGCCGGTTTACTGGTTCCAAACATCTCCACGGGCCTAACTTTAATCTTCGACGTCTTCATTGCCGTTTCCTGCCGGTTGTGACTCTTTGCAGACCGGTGGTTGTGGTGGCAGGGAATTTAATCCTATCTGTCGAATAGCATATGTCTCGTGGGGGTGTAGTTGTGTCGCCTGCAGTGTCCGGAAAAAACACAAGTTTACCCGGGCGGGAAAACGTCCGGAAAAACATCCTGCCTTCCCTGCTGGAGGGTATGATCCCTGCCCTTGTGGCGGCGTTGACGGTAAAAAATCCCTGGCATCCCCCTGTACTGGTGCTTGCCGGGTATTACACCGCCTGGCGGGCCGGGCGGGTGCGGCCCGTCTGGTTTGGGACCGGCCTGGTGCTGGGTAGTTTGCTGGTTGCGGCACCCCTCTGGTGGTGGTCCGGCCGTCCGGGAACCCCGGCTGTTCTGGGATATCCCACCGCCGGATTGGCCGCGGTATGGGATGGCCCCCTGGTGGCCCTGTCCGTTCTGGTTGCCTACCATCTCTTTGCCGGGGCCTATTTCTTCGCCACCTATTACCGTTCCCCCCTGGCCTGGGTCACCACTATTATTATGGGTGTGCTGGCCGCCCTGGTGGTGTGGTGGGCAGGGACCGGGCTGGTTTTGATGATGGTTGTCCCCATGCTCTGGCTCTGCCTTTTGCCCCTGTGGGCACCCGACTGGCGGTTGATGCACAGCCTGCTCTTTGCCTCCATCTACCTGGCTGCCGTCTACCTGCTGGCCCGGGTTTCCGGTGGCGTATCCATACTGGCGGACCGCTGGCCGGACGGGGTGGCGGTGGTGGGGATGGCCCTGGTGCCCCGGTGGATGGGCTATCTCTATCCGGCTCGCAAACACCCCCTGGATTCCCTGCCGGTGATTACCCCTACCCTGAATTTGTGGCAAAAGGCGAGGGCATGGCGGGAAGTGTTTTTTCTGGCTGTTGATTTTTATGCCCTGACCATGGAAAAGTATACCTGGTTTTCCCGCCTGGCATTTTGGGGCTACCCTTTCATTGTTCTGGGTATAACGGGCGAAATTTTGATTTCCTTCGGCCATTTTTCTTCCGGGTTTTCTTATCTGACCGCACTGCTTTTTACCGGTGGACTGGCTTTACAGTTGGGAAAGGGGGATTACTTCTCCATCCAGTTCCTGGGACTTTATGGAGCGGCCCTGATCCTGGCCCGGTGTCTGCCGGCCTTCCATTTGGATTTTAAGTCCCTGGTTGCGGGAGTGGTGTTGCTGGTTCTAAGCCTGATTTTATGGTCGGGCCGTCCCCGGGAGACCCGGAGTGAAAGAAAAAGGTGGCAGGAACTGAACTCTTAACAGCCATCGGTAGTATCCCTCTATTTGGGCCAGATGCGGTGAAATGATATGGAAGCAAATAAATTGCGCCGGGTTTCCCGGCTTTTTTGCTTTATGTAAGCGAGAAACTCCCGCAAAAAATCCTCCCACATGGCCGTTATTTCTTTCCCCGGTCCGTCGCCCAGGAGGGGCAGGCTTTCATCCACCCCCTCTTTGATCAAGGCCAGGGCCTGGCCCAGTTTGGATTTTATTTCCGGCAGCTTTTCATGGTCCACCTTCCATTCCTCCTGCTTTAATTTTCAGGCCGGCAGTAAAAAGGTCCTGGAGTGAATTCTTTCCATCATGCCCTTCGGAGATACCTGTCATCCTTCCGCGGGTGGCTGTTGCTCCCCCTTTTCCCCCAGGGAATCCTTCAATCTTTCAAACTGCGCTTCGGCCACAATGTCCTCCACTCCCTCCTTGATTTGAGCCAGGAGCTGCTGTGCACTTCCCAGCAGGGCAAATAAATGCTCCAGAATGGCGGTAATCAGCGGGCGCAGCTTATCCCGCAGGGCGGGAACGGATACCAGGGCCAGCAGAATCAGGAGCAGGGTAAGGGTGTTTCCCCGGTTGAAAAAGTCCGGGAGGCGGCTCATGACGCCGCCACAGTTGCGGGGCAGGTTGTCCACCAGATCCCGCAAAGAAAGGCCCTCTGTCCGGGTTTCATCCAAAAGTTCCCGCAGGACCGTCATCACTTCCGGAGATCCGTTCCGCTGCAACCTTTCTTCCATATCCCGCAGGACCTGTAATTCCCGGTAGAGATCCCTTTTCAAGGCGGCTATTTCCCGGCGGGAGTAGGGACGCCGGTACGATCCCCCCCGGGTGCTGTTCCGCAGATCGTTTAACAACTCTTCCCTCAGTTCTTCCACCAGATCGGCTTCGGGCCGGTACCGTCCGGCATAGTAGCGTCTCATTTGAGGACACTCCTTTGTTTGTGGGGTTTATAATATCTTAGCAGTTAATTGAAATTGAGGCAAGTAAAACAATGCAAGAAAAATTCCTCCCCGCCCAATGAATTATTAAGTTACTGTTAATTTTTTGTTATAAATTGATTAAATTGCGTATTGACATATCCGTCAAATTATGTTACTATGAGTCAAAAGCTGGAAGGAGGGAGAAAACCAGTGCTTACCCGTGTGCTGCAACGTACTTCTCCTCTGGGCCTGCTGGTTTCCGGCCTGGTCGTGGGTGTGGCTGTCAGTCCCGTTTTGCGCAAAGGGGTGCGGGGGTTGCTGGTACAGACCGCCAAAATGGTGCTGGTGGCTTCCGATCAGGTGAAGGGGATCGGCAATAAAATCAGTGAAGGGGTTAACGACCTGGTGGCTGAAGCCCGGGCAAAGGCAGAGGAAGAAAAGCCCCCGCTGATAGCCGAAAAAGTACACGCGGCCACCGTGGCTGCCGTGGGGACGGGGCTGGCTGCGGCTGACCGGGTGCGGCAGGTGGCCGACGGTTTCAAGGAACGCTTCACGGGCCTGGTGGAAGAAGCCCGGAAGCAGCAGGCGGCCGAAGGGGAAGAAGAAACGGCTCCCGGTGAAAAACAGGACTGAAACGGGAAGAGGGTTTGGCGGGTGGCTGTGCGAGGGAAGATGTGCCGGCCGAACCCAAAAGGAACGGTTGACGGCTGGGGACGACCACAGAGCGGGTCGCACCGGGTGGCCGCAATAACATCTCTGGAAAAAATAAGGTGTCTTTTGTAGGAGATGGGCCTTTTGGTTGAACAGTTTAACAGGCTTCCCCTGGCCGGCGGTTGAATAAGGCTACGGCCAAACCGGAAATTAGTCGGACAGAACAAATGTGCTGCCGGGGGCGGCATTTTTCTTCAAGGGGGGTAGTCCATGGCCGTCACTGAAATAAAAAACAGCCTGCGCCCGGAAATAGTACACCGTCTCCCGGGACGGTTGCGCCTGCACCTGCCCGGGCTGGCCCGGCGCCCCCGGCTGGCGGGGGAACTGGCCGGTGGTCTGGCGGCACTGCCGGGTGTCCGGCGGGTGGTGGCCAACCCCGTTTCCGGGCGGGTGCTGATTCAATTCGACCAGGGGGGAGACTGGCAGTGGCTTGTCCGGCAGGTGGGTGAACTGTGGTCGGAGTTGCTGTCCAATCCCCGGCCGGTTGATCCCGGTGGGCATGGGCACGACCCTGCCGGTAAGAGGGAAAGGGTGGATTTTGACACCTCCCTGAAGGAGCAACCACCGCCTTCCGCTCCTGGAGCCAGGGCTTCCGGGGAAAGCGACCCCGTGGTCAGGAATATGACCGCCCTGGCCCTGGGCGGGGCGGCCATTGCTCTGGTGGGGGTAAAGCGCCTTTTTAAAGGCCCCTCCACCCTGGCCGGTTCCCCTTCCCTGTTCCGTGCGGCGGTGGCCACCAACTTGCTGGCCGGTTACCCGTTGTTATCAGGAAGAAAGGAAGGAGCCGGCGGTGAACAACCTGCCTGGCAGAGGCTGGTAGCACTGGTGGGTCTGGGGGCGGCATTGTTGAGGGAAAGCTTGCCCGGCCTTACCCTTTTCTGGCTTTCCAGCGTGGCGGCTGTCATGGATGCCCTGGTACGCCGGCGCTATCGTAAAACGGGTGGCGAAGGGGGGGACATTGCGGCCGGGGAAGGGGCAGGGGATGCATCCCGGTGCGCCCGGTTGACCGATACATATATGGCCGAAACAACCGGGACGGCCCTGGGCCTGTCCGCCCTGACCGGGCTATTTACGGCCAGACCTTCCCGGGCGCTGGCCATGCTGGTGACGGCCAATCCAGCCGGCGGCCGTAAAAGCCTGGCCATGACCGGTGCGGCCCTGGCCGTGAAAGCCGGCCGGCTGGGCATAAATGTCCCCCACTCCGGTTTCTGGCAGCAGCTTTGTGATGTGGATACGGTTTTCTTCGAAGATGCCGGTCTGTTTTTGATGCCTGCGCAAATGGGCGAAGTGCTTGCCCGGCCGGGTGTGCGTCCCCGGGAGATTTTGCACACGGCAGCGGCACTGGCCGGAAAAGCCGGCCACCCCCTGGCGGCCCTCTTTCCCGCCCGGGTTGAAGAGCAGGAGGTGGAAGTACTGGCCGGCGGTCCATTGGAGCTAAAGGGCCGCATTGGCCTGGAGAATGCCTTTGTGGGGCCCCTGCAAAAAACCGGCGGACTGGTTGACCAGTGGATTGACCTGAAAAGCAAGCAGCTGGTTCACCTGGGACAGGTGCCCCTGGGAGTGGTCCGGCAGGGACGTTTTCTGGGTCTTATGGGCGTTTACTGTATGCCCCGTCCGGGTATCACACAGGTAATAACCGGACTGCGGACCGGCGGCGTGCAAAACATCTTTGTCTTTGCCCCCGAGCGGGGGGTGGGATCTCTCCTGGAAGGTATGGGTCTGGATGTGGTGGAGGATCCGCACCAGTCCGGGCTGGAGGAGCGGACAGCCGGCATGGTCGCCGCCGGACAGCGGGTGGCCCGGGTGTTCACCGGTCCTTCCGGCGGGCTTTTTGTGCATCTCCAGCCGGGGCGGGATGTGATGGTTATTCCCGATGGCCACCCCGGGAAACTGGCCCTGGCCTTTCACCTGGGCCGGACCTTTGCCGTCCGGGTACAAAAAAATATTCACTTTCTGCGTCTGGCCAATTATCTGGGCCTGTTCCTTGCCGCCACCGGGAGAATTTCTCTTTTTGCGTCCCTTCTATATTACGACCTGGTCAATCTCCTGCTGGCTGCCGGCGCCTACCGGGAGTTGTTTGGCAGGAACGGTCCGGGGGAAGCCGGGCCGGGAGCCGGTGATGGGGACAACGCACCGGGCGGCCGGAAGTGGGGTTCGCGGGGAAAACAGCCGTCTTTCAGGCTTATTTCCGGGACCGGGCACCGGGAACCGGGTGCCGAAAAGGGCGCAGGGGTGCCGGATCCCGGGAGCGGCGGGGTACGGCCGGAGCGGGTAAAGGATACCGCCGGGCCGCATAAGGGGAATGCCGCGGCCGGTGCGCGGGCCCACCGCCCCTTTAACGGCAACGGTTGGGCAGGGCAAACCGGTGCGGAAGTGGTAACCCGCCTGCAAACCGATGCCCGCCGGGGACTGGATGAAACGGAAGCCGCCCGCAGGCTGGGCCTGTATGGTCCCAACCGTTTGCCGGAGGGCAAACCCCCGGGTTTCTGGTCCCGTTTTGCCGCCCAGTTGCAGAATCTGATGGTTCAGACGCTGCTGGGTTCCAGTGTGGTTTGTCTGTTCCTGGGGGAAGTGGGGGATGCCCTGGCCATCATCTCCATTGTGGTGTTGAACGCCATGTTCGGCGTGCTGCAGGAACAGAAGGCGGAAACGGCCTTAGCGGCCCTGCGGGAAATGACCGCGGCCACCGCCCGGGTGATCCGGGGCGGGCGGCCGGTGGAACTGCCGGCGGCGGAACTGGTGCCCGGCGATGTGGTTCTGCTGGAGCAGGGTGACGGAGTGCCTGCGGACATGCGCCTGCTTTCCGTGGAGGATCTGGCGGTGGAGGAATCGACTTTGACCGGTGAGTCCCTGCCCGTGAGCAAATACACCGCCGCCCAGGAAGACTGCCTGATGCTCCACGATTGCCGCAATATGGTCTTTATGGGTACCACCGTGACCAGGGGCAAGGCCACCGGGGTGGTGGTGGCCACGGGCCTGGATACGGAAATAGGCAAGATTTCCGGCCTGCTGCAGAACGGAGAGGAGGAAACCCCGCTGCAAAAGCGCCTGGGGGTGATCAGCCGGGGGGTGCTGCTAGGCTGTCTGGCCGTGAGCGGCCTGGTTTTTCTGGCCGGGATCCTGCGGGGTGAGCGTCCCCTGAGCATGTTTATGACCGGTGTGAGCCTGGCTGTGGCGGCCATTCCCGAGGGTTTGCCGGCCACGGTAACCATAGCCCTGGCCGCCGGGGTGTGGCGGATGGCCAGAAAACAGGCCATCGTCCGCCGCCTTTCGGGGGTGGAAACCCTGGGCTCCGTTACGGTGATCTGCAGCGACAAAACCGGTACCCTCACCCGGAACGAGCAGACCGTGCGGGCCGTTTACACCGCCGGCAGGTTATACCGGGTGACCGGCGCCGGCTATGATGCCGCGGGTGAACTGCTCTGCCGGGATAAGCGGGTGATGGCCGGGGAAGAAAAGTCCCTGTGGCGCACATTGAAAGGAGCGGTGCTGTGCAGTGATGCCCGCCTGCTCCCGGGAGAAAGGGAGAACAACTTTAAGGTATGGGGGGATCCCCTGGAGGGAGCCATTCTGGTTTGTGCCCGCAAGGCGGGGATCGATCCGGAAAAGTTGCGCCGGGAGCACCCCCGGAGGGGGGAAGTGCCCTTTGATCCCGAACGGGGGCGCATGACGGTGGCCTGCCGGGAAGAAGGGGGAACCACCCTGTATACCAAGGGGGCACCGGAGGTGGTGCTGGACCTGTGTGACAGGGTGTGGCTGGAAGATGGCCCCGCTCCCCTGGACGACAAAATGCGCCGGGCCATTGGGCTGATGAACCGGGAAATGGCCCGGCGGGCGCTGCGGGTGCTGGCCGTGGCCTGCCGCCCCGGCATAGAACCGGCGGAAAAGCTGGCCGGGCAGGAAGGGGGGCTGATTTTCCTGGGGTTGCTGGGGATGGTGGATCCCCTGCGGGAAGAAGCCCCGGCGGCCGTGGAAAGATGCCGCCGGGCCGGCGTGCGGCTGGTGATGATCACCGGGGACCAGCCCCAAACGGCCCGGGCGGTGGCAAACGAGCTGGGCCTGATGGGCGTGGCCGGCCGGGTGCTGTCCGGACGGGAAATAGAAAAAATGTCCGACGAAGAACTGATGCGGGCGGCGGCGGAGGTCAATGTGTTCGCCCGGGTGCTGCCCAGGCACAAGCTGCGGCTGGTCAAGGCCCTGCGGGATGCCGGGCATGTGGTGGCCATGATTGGCGACGGGGCAAACGACGCCCCGGCGGTAAAGAAGGCCCATGTGGGTATAGCCATGGGCAAAAGCGGCACCCATGTCACCCGGGAAGCTTCCACCATGATCATTGCCGACGACAATTTTGCCACGGTGGTGGAGGCCATGGCTGAAGGACGGGGCATTTACGCCAGCATTCGCCGCTCGGTGCGCTATCAGCTGGCCACCAATGCCGGCGAGGTATTGCTGATGTTCATGGCCGTGGCTCTGGGGCTGCCCCTGCCTCTGGTACCCATTCACCTGCTATGGCTGAACATCCTGGGTGACGGCCTGCCGGCCCTGGCCCTGGGCATGGAACGCCCGGCCGCCGGTGTAATGGAACAAAAGCCCCGGCCCACCACGGCCCGGTTCTTCGACCGGGAATACACGGGTCACATCCTTTCCCGGGGGCTGGCCATCGGCCTTTCCGCCCTCGGTGCCTACCTGATCAGTCCGGGCGGGAGGAGGAATTTAACGGCGGCCAGGACGGTGGTACTGGGCACCCTGACCATGAGCCAGTTGCTTTACGCCGTACAGTGCCGCCGGGATGCGGCCACGGGGGCAAACCGCTTCCTTACCGGTTCCCTGGCCCTCTCCGGGGGGTTGTTGCTGGGCGCCTGTTACCTGCCCGGCCTGCGTTCCTTCCTGAAAACCAGCCCGCCGGGCCTGTTGGATTGGCTGGTGATGGGTCTGGGAGTGGGCTTGAGTGCAGTCCTGGACCGTCTGGTCTATTCCATAATCGGAGCGGTTTCACGACCGGCGCGGCAAAAAGAAATACCATTGTTACCGGTTTCCGGGGAACCGGCGCCCGAAGAAACGCCTGCCCACCGCCGGCCCGTGCTCGTATCCCTGGCCGGTCCCGCCAACATTTGATTAACCGGTTTCCGTTGGCGTTTCCGGGAGCCCAGCACTCAATGAAAGGTATGCTCTGCGAAAGGATTATCTGTTCGCCAGGTCATCTATTATCAATATGCAAGCATAGAATCGTTGAGTGTTGGACCAAACGGTTTCAATAACAGCTATGGAAATAGAAAAGCGGCGGTATGCACCGTCGCTTTTTGGCGTGTTTTCAGGCGGGAATGCTTTCGGCGGTATCCCATGTTTGGGGTTCGTACCACTGGTAAAGGAGTACCGCCACCCGGCGGCAGACGTCATGTTCCAGCCGCCGCCATATCTGCCGCACCAGTCCGGTGATACAGCGTTTTAAATAATCCCACTCCATAGCCCGGTGTTGATTGATACTTTCCCTGGGTACGGGGGGCATAAGCTCCCCTGCCGTTTCGGGAAGGGGAAAGGGGCAATTTTCTTCCCACACCTGGCGGCAGGCCCATTGTTGTACCGCTTCGCTGAAGACGGCCAGCTCCCGCATTTGCCGGCAGCCCTCCATCACCGGCTGCAAGGCGTCCATTTCCCCGGAAATGTCCATCCAGCCCGGCCGCACTTGATCCGGCGCAAGGTAAAAGGCCGGGTAACCGGTGTCTCGCTCCAGGGTATTTTTGATCATTACTGTCAGCCGGTCAATAATTGCAGGGGGAAAAAAGGTATTGTAAAAACTTTCCTCCCAGTGTTCCCCCCGGTAAAGCACCCGGCAAATATATTCCTCCACCTGATTTATGCAGGCACCGGCCAGGTTTTTTATTTCCCTTTGCAGGGATTGCAGGCATTTTTCCACCATCAATGAGGGTTCCAGGCTTACAGGAAAGGACTTGTTCAAAACTCCCTTCACCTGCCGTTCCCCCTTTCCCTGTTGTCTGGGGCTATTATAAGGCCCGGGTTTTAAGCAGCAATTAAAAACGGGTTAAAAAAATGTAAAATTTTTGCCCGGCGCCAGCTTTGGCGCCGGGCGGCAATCTGGTAGCGCCGACCGTTATGACTCCCCCGGGGCTGGCAATCAAAACCGGCAGGTATGTACACTTTTCCTTTAACAGGGGGCGGCCGGCGGGTATAATTATTTATATTTCGACCAGTCAAGGGAGCGGTTTATCTTGGCCAGAGAATTTGAGTACCGGGTGCTGGGCCATGTCAAAAGGGCCATCGTTGATTATAACATGATTAAAAACGGGGACCGGGTGGCTGTGGGACTGTCCGGGGGAAAGGACAGTACCGTACTGCTGCACGTGCTGCACCGGGTTCGGTTGTCCGCTCCGGTAAAATTTGACCTGCACGGTATTTATGTGGACCCCGGCTGGAACATGGAGGTTAATATCCTGCGGGAACTGTGCCTTTCTTACGGCGTACCTTTTTATTACAAGCCCACCGATATTGCCACCGTGGTTTTCGATTTGCGTCAGGAAAAAAACCCCTGTTCCCTGTGTGCCAATTTGCGCCGGGGGGCGTTGAACAGCACGGCCCGGGAGCTGGGCTGCAACAAGGTAGCCCTGGGGCATCACCTGGATGACGTGGTGGAGACCTTTTTCATGAGCCTTTTTTACACCGGACAGTTACGCACCTTTGCCCCGGTGACCTACCTGGATCGCAGCGGCATTACCATGATCCGCCCCCTGGTCTATCTCACCGAAGGCCAGGTGCAGGAAATGGTCATGAGGCGGCATCTCCCCGTTCTGGAAAACCCCTGTCCGGTAAATAAAAAAACCAAACGGGAAGAGATAAAACAGTTGGTGGCCGGTTTGAGCCGGCAATACCCCGAATTGCGTTTCCGGCTTTTAAATGCCCTGCAGACCGCCGATCTGCGCAATCTGTGGCCGGGGAAAGCAAGAAGGCCGGAGGGTTAACAACACTATCGATGAAACAGATGAATATATTACCGGATTGTTTCCTGTAAATAGGGCCATACTGCTCCGGTAATCTTTTCCCGCCATGCCTGCTGTACATCCGGGGGCAGGGGACTGCCGTCCAGGCAGCGCATACTTTCGGGTAATTCCAGGTCATTGGCCCGGGCCTGGCGATGGACCTGGATTGTTCCGTCGCCCAGCAACTGCCCCCTCTCAAAAATTTGATAATGGACAATATAACTGGGGTCGGAGGATAGATCTTCACTTACCCGGGCGATGACTTTGAAGCGCATGCATTTCCCCCCTTTTTCGCTATAGCATATCCAGCAAGTGTATGATACTATCCCGGTCAATTTCATTCTCAATATGAGTAGTAGGGAGTATGATCGGCAGACAAATTCAAAACTTTCCGTATTTGTCTCTTGGTTATTTTCGTTCTATTTTCAATATTGTTATTTTCCCCTTTAGGATAAATTATAGTTTACTCACCCCGTTATCATCTTTATAATGTAAGTAGCAAGGTGCCGGGAAAGTCTTTCTCCTTATCACATCTAATTCAACTGGTCATGAACTTGCCAAGAGGGGTGAGAATATGGGTGAGCTAACCAACTTTTATAATCCCACAGCCGTAGCTATAGTAGGTGCTTCAAAGAAGCCCGGAAAAGTGGGTAATTCCATTGTAAAAAACATGATTGAGTCCGGCTACCCCGGAAAGATTTATCCGGTAAACCCCAAAGACAGTGAAATTGAAGGGTTAAAGGCCTATCCTTCAGTGACAGCCATTCCCGGTCCGGTGGAACTGGCGGTGCTTTCCGTGCCGGCTGCTAAAGTTGTGGAAGCGGCCAGGGAATGTGGCGAAAAGGGTATACCCTACCTGGTGGTTATTACCGCTGGATTCAAGGAAATCGGCAAAGAAGGGCTGGACCTGGAAAAGGAACTGGTGGCCACCTGCCGCCGTTACGGTATGCGCATGCTGGGTCCCAACTGCGTGGGGATGGCGGATACCCATACGCCCATCAACGCTTCCTTCACCAGAAACTCCCCGCTCAAAGGTGATATAGCCTTCCTTTCCCAGAGCGGCGCCACATTAATTGCCATCCTGGACTGGAGCCGGTCCGTGGGCCTCGGTTTTAGCAAAATGGTCAGTTTGGGCAACAAGGGGGATCTGTCGGAGATTGAATTTATTGCCGAGGCGGCGGCAGATCCCTATACCCGGGTTATTGCCTGCTACCTGGAAGATGTGGCCGACGGTGCCCGTTTTCTGGATGTGGTGCGGGAGGCCACCCGGAAAAAACCGGTCATTATCCTCAAATCCGGCACCAGCCAGGCCGGTGCCCAGGCCGCTTCCTCCCATACGGGGGCCCTGGCCGGCAGCGATCTGGCCTATGATACGGCCTTCCGGCAGTGCGGTGTCATCCGTGCCCGTTCCCTGACCGAACTCTTTGAGCTGGCCATTGCCTTTTCCCGCTGCCCGGTGCCGGCCGGCAAGCGGGTGGCCATAGTGACCAACTCTGGCGGCCCGGGTATTGTGGCTACGGACAATGTGGAGGCCAGAGGCCTTACCATGGCCCGCTTCACCCGGGAAACCATAGACGAACTGCGGGCGGGGCTGCCTGCCGAGGCCGCCCTGTACAACCCGGTGGATGTGCTGGGGGACGGCAAGGCGGATCGCTACCGTTTCGCCATGGAAAAGGTTCTGGCCGATCCCAATGTGGACAGCATGGTGGTTTTGATGTGCCCCACCGCCGTGGCCCAGCCGGTGGAAACCACCCGGGCGGTTGTTGAGCTGCAAAAGCAGTATCCCGGCAAACCCATTCTGGGAGGGTACCTGGGGGGCGAGTCCATGGCCGAAGCCGTCCAGCTGATGGCCGAAGCCGGCATACCCTGCTTCACCTTTCCCGAACCGGCCATTGCCGCCATCAGCGGCCTGGTGAACTATGGACAATTCCGGGAGATGCCCGGCGATGGCAACGAACTGAGCTACCCCGACGTGGATAAAAGAGCCGTGAAGGCCATCTTTTACGACGTGATCCGGGACAACCGCCTGGTCCTGCTGGGAAGCGAGGCGGCGGCGGTGGCCCGGGCCTACGGTATTTCCGCCGCCCCCGTTTCCCTGGCCACCACACCCGACGAAGCGGTGGAAGAGGCGCAAAAGATGGGTTATCCGGTGGTACTCAAGGTGGCTTCGCCCAAAATCCTGCATAAAACCGATGTGGGCGGGGTCAAAGTGGGCCTGGATTCTCCCGAAGCCGTCCGCAGGGCCTTTGTAGAAATCATGGAAAATGTGAACCTCCTGCTACCTGAAGCGGTGGTTTACGGTATAGAAGTGCAGAAAATGATGCCCAAAGGCACCGAGTTGATCATTGGGATGACCCGGGACGTTCAATTCGGTCCCATGATTGCCTGCGGCCTGGGCGGTATTTACGTCAACCTCTTGAAGGACGTATCCTTCCGCCTGGCCCGGGGGCTTACCCGGCGGGAGATTGAGAACATGCTGGCTGAGACCAAGGCCTATACCCTTTTGCGGGGTTACCGGGGGGAAAAGCCCGCAGACCTGCCGGCCCTGGTGGATGCCATCGGCCGCACCGCCAGGCTGGTGCTGGACTTCCCGGAAATCAACGAGATAGACATCAACCCCGTCTTTGCGTATAACCAGGGCTTAAGTGCCCTTGATATTAAAATTACCATTTCTTAAAGCGAGGTGTAAATAATGAAAAACCTTTACATCATGGGCACTCCGGCCAGCGGAAAAACGGCCCTGGCCCTGGGGCTGGCTCAAAAATTTAAAAAAGAAGGCCTGCGGGTGGCTTATTTTAAGCCCATCGGTAACCCTTCCCCGGGACGGGAGCGGGTGGATGAGGACGCCGTTTTAATGCGGGAAGTGCTGGGGATGGATACCCCCCTGGAGCTCATGGTGCCCCGGATGGCCGGCCCGTCCTACCTGTCGGGTAACGGCTGTAAAGATGCCCTGAACCAGGTGCGCTATGCTTATCAGGGGATTGCCGCCGACAGCGATGTGGTCATTATTGGCGGTGCCATTTATCCCTATGCCTACGCCGGGTGTGGCCTGGACGATGTCACCCTGGCCAAAGAGCTTGCCGCTCCGGTGTTGTTGGTGGTCAACATTGAAAACGACTTCAGCCTGGATCAGACCCTTTTCTTCAACCGGAGCCTGGCCGCGGCGGGAGTAAACCTGCTGGGGAACGTTTTTAACAACATTCCCCGTCCTCTGCTGGCCAAGACCGAGGGCATCTACCAGCCCATCCTGGAGAAGCAGGGTTATAAAGTTTTGGGCATTATCCCCCGCCGGCCGGAAATTGCTTCCCCCACGGTGGAGGAGTACTACGAGGTCCTGGGCGGCGAGATTCTGGCCGGAGGGGACAATCTGGATCGCCTGGTGAAGACGTGGTTATCGGGGCCATGACCGCTGACAGCGCCCTTACCTATTTGCGCCGTTCTGCCGATAAGGCGGTGATTCTGGGTGGTGACCGGGCCGATATGGCCCTGGCCGCTCTGGAGACCAGCACGGCAGTGCTGATCCTCACCGGCGGCCTCTATCCGGACGTAAAGGTGATTGCCCGGGCACAGGAAAAGAACGTACCTCTGATCCTGGTTCATTATGACACCTACACCACAGTGGAAAAGATAAACCACCTGACCCGCCGCTTAAAACCGGGGAACACCACCGCCATTCAGGTGGCCCTGGAGAATGTGGAAAAATATTGCCAGTGGCAGACCATTGTGGAGGCCATGCGCTAGCACACCGCACCGCCGGAACCTGTGGCCGGCGGTGTTTTTATATTTTCTTTCGGAAGGTGTTGTTCCCCGACATACACATTGCCGGATGCATCTGGAAGCCTTCCGTTCACGTTTGAAAGGAGCATTTTTTATCCGGGATGCCATTACGGAGAAAAGCTTTCGGGTGTTCGGACCGGCATATGGCCGTTTACTGTTTTGTGGCGGCATCCCGGGGGATGTGCAGGCATTTCCCTTGACAAATTACCGGCCTCTTCTATATAATGTGTTTTGTTATAATCAAAGGGGTGTCTTTCCAATGCATATTGATGTTTCAAAGATCAAAGCCAGCCCCGGAGAAAGAATGCACCTGGAACTGGAAGCCCCTTTGCCATCCCTGGAGGCCGGCGGGGAACGGGTGGAATTTACCGGTCCAGCCCGGGCATCCCTGGAAGTGAGCAATACCGGTAAAGCCCTGCGGGTGGAAGGACGGTTGAAGGCACAGCTGCGGCCGCAATGCGCCCGGTGCCTGGAACCCTTTACCATGCCGGTGGAAACGGAGATCAGCGAAACCTATTACCCCGAGGGTGGTGGGGAAGCCGCTCCGGATGAACGGGAAGAGTGGATTCCCTTTTCCGGGGATGTACTGGATATCACCCCGGAAGTGCTCAAAAGTCTCATGCTGGTTTTACCCATGCGTTTTGTTTGCCGGGAAGACTGCCGCGGCCTTTGTCCCCGGTGCGGTCGGAACCGGAACCTGGTTTCCTGTGACTGTCCCGGTGAGGATGTGGACCCGCGCCTGGCGGTATTGAAGGACTTTTTTAAAAGTAAATGAAGGTTAAAAACGGGCCGAAGGGGGTGGATGGACATGGGTGTACCCAAGCGGAAAAGTTCCAAACAGCGGGGCAGGCAACGGCGTGCCCACTGGAAAATTGAAGCTCCCGGGCTGGTGCGTTGTCCCCAGTGCCATGCCCTGAAAGTTTCCCACCGGGTTTGTCCTGAATGCGGGTATTACAAAGCCAGGGCGGTGGTAAAAGTGGACTGATTGCCGGTGGCCGGGCCGGTTGCAACATCGTTAACCCGCAGAGATGGAGCCACCGGATTAATAAGCATAACAGCAGGTTGCGGCGACAAAACCATTCCGGCAGTGGCCTTTGCCCTGCCGGAAATTTTTTGCCCGGGCGGTTGCTTTTTTTTGCCATTTACTTTATACTAAGTTTTAGCACCTGGTACTAATTTCTTTGACGGTGGTATCCATGCCCAGAAATCATGGCGCCAAGGTGGAGCGGCAGCAACTGCTGTCCCGTTACCTGGCCGGCAATCCCTTTCTCACCGATGAAGAACTGGCGGCCTTACTGGGAGTAAGTGTGCAGACCATCCGGCTGGACCGGGGGGACCTGCACATACCTGAAAGGCGGGAGCGGCTGGAGCAGGTGGCCCGGGGGGTTTACGGCCGCCTGCGCTCCCTGGACCGCACCGAACTGGTGGGCGAACTGGTGGAACTGGAAGTCAACAGGTACGGAGTTTCCATATTAACCATTACCGGGGAAATGACCCTTTATCGCAGCCGGGTGGCCCGGGGACATCATCTATTTGCCCAGGCCAATTCTCTGGCGGTGGCCCTGTGTGACGCCCCGGTGGCCCTGACGGGCACCACTAAAATTAGCTTCCGCCGCCCCGTTTTTTGTGGTGAAAAGGTGGTGGCCCGGGCTTATGTCAGACGCAAAAAAGGTAATAAATACATGGTAAGGGTTACCTCAACGGTACACGGTGAAACGGTACTGGAGGGGAAATTTCTCATCTTTGCCATTGCAGAGGAGGTCTGGCGGCAGTGAAAATTGCCGTGGATGCCATGGGCGGCGACCACGCTCCCGGGGAAATCGTTCAGGGTGCCGTGGAGGCGGTCAGGGAATGTGGCCAGGAGATTGTTCTGGTGGGTGACCGGGAGAAGATTACAGCCATCCTGGGTGGCAAACCACCCCGGGAGATAGAAATCTTCCATGCCCCGGAGGCCATAGCCATGGGTGAACACCCGGCGGTGGCCGTGCGGCGGAAAAGGCAGTCTTCCATTGTTCAGGCTGTGAAACTGGTCAAAGAAGGTGAGGCCCAGGGATTGGTTTCGGCCGGCAGCACCGGTGCGGCCATGGCGGCCTCCCTTTTGGGTCTGGGAAGAATCCGGGGCATTGACCGCCCGGCCATCGCCAGCATTTTGCCCAACCGGAACGGTCAGACGGTGCTGGTGGATGCGGGGGCCAATGTGGACTGCAAACCGGATAACCTGTTGCAATTTGCCATCATGGGTTCCCTTTATGCCGAAAAGATCCTGGGTATCCAGAATCCCCGGGTTGGTCTTTTAAATGTGGGCGAGGAAGAAACCAAGGGCAATGAGCTGACCCTGGCTACCTTCCCCCTGCTGCGGGACTCCCACCTGCATTTTATTGGCAATGTGGAAGGCCGGGATGTTTTTGCCGGCACGGTGGATGTGGTGGTTTGTGATGGTTTTGTCGGTAATATAGTATTGAAGGCCGGGGAAGGTCTGGCCGCAGCCCTTATTCATATGATCAAGGAGGAAATTACCCGGAGCTGGCTGGCCAAAATGGGAACGGTGATGACCCTGCCGGCTTTAAAGCCCTTCAGCCGCCGGCTGGATTATGCCGAATACGGCGGCGCACCCCTTCTGGGTGTAAACGGGGTGGTGATTATCAGCCACGGCAGTTCCAGCGCCCGGGCCATAAAGAATGCCATAAAAAGGGCCAGGGAAGCGGTGGAAAACGGGCTGGTCGGAGCCATCCGGGAAAGTATTGGTGAGATAACCACGGATGAAAAGAAAGCGGGGATAAATTAATGGCACAGCAAGTGACGCCGGTGGGCATCATGGGCACGGGTATCCGTGTTCCGGAACGGGTACTGACCAATGAGGATCTGGAACGGATGGTGGACACCAGTGATGAGTGGATCCGTACCCGCACCGGCATTCGGGAAAGGCACATTGCGGCAGAGAATGAGGCTGCCTCCGACCTGGCCATAGGGGCGGCCAGGAGGGCGCTGGAGGATGCCCGGGTTTCCCCGGAGGAACTGGATCTGATCATTGTGGCTACCAACAGCCCGGACATGCTTTTCCCGGCCACGGCCTGCCTGGTGCAGGATGCCCTGGGCGCCGGCAGGGCGGGGGCCTTTGATCTGCAGGCCGGCTGTACCGGTTTTTTGTACGCCCTGGCCTGCGGCGGCCAGTTTGTGGCCACCGGGACGGCCAAAAGGGTGCTGGTAATCGGCGCCGAGGTCCTTTCTCCACTGATCAACTGGCAGGACCGCAATACCTGTGTTCTGTTTGGCGATGGAGCGGGAGCGGTGGTTTTGGGCCCCGTTCCGGAAGGTTACGGCATCCTGGCCACCCGATTGGGTTCCGAAGGAAGGGGCGCTCCTTTGATCAGCCTGCCCGGGGGACTTTCCCGCCACCCGGCGTCGGCGGAAACCCTGGCCGGCAACCAGCATTTCATACATATGAACGGCCGGGAGGTATTTAAATTTGCCGTAAAGGTGATGATCGACGGCTGCCTGGAAATACTGCAGGCGGCGGGTTTGGCGGCTGATCAACTGGACTGCTTGATTCCCCACCAGGCCAATATCCGTATCATTGAAGCGGCGGCTAAGCGGCTGGAACTGCCCATGGACCGGGTATGGGTCAATGTGGACCGTTACGGCAACACCTCGGCCGCTTCCATTCCCCTGGCTCTGCATGAGGCGCTGACAGCCGGCCGGATTAAAAACGGGGATAACGTGGTCATGGTGGCCTTTGGTGCCGGGCTCACCTGGGGCGCCATGGCCCTGCGGTGGTATGACCGCTGCGTCCGGTAACAAATTACGAAAGGAGACGGATAACCATTATCCGCACGAAGCTCTGTGATTTGCTGGGCATTGAATATCCCATCCTGCAGGGGGGAATGGCCTGGGTTTCCACGGCCGAACTGGCGGCGGCCGTCAGCGAAGCCGGCGGGCTGGGAATCATCGGTTCCGGCCAGGCACCTCCGGACTGGGTGCGGGGGCAGGTGCGCCGGGCACGGGAATTAACGGCCAGGCCCTTTGGGGTGAATGTGATGCTCCGCTCCCCCTTTGTGGATGCGGTGATGCAGGTGCTTTTGGAAGAACGGGTGCCGGTAATCACCACCGGGGCGGGCAACCCCGGTAAATACCTGCCGGACCTGCAGGCTGCCGGCATAAGGGTGATTCCTGTGGTGTCTTCCGTGGCCCTGGCCAAAAGGCTGGTACGCAGCGGTGTGGACGCCCTGGTGGCCGAAGGTATGGAAAGCGGCGGCCATGTGGGGGAACTGGGCACCCTGCCCCTGGTGCCACAAATTGTGGATGCGGTGAATGTGCCGGTGATTGCCGCCGGGGGCATTTTTGACGGCCGGGGCCTGGCGGCGGCTTTGATGCTGGGGGCGGCCGGGGTGCAGATGGGCACCCGCTTCATGTGTGCTACCGAATGCACCATCCACCCGGCAGTCAAGGAAATGATTATCCGGGCCAAAGACCGGGATACGGTGGTCACCGGGCGGCCCACCGGTCACCCGGTGCGGGTGCTGCGCAACAAATTAAGCAGGCAGTTTGAAGAACTGGAGAGCCGTTGTGCTCCGGTGGAGGAACTGGAAAAGCTGGGCACCGGCAGGCTTAAGGCGGCCATGGTGGACGGGGATGTGGAATACGGCTCGGTAATGGCCGGCCAGGTGTCGGCCATGGTCAGGGAGATCCAGCCGGCCCGGGAAATAATCCGGGATGTGGTCCGGGGGGCGGCGGAACTTTTAAGCCGGGCCGGTCAATGGGTGGTGGCCCGGGAATGAAGCTGGCTTTTATCTTTCCCGGCCAGGGTTCCCAGTATGTGGGTATGGGCCGGGCCATGTATGATGCCTTCCCCGTTGCCCGCCGGGTTTTTGCGGAAGCCGATGGGGCGCTGGATTTTCCTTTGAGCAGCCTGTGTTTTGACGGTCCGGCGGAAGAACTGCAGCATACGGTGAATGCCCAGCCGGCCATCCTCACCGTCAGTGTGGCCTGCCTGCGGGTGCTGGAGGAACGGGGGGTGTTCCCGGCGGTGGCGGCCGGGCACAGCCTGGGGGAATACAGCGCCCTGGTGGCGGCCGGGTCCCTGGCCTTTACCGATGCCGTACGGCTGGTGCGCCAGCGGGGGCGATTCATGCAGGAGGCGGTGCCCCTGGGGAGCGGGGGCATGACGGCCGTGCTGGGTCTGGACGCCCCCGCGGTCCAGGAGATCTGCCGCCAGGCCTCTGCCGCCGGGGTGGTGGAGGCGGTCAACCTGAACTGCCCGGGACAGGTGGTCATAGCCGGGGGGACGGCAGCCCTGGAAAAGGCCGCCGCCCTGGCCAGGGAGAGGGGAGCCAGGCGCTGTGTTTCCCTGGCCGTCAGCGCCCCCTTCCATTCCAGCATGATGCGCCCGGCCGGGGAGAAACTGGCCGCCGCACTGGCGGCAGTGCCGGTGGCTGACCCCCGCTTTCCCGTGGTGGCCAATGTTACTGCGGATTACGTCACCCGGGGGGCTGATGTGCCCGGGCTTCTGGTGCGGCAGGTATACAGCCCGGTGCGCTGGGAAGAAAGCATGCGTCGCCTGATTGGCGATGGAGTGGATGCCTTCCTGGAAGTGGGGCCGGGTAATGTTTTAACCGGTCTTTTGCGTAAAATTGATCGCAGGACGCCCTGCTGGCCGGTCCAGGACCCCGATTCCCTGGAAAAAGCCCTTGCCAGCCTTAAGGAGGTTAGCTAAAATGTTACTTGACGGCAGGACGGCCATTGTTACCGGCGCCTCCCGGGGGATCGGCCGGAGCATAGCCCTGGCCCTGGCCCGGGAAGGGGCGGATGTGGTGGTTAATTATGCCGGCCGGGCGAAGGAAGCGGCGGAAGTGGTAACCGCTATCCGGGAAATGGGCCGCCGGGCAGTGGCCTGTCAGGCGGACGTTTCAGATCCCGCCGGGGCCGCCGGGCTGGTGGAGATGGCCCTGCAAGAATTCGGCCGGCTGGATATTCTGGTGAATAATGCGGGCATTACCCGGGATAATCTGGTCATGCGTTTAAATGATGAAGACTGGGACCGGGTGCTGGCCATAAATTTAAAGGGCGCCTTCAACACCATCCGGGCCGCCTCCCGGCCCATGATCAAGGCCCGTCGGGGGCGAATCATCAATATCAGTTCCGTGGTGGGTCTTACGGGCAATGCCGGTCAGGCCAATTACGCGGCCAGCAAGGCCGGGTTGATCGCTTTGACCAAATCGGTGGCCAGGGAACTGGGTTCCCGGAACATTACGGTTAATGCCGTGGCTCCCGGATTTATTGTTACCGATATGACCGGTGCGCTGCCCGAAGCTACCAGAGAGCAGATGCTGGCCCGGGTGGCCCTGGGGCGTTTCGGCCGGCCGGAAGAAGTGGCTGCCGCAGTGGTTTTCCTGGCCAGCGAGGCCGCGGGGTATATTACCGGGCAAACCATTGTGGTGGACGGCGGTATGGTCATGTAAAGGCAAAGGGCAAAATAGCGGAAGGAGGTGAAAGGTTTGTCTGTTTTTGAGAAGGTTAAGTCCATTATTGTGGAACAACTGGGAGTGGATGAGTCGGAAGTGACCATGGAAGCTTCCTTTATTGAAGACCTGGGCGCCGACTCCCTGGATATCGTGGAACTGGTGATGGCTTTGGAAGAAGAATTTGACCTGGTCATTCCCGATGAGGATGCGGAGAAGATCCGTACGGTGGGTGAAGCGGTTAAATATATCCAGGATCATCAATAGTCCATTTCAAGTCCCGCGTTACACCAGCGGGACTTTTTGAAATAGATGGTTTTTTGATGACTGTGCCTTATTTTAAAGGGGGTAATGGATTGCATAACAGGGTTGTGGTAACCGGTCTGGGGGTAATATCCCCGGTTGGTACCGGGGTGGAATCCTTCTGGTCCAACCTGACGGCGGGCAAGAGCGGGGTGGGGTTAATTACCCGGTTTGATGCCAGCGCCTACAGCACCCGTTTTGCCGCCGAGGTGAAGGACTTTGATCCCGCCCGGTATATAGACAAAAAAGAAGCCCGGCGCATGGACCGCTTTACCCAGTTTGCCCTGGCGGCGGCCGGCATGGCCCTGGAGGATGCCGGAATGGATTTGGAAGGGGTGGACCGGGACCGGGTGGGTGTGATCCTTGGTTCCGGGATCGGCGGTATTGAGACGCTGGAAGAGCAGCACCAGGTGTTATTAACCCGCGGGCCGGGGCGGGTAAGCCCCTTTTTCATTCCCATGATGATTGCCAACATGGGCGCGGGGCAGATTGCCATTGCCTACCGGTTGCGGGGGTGCAATTTGACCACCACCAGCGCCTGTGCTTCCAGCGCCCATGCGGTGGGGGACGCCTTCCGGCTGCTGCAGCGGGGAGAGGCGGATGTCATGATCACCGGCGGCAGTGAGGCGCCCATTACGCCCCTGGCCATAGCCGGCTTTTGTTCCATGAAGGCCCTGTCCGCCCGCAATGATGAGCCGGAAAGGGCCAGCCGGCCTTTTGATGCCGGGAGGGATGGTTTTGTCATTGGCGAAGGGGCGGCCATACTGATCCTGGAGACTCTGGAACATGCCCAAAAGAGGGGAGCGCGTATTTATGCCGAGGTGGCCGGTTACGGCACCAGTTGTGACGCCTATCACATAACTGCCCCGGATCCCGAAGGCGGCGGGGCGGCCCTGTCCATGCGTCTGGCCCTGCTGGATGCCGGCGTTGCTCCGGAATCAGTGGACTACATTAATGCCCACGGCACCTCCACCCCCCTGGGGGATAAACTGGAAACGGCGGCCATCAAACAGGTCTTCGGCGATCATGCAAAAAAGCTGGTGGTCAGCTCCACCAAATCCATGACCGGTCACCTGCTGGGGGCGGCCGGCGGGCTGGAGGCCGTGGCCAGTGTACTGGCCATTGACCGGGGAGTGATTCCTCCCACCATTAATTACGAAGAGCCCGATCCCGAATGTGATCTGGATTATGTTCCCAACCGATCCCGGGAATTCCCGGTGAAAACGGCATTGAGCAATTCCTTCGGTTTCGGCGGGCATAATGCCACCCTGCTGTTCCGTAAATTTCTTGGTTAAACCGGGTGAAAGGTATGAACGTCATAGAGGAAAGAATTAATGCTCTAAAGGAACGTCTGGGTCTGTCCTGGCGCAATGAGGAGCTATTGCGTCTGGCCCTGACCCACAGTTCCTATGGACATGAGAACAACCAGCGGCTGGAGTTCCTGGGAGATGCGGTGCTGGAACTGGTAATCAGCGATTATCTCTACCGCCATTATCCCACTTACAGTGAAGGGGAGTTGACCAGGCTGCGGGCGGCGGTGGTTTGCGAGCCCTCCCTGGCCCGGGTGGCCCGGGAATTGGAGTTGGGCCGGTGCCTGTTTATGGGCCGGGGCGAGGAGCGTTCCGGCGGGCGGGAACGCCCGTCCATCCTGGCCGACGCCTTTGAATCCCTCCTGGGAGCCATTTACCTGGACCAGGGGTTGCCGGCGGCCGCCGCAGTGGCCCTCAGTTACCTGAAAAATGTCGTGGAAGATGTTCTGGCCGGGCGTATGGAGCGGGATTATAAAACCGAATTGCAGGAACTGTTGCAGAAAGAAAGTGATGTTTCCATCGAGTATGCCATTTTACGGGAAGAGGGACCGGATCATAATAAGACTTTTACGGCGGCCGTATACTGCCGGGGCCGGGAAATGGGCCGGGGAAAGGGGCATTCCAAAAAGGAAGCGGAACAGCAAGCCGCCTGCCGTGCCCTGGTCGGTCTCGGTTACATCCAGCCCCGGGGAGAATAGTCGCCGGTCCCTGGATATGGCAGGAGGTTTGTCATGGGCTTTTTTGACCGTCTTAAAGAAAGTCTGACCAGGACCCGCCAGGGCCTGGTCAGTAAAATTGAACAGGTGGTTGCCGGGCGGCGGGCCATTGATGAGGGGCTTTATGAAGAGCTGGAGGAAGCCCTGATTGAAGCCGATGTGGGTGTGGACACGGCCCTGGAGTTAATGGAGGGTTTACGCCGGCGGGTTAAGGAACGGAAGGTTAAGGAGCCGGAGCAGTTAAAACCCCTTTTGCAGGAGCTGATCCAGGAAATTCTGGAAGACGGGGAAACGGCCCTGAACAGGGGGGGACCCCCCACGGTGGTCCTGGTGGTGGGGGTCAACGGGGTGGGCAAGACCACCACCATCGGCAAGCTGGCCCATTTCTACAAGTCCCGGGGGGAGCGGGTAATCCTGGCCGCTGCGGATACTTTCCGGGCGGCGGCCATCGACCAGTTGGAGATCTGGGGCCAGCGGGTGGGTGCGGACGTGATCAAGCACCGGGAAGGGGCCGACCCGGCCGCCGTGGCCTACGATGCCCTGCAGGCGGCCCGGGCGCGCAGAGCCGGTGTGGTGATCTGCGACACTGCCGGCCGGCTGCATACCAAAAGCAATCTCATGGAAGAGCTGAAAAAAATCGGCCGGGTGCTGGGCAAAGAACTGCCCGGGGCGCCCCATGAGGTGTTGCTGGTGCTGGATGCCACCACCGGACAGAATGCCGTCTCCCAGGCCCGCCTTTTTGGGGAAGCCACCGGTGTGACGGGCATCGTTCTCACCAAGCTGGACGGCACTGCCAAAGGCGGGGTGATCATCGGCATTCGCCGTACACTGGATATACCGGTGAAATTCATCGGTATCGGCGAAAGGGTGGAGGACCTGCGCCCCTTCAATCCGCAGGAATTTGTGGCGGCGCTGTTTGAGAAGTAAGGTAATTGTTCAGGTGTGTCAGGGGACGGTTCTTTGTCACGCTCAGTGTGTCACGTGTGTCAGGGGACGGTTCTTTGTCACGTGTGTCAGGGGACGGTTCTTTGCTGACACGTTACCCGCTCAGTGTGTCAGAGAACCGTCCCCCTGTCACAAGTGTGTCAGAGAACCGTCCCCCTGTCACACTGTCACATACGGGGGCGGATTTTTCGTTTCAACCGCTCCAGATGCGTTAGCAAGATGGTGCTGAATTTAAATACGTCGATGTTGGTGTTATAAATGAGCTGCCTGACCCCCGGTGCTGTAAGCAGCCTGACCAGGCGATCGTAGTCGGCGTTGGTCAGGCTGTTAAGCACCCGCCGGATAGCCAGGGCCCGGATGATCTGTTGGCGCAGGTCGCGGGTCAGGCCGGTGTAGGATTCACCCCGGGCCAGTGCCCGTGCCGCATAAATTCCGCTCCTGATGGCCGCCATTAAGCCAAAACCCAGGAAAGGTTCCAGAAACCCGCCGGCATTGCCGGCCAGCAGTACGTTGCCCGCCTGGGGAGGGTAACAGTACCCGGAAACATGCTGGAGAGAGAAGTTTTCCACCACCTGGTAATCAAACCCCTCCACCTCCCAGAAAAGGCGCCACTTTTTTTCTATTTCATCCGGGTAGCTGTCCGTTGTAATTAAAACCAGCGAAGCCCGGTGCCTGTTGAAAGGAGTGAGGTAGGCATAGTTGCTCCGGCAGTATTTGGTGTTCAGCCACATGGTCAGGGTATGGGGATCGAAGTGGCCCAGTACCGTGGCTCCCCGTACCCATGTGTTTAAAATATCCTGCCAGCAGCCCAGGGTACGGGGGACCTGCTGGGTACCGTCTGCCACCACCACATAATCATAATGGCGGGCCATTTCCCGCCAGTCGGCGTAGTGGTTGTAAAATACCGGGGTTCTCAATAAGTTGAAGAGCTGGCTTTCCATGGATCCTTCATCCTGCCCCCGCAGGAAGAGGTAGCCCAGCCGGCCGGTAATGCTGCCGGTGGTGTTGGGGGTATGCATGATAATTCTTTTCAACGGCGCCAGGGGCCGCAGGGGCAGTTTCAGCCGGCGGTATAAATAGGATATCTGATCTTTAATGGGCCGGTTCATCAACTGCAATATCCCGGCCACATGGGCAAAAACCTCCCCTGACCGGTTGCGCTGTTCAAAAATGGCCGGGGTTATCCCGTGGCGCTCCAGTTCCAGGGCACAGGCCAGGCCGGATACACCGGCACCGATGATGGCAATACGCAATGGTCTTCCCTCCGCGGTGGTAAACAAACTGGTAACCCTGTACCACTGTCCATGTGCTTTTGCTGCTCCTTACTCTTCTAGTGGTATCCCGGGTGAAAGGTCTGCCGGCAAAAACATGGGCGGAACCGCTTTACTGTACTCCACTGGTAAGTAGCGGTCCTTCGCAAATGCGTCTTCAGGGTTTAAGGGTTTTTACCGTGCACAGGAAGGGCCGCTTTTATGTGCCGCCGGATGGTTATTGTCCCCTTCCGGAACGCCGGGCCTTTTTGTCCGGAAGCTATCCCGGACCGCTTCAGGGGAAATCTACCATGCAGGACCCGGTGGGAAAGAGAGATAACGTCTAGTTCCGAATTATAAACCATCTGTTTTACTCCCGGCATGCCCATCAGTCCCACCAGCCGGTCCAGGCCTTTATTATCCAGCTTATCCAGGGACAGACGCAGTTCGTTCAATATATCTATGCGCCGGACCAGCTGCCGCACCAGACTCTCATAGTCCAGGTTGCAGGCAATGGCCCGGGCGGCCAGCACGCCGCTGATCATGCCGGGAAACAGCCCCAGGCCCAAAAGGCAACTGACAAAACCGCCGCTGTTACCCACCAGCAGGATATTGTTTTTCTGGCGGCAGATAACCCGGCCGGCGTGAAATTCCTGCTCAAAGGTTTCCACAATGGGATAATGCATTTTTTCCGATTCCAGGAAAAGTTCCCAGTGGTCGTCCATATCCTCCGGCCGGATGCCGCCCACGCACAAGTGCAGGGAGGCCCTTCCCCGATCAAAGGGGGCCAGATAGCCGAACCCATGGCCGGCATAACGGGTATCTCAGTAAAGATGGAATGTGCGGGGTTCAAACTGCCCCAGTATCGTGGCCCCTCTGATTATGAGGGGGGAGAGTTCCTGCCACAGGCCCAGCCGGCGGGCGGTTTTGCTGTCTCCCTCGGCCACCACCACGTAATCGAATTGTCCGGCCATTTCCAGCGGATCGGCCAAAACCTGAAAATTCACCGGGGTGGAAAGACGGGCGGCCAGCTGGTTTTCAATGGAAAGGGGCGACCGCCCCCGGTGAATGAGGTATCCCAGGAGACGTTTCCTGATGACCGACCGGCGGTTCGGGCCGTACATGATGATGGCATGCAGGGGTGCCGCGGGCATCAGAGAAAGGTGGCAGTGGCGGGCCAGGTAGGCCAGCTGGTCTTTGACCGGGCGCCAGGCCAGGTGTAAAAGCATATCGATCCGCTCCACTGGAAGGCCGATGCGATGGTAACGTTCAAAAATAACCGGTTTTATACCCAGCCGCTCCAGTTCCAGGGCACAGGCCAGGCCGCTGGGGCCGGCACCGATAATGGCCACACGCAATAAAAATTCACCTTCCATTTGGAAGATATCTTTAACGGCGCTGGTATACAGGCCGGTTAATGGTTGGAAAATACCGCTGAGCCGGGTGTTCAAGGATCCGCTTAGAGTTCTGAATTCGTAGTTTAGAGTTTGGATAAAGTGCAACTCGAAATCCGCAACTCGCAACTGGTTACTCATTACTCATATTGTTCGCCGGGGTCGGGGATATTATTACCGGACGTGAAAGAGACGGCCTGGATAAGGGCAAATGGGCCATCCCTTGAACCATGGCGGAGTGTGTTGCTTTTCCGGTAATGTCCGGTGAAATCACAGGGTACGCGTTTTCCACGCTTACTTTATAGCCATTCCGCTGGTACCGCAGGTTGCTTTATCCATGGCTGCGGCAGGCCACTGGGCATGATGAAGTGGAAGGTTCACCTGAACAGGGAACTGGTTTGCTGGAGGAAAGGAAATGCCCTGGGTAATTGCCTTTGTAATCAGCTGGCTGGTCTTTTTCCTCCTGGCTGACCTGCGGCGGCCCGCGCCGTTGCTGTTGGGAGGGCTGGGGGCGGTGGTGATTCAACTGCTCACCGACGTTCTGGGCCAGAACCTGCAACTATACCGGATTCTGCAACCTGTGTTGCCCCTGTGGGGTTCCTCGGCCTTTTTTACCTTTGGCCCGGTTATCACCATGGGGGCCCTTTTCGGCCAGTACCTTCCCCTTTCCCGCTGGCTGCAAGGTTTATATATACTGGCTTTTGCCTGTTTTTTTCTGCTGGAAGAGCACATGCTAATGCTGGCCGGTGCCCTGGAATACACTGCCCACTGGAGTCACCCGGCCAGTTTTGGCATGGATCTGCTGGTTTTCATTTGCCTGGCCTGGCTGGTGGAGAGCCAGAGGGTGGGGTGGCGGCACGGCGTGCGGGCTGGTAAATAAGAAAGATCGTTTCACCTGTAGTAACTGCCCGGCAAAACGCTGCCACCGGCAGAGTCCAGGTTGCACAAATTGTAAGTGTTCACTGAAGCCGGTGGTTAGTATAAAGGCACGGCGTTGTTCTTAAGCGATAAGACATTGCGAAGCGCCGGAGTGAGCGGGACAACGCCGTGCCTGCACCGGTTTGACTGAATACATACCACAAATTAAGCGACCCGGCACACTCTGATAACAGCACCTTTTGACCTGAGGGTAACCCGGCACTCACCTAACGGTGCATTGTTCTGCGGCATTTGTTCACTGTTGTTGGCCAATCCGGTCACATTGCCCGCCGTGATCCTGCCCGTTGGGCGTTTGTTCCCTGTCGTTTCTGACATGAAAAGGGATGATGGCATTGATCGATCTCTTTGTCTTTACTGTTTTTTCCATTGGCGTTGCTACAGCGGTGGCCCTGTGGCTGCTGGTAATCAAAAGGCTGCAACAATCGGGGTTTTAACGGTCGTAGCCCGGTTTTTTCCCCGGAAGAGGGGGAAAGGGGAGATTCAATGGCCTGGCTCATCTGGTTGGGTATTTCCCTTGTGCTGTCTTTCTTTCTGGCCGGCAGAAAGGGCTGGCTGCGGTTCTGGCCGGTGGGACTGGTTGCCCTGGCAGTGGTCTATATCCTGGACAGCACGCTGATCCGCCTGGGAGCCTTTGCTTATCACTACGGTCTGCCGGAACTGGGCGGATTGCCCCTGCTTTATTTCCTGTCCACCATACCCAATGGTGTGACCGTAGCCCGATTTTACCCGTCCCGGCACTGGCTGCGCCTGCCCTACGTGCTGGTGCTGGCGGCCGTACTTTTACTGGTGGAGTGGCTGATGAGCATCACCGGCAATTTCCGGCATCTCCGGTGGTCCCCGGGTCAGAGCCTGGGTCTCAACGTAGTGGGGCTGGTCCTGGTTTTCTGGCTGGGCGAATGGCTGGGAGTATTGAATGAGGATGGGAGGTAGGTGTTCGCATCCGGGTGGAACCCCTGTCAGGTCATGGATATAAGTATTTGTTTAATTATACTGATAAGCCATGGGGCTGGTGGGACGGGCTGGCGTTGTGAAAATAATCGAATGTTTGCTTGAGCCAGCCTATTATGGTGTCGCTCATGCAGTTTTCGCCCGTGCCTGAGAAAAAGGGGCATGTATAGTCTTGTATTGCCTGTTGCACAATAATTTGGAAATGGGGGAACGGGAGGGATACCGGTGTCGGGCGGAAACGGCAATCTGGTTGAAAAAGGGCGGATATCCTCCCGCCAGCTGGCTATGCTCCTCTTTACCATGGTCATTACCACCGCCGATATCTACCCGCCGGCCCTGGTGGCCGGGGTGGCCGGACGGGACGCCTGGCTCTCCGTGTTCATGGCATTTGTCTACAGCCTGGCCGTCTGGCTGGTGGCTGTTGCCCTGGCTTCCCGTTTTCACGGCCAGTCCCTCATTCACTACAGCCGGCGCATAGCCGGTCCATGGCTGGGCGGTTTCCTGGGGTTGTTATTTATCCTTTTTTTCTTTTTTATGGGCTTCAGTTTGCTCCGGATGTTATCGGACATAATGGCTACCGCCTTTATGCCCTATACGCCCCTGGTGGTTTTTGCCGTCAGTGCAATCCTGCCGGCCTGTTATGCCGTATTTTGCGGTCTGGAGGTCATTGCCCGGGTAAATGAGATCCTCTTACCCCTGGGTGTGGGGAGCCTTCTTTTTGTTGGTTTCGGTGTCCTGCCCGATGTGGATTTCGCCTATTTTCTTCCTGTACTGGAAAACGGTCTGGGCCCGGTTAACTGGGGGGCCATTCTTATATTTAATTTTCTGGGCGAGATAATGGTGGTGCTGCTGCTTTACCCCCATGTAACCGACCCGCAGCGGGTGGGCATGCATGGTTTGATGGCCCTTACGGGTTTGGGAGCGGCTTTACAAATCGGGGTACTGGCCATCGGTCTTTTCACGCCGGCGATTACCGCCACCATGACCTATCCGGCCCTGGAAATGGTCCGGCTGATCACCCTGGGCACAATGGTTACTCATCTGGATGTGGTGATGATGATGGTCTGGGTGGGGGGTATTTTTATAAAACTGGCCCTGGTATATTATGCAACTGTTCTGGGGCTGGCCCAGTGGTTGGCCCTCTCGGACTACCGCCCCCTGGTGGCGCCGGTTGGTGTGTTGATGGTTGTTTACTCCCTGCTGGGCTATCACACCCTGGCCGATTATCTCCAGATGCTTTTAAAGGTTTTCCCCGGCTATGCCGTGGTGCATGAGCTTTTATTACCCCTGGGACTGCTGATCACGACCGTGGTCAGGGGATTGCCTGGAGGAGATAAAATATCTTAACTCATTTTGGAAACATATATTTTGGAAACAAACGCCGGCATTACATCCGGAAACGGGGCCGTCTTTCCAGTCCGGGCAGGATTTTGGTGATGGGGAAAGGGTTTGATTCCATGTGCAAAAGTTCGGTGCGCAGGAAAAGAACGTGCCGGGCTTCTTCATCCCTCAGCCGCATGAAAAGGTGCCGCACCTCCGGGTTGACCATCATGAGCATCTGGTCGTTATAGAAGGCCTGGCTATACATTTTATCATACAGGGCGTCCCGGAGTATATCCATCTTGTTCATTGTTTCCACCTCAACGAATGTTGAGATTTTTCATTTCCGTCTTTAAGAGGGCTATATGGCGGCGGCTGGTTACGGCGAAGCCGCCGAACAATTCCTTTAGTTTTTTGTCCCGGGCGTTCCGGGCCAGAAAGGCATATTTGGTCTGCCTGTGCTCTTCCATATCCAGGGCCATTTTTAAAGCATTGTTAACGATTTCTTTTTCCGTCAACAGGGCCATGGGGATCACCTCAAAACTATTTTTTATCCTCACCGGCCGATTATACATTTCCCTATCCCTCCGGCCCAATATTTTGCTGCCGCCGACAGGAAAGAAGAAGGGAAGGGAGAATAGTAGGATGGGTTGCAAAGAATGCTGGTACAGGGAAACCTGAAGTTTGGGCCGGTGGTAAATGTTCTTTTCGGGGGGGATAATTTTTGGCTGTGCGGGTAGCCATTATTGGAGGGACGGGGGTTTATGATCCCAGCATTTTAAGTCACATCCGGGAGGAAGTGCTGGAAACGCCCTTTGGTCGCTCCCGGGTGAAAACCGGTACCTACCAGGGAGTGGAAGTGGCCTTTATGGCCAGGCACGGAGAGGATCACTCGGTACCTCCCCACCTGGTTAATTACCGGGCCAATATCTGGGGGCTGCGTCTTATAGGGGTTAAGAGCATTCTGGCCACTGCTGCCGTGGGTTCACTCAACCCGGAAATGAAACCCAAACAGTTCGTTTTTGTGGATCAGTTCCTGGATTTTACCAAAACCAGATCCCAAACCTTTATGGAAAAGGGGGTGGTGCACCTGGATATGACTGATCCCTATTGCCCGGAACTGCGTTTAATCCTGTCCCGGGCGGCCGGGGATCTGGGGTTGGAGTATCATGCCAGGGGCAACTATGTATGTACCGAGGGGCCGCGTTTTGAGACCCCGGCGGAAATCCGCATGTTCCGTCAGCTGGGGGGGGACCTGGTGGGAATGACCAGCGTGCCGGAAGTGGTCCTGGCCCGGGAGGCGGGGATGTGCTATGCCACCATCGCCATGGTAACCAACTTTGCCGCCGGTATTTCGCCTACCCGTTTGTCCCACCAGGAAGTGGTGGATGTAATGGCCGAAAATGCGGCCAACCTGCGCCGGCTGGTTATGCGGGCCATTGAATTGCTGGATCCGGACCGGTCCTGCCTTTGCCATGAATCGCCCCTGGACCCCTCCGCAGTGAAGTAAGGATTATTTGATCATCTTGCTCGTTATCCGGCGTCTGAAACGGGATGGACAGTTGGAGGGAAGCAGTTCCGGGAATACTTTGTGTATTGACCGGCCTATTGCCTGGGGACCCGGGTGGGATAGTCTTATTAAAAAAATTTCTCATGGGGGTTGAGCCGGACTTTGGATACCATGCGCTGGGAAAACGGAAGGTTGATCCTGCTGGATCAGACCAAACTGCCCGGAATGGTGGAGTACATCGACTGTAGGGATTGTGAAACGATAGTTGAAGCCATCCGCCACCTGCGGGTGCGCGGTGCCCCGGCCATCGGGGCGGCCGCCGCCTATGGTCTGGTGCTGGGAGTGCAGGGGACCGGTGCCGGCAATCGGGAAGAAATGTTGTCCGCCGCCCGGGAGGTGGCCCGCAACCTGGCCGCCACCAGGCCCACGGCCGTGAACCTGACCTGGGCTTTGAACCGCCTGCTGGCCCGCCTGGAAGCGTCTACGGAAACAAAGCGGGAAGCGCTGCTGGACCTTTTACTGCAGGAAGCCCACGCCATCTACCGGGAAGATGTGGAAGGAAACAGGCGCATCGGGCGGTTTGGTCAGGAACTGGTTCCTCACGGGGCCAGGATTCTCACCCATTGCAATGCCGGCGCCCTGGCCACTGCCGGTTACGGCACGGCCCTGGGGGTAATCCGAGCGGCCCATGAAGCGGGGAAAAATGTGAGCGTTTATGCCGATGAAACCCGGCCCCTTTTGCAGGGGGCCCGGCTGACCGCCTGGGAGATGGTCCAGGAAAACATACCGGTAACCCTGATTACCGATAACATGTCCGCCTATCTCATGGCCCGGGGCATGGTGGACCTGGTGATTGTGGGTGCCGACCGTATAGCCGCCAATGGCGATGTGGCCAATAAAATCGGTACCTACGGCCTGGCCGTACTGGCCAGGGAACACGGTCTGCCCTTTTATGTGGCCGCTCCTTTGTCCACCGTGGACATGGCCCTGGCCAGCGGCCGGGATATTCCCATAGAGGAGCGGCGGCCGGAGGAAGTAACCCATCTGGCCGGTGTACCGGTGGCTCCGGCCGGGGTGCGGGTTTGGAACCCGGCCTTTGATGTAACACCGGCCAGGCTGGTGACGGCCATCATCACCGACCGGGGAGTGGCCTGGCCGCCCTACGAAGAAAGCCTGTCCCGGCTGTTCCGGCAGCGGTAGGGGAATAGTCCTTCCCTTTTCAAACATAGCCCGGGAGACATGGTGACGGGAGGCGACCGCGGGCCGGTCAGTTTTACGAACTTATTCTGGTTAACGGGTCATACGGAAGGTTAAAAGGCCCCCTGGCCTGCCATATAAAAAATAATAACAATCTGTATAAACAAGGAGAGGGAAAATGGAAAACTGCATTGTGCGGGATATTAACCTGGCGCCGGCAGGCAGGTTGAAAATCGATTGGGTGCGTGCGCATATGCCGGTGCTGAACACCATCCGGGCCCTATTTGAAAAAGAGCAGCCCTTTGCCGGTGTGCGGGTGGCCATGAGCATTCACCTGGAGGCCAAAACGGCCTACCTGGCCGAAGTTTTGCGTGCCGGGGGGGCACAGGTGGCCATCTCCGGTTCCAATCCCCTTTCCACCCAGGATGATGTGGCGGCGGCCCTGGCGGCCGCCGGTATCCATGTCTATGCCTGGCACGGCGCTACTGCCGAGGAGTACACGGAGCACCTGATCCGGGTGCTGGAAACCCGCCCCCGGGTGGTTATCGATGACGGCGGGGATCTGGTGCATCTCTTGCATACCCGTTGCCGGGATCTGGCCGGGGAAGTGGCCGGGGGTTGCGAGGAAACCACCACGGGGGTGCTGCGCTTAAGGGCCATGGAACGGGAAGGGAAGCTCCTGTTTCCCATGATTGCCGTCAATGACGCCCATTGCAAGTTTCTTTTTGACAACCGTTATGGTACCGGTGAATCGGTATGGGCGGGGATTATGCGCACCACCAATTTGCTGGTGGCCGGTAAAACGGTGGTGGTGCTGGGTTACGGCTGGTGCGGCAAGGGGGTGGCCATGCGCGCCCGGGGACTGGGGGCTAAGGTGGTGGTCTGCGAGGTGGACCCCATCCGGGCGGTGGAAGCTCACATGGATGGATACCAGGTTATGAAAAGCGACCAGGCTGCTTATATTGGAGATATATTTATTACCGTCACCGGATGCCGGGATATTTTAAGATCACACCATTTCCGGCGTATGAAGGACGGGGCCGTTCTGGCCAATGCCGGGCATTTTGATGTGGAGATTAACAAGCCCGATCTGGTTGGGGTGTCCGTATCCCGCCGGCCGGTGCGACAGAATATCGAGGAATTTACCCTGCCCGATGGCAGGCGCATTTATCTGCTGGGGGAAGGACGCCTGGTAAATCTGGCCGCCGGGGATGGCCATCCGGCCGAAATCATGGATATGTCCTTTGCTTTGCAGGCATTGTCCGCCCGTTATGTCTGGGAAAACAAAGGTAAGCTGGCGCCCCGGGTGTACCTGGTGCCGGAGAAACTGGACCGGCGGGTGGCGGAGTTGAAGCTTTCTTCCCTGGGTATCGAAATTGACCGGCTGACGCCGGAGCAGGAATGTTACATACACGACTGGCAGGCGCAGTTAGCAACCATGAAAATCGATTAAACAATTTCAATCTGCCCGGTACTCAATGAAACATGTTTTATAATTAGAACTTCAGCAAAGGTAGCTGGAGTTGACTGAAATCCACTTTATATCCTTGAGATGGGCTACCTGGCCGGGTAACCGGCGATCATTTTTCTTGAGGGGGTTTTAGGTGCCATGTCGGTGGCAACGGAAAAGTACAAAGAGCAGGTATATAAAATGGGCCTGCGTATGGGCACCAGCGGTCTGGTGACCGGTACCTGGGGAAATATTTCCGCCCGGGTACCCAGGGAAAATCTGGTGGTGATCAGCCCCAGCGGTATTCCCTATGCCACCCTGCAGCCCCGGGATATGGTGGTTCTGGACATGGAAGGCCGGGTGGTGGAAGGGGAACGCAAACCCTCTACGGAATACCGGCTGCACCTGGGCATTTATAACGCCCGTCCCGATGTTCAAGCCATAATGCATACCCACAGTGTCTTTGCCAGCGCTCTGGCCGTTGCCCGCAAACCCATCCCTCCCATTCTGGAAGACCTGGCCCAGATGGTGGGCAACGGCGTGGCTGTGGCCAGATATGCCCGGGCCGGTACGGAGGAACTGGCCCGGGCGGCGGTGGAAGCCCTGGAAAACCGGGGTGCGGTGCTACTGGCCAACCACGGGGTGGTGGGGGTGGGGCGCAATCTGGAGGAGGCTTTTATGGTTTGCCAGGTGGTGGAAAAATCGGCCAAAGTATATGTCTGGGCCGACCTGGTGGGCCAGCCGGCCGTATTGCCTTTGGAGGAAGTGGAAGTTTTACGGGACTGCTACCTGAACAGCTACAGTCAGGTGTGTATGCGTAATTGTCCCGGAGTCTTTCCCAGGCCGGGAAACAGCCATTGAGTAAAAATGTTCGGATGGGGGAATTGGCGTGATGATTTTCATTCGCGGGGCTGCCGTGCTGACCATGGAGAGTCCCGGGGTCCTGTATGAAAATGGGGAAATATTAATCGAAGGGCAATATATCACCCACGTGGGGCCGGCGGGAAGCGCTTCCCCGCCCAATGACATAGACCGGATTATTGATGCCCGGGGCATGCTGGCCCTGCCCGGTCTGGTGAACTGTCACACCCATGGGGCCATGACCCTGTTGCGCAGCTATGCCGACGACCTGCCCCTGCAGAGGTGGCTGGAGGAGAAAATCTGGCCGGTGGAAGAACGGCTGGATCCGGAGGACATTTATTGGGGCACCATGCTCTGCTGTCTGGAGATGATCCGTTCGGGAACCACCTCCTTTGCCGATATGTATTTTCACATGGATCAGGCGGCCAGGGCGGTGGAAAAGGCGGGCTTAAGGGCCAGCCTGTCCCGGGGAATGATCGGCCTTTCCACCGGGGCCGGTGATGCTCTGGAGGAAAGCCGCCATTTTATCGGCGAATGGCATGGTGCAGCTGACGGGCGCATTACCACCATGCTGGGTCCCCATGCGCCTTATACCTGCCCCCCGGATTTCCTGAGAAAGGTCATGGACATGGCCGCCGAAGTGCAGGTGGGTATCCACATTCACCTGGCCGAAACGGGGAAGGAAGTGGAAGACATCCGGCGGCAATACGGTAAAAGGCCGGTGGCTCTGATGGACGAACTGGGTCTTTTTGCTTTTCCCGTCCTGGCCGCCCACTGCGTCCACCTGGATGAGGAAGAAATAAACATCCTGGCGGAAAAGAAAGTGGGGGTGGCCCATAATCCGGAGAGCAACATGAAGCTGGCCAGCGGCATTGCGCCGGTGACCCGGTTGCTGGAGGCCGGTGTGCTGGTGGGCCTGGGTACCGACGGGCCGGCCAGCAACAATAATCTGGATATGATGGAAGAAATGCGCTCGGCTGCGTTGTTGCAAAAAGTGGCGACCATGGACCCCGTGGCCCTGCCCGCCTTTACCGCCCTGTCCATGGCCACGGTGAACGGCGCCCGGGTGCTGGGATTGCATGACGTGGGCCTGCTCAAGCCCGGTTATAAAGCGGACATCATTTTAATCAACCTGCACCGGCCCCATCTCTATCCCCGGCACGACCTGGTGGCCCATCTGGTCTATGCCGCCCAGTCCGCCGATGTGGAAACGGTGATCGTCGACGGGCGGGTGGTCATGGAAAAACGGCAGGTGCTCACCGTGGACGAAGAGGAGGTTTACCGTCAGGTAAGCAGGAGGGCGGAAAGGCTGGCCGGTAGAAAATAGGGACGCCTTCGAAAATATGTGATTCTGTTACGTTTTTAATGACGTTTTTCGTTGGCGTCCTCGGGCGCCGAGCCGGCAACCTCAGAGTTCGCTGGGTACTGTTACCGGCGCTTCGTCCGGCACTCACTGGCGTATAAGATCTTCGTAGCACTATGGTATCAGTATGAAACCCAGCATCAGAAGTAGAGTAATTTTTGGTGAGTGCCGGATCGTTCGCTCTGGACAGCGCCGTGCCTTTGCATTAACCACCGGTTTCAGTGAACAGTTATGTGGAAGGTGACTTTATGGCGGTAGTAAAGCTTACCCGGGGTCAGCCCCACCGGGTCTTACACGGGCACCCCTGGGTTTATGGCACCGAGGTGTCGGATATCCACGGCCATTTCAACCCCGGCGACGTGGTGGAGGTGGTGGATCACCGGGGCCGTTTTGTCGGCCGGGGTTATATCAATCCGGCCTCCCAGATCCTGGTGCGCTTGTTAACCCGGGAACAAGGGGAAAAAATAGACCGGGCCTTTTTCCACCGGCGTTTGACCGCCGCCCTGGATTACCGGCGGCGGGTGGTGCGGGACACCAATGCCTGCCGCCTGGTGTATGCCGAAGCGGATTTTTTGCCGGCGCTCATTGTGGACCGCTTCGGTGATTATCTTTCGGTACAGACCCTGGCCCTGGGTATGGATGTGCACAAACAGACTCTGGTGGACCTTCTGGATGAGCTGGTGGAACCGGCCGGCATCTATGAACGCAATGACGTACCGGTACGGGAACTGGAGGGCCTGCCTTTAAAAACCGGCTTTTTAAAGGGGCATTTTAATCCGGTGGTGGAAATAGAAGAGAACGGGCTCAAGTTTCTGGTGGACCTGGCCGGAGGGCAGAAAACCGGCTATTTCCTGGATCAGCGGGAAAACCGCCTGGCCCTGCAGGGGCTGGCGGAGGGCGCCCGGGTGCTGGATTGCTTCTGCCACACCGGCACCTTTTCGGTATATGCGGCACGCTTCGGGGCCAGGAAGGTGCTGGGCATTGACGTGTCGGCGGACGCCCTGGAAATGGCCGGGGAAAACGCGGCCCGGAACGGATTTCGGTCCGTCTGCACCTTCCGGGAGGGCAACGTCTTTGATGAATTAAGGGCCATGGACCGGGCCGGGGAACGCTTTGATTTGATTATCCTGGATCCCCCGGCCTTCACCAAATCCAGAGAAGCCCTGGAAGGCGCCGCCCGGGGCTACAAGGAAATCAACCTGCGGGCCATGAAGCTTTTGCCTCCGGGGGGCTTTCTGGTTACCTGCTCCTGCTCCTACCATATGACGGAAGATTTCTTTCTTCAGGTGTTACTGGACGCCGCCCGGGATGTGGGCCGGCAGCTGCGATTGGTGGAACTGCGCCGTCAGGCCAGGGACCACCCCATGCTTCTGGCCTCGCCGGAAACGTACTACCTGAAATGCGTGGTGCTCCAGGTGTGGTGAAGCCTTGAAAATCAAGGCTTCCGGGGTTTTGGTATGAACTGGAAGTCCAGAACGGTCCAGGAGAGACCGGCCACGGTCGGGCCAAAACAGGGACAGGTTGGCCCAAAAACCGGCCCGGTTGCACAAAAAAACAGGGCGGTCGGAAGGGACGGCCCCACCGGGAAACCCGCTGGCCGTGGAATGGAACGGCTGGCGGGGGTTTTGTTTTTTAGGGCAGGGACGACTTGACGTCAAAGCGGGCCGTATGACCTTGCATGGCCGTCCCGGAAAAATTCCGTGATGGTATACGTTAGCAGGAACGGAGAACGGTGGTATACGCGGGGGCCGGAAGATCCCCAACCCGGACCCGGCGGAAAAGGTGCCCTGCCTGAGTGCTGGGTTTTTTATTTTTTGAACTGACCCACCTTCCTGGCAGCCACTGCCTTCACGCCCCGCCGGAAAGCCGGGGTGTCCAATACTGTTCAATTACCTTCCGACCGCCTTCCGCAACACCATCCGGATGTAAGTTGTATGCCCGACACCCAACTTACTGGCTGCCCGCTTGATGGCGGCTAAATCTTCTTTCGGCAAGCGGATTGAGACATGAACAAGCTCAGGTTTCTTGAATTCAACGTCAGCGTCTTCCCACTCCAACTCCTGGGTGTCGGTACGGTCGAAGAATTCAGTTAACCTATCCATGTCAGTTAAGTCCGGCAAATCAACGATTTTTTTCATGGTAATATCTCCTTTCGGCATGAGTCATATTTCGGGCCGTGACAAGGTAGGCACGACCCCGGCCTTTGTAAATGAATATGACCGTCAGGTATCGCCCTGCCTCTGTCCGACCCAGAAGGCGGTAAACCTTCTCTTGTGAAGCGGAATTGGCAGCTTTTAACCGCTGGATAATGTGGTGAGGATCGTCAAAAGCCGCCTGCCAGACCTTCTCCGGCGTTACAGAGTGTTTAACCGCAATATGATTAGCACGGTCGGGCGGGATAATAAAGCGAGTTATCTTTTTCAATGTTTTTCACCTTGGCAAGCAAGTTGGTGCTTATATTATACCACAATGTGCTACAAAAACATTAACTATTTGGGGGTGTTTTGTTTTGTTTCAAGCGTTCACTCGTTTTCTTCGTGACGACCGCGGCGCCGCCGTCCCTACCGCGCTCCTACCGCTTCTCCGTACTCAATCTTCCGGCCAATCTCCATATGTGGACGGGCAGTAGGTGACGCTGGGCATTGGTCAGTTGAAACTGGAAACGGATTATGTGCTGACGGTAAAGGCGAACGCTGTGAAGGATGCCGCCAGCGGTATCCCCGGTCCGGCGCAGGACGTGGTGGTGAAATTCAGGATCGTGCCGGAGCTGAAGGTGGTAGAAATCACGCCCGCTCCCGGCTCCACGGTAGACGCCTACCAGCCAGCGAGGGTCAGGTTTGACCGCCCGGTGAAGCTGGACGGCACCCCGATGGGGTATTACGGTTACGGGCTTACGGGCGGGTGGGTGCCCGACCCCAACGACCCCTGCATGGTGGTGCTTAAGATGAACCGCAGTATCGGGGGCGAACCTTTCTACCCACCGCTCAGAAACCGGACTGTATGTGGCCCGCCGAGAGCGTGGGAGGGGTTAGGCTCGGGGTGCTCTACGACCCCGTGGACGGGGCGCTTTACGCGGTGGAAATGGATAAAGCCGACAGCAAGAACATAGTTAGACATGAATGGGTGCTTTTCAAGGGAGGGATAATGCAATATTGTTAAATAACATAATCAATCCGGGGGAAGGGGGAAATGGGCGAGACCAAAGGCGTGCTGTCTATGTTGTTGGATGACGAGAATGGCCTTCGGAGGGCAATCCCGTTGACAGAAATAACTATTTATGGTATCGTGTCTATGAATGTGATAATATTCACTTGAAAGGAGTGGGAGTATGCCCGATACCAAGAAGGTGGGCGAACTGATGGTCCCTTTGTCCGAGTACCCGGCGGTTTATGAAACGGATACCCTGAAAGAGGCCATAAAGGTGTTGAAGGAGTACCGTTCGGCCGGTCATTCCCACCGTTCCCTGCTGGTTTTCAGCAAAACGAAAAAGGTGCAGGGCGAGGAAATGCTGGTGGGAATCCTTACCACCCGCGATATCCTTAACGCTATTAAGCAAAATAAAATGATTTACGACAACAGCGAACTCTTTACCATGTCATGGGCCATATTTTACCACCGGGGATCCCTGGAGAAACTGACGATTATCAAGGTGGGGCAGGCCATACGGCCGCTGGTCGATGCCTATGTACAGGTGGACGATACCGTAACGAAGGCCATTGAACTGATGATGACCAAAAACGTCAACATCCTGCCGGTTTTTGAAGGGAAAAAAGCGGTCGGAATAATCAGGGCCATAGACCTGCTGGATTATATGGCGGAAATGCTGGCTTAACAAGTCATTTCGGTTATGTTGGTTTGATCTCCTTTGAGCCACGCATTGCGGGTGCTGAAATGTAAGAAGTCATTTTTAGCGAAAGGGCAATTCTCTTAATGTTTTTTCAATTAGCCCGGTAAGCATTCCCGGCCGTCCTCCACCAATGGGACGGCCGTTTATGCTGATCAGGGGCATGACGACCATGAGGGAGTTGGTGAGAAAACATTCGCCGGCATCTGTCAGCTCGGCAGGACAGACCGGTCGCTCCTGCACCTCGATGCCCAGCCGGCGGCAGGTTTCCAGCACCACCCGGCGCATGATGCCCGGGAGCAGCCCCTGATCGATTGAAGGGGTAACCACCCGTTTATCTTTGATTATAAAGATATTGCTCAATGTTCCTTCGGCCACGAAACCAGCAGTGTTCAAAAAGAGCGCTTCATTCCAGCCCTTCTCCCGGGCTTCCCTTCTGGCCAGCAGATTTTCCAGGTGGTTCAAAGTTTTTAATCTTACCAGGGGCGAATATTCATTGCGCTTTAAGGACGACCACCCCGCCCGGAACCCCTGCCGGTAGTCCCGGGGGCCATAGGGGAGGGGACGGGTGGAGATGATCAGGTTGCCTGGCACCTCCCCTGGAGCAGTCCCTGCTGACAATGTTAAACGCAGGGCGCCGTCTACGGTGCCATTTTCTGCGATGGTCTGCTCCACCAGCCGGGGAAGTTCGTTTAAAGGCAGGGGTGGGGTTATTCCCAGGACAGCGCTGCCATCTTTCAGCCTGTTCAGGTGTTCCGCCAGTAAAACAGGCCGTTTTTGCCGCACCAGGATGGTTTCAAAAAGACCGTAGCCATATAGAAAACCCTGGTCCAGGACGGATACCCGGGCATGATCCGCGGGTAAAAAGCGGCCGTTTAAACATATCACTGCACCCATTGCCTCACCTTCCAAGTGTGTCAGGGGACGGTTCTTTGACACATTTTACAGAGGACAATTTTTTGATGTACCTTAATTTTTTATATGCCATGGTGGCGTCCCCTCTCAAATCTGTGTGTCAGGGAACCGTCCCCTGTCACACCGTCCCCTGTCACACCTGTCACACTGTCCAGCCCTTGCACCAGCGCCCGGGCCTTGTCCAGGGTCTCCATGTACTCCATACAGGGGTCCGAATCAATGGTGATACCGCCGCCTGCCTGGAAATAGATATGCCCGTCCTTGAATATCAGTGTGCGGATCACAATGTTTAAATCGGCGTTGCCGTTAAAACCAATATATCCAATGGAGCCGGTGTAAATGCCCCGGCGTACCGGCTCCAGTTCCTCAATGATTTCCATGGCCCGGATTTTGGGTGCTCCGCTGATGGAACCGCCGGGAAAGGCGGCGGCCAGCAGGTCCACCACGTCCTTATCCGGCGCCAGTTCCCCCACCACAGTGGAAACCAGGTGGAAAACGGTGGCGTATTCCTCCAGCCGGTACAGCTGCGGTACCTGTACCGATCCCGTCCGGCAGACCCGCCCCAGGTCGTTGCGCTCCATATCCACAATCATTACCAGTTCCGCCCGGTCCTTTTCACTATGCCACAATTCTTCCCTGAAGCGGGCGTCACTGGCCGGATCTTTCCCCCGGGGCCGGGTGCCCTTGATGGGCCGGGTTTCCACCCGCCTTCCGGTTACTTTCAGAAACCTTTCCATGGAACAGCATACCACCTGAAAGGGGCCAAAGTTCAGGTAAGCGGCCATGGGGGCCGGATTTATGGCCCGCAGTTGCCGGTACAGGGGCCAGGGCTCCACCAGCCGGGGCAGGGAAAAGCGCTGGGACAGGTTTATGACGTAGATGTCCCCGGCGGCAATGTAGTCTTTGGCCCGTTGTACCGCCCGGCAGTAGCCGTCTTCATCAAAGTGGGCGTGGAGAAAAGGGGTTTGGCTCCCCGCACCCCCCCGCCTTTCGGTGGGCAATCCGCTACCCCGGGATGCGGCCCGGTCGTTGACCGGTGAAAGCGACAGCTGAATTGCCTCCCTGGGTGCCGCCACTGGCAGGCCGCCGGCGTTGTGGCCCTTGCTTTCAGTGGTACCGGTCAGAAAGCCGGTGGTTCCGGCCGGGGGAGTGGCTGTTTTAAAGGCCGGTTTTTGTTCACCGGTGCAAAGGTAATGATCTTCTGCCTGCGGTTCCGGCTTTCCTGCCAGTATGGTATGCATCTCTTCCAGCCGTTCCCGTGCCCTTCGCCCGGCTGCCGCCGGGTCGGTTTCCGGAAAACCGGTGGATACCACCCACACCTCACCCGTTACCCGGTCCACCACCGTGACCACGTCGTAAAATCCCAGGCAGAGGTCGGGGGTTTGCAGGTCATCGGTTGCCAGAGAGGGTAGTTTCTCCAGCACCCGCCCCAGATCGTAGCTGAAATAGCCCACCGCACCACCGCAGAAGGGAAGATGGCAGTTTTCCGGGTGCAGCCGGTACCGGGCCAGCACTTTTTTTAATTTATCAAGGGGGTGGCCGCAATCCAGGGTAATTTTTCCTTCCCGTTCCAGCCACAGGCGTTCTCCCCGGGAGTATAATACCAGAAAAGGATTGGCTCCCATCAGCGAATACCGGCCCAGTCCCGGCATAATCAACCCGCTGTCCAGCAAAAAGCTGTAAGGCCGGGCGGCCAGCCTCTCAAAAAGGGCCGGCACGTTTGCCGGTAAAGATATTTTTTCCATCAAAGGTAGACGCAGTGTCATAATTATCCCGTTCCTTTATGTACCCGGTTATTCACTTATTAACCGCCCATGATAAGTGTTATCACAACCCACGGATGAAAATCCCAAATGGGGTCTGAAAGTGCCGCTGGCAGGGGTGTAGGTGTCCCCTTGGGACAGGAAATTTGCCAGCAGTTTTTTCCCCACCCCGGTGAGGATGGATTCCGGGTGAAACTGCACTCCTTCCACCCGGTAATACCGGTGCCTTAAACCCATGATTTCCCCCTGTCCGGTTTGGGCGGTAACTACCAGGCAGTCCGGCAGGGTTTCCCTTTCCACCAGCAGGGAGTGGTAACGGGCGGCGGGGAAGGGGTTGGGCAGGCTACGATAAATTCCCCTGCCGTCGTGATGTACCAGAGAAGTCTTGCCGTGCATGGGCCGGCGGGACCGGACCACCCGGCCGCCAAAGGCCTGGCCGATGGCCTGATGCCCCAGGCAGACACCCAGGATGGGGATGCGCCCGGCAAAGTATTTGATTGCGGCCAGGGAAATACCCGCATCACTGGGGGTGCAGGGGCCGGGGGAAATGA
>NZ_WHYR01000119.1 GCF_009428905.1 Desulfofundulus thermobenzoicus | reverse complement strand
CATCGACGACGCCCTGGCGGCCGGCATTGAAGTGCGGGTCGTGCGGGTATAAGAAAGCCTATAAATCACGAATTAAGGAGATGGTATAAATGCCAGATTCAGTGAAAAGAATAGCGGCGGAGGAAGCAACATATGGACACAGGGAAGCGGTGTTCGAACACTATGTGCGCAGAACTGTCAGGGCAATCGAGGCGGAAGACGTGAACGCCCTGGCAAGGGCGGTTCCAGGCCATCTTTTGGAGATTGAAACCGAAAAAGCCGTCGCAGTGCTCAACAGTGCGGTAAAGATGATAACCACCAACGCCCGGCAATGGGTCAACGAGTGGATACGTGATTCAGAAAATGACTGTCTGCGGGCCAGAGGAGACAAGAGGTGGCAGCTGATGTCATTGCTGGAAAGCACCTTTAAGTCGGTCGGATCGGGGATTAAAGATGCCGGGAGTCTTAAGGAGGTAGAGTTACTGTGAAGATTGTGTTTGAAAGTAATCTTGAGCGGGAAGCCTGGGAGCTGTTCCTGGAGGCCCACCGGAAATGGTATAAGAATCACGGGGATGAACTGGTGGAAATGGTGATGTTTACGGGGGAGATTTACAAATATGACGAAGCGGTTGTGGAGACGGCATGTAACATGGTAACCTACCCGGAAAAGATCAAAACAGAAGATTCTCCCTCTTGCGAGGAACTTTTCACCCGGGAAGAGGCCGAGGCGCTAATCGGCAAGAAGTTAAAAGATGTCGATACGAGTGAAACATTAAAGGTTGTAGGGTATACCGGCGACGGTTACCTGGAAGTCGAATACGATGACGGCAGCCTGGACGAGTTCAACAAAAGCGATTACCGGGAGTTGCTTGTGGAAGTTTGAGAATCGAGGGGAGCCGGTTGCAAGGCCGGCTCCCTAATCGAAAACA
>NZ_WHYR01000118.1 GCF_009428905.1 Desulfofundulus thermobenzoicus | reverse complement strand
CCTGCCTTTGATCAGTTCGACGCTGTAGGGCGTCCTGGAAAGGAGCAGCATCAGCGCTTTTTGCCGGTGCTTTTCCGGCAGCCAGAGCTTGCCGGTTACCCTGGGCGCCCTGGTCATTATTGGCCTGCCTTTGCTGTCTGTACCTTTCCGCTCGGACAGGTGGGAGATGGTCACGGATAAGGAGAATTCTCCATTGCGCCGGCTCATCCTCAAGTTGAGGTTGCCGCCCCTGGTTTCGTCCCCCCGGGCGTACAGCCGGTCCTGCCGGGCGTTTTTCCATTCTTCCCGGCTGGCTTTGCCCTTGCAAACCCGTTTCCATAAGGAACGACCGCCGAAAACCACTTCGGGTATGGTGCCGTTTTCCTTATGGGCCTGCAGTGCCGCCAGTTTGTCCGCCAGTTTTTTAACCGCTGCTTTACGGCCGTGTATTGTCCGTTTGCCTTTTTCAATCTTAGCTGTGTCGTTTGATTTGACGGCTTTAGCCAGGTCTTTTTCAGCCCAGCCGAGTTTCCTTTTGGCCCGGGCCAATTTCTTTTCCGTCTCTTCGATTTCCAGTGCCAGCAGTTGTTTTTGCGATTCCGCCACTTCCTTTGCTTTTAAGATGGCGTCGTCGCAAAAGCGGGAATTTAAGCCGAATGTCCCCTGGCCCTCTTTTTTGAGCTCTTCGCGGGAACGGTCTTCCAGCAGCCGGTTAAACGCCCAGCGCTCGCACGAGCAAAAAAGGCGCATCTCGGTGTCCAGGGGGTCTTCGTCGCCACGGCTCCATTTTAAAGAGCGAAGGGCGGGGTAGACGTCCGGAAACCACTCGCCGCAAATGGTGTATTTGATGCCCTCGATGGGGTTAATCGCTTTCTTCTTTTTCGGCTTCCCCATCCCGTGCCACCCCCGCCATCAGTTCCCAGAACCCCTGTCTGACTTTCTTGCCGCCCCTGGCTCCATAA
>NZ_WHYR01000117.1 GCF_009428905.1 Desulfofundulus thermobenzoicus | reverse complement strand
GGAAATTTTCGGGACCGCCTGCTGGAGTCCCAACAACACAAAGAGGCCCTTTTCACCCTGGTACAGATGATTACCGATGCCGGGCTGATCAAGAAAAACGAAAACCAGCGCACAGATTCTTTTCATATCATAGCCAACGTAGCGGTTCCGGCCGCTTCAGAATTAATCCGGGAGGGAATCAGAATTTGCCTGCGCCAGCTGAAGAAGCGCCACTACGACTTGTTCCACCAGGCTCAAGAGAAACTGGACATCACCAAATACTTGAAGGGAGAATTATCCAAGGCCATAAAACCTGAACCCGATGAAACCCTCCGACGGCAGCGGCTGACCGAAATAGTAGAAGATGCCAAAGCATTAATTGCTTTTCTGGATAATCGGGATCTTCACCCGGTGGTGGCCTACCGGAGAAGTATTCTGGTTCGCCTTCTCTACGAAAACACCGAACCGGCGGAAAAGGGTTATAAGGAAACCAAGGAAACCCATCCCGACCGGATTATTTCTGCTGTTGACCCGGAAGCCAGGCACGGGGCCAAGTCCAAAACCAAAAAGTTTAACGGATATAAGGCTCATGTTACAGAAACTGTGGAAAACAAGTTCATCACCAACATTGCCGTCACACCGGGAAACGTTTCCGATTGCGAACCGGTAGTGGAAAAAACACAGGAAGTAGTTACCGAAACAGGTCTCAAACCTGAAAAAATGTTTGGTGACAAAGCTTATGGTACAGGAGAAAACCGGCAGCAATTAAAAGAAATGGGCATCCAGCTGGTTGCTCCCCTTCATCCACAGGCAATCTCCGAAGATTTAGCCAGGGGCAACTTTACTTATGATTCGGAAAAACAAACCGTTACCTGTCCGGCAGGGATAACTACGGACAAGAGAACCTACCATGAAAACAGCCAGGCCTGGATTTACCGTTTTCCTAAGGAAGCCTGCCAGGCTTGCGAATTAAGAGAAACCTGCACCAAAAATAAGAACGGGCGCACCAT
>NZ_WHYR01000116.1 GCF_009428905.1 Desulfofundulus thermobenzoicus | reverse complement strand
ATTCACCGGACGGTGGCCGCCCTGGTGGGAGCCGCCCTTTTGGCCCTCACCGGCATCATCAACCCGGAAGAAGCGGTGCATGCCATTGACTTCAACACCATCGGTCTGCTGGTGGGCATGATGATCATCGTGGGCATCACCCGCCGGACGGGAGTTTTTGAATACCTGGCCGTCAAGGCCGCCCGCCAGGCCAGGGGAGAACCTATACGTATCCTGGCCGCCCTGTCCCTGGTCACGGCGGTAACTTCGGCTTTTCTGGACAACGTGACCACCGTCCTGCTGGTGGTCCCCGTTACCTTTGCCATTGCCGGCCAGCTGCAGATCAGCCCCGTACCCTTTCTCATCGCCGAGATTATCGCTTCCAACATCGGCGGCACGGCCACGTTGATCGGCGACCCGCCCAACATCATGATCGGCAGCCAGACCCACCTGGGATTTATGGATTTCGTCGTCAACCTGACGCCGGTAATTGTGGTCATTTACATCCTGACCGTTTTCTTCCTGCGCATCATCTACCGCCGGCAGCTGGTGGCCCGGCCGGAATTGCAGGAAAAGATCATGCAGTTGAACGAAAGGGATGAGATCAAGGACCCGGTTTTATTGAAAAAGTGCCTGATAGTGCTGTTTTTGACTATTGCCGGATTTGTGCTGCACCAGTACCTGCACATGGAATCCAGCGTCATCGCCCTTTCCGGGGCCAGCTTATTGTTGCTCATCACCCGGGAGGACCCGGAGCACGTGCTGCACGCGGTGGAATGGCCGGTAATCTTCTTTTTTGTGGGCCTCTTCCTGGTGGTGGGGGCGCTGGAGAAGGTGGGGGTCATCGAGGCCGTGGCCCGCTTTTCCCTGGAGGTGACCCGGGGACAGCTGGTGCCGGCGGCCATGCTCATCCTGTGGATTTCCGCCCTGGCCTCGGCCTTTGTGGATAATATCCCCTTCGTGGCCACCATGATCCCCCTCATCCATGACATGGGGCGGCTGGGCGGCATGGCCAACCTGGACCTGCTCTGGTGGGGCCTGTCCCTGGGGGCCTGCCTGGGAGGCAACGGTACGGTCATAGGCGCATCGGCCAACGTGGTGGTCATCGGGATGGCCGAAAAGAGAGGTATCCCCATTACCTTCCTGGGCTACATGAAAGTGGCCTTTCCCCTGATGCTCATGTCCATTGTGGTCTCCACGGTATACCTGCTCTTCTGGCACCATTACCACGGGCTGGTGTCCCTGCTGGGCACCCTGGCGGCCGGTGC
>NZ_WHYR01000115.1 GCF_009428905.1 Desulfofundulus thermobenzoicus | reverse complement strand
GCGAATATTTAACATGAGACCTCACACTCCTTTAGCTTGATTTTTGGTGTTTTTTGGGCGCGCGAGGTCTCATTTCTTTTTCAGGGGGCTGATCCCCTTCTGGTGCCTACTGAAATTTTACACGGCCTTGACACTATACTAACCGTGGCAGGTTGCACGCCCACATGCGCCGGACGGCAGGCGACCTTATGGGGAAACGCGGTTGTCCGGGCGGGCGTGGGAATTGCCACGGTAGAGGCCGCCTCAAAGGAGCGGTTTTTGTTTTTACTTGATCAACTCATCAGCCTGCTGCTTCAGTTCCGCCGCCACCGCTCCCAACTCATTGACTGACGCGCTTATCTCCTGTGCCGAAGCCGCCTGCTGCTGGGTGGCCGCCGCCATCTGCTCGATTGATTGCGTCAGTTCTATAATGGCTTGTTGCATATCCTTCAAAGTCTGTAGAATATCTTTAACTGACCGTTGGGTGTCCTGGGACAACTTGCGTATTTCACCAGCCACCACATTGAAACCGCGTCCGGCGTCGCCCACCCGGGCCGCCTCGATAGCCGCGTTTAGTCCCAGCATGTGGGTCTGTTCGGCAATTTCCTGGATCAGGGCCACGATGCCATCCGTCTTTTTTATTTCTTCCCTTATGCCCCGGGCATTACCGCCCAAGGTTTCCGTGGTTGCGGCCAGTTCTTCAGAGGTGGCAGACAAGTTGCTGGTAGCCATAGAAATAGCGTTAACCTGTTCTTCGATGCGTTTTGAAATGGAAGCAAGATTTTCCTGTCGCTCAATTGGTGTTGTAGTCACTATACTGCCAATCACGGTACCGTTCTCCGGATTAGTGAGTGGATAGCCAATTCCCAAATAAGGTAGGCCATAAACCTCTTTGCCAATTCTCACCACTGTCCTGCTGGCGTTACGCATGGTTTGGAAAGCCGTGCTACCTTCTTTAACTGCATCTCCAGCAACTAAAGCAAGTTTTACTTTGCCTGGACTACAGTAGGTATAAGTATTAAGGTCTGATACGTAAAATCCTATTTCTTCCCCAAGCAGGTTTTTGATATGTGGAGCCATTTCCAATGCGCAAGTTAAAGGATTTAATTTTTCCGTTACTCCATTAGCTGACTCATCTAATTGTTGTTGGCAGCTTTCATATTTGTTAAAATTTTGCAATAACTGATCATGCATGGATTTCTTGTCATTTGAACGATAAATCAATTTGTACCATCACTCTCCTTTCGTATTACTTATAATTTTTTGACATTATTTTTATTTTTTGTAAGCGGTATAATAAAACGGATGAATTTCGGTCAATAAAAACGGATGATTTTTACCATCTCCTCTCAGCCAGCAGGTATAATTACTGGTTGACAGGGGGTGGAATAAAAATTGACGAGGTGGAAAATGTACGCCGAGATTCATCAATTAAAAGACATGGGGCTAAAAAAAGCCCAGGTGGCCAGAAGGCTGGATATCGATGTAAAAACGGTCATCAAAT
>NZ_WHYR01000114.1 GCF_009428905.1 Desulfofundulus thermobenzoicus | reverse complement strand
GCGAATATTTAACATGAGACCTCACACTCCTTTAGCTTGATTTTTGGTGTTTTTTGGGCGCGCGAGGTCTCATTTCTTTTTCAGGGGGCTGATCCCCTTCTGGTGCCTACTGAAATTTTACACGGCCTCTTCCGGGTGATAATACTTATTCACCGGCGGGCATCCTGTACCGGCGCCTGAAAAAAAGGAGAAAAATCATCACGTATACCGTGGCCAACAACATGCCGCTGATCATCCCGGCCATCTGGCTGCGGGCCAGGGGAACCGAGAGCATTACCACCAGCAGTAAAAGCAGGGAAGTATAGGGCAAATAGGGATACCCCGGCACGGTAAAGGGCGCCTTAAACCGGGACAGCTTTTGCCGGAAGCGAATGTATGTAATGGTAATTACAATCCAGTTAAATAAGGAAATAAAGCCGCTGGCACTGGCCACAAAAACAAAAACTTTTCTGGGGAGCAAATAGGCCAGGATAACAGCGAAACCTAAAAAAATGCTGCTGGCAATCAGCGCCCTGGTAGGTATCCCCCGACGGTCGGTTTTTAACAAAAACCGGGGCGCTTCATGTCTATCCGCCAGGGATCCGAGCATCCTGGTCACACCGAACATGGTGGTGTTCATGCTGGAAAGCACCGCCGTCAGTATAATGGCGTTTAACAAATGGCTACCAAAGGGGATGTGTAACTGTTCAAAAACCGCCACAAAGGGACTGGAACTAACCGGAACGGCGTACCAGGGCAAAAGACCCACCAGTACTAAAATGGCACCGGTATACAGGAGGGTCACCGTCAACCCGGTACCCATGACCGCCCGGGGAATGGTACGTCTGGGATTATTGGCCTGTGCCGTCGTCAAGCAGACCACCTGAATACCGTTATAGGCAAATATAACCAGCAAAAGGGAAGCGAAGACCCCTTTTATACCCTGGGGCAGAAACCCCCCATGGGCAAAATAATTCTGTGTTCCCACCGGCGGCAGACCCGGCCACCGCCCGGTTAAAACGGTTAGCCCGACCAGGATGAACGAAAGCAAAGCAATGATTTTTATCCCCGAAAAAAACCCCTCAATGCGGGTAAAGCCACGGATATCCAGCAGGTTCACACCAGTAATCAAAAGAGAGAAAAACAGGCTGAATACCCACAACGGCCAACCCGGCAGCCACCAGTGCATCAGCAGGGCAGAGGCGGTCACTTCAGTGGCCATACCGAGCACCCCTGAGGACCAATACATCCAGCCGGTGACAAAACCCATGAGGGGACCCAGGTAACGGTTGGCATAGTCACTGAAGGCTCCCTTGGAGGGCCAGGCGGCTTCCATTTCCGCCAGATAAAGCATTACCGGTATGACCATCAGGGCACTGAGCAGGTAAGATAAGACCGCAGCCGGACCTGCAATGCGCACCGGGATGCCGCTGGCCACAAAAATACCGGCTCCGACAACGCCGGCCAGGCCAATCATAATAATCTCGAGGGTACCGATTCCCCTGGCAGCTGCTCCCACC
>NZ_WHYR01000113.1 GCF_009428905.1 Desulfofundulus thermobenzoicus | reverse complement strand
TTATGGAGCCAGGGGCGGCAAGAAAGTCAGACAGGGGTTCCGGGAACTGATGGCGGGGGTGGCACGGGATGGGGAAGCCGAAAAAGAAGAAAGCGATTAACCCCATCGAGGGCATCAAATACACCATCTGCGGCGAGTGGTTTCCGGACGTCTACCCCGCCCTTCGCTCTTTAAAATGGAGCCGTGGCGACGAAGACCCCCTGGACACCGAGATGCGCCTTTTTTGCTCGTGCACCCGCCGGGCGTTCAACCGGCTGCTGGAAGACCGTTCCCGCGAAGAGCTCAAAAAAGAGGGCCAGGGGACATTCGGCTTAAATTCCCGCTTTTGCGACGACGCCATCTTAAAAGCGAAGGAAGTGGCGGAATCGCAAAAACAACTGCTGGCACTGGAAATCGAAGAGACGGCCAAAAAGCTGGCCCGGGCCAAAAGGAAACTGGACCGGGCGGAAAAGGACCTGGCCAGAGCAAATAAAGTTGGCGACACTGTAAAGGTTGGAAAGGCCAAACGTACCGTCCGTGGCCGTAAAATGCGGGTCAAAGACCTGAGCGACAAACTGGCGGCACTGCAGGCCCATAAGGAAAACGGCACCATGCCCGAAGTGGTTTTCGGCGGTCGTTCCTTATGGAAACGGGTTTGCAAGGGCAAAGCCAGCCGGGAAGAATGGAAAAACGCCCGGCAGGACCGGCTGTACGCCCGGGGGGACGAAACCAAAGGCGGCAACCTCAACTTGAGGATGAGCCGGCGCAATGGAGAATTCTCCTTATCCGTGACCATCTCCCACCTGTCCGAGCGGAAAGGTACAGACAGCAAAGACAGGCCAATAATGACCAGGGCGCCCAGGGTAACCGGCAAGCTCTGGCTGCCGGAAAAGCACCGGCAAAAAGCGCTGATGCTGCTCCTTTCCAGGACGCCCTACAGCGTCGAACTGATCAAAGGCAGGGACGGCCGGTACAGGGCACACATTACGTTTACAGTTACCGCGCCGGAAACGGTAACCAGTCCCAACCGGGGCTACCTGGGCATGGACACCAACCCGGACGGGGTGGCTTTGGCCAGTGTCAGTTACACCGGTCAGCCGGAACCCTGGCCGGAAGGATTCACCGTACCGTACCCGAAGGCCCTGCACAAATTCGACGGGGAATTTCAGGTTACGGTGCACCCGAACGGGTTTCTCTACATCAAGATACCAGAACTGGCTTACAGCCGGGGGTATCGGCGCACCTACCTGATAGGCGTACTGGCTAAAGTGGTGGTGGATATAGCCAAAACCCTGGGCAAGCCACTGGCGGTGGAAAACCTGGACTTCGGGAAAGACCGGCTGGACACCAAAAGGAAATTCAACCGCATGGCGGCCAACTTTCCGTTCAGGAAGATCATCGAGGCCGTCACGCGCAGGGCATTCAGGGAAGGTGTCGGTGTAAAGCCGGTCTGGCCGGCGCACACCTCCACCATCGGTTACTGGAAGTACATGCAGCGGTACGGGATAATTATTCACCACGCCGCTGCTTTAGTTACAGCTCGCCGGGCAATTGGCTTCAAAGAAC
>NZ_WHYR01000112.1 GCF_009428905.1 Desulfofundulus thermobenzoicus | reverse complement strand
CACTAACGTTGCATAAATAAAATTTTTATTTGTCAAGACCTAAATTTATGAAAAATCCTTTTCCACAAAGAAAAAACTCCTTATAATGGGGATGTGCAGGTAGTCCTGTCCAACTCCCATAATAAGGAGACTCTGTATGGACAAGGATACCACACAATCCACGTTTAGTAAATACCTTTCGCTGATGCCACTCAAAAAAATTTCGAAGTTGGTGAGATGCCAAAAACTGGACCGTTACATCAAGAAGCTTAAAACCTTGCCATTTCTTTACCTTATGCTACTGGCCCAATTAAGTCAGGCGGAATCGCTTCGCAAGTTATCCACAGAAGCCAGCAACAATGACGATTTGCAAAAACTTCTGGGAATTGATTCCATTAGCGCTGCCCAATTATCCAGACGCCTGAGAGACCTGCCCACCCAGTTTCTGCAGGTACTATTTGATGAAATCAACCAACGGCTTGCAAGAGGTAATAAACGCTGGATTAATGGGGAACCCCGGGTGAACCAGCTCCATATCATTGATTCCAGCACAATTACCCTGTGTTTGTCACAATACCGGTGGGCTGATTACCGGAGCACCAAAGCCGGAGTAAAGGTCCATCTGCGGCTGGTCTTTTCGGACCGGGGAGTATACCCCGATAAGGTCATTATGAAACCGGCCAAACACCCGGATATATCCCAGCTGGATAACCTGATCGTAGAAGAGACCGATGCTCTAGTTGTATTTGACCGCGGGTACGTGGACTTCGCTAAGTGGGATCGCTACTGCGATGATGGGATCAGATTCGTTTCCAGGCTCAAGGACGGGTTCATTACTGAAATCCTTGAAGAGCGTCCTGTAACGGGTACCAGCATGGTGGAAAGCATCGTTCTGTTGGGAAACCCCGGAACCACCCAAATGAAGCACCCCTTGCGGCTGATTAAAACTAGGGACAGTCAGGGTAACCCAGTGGTTATTGTAACTAATGACCTGAACATCAGCGCCCAGGAAATCAGCGATATCTACCGCCACCGCTGGCAAATAGAACTGTTCTTCAAGTGGATCAAACAGCACCTGGTAATCAAAAAATGTTACGGGAAAAGCGAATATACCGTATATAACCAGATTTGGATTGCTTTGATTGCCTTTTGTTTATTGACATTGTTCCAAAAAGACATTGCTGCCAACAAAAAATTACTGGAGATACAACGCTTATTATTGATTTACCTTTTCCGTCCTCTTGAAGAACTGTTGGCACAATTAAAACGGGTGCTTAAGAAATCCCGTGGTCGACGAAAAGACAACAACCAGCAAATTTTTGATCTTACGGTCTGGCAAGTGGAAAACGGCGAAGCAGAATTTATCCACAGGGTTGACTGCGAACCAATTTATTTGTAAGCATTTTTTCATCTTTTTTAAAAACCAGCGACTGTAAAAACGTGGATAAGGACTACCTTTATCGGGTCGCTGGCCTGTTAACCATGGAGAAGAAGGTGCTGTTCAGAATATTCAATACTTAAGAGTATATATCAACAAGATTACAGAAATTACAAGTTGACTTTCGTGCTAAAAATTTAATGCAACACTAGTG
>NZ_WHYR01000111.1 GCF_009428905.1 Desulfofundulus thermobenzoicus | reverse complement strand
CACTCAAGCCCCCTAACTGTATTGGACAGTTTGACTTAAATCTGTTACATTATGCAGTAGGGGGGTAGTCCTGAATGACTAGAAAAAAGTACTCACCAGAGCAAAAAATGCAAATTGTTAAGGAGGCCATGGAAACAGGTAACGCTTCTATTGTTGGCCGCAGGTATGATGTTGCTCCATCCCTCATCAGCCGTTGGGTAAGGACCTACAAGAAGCATGGAACCCTTCACCCGACAGGCCAGGAAAAGGGGGAGACGCTAAGGATATCATGTTCCCCCAAAGAACATAAAGCAGTTAAACAGGAGAATGAAAAGCTCAAAAAACTCCTCGGAGAAAAAGACCTGGAACTTGCCATTCTCCGTGACCTGCTAAAAAAAACAAACCCACACTTGATGATAAAATAGATATTGCTAGAAAATGGATATCTTTAGGTTACAAAATATCTCTTGTACTAAGAATTATTGGGATTAGCCGTTCCACGTATTACCACAAAATGCACAAAAGACCAAAACCTAAAAATCGTATTCATACCGGTGGTCGTCCTAAATCTCACTACACCCTAACGAAATACGGTGCCATTGTCAGCAACGAACAGGTTAAAGAATGGATTTGTGAGCTGATCGCCGGTGAAGGATATGCCTACGGTTACTTGAAGTTGGGCTATTGTTTGCGCAATAAGTTTAACCTGATAATCAATAAGAAAAAGGTTTATCGTCTGTGTAAGGAATTGGCAATCCTGCGCCCTCAAAGGAAAATTAACAGACATTACCCACGAAAACTGACCCGGAACCGGTTGGTAACTGCTTCTAACCAGCTATGGGAGGTGGACATTAAATACGGTTATATTGCCGGTGAAGACCGCTTTTTCTTCATAATGCCCATCATTGACGTTTATGACCGCTGCATTGTGGACTACCATATTGGGCTGTGCTGCGAAGCTAAAGATGCCGTGGCTACCCTTAAAAGGGCACTTTTTAAACGGCAGTTGTTTACGGCGACAGAGAAGCCTGTAATCAGGTCTGATAACGGACCGCAGTTCATCAGCAACCTCTTTGATATGACGTGCCGGGAACTGAACATGGAGCACGAAAGAATACCCTTTAAGACGCCCAATTTAAATGCCCATATCGAGTCCTTTCATTCGATTTTAGAGGAAGAATGCCTTTCCAGGCACGAATTTTCCAGTTACGCAGAAGCTTACGAGACAGTGACCGGTTTCATCCGGCATTATAACAACGTCCGTATTCATTCTGCTACCCACTACCTGGCACCGGCGGAATGTTATCAGCTTTTGATGAGAAATCAAATGCACCTGAAGCCCGTAAGGCTTTAAAAAGGCATGTTCCTTGGTGAGCCCTTGAGGGTTTTCCGGGCGGCGCCGCCGGGTAGCCTTGACGGCCGGGGACCCCGCACGTGGTACAATGGATAGCCGACGGGGCTTGCCTCTGTCCATAGCATGTTCCCCGGAGCCGCCCCGTCGGTGGTATTGATTAACCACGTGCGGGGTGGCAGTCAAGGCCGCCGCCCTGAATTGAAATTCGCTAAAATCGTGAGCAAGAAGGACTAATTGTCCAATCTTAGGGGGTCAGCCCGTG
>NZ_WHYR01000010.1 GCF_009428905.1 Desulfofundulus thermobenzoicus | reverse complement strand
CCCGAGGTGAATTCCCCCGGCCATCCCCCGGCATCCACCAGCATGTTTTTCCCGCCGGGAGTCTGGATCAGGATGCTGTCCCCCTGACCCACATCGATGAAATGAACCACCAGCTGGTTGCCGGCGGGCATTTTGAACAAAAAAAGGGCCAGCACCAGCCCCCCGCCGGCCAAGCCGGCCAGGACGGCCCGGCGGTGGCGGGAAAGCAGACCGGCGATCCCGGACCGCAGCTCCGGGGAAGATAGGGCGATCCATCCCAGCAGGAGCAGGTACCACAGGACCACCAGGGGTGCCGGAGGGGTGGGCACATAAATCACCGCTCCGGGCAGGTTTCTAAAAAAGGAAACCAGGGCCATGAAAAGGTCCAGCAATAAAGAGGTGCTCCCGTTGATAGACGCGGCCAGGGCGGGAAAAAGCAGGCCGCCGGCCGCCGCCGCCGTACCCAGGGCCAGAATGAAGCCCGTGAGGGGTACCGCCGCCAGGTTGGTTAAAAGGGAAACGGGGGAAAGCAAATTGTAATACCAGGCCACCAGGGGGAGGGTGGCCAGCTGGGCGGACAGGGTCACCCACAGGGCGCCCCGCAGCCACGGCCACCCGGCCAGCATCTTTTTCAACCGGCCGTCCAGGACCGGCCCCAGGTGGAGGATACCCCAGGTGGCGGCGAAGGAAAGCTGAAAGCCGATGTCGTAAAGGGAAAGGGGTTTAAACATGAGTATGGCCAGGGCGGCCGCCGCCAAAGTGGTGGGCCAGTCCCGGCTGCGGCCCAGGTGGTGAGCCCAGAGGAGGAGCATGGCCATCAGGGTGGAGCGGGTTACCGCCGGGCCCAGGCCGCACATTACGGCGTAAAGGACCAGTACCCCGCTGGCCGCGGGGGCGGTCAGGGGTGCCGGTATACGTATTATTCTTGAAATGGCCAGCACGCCGCCCAGCACCAGGCCCACATGCAAACCGCTGACGCTTAGAACGTGCACCACCCCGGTTTCACTGTAGAGCCGCCAGGTCTCCCGGTCAATCTGTCCCTGGGTGCCGAAGACAATGCCGTTGACCAGGGCGGCCTTGCCGGCAGGCAGGGTGGACTGGCTTACGGCCAGCAACCTTTCTTTCAACCCCAGAACGGTCCGGATTACAGGGTTGCCGCCCACCCCCGTTTTATGGACGGCTGTGGGCTCCCGGATCATCAGCACTGCCCCCACGCCCCGGCGGGCCAGGTAGGCCCGGTAGTCAAACTGGCCGGGGTTGCCCGCCCCTTCGGGTTGGGTTAATAAGCCGTGCAAACGCAGGCGATCACCGTAAGAATAAACCGGCCCCGCCGCCGGGGCACGCACCAGGATGGGAGCCTGCAGTGCCCGGGTATCCTGCCCCAGGGTAATCCGGTCCATATCCAGCCAGTAATAAACCCGGTCCGGGCGGATATCCGCCTCCCGGGTTACAATTCCTTCCACGGTTACCCAATGGCCGGTGTACCGGTACAGGGCCGGGTTGATGGCGGAAGCGTCCAGGGAGGCCCGGGCAAAACCCAGGGAAAGGAAAAGCAACAGGAGCATCCACCGGTTGAAGGGCCAGTGCAGCAAATACCCGGCCAGGGCGGCGGTAAACAGAACCCCGCCAATGAGAAGGGCCACCCCGGGGGAAAGGGCTGTTTTACCGGCCAGTCCGGTGCCGGTGACAAAGGCGAGGGTAAGAAAAACCAGGGGCCTGTGGATCAAGGAAGACACTCCAGCAGAATTATTTTATCTTTTTTTTCGCCTGTACAGGATTATTTTCCTTTTGGCAAACGAAAAATAGATAGTTGCTTACTACCGGCCAGGGAGGCGTAGCTGACAGAAACCATTGATGCAACTGGGTTCATAAAGCCAGGTGTTTATTTCTGCCGCCGGGAATGTTAAAATTAAAATAAAGTCAAATTTGTTGCAGGGAGGTAATAAATATGGATTTTTCGGGCCATGCTACCATTACCCTGCTCAATTTTGACGACACCCTGACCGTACAGGAGGAACTGTGTCGTTTCCTCCACAGCCAGGTGGATCTGCGGGACCTCAGGGGGACCAGGCTGTTCTGTAACCGGGCGGCTTTGAGGGAGATTGCCCGCCGGATCCGGGGCCGCAAGGGGATCTTCTTCCTGGGGAGCGGTGACTACCACTATGTTTCCTACCTGCTTATGCAGTCTGTGGATTCTCCCTTCACCCTGGTCCTTTTTGATAACCATGCCGATCTTTCGCCTTCTCCTGCCGGCGACCTTCTCTCCTGCAGTTCCTGGGTGGCCCGGGCATTGAGGTTGCCCAACCTTAAAAGGGCACTCATCATCGGCGCCCGGCCGGATAGCTTCAGCGGGGCCGATCCCGGCCTGCTGCGGAAGGTGGTATATGTGAGGGGAGATCTGTGCCGTCCCGACCGGGCAACCCGGCCGGGCATGTCGAGAGATCTTTTCCGGCACGTTCCCCGCTCTATAAACGAGACCCCGCCTGTCACCAGTATCATGCCTGAAGATACCAGTGGTTTACGGCATTTTTTAATCGAGCCCCTGCCCCTTACCTCCAGGGAAACGGGAGAAGTTGCTGGCAGGATTATTGCCCTGATCCCCACCCGGTCTGTCTATATCAGCGTCGATAAAGACGTTCTGCGCCACCAGGACGCTATCACCAACTGGGAGCAGGGCGAGATGCCCCTGGCTGACCTCCTTCTGTTCCTGCAGGCGATCAGCCTGGCAAGGAAGGTGTGCGGCGTGGATGTCTGCGGCGAGGCCGATCTGCACCCCCTGGACCGCCTGCGGCCCGCCGGCAGGGAAGCCATCCGGAAGAACATGCAGGCTAATGTCATGATTATCCGGGCACTGCTCCAGACCCGTACTTTTAAGCAGGCGTCTTAACTGGGGGGGGTATCTCCAGCCGGTCTGTTTGGCGCCATAGGTTGCCCGGGCTAATATTAGCTGGCAATTCCAGCCTGCCCGGGCGGACTTTAATGAGATGGCCATTTCCAACAGCTGGCGGCGCTGCCGTCGCTTATTATTTTGTGAACTATGGATGATAACCGGGGGATTGCTAGTGGCAGCGGGCTTCTGGACCAATATCCGAACCTGTTTACCATTTTGATGGGAGGAAAATATCTGGTGAAATAGAATAAGGACCTGGAACATGTTTTGTAGTCAATGGTACTGACCGGACTTCTGTGGTAACCGGGAGGTGGGCAGGATACCCGGACATGAGTTCCAGAGAAAATGCGGAAAAATGAGGTAACATTGGTGTCGGCAAGATTTAGAGGTGAATCGGTAGCCTATGAAAAAGTTTTTTTATCTATTGCTCCCGGTGCTGGCTGCAGTTCTGCTGTCATTTACTCCCGCCTCTGCCTCTTCAGGTGATACGGTCATATTTGTGGTGGACAGGGACCGCTACAGTGTAAATGGCGCCGTATACCAGATGGATGCCCGTCCATTTGTTGAACAGGACCGTGTTTTTGTGCCCCTGCGTTATCTGGCCCGTGCCCTGGGAGTGGATGACCGGAGCGTTGTCTGGGAGGCCTATAATAATACCGTCAGCCTGTATTCCGCCGGCGCCACATTAACCTTGAGCGTAAACAGCCCCGCTCTCTATGTTGACGGGAAAGAAAATATAATGGATGTTGCGCCCCTGAACAGGGGCAATCGCCTGTATCTTCCGGCCAGGTGGGTGGCCGGGGCCCTGGGATATTCCGTGGCGTGGGAGCCGGGGTATCAGGCGTTGCTTATCGGGCCTGCGGAGCGGTTGAAGGCAGTAAAAGCCATGGATATGGCTGCAGTGAAGCTCAGGCCCTTCCGGCCGCCGGATGGCGGATTGTTTGCCGAAGAGATACTGGCTTCCAGCAGTATCCTTTTCCCCGGCACTAAAGAGGAAGATCCCAATGTCTATAATGCCGGTGTGGCGGCCGGCTACATAAACGGTACAATTCTTGCGCCCGGACAGATATTCTCCTATAACAGGGTGGTGGGGGAGAGGACGGCGGAGAAAGGCTTTATTACAGGCTGGTTGATCGGGGGTGATCTCGATATTGGCGGGGGAGTATGCCGCACGGCCACTTTGCTTTACCAGCTGGCCAGGAAGGCCGGCCTTAAAATACTGGAAAGACACCCCCACTCCCAGCCCGTGCCTTATGCACCTCCGGGTACGGATGCTACAGTAAGTTATGGGTATCTTGATCTCAAGTTTAGAAACTCCACACCTCATCAGTTAATCTTTCATGCCGGACTGGATGAGGATGGAAAGAACAGCCGGCTGTGGGCTGATTTCCGTTTCCTCAGGCCCCTGAAAAGTGTGGAGGTGGCTGTGTTAAAAGAGAGCCCGGGCAGCTGCCTGTGGGAAAAAGTGGCCGGCTTGCGCCTGACTGCCCTGATTAAAGACGGTATCGCCTTTGTTTCTTCCAGCCAGTTAGTCGATTTGCTGGGTATGGATTATGCTCAATGGGAGAAGGAGGGAAAGCTAACCGTTAATCTCCAGTCGAAGGGCCAATCGGTTACTTTTGTAGAGGGGGAAGGGCAGGCAATCGTTAACGGCAGAGAAATGTCCCTTTCCGCCGCCCCTTTCCGCTTGCAGAGCGCTGGTTTGCTTCTCTGGCTGCCGTTACGGGACTGGGCGCACATCACCGGTTCGGAAATCCTGTGGTTGGAGCGACCGCAGCCGCTGGTGTTGTTAAACCTCAGCGGCAATCCGGTGGCCGGCAGGGAGGAATTGCGGGCGGTTCGGCCCGGCACATGCACGGCGGGAAAAGCAGCGGATGCTCTTTAAATCGCTTCCGCCTTTTCAATCTGCCGGCCTGACGTCAGTTGCTCAGGCTCTGGTTCTAACTTAAATGAAGGCCGGCTTTATAGTATCCAGTACCTTCTGCACCCTGGCCGGAGCATCGGCACTATCCCTTTCCAGGGCTTCCAGTGCCGCGTCTACATCACGGGCAAGCTCACCATCCAGATGGCCGGCAATGTGCAGGTAAGATGACAGCCGCCTTTCCAGCTGAATTTTCAACCTTTCAGATAAAGGTTTGGCCAGATAGTCTTTGATCGTTTTTAAGATGAGAGGTTTGTCTTCCGGCAGCCGCCCCTCTACCTCCCATAAAAGGTTGCACATCTGATCGCTGACCAGGTGGGAGGTACAATCCAGATGTTCTACGAAGAGGGCGATTTCGGCCACTGTTTCGTCCTCGGTCAGCGGCTCGAATTCTCCGGCCTGTATCCTGGCGGCCAGGGGGGTGCCCCGGCGGGGGACCAGGGTGCGCAAACGGATGAAATCCGGGTTGATCTCGTTTAAAACCCTGGCCGATTCCAGGGCATGTTTTTCCGACCATTTCCGCCCGCCCAGCCCCGGTATGTAATATTCGCTGACGCTTATCCCGGCTTCCCTGGCTTTTTGGCCGGCGGTGATCTGTTCAGCGGCTGTGGTTCCCTTCTCCATTACCGCCAGCACTTCATCACATCCCGATTCCAGGCCGATGTGCACCCGGGAGAGGCCGGCCTCATGCAGCCGCTGCAAATCCTGAAGGGGCTTGCGGGCTAAGGTTTTCGACCGGGCATAGGAAGTGATGCGTTCAAGGGTAGGGAAGCTCTCTTTCAGATAACGCAATATTTCCATAAGATCGGCAGTCCTGATCTGGACCGCATTGGCATCCTGCAGAAAGACGGTCCTGGCCCCCGAAGAAAGCCAGTGGACTACATTGGCCAGGCTTTCATACCGCCGCTGCACGCTGTCCGGATCATTTCGTGCTGTACTGTAAAGCTCTGGGTGACTGTCCATAAAAGTGGCAATCACTTCCCGCCGGATAAGGCTTTTTAAACCCATTCGCCGGGAAACGGCTTTAATTTCTTCAGCCAGAGTCTTCACCGTGTCAATGTCCCTTTTGATCTCATCCACACTGCGGGTGCTGTACGTTTTATTTTTATATGTGCGACAGAACTGACAGCGGTTCCAGGGACAGTTTCTGGTGACCCGGATTAGCAGGGAGCGATCCCTTCCTTCGCTGGGGGGCCGGATGGGTCCCAGCTCATGCCATCCTTTTCCCGCGGGCAGGCTTTCATTTTGCACCTGGGCACACCTCTTTGTTGAGTGGATTACCAGTCTTAAAACGCATATTTTTGATTCTCCGACAGCCGAAGATGCTAAATGCCTGGTATTATGAGGCAATTTGCTTTTGGCGCACCTCTATTTTAAATCAAATCCGGCTGTACTACAACCGGCATCTTCCATGATGTTTAATCACTGGAGAGAAAAACAAGGGAAACTGACGGGGAGGTGTTGACCATTTCTCGATTAATGAAAATTAAAGACTCGGCGCAGCACGCCGCCATCGCCATCGCTGCCGCCCTGGGTGTGGAGGTGGCGGTCATTGATACGGACTGCATCCTGGTGGCTACCAGCAAAGGTTATGTTGAAGGCAAAGGGGCGCAAATACACCGGCCGTACATCGAAACGGTTCTGAAAGAAAAAGTGATTATCTGTCATAATCCGGGAAACTTCCCCCTTTGCGCCGGATGCCGTTTTGAAGGCAATTGTCCTGAAAAAGCGGAGGTCCTGTGCGCCATTGATATGGATGGAGAAATGATTGGCGTTATTACCATGATTGCTTTTAACAACGAGCAACGAAATAAACTGCTGGAAAATACCGGGCCGCTGCTGGAATTTATTCGAGAAATGGGCGAGTTGTTGATTGGGAAGATCAGGGAGAGGGAAGCCATGGAGCGTATGACCGAAGCTCACCGCCTGATCGAGACCACTTTGGATTCGGTGAACGATGGCATAATTACCTTTGACTGGAAAGGCAAGGTGACCCATGCCAATAAAGTGGCCTGCCGGTTGCTTGGAGTGAAAAGTGCCAGCCTGGTGGGGGCATTTATTGACAATTTACTGCCCGGGAAAAACCTGCTGGAGACCGTCCGGTCGGGCAGGACCATCCAGCGTCAGGAATACATTTCTTCCGGTGCAAATCCGGTGCACTGTTTAATATCGGTGAAGCCGATTTATATGGGTGAGCAGGTAACGGGGGCCGTGCTCAGCCTCAGTGATTTCCGGGACGTAAGGTCCGTGGTTTATGAGTTTGCCGGTATGAAGGGGAATACCACCTTCGATGCCATAATTGGTGCCAGCGAGCAGATTACGGAACTGAAACGCCAGGCCATGCAGATAGCCCGAAGTGATTCCACCATTCTTATTCAGGCGGAAAGCGGCACGGGAAAGGAGCTTTTTGCCCGGGCCATTCATTCCGCCAGCCCGCGGGCCAAGGGTTCCTTTGTGGCCATTAACTGTGCAGCCATACCCGAAACATTGCTGGAAAGTGAATTGTTTGGCTATGAGGAAGGAGCCTTTACCGGGGCCAAAAGGGGTGGCAAACCAGGCAAGTTTGAACTGGCGGACGGAGGTACGCTGTTCCTTGATGAGATTGGGGACATGCCCCTTCATCTTCAGGCCAAGTTACTGCGGGTATTGCAGGAGCGGCAGGTGGAAAGGGTCGGCGGCACCAGAAATGTTTCGATAGATGTGCGCATAATTGCCGCCACCCATCAAGACCTGGAAACCAAGGTACAAACAGGGGAGTTTCGTAGCGACCTGTTTTACCGCTTGAATGTAATTCCCCTGATCATACCTCCGCTCAGGGAAAGAAAAAGTGATATTATGGTGCTGAGCAAATATTTTTTAAAGAAATACAACCAGAAATTGCGGAAAAAAATTCAAGGTTTCACCTATGAGGCGGCAGAAGTACTACAGCAGTATCACTGGCCGGGTAATGTGCGGGAACTGGAGAACGCCATTGAATATGCCGTTAACGTTGAGAACGGCACTCACATCAGTGCCACCAGCCTGCCCAAAAGGGTTCTCGGGTTATCCAGCAAACCGCTGTGTTCATCTACTCCCCTGGCGGAAAGGGTCAAACGGTATGAATTGAACCAGATCATGGATGCTTTGAGACGCTATGGCGCCGGGGTCTCGGGAAAACAAATGGCCGCCCGGGAACTGGGTATTAGTGTTCCCACCCTTTACAGGAAGATAAAAAACCTGAAAGGTTGTGGGGAAGAGTTTATCGAAAGTGATAAATTGTTTTCTCAATCATGATAATTTAATTAAAGGTTGAGCGGACGGGTATTTAGCATTTTTAATAAAGAGAAATTTATCATATCTGATAAACCGGCGTCTCTTGAAAAAGAGCGCCGGTTTTTGTTTGGTGTTGGATTTTAGCGTGACGGTTCCCAGGATTGTAAGTTTTCACTGAAACCGGTGGTTAATACAAAGGCACGGCGTTGTTCAGAGCGAACGACATTGCGAAGCGCCGGTAACAGTACCCAGCGAGCTGTGGTGCTGTCGGCGCGGAGCACCGGAGTGAGCGGGATAACGCCGTGCCTGCACCGGTTTTACTGAATAGTTAGCCATGATTTTTATATAAGTGCTAAACCCCATGGTATACGTAGACCGGGGAGGGTTACCGGTTCTTTTTGTTTTCTTTTTAGATTACCCTTTTGCCTTAAGAATAGGCATAATTTTTGCACGAAGTTTAATTACAATAATTTTAAAACTCAACCATAATAATCATTAGCGGGGTAGGTGGGGCAAAATGTGAAATGAGTTACTTTAACCCATTTTCTGTTTTCCATAGACTCCCATTGTTTTTTCTTAATGCCCCAAAATAATGGAATGTTTCGCTGTTGTCCAGGAAAATAAAATATAACAATGTTTTCTGGTTAGAGACTGGTCATTTTCAGCCGACCGTCTGAGTAGCGGCCAGTAGGCAGGGCTGTTCATGGTTGGCAAACAGGTGGGAGGAAATATAATGGAAAAACCGGTTACGATTCCCTATCAAGGTAAAAAGATGTTTGGTATGATGCATCTTCCCGAGGGGCAGGATACTTTTTCAATGGTTGTAACTATGCATGGATTTGTGGGGGTGAAATCCGCACCTCATCGGATGCTGGTTAAACTGGCCAGAAAATTGGTCGACAGCGGCTATGGTGTACTCCGGTTTGATTTTATTGGGGCCGGGGATAGCGAGGGTGATTATCGTGATATGACTATTTCCGGTGAAATTAATGAAGCTATGGCTGCTGTTGACTGGTTGCGCAACGATTCCGGGCTCAGGATAAAAAAGCTGGGGATTCTCGGTTACAGTATGGGTGGCTGTGTGGCGGCTTGTTGCAGTAACAGAATACAGGATGTAAGTACGGTTGTTTTATGGTCGCCTATATCAAATCCATTTTGGAATTTTGCCTATTTAATCGGAGATGATTTCGTTAATGGTCTGGCAGGAAACGATGTAGTTGTTGAAGGAAATATAATCGGGCCAGGTTTTTTTGCCGAACTGGTTGATATAAATCCTGTAGCTGAAATTGCTCATTATGATCAACCAGTTTTGTTAATCCATGCAGCCAGAGATGAACAGGTTTTGCCTCTCAATGCTTTGGCGTATAAACATGTTTTTAAAAACAACGCCAGTCATGTTTGCTTCATTGATGACGCAACACATTTGTTTGATAAACCTCACCAGGAGGAGGAATTAATATCTAGAACAGTTGAGTGGTTCCAGAAATATCTTTAATGAATTATGAAATATGTAATGCAACTGAAGGAGTGACTGTTATGACATATACTGATATTATAACTAAATTGTCGGGTATCGTATGGGGACCCTATCTAATTGTTTTGCTAATTGGCACCGGCGTTTTATTTACTATCAGAACAGGATTCATCCAGTTTACAAAATTCGGTTTGGTAGCAAGAATGACCATAAAAAATTTTACAAAGAAACAGGATGGTAAGGGTGAAGGGGAAATATCATCAATCCAAGCGCTATTTACGGCCCTGGCCTCTACGGTGGGAATTGGCAGTATAGCCGGTGTGGCTACGGCCATAGCCATTGGTGGGCCGGGGGCCATGCTCTGGATGTGGATTTCGGCACTTGTGGGCATGGCCACAAAATTCAGCGAAATTACCCTGGCAATGAATCACCGTGAAAAGGACGAAGCCGGGATTGTCAGGGGTGGTGCCATGTATATATGGAAAAATGCATTAAAAAAACCATTTATAGGTGCGTTTTTTGCAGCCGGTATTGTTTTCGTTGCCTATGTTAACTGTAATATGGTTCAAGTTAATACTGCCGCCCAGGCATTACAGGAGTACGGGGTGCCCACAATAGTAACAGGTGTTATTCTGGCGGCAATAACGGCCCTGGTTGTTTTTGGCGGGATAAAACGTCTGGGCAAGGTTTCGGAGGTTCTAGTGCTTGTAACCAAAGGGCTTTATATATTATGCGCATTAGCCATATTGATTGTGAATATTCCGGAAATTCCGGCGGCGCTGGCATTAATAGTAAAGAGTGCCTTTGGTGGACAGCAGGCTGTGGGAGGTTTTGCCGGTGCGAGTGTCGCTGCGGCAGTTCGCTATGGGGTGGCCCGCGGTGTCTTTTCCAATGAAGCGGGTTGCGGTACTGCGCCCATTGCCCATGCAGCTGCCAAGGTTAAGCATCCGGTCGAACAGGGGCTTTACGGGATCATGGAGGTGTTTTTAACCACCTTTGTTGTCGGAACCTGCACCGCGCTGGCAATAGTTATTACCGGTGCCTGGCAAAGCGGCAAAGATGGAGCGGTATTAACTGCAACTGCATTCGGACACGTTTTTGGCCCTATAGGCAATATCATCGTGACTCTAAGTGTGGTCCTTTTCGCCTACGCCACCCTTCTCGGTTGGTCCTGGTATGGTGAAACTGCCGCTTCCTACCTGTTCGGCAAAAAGGTTATTATTCCCTATCGGATTTTATGGGTTGCTTTTGTAATTGTGGGTGCCATCAGTAGTTTGAAGGCCCTCTGGCTAACGGCAGACTTTGGACTGGGTCTTATCGTTCTGGCTAATGTTGTCGCCTTGTTATTAATGAACGGTGAAGTGGCCAGGTTAACCAACGAATTCTTTAGTGGTAATTTGGTCGGGATACCCCAGACAAAGGGAAAGGAAGTGAAATTCCAGGAGCACTGATATTTTAAACACTATAGAAGTCCCGGCAATTAACCGGTTGTGTGCTCCACATTTTCTGAACCAAGGTTCATGGTTCCCCAAAATTAGACTTCCTTAGAATATTGCGAGGTGTTTATGCATGTTGGCAGCAATTGATCTGGAGTTGGCCACCGCACTGCGGAATGAATTTATCCGGCAGAATATGACCATTGAGCTCATTGCTTCGGAAAGTTTTGTCCCCCCTGCGATTCTGGAGGTTCAGGGTTCCATCCTGACCAACAAGTATGCGGAAGGTTATCCTGGCCGCCGTTATCACGGAGGCTGCCAGTTTATCGACGAAATCGAGAGTATGGCCATTGAAAGATGCAAGCAGCTTTTTGGTTGCGAGTATGCCAATGTTCAACCCCACTCCGGTGTTAACGCCAACCTGGGTGTTTTTATGGCCATTTTAAAACCGGGAGACACCATTTTGGGAATGGATCTGCAACAGGGAGGTCATCTATCCCACGGTGCCCGGGTTAGCATTTCCGGGCAGGTCTACCGGGCAGTGGCCTATGGTCTCAATCCGGACAGCGAACTGATTGATTACGATCAGGTCAGGGAACTGGCAAAAAAACATCACCCGAAGCTAATCATAGCCGGGGCCAGCGCCTATTCCCGTTTCATCGACTATAAACGGTTCCGGGAGATTGCCGACGAAGTTGGCGCTTACCTTATGGTGGATATGGCGCACGTGGCCGGTCTGGTGGCGGCCGGGGTACATCCAAGCCCCGTTCCCTACGCCCATTTTGTCACCACAACCACCACCAAAACCATGCGTGGCGCCCGGGGCGGGGTCATTATGGCGTTGAAAGAGTTTGGCCCCAGGATTGACCGGGCCGTATTTCCGGGAATTCAGGGAGGGGCGATTTTGCAAAACGTAGCGGCCAAAGCCCTTACGTTCAAGCTGGCCATGACCGAGGAGTTCAGGAATCTGCAAAGACAGGTGGCGGCCAATGCGAAAGCCATGGCGTCCTTCTTACAAAATAGCGGTTATCGCATTGTTTCCGGTGGAACCGATAATCATTTGATGCTTGTGGACCTGCGTTCCAAAGGTATTACCGGTAAGGAGGCCGAGGAATGCCTGGATACCATCGGCATTACAGTGAATAAAAACATGATTCCCTTTGATCCGGCCGTGCCCGACATAACCAGCGGTATCCGCATCGGCACCACGGCCATGACATCCCGGGGATTGAAAGAAACGGAAATGAAAGAAATTGCTCAAATAATTGTGGAACGGCTGGAGCACCGTGACGATCCGCTGGTCGCCGGGAAACTGAAAGAGCGCGTGAAATCCATATGTCGACGCTTCCCCCTTTATCTGGAACGGGAAGAGGCGCAATTGCTTCCTTTCCCGGCAGTGGAAAGCTAAATACGGGCAACCCGCCTTCTCCGTACGCAGAGATCCGGGATTCATCCGGCCGGTTACCTTGAGAACAGGGACAAGTCGAATACCGTTTACAGCAGGCCCAGGTTCAACGATCCTCTTCCGGTAAAGGGCGGACGCATCATATGCGTCCGCCCTTTTGGCCGCAAGGGGCAGCGGCTCCGGGACAAATACCGGTCAGTTGCTCAGGCTCTGAATGGGGGACGGAATACGTCCTCCCCGGCGCACAAATTTTTCGGCAGAGAAGGGGTGGACCGCCATCACCGGCGCTTCGCCCAGCAGGCCGCCGAAGGTGACGTGATCACCGACCTTTTTCCCCGGCGCCGGGATGATCCTGACGGCGGTGGTTTTCTGGTTAATTACTCCGATGGCCGCTTCGTCGGCAATAATGGCGGCAATGGTTTCCGCACTGGTATCCCCCGGTACGGCAATCATATCCAGGCCCACGGAACAAACGCAGGTCATGGCTTCCAGCTTGTCCAGGGTAAGGGCTCCCTCGTCCACCGCCCGGATCATACCGGCATCCTCACTGACCGGAATAAAGGCGCCGGACAGGCCGCCCACATAGGAGGAGGCCATGGACCCTCCTTTTTTCACCGCATCGTTCAGCAGGGCCAGGGCGGCGGTGGTGCCGTGGGTACCGCAGCGTTCCAGCCCCATGGCTTCCAGGATTTCCGCCACGCTGTCCCCCACGGCCGGAGTGGGGGCCAGGGAAAGATCCACAATGCCGAAGGACACGCCCAGCCTTTCGGCCGCCAGGCGGCCCACCAGTTCCCCCATGCGGGTTATTTTAAAAGCCGTCTTCTTCACCGTTTCCGCCAGTGTACCGAAGTCCACGTTTCCGGCCCGGGCAAGGGCGTTGCGGACCACCCCGGGGCCGGATACTCCCACATTAATGGTGCATTCGGGCTCGCCAATCCCGTGGAAGGCGCCGGCCATAAAGGGGTTGTCCTCGGGCACGTTGCTGAAGACCACCAGTTTGGCGCAGCCCAGACCGCCCTGGTGTGCCGTGCGGTTGGCCGTTTCCTTGATCACCCGGCCCATCAGGTAAACGGCATCCATGTTAATCCCCGCTTTTGTGGTGGCCACGTTGACCGAGGCGCAAACCCTTTCCGTGCCGGCCAGGGCTGCGGGGATGGAGGTGATCAGCACCCGGTCCCCCGGGGTAAATCCCTTGTGCACCAGGGCGGAAAAGCCGCCGATAAAGTTGACCCCCACGGCCGCTGCGGCCGCGTCCAGCGTCCGGGCGTATTCCACATAGTCCTCCTGATGGCTGCATTCGGCCACCAGGGAAATGGGCGTTACGGAGATGCGCTTGTGCACAATGGGAATGCCGTATTCCCGGCTGATTCCCTCTCCCACGGCCACCAGGTTGCCGGCCAGGCGGGTAATCTTTTCATAAATTTTACGCTGCGCCCTTTTGGGGTCGGGGTCGGCACAATCCCGCAGACTTATGCCCATGGTGATGGTCCGGATATCCAGGTTTTCTTCCTGGACCATTTTGATGGTTTCCATGATCTCGGCCATGGTGAGCATGATGACTGTTCTCCTTTTTTATCACCCACAGGGGTTTCAGATTACGCCTGCAGCAACATAAAAATGCAGGGATATGCGGATAAAACCATGTTCTGGTCAGATTCTATGCATGAACCGGAAGGCATCTTCATGCATGGCATCAATACGTACGCCCAGTTCCGCACCCCTTGCCGCCAGCAGTTCTTTCAGGGTGCCCAGGCTTACCCTGCTCATTTCCATATCGGCAATCATAATCATCACCAGAAACTCCTGTAAAATGGTCTGGCTGATGTCCAGGATATTGATGTTGTTGTCGGCCAGCACCTGGGCCACACCGGCGATGATGCCCACCCGGTCCGGCCCCAGGACAGTAACGATAATACGGTTTTTCTTTGCTTCCCCGGCAGTCATGGCGGCTTTTCTTCCCTTCTTTGAATTTAATACCCGTCTTGCTGGTTCTGACTTAAATAAAGGCCGGCTTTATAGTATCCAGTACCTTTTGCACCCTGGCCCGAGCATCAACCCTATCCCTTTCCAGCACCTCTATTTTAAATCAAACCCGGCTGTACTACAACCGGCACCTTCAATGACGGGTACCCGGCTTTTTACGCAGCAAGCGGGATAAGCAGGGAATGCCAGTGATCAAGGCGAACTCTCCAACCACCAGCACATTTCATAGCAGGAGGTAAAAACCGGTGCAATTCAGGGGACACCATTTAATCTGCCTGCATTTCTTCCAGGGCGAAGGTTACGATCGGGATTATATTGACAATCTGAAAAACCTGGTGGACAGGGCTGAAAAGGGGGAAGAAATAACAGTGGTGGCCGGGGCTGATGACGTTTGCCGGGCCTGTCCGCACCTGGAAGGGGAGCGGTGCATGCACGGGGATGGGGCCGACGGGGAAATCAGGAGGCTGGACCAGATGGCCCTGGATTATCTCGGTATTCCGGTGGGTGAAAAGGTCCTGTGGGCGGATCTGCAAAAGAAGGTGGGCTCCGCCCCACGCCAGTGGTTTGACCTTTTTTGCCGGGGCTGTGACTGGGAAAAATTATGCCATATAAAATAGGCAACGTATCTTTTTCATCACCCGGGGACAGGATAATGGTCAAAGGTCCGCCAATAAAACCGGGAGGGAAGGGGAAAGGTGTACGACGTGACCATTATCGGCATGGGGCCCGCCGGGTTGACGGCGGCGGTATATGCGGCCCGCAAGAAACTGTCCACCGTGTTGATCGGGGAAAAGTACGGGGGACAGATGGCCACGGCCCCGGGGGTGGAAAATTACATGGGCTTTCAATATATTGAGGGCCCGGAACTGCTGGCCAAATTCGAAGAGAATGTAGAGAAGTACCCGGTGGTGCGGGTGGAGGGCCGGGTGGTGAAGATCGGCCGCCAGAACGGTCAATTCGTCACCCGCACGGCCGACGGCCGGGAATTTTCCTCCCGGACGGTGATTGTGGCCACCGGCAAGGTTCCCCGCCGGCTCAATGCGCCGGGGGAAAGGGAGCTCACCGGCCGGGGGGTCAGTTACTGCGCAGTTTGCGACGCCCCCCTTTTTGCCGGCATGGAAGTGGCGGTGGTGGGCGGGGGCAACGCGGCCCTTTCGGCTGCCTATGATTTGATTAAAATAGCCAAACACGTTCATGTCATTTCACTGGAGGATTGGATTGCCGACCCCGTGATCATTGACAAGGTGAAGGATGCGCCCAACCTGACCAAACTGGTGGGTTATGAGACGGTGCGCATTGAAGGGGAGGACAGGGTGACGGGAATTGTTCTGCGATCCCTGGCCACCGGGGAGGAGAAAAAGCTGCCGGTGCAGGGGGTGTTTGTGGAAGTCGGCAGTGTCCCCAGCACGGACTTTGTGGATGGGCTGCTGGAACTGAACGAAAAGGGTGAAATTAAGGTGGAATGCGACTGTACCACCTCCGTGCCCGGTGCCTTTGCGGCGGGGGATGTGAGCAGCATTCCGGAGAAGCAGGTGATCGTGGCGGCCGGGGAGGGGGCCAAGGCCGCCCTGGGCGCGTACCGTTACCTGCTCAATCAGAAGTAGACCGCTGGTGCCCTTTGACACTTTTTGGGGCACCTTCCGGCTCCTTGCCCTGCTCAACCGGAAGCGGGCCGCCGGTGCCACAGATTGTTGCGCCTGATTTTTGACTGCTGAAGATTGAATTGCCGGGTATTTCGGCCCCTCTACGAAAGACACGGCTCATTTTGGGGACATGCCCGTCCGGCCGGAATGGTGCCTGCGGTAACCTTTTTTGTATAAGTTTTTGTACGCCGGCGGGATGTCCGTCGAGTGAAAAATGGTTGACAACCGGATGCCCCGGAGATTAAAATACATGGTAAATAAAAGTGCTGCCTGGCTGCAGACAGCGGCGTCTCAATCAGGTGGGATCAAGGGAAGATCCGTAAAACACGGGTGAGGTGACGGATCTTTTTCGTTTTATTGGGGCGTTTCCGTGTTCCCCGCTGGCGAATCTTTTTGTTTTTCGCTTACTCCGTTGTTCAAATATTTAAACATAAAAAATTTTCATCCTGTCGGATTTTTGAAAAGGATTTTGGCCTTTGCCAATCGAATATCTTCGTTTATATGCGAGATGGAATTTTCAGAAAACAAAGGGGGTGAAAGCATATATAACAGGTCTGCGGGAAAGAAAAAAGTTTCCAGGTATTGATTCAGAAGGGGGTAAGGATAATTGAAAAAGTACAGATTGGCCCTGGTTTTGTTCAGTGTGTTGCTGGTGCTTGTTCTGGCGGCCGGCTGTGGTGGTCAGACCACCAAATCCAGCGGGGGGGAAAGTCAAAGCAGCGCTCCCCCCGGAGGAGATACTATTAAAATAGGTTTTATGGGCGCCCTCACCGGTAACGAGGCCAGTTACGGCATTGAAACCTTGAAGGGTATGAAAATGGCTGCCGAGGAAATTAACAAGCAGGGCGGTGTGCTGGGTAAGAAGATTGAGATCGTGGAGACGGACCACGGCAGCAAGCTCTCGGAGGCGGCCAGCGTGGTGCAAAAGATGATCAGCAAGGACCGGGTGGTGGCCATTGTGGGCGACCCTACCACCGGCAAGACCAAACTGGCGGCGCCCATCTGCCAGCAGAATAAGGTGGTACTCCTCTCGGCCGGTGCCGTGGGACCGGGTGTGGTGGAAAACGGGGATTACATTTTCCGGGATACCCTGCTGGACGCCGTGGCCGCTCCGGCAGTAACCGACTACCTGGTCAATAAACTGGGTTGGAAAAAGGTGGCTGTAGTTACCTCCACCAATAACGATTACAGCGTCGGGCTGACCGGCATCTTTAAAGGTGCCCTGGCCAAAAACAACGCCCAAATAGTGGATGAGGAAAGCATTCAGGACGGGGACCAGGACTTCAGCGCCCAGGTGACCCGGATCAAGCAGGCCAAACCGGACGGGATTATCTTTACCGGCTACTACACCGAGGGCGGTTTGTTTATGAAGGAAGTGCGCAAGCAGGGCCTGAACCTCAAGATGGCCGGCGGCGATGGTTTGCTTTCGCCGGTGCTCTGGAAGCTGGGCGGTGAAGCGGTGGAAGGCAGCATGGTCTACACCGGTTTTGCGGCCGACCCGGCCAACGCCGCTCCCCAGACCAAGGAGTTTATCGAGAAATATAAGGCGGCCAATGAAAACAAACTGCCCGATATGTTCTCCGCCCAGGGTTACGATGCGGTGATGTGGCTGGCCAAAGCCATGAAGGAAGCAAACAGCACCGATCCGTCCAAGTTTAAAGACGCCCTGGCCAAAACCAAGGATTACGCCGGCGTTTCCGGCACCCTGACCCTCCTGCCCAACCGGGAGCCGGTAAAGAGCCCCGTATACCTGCTGGAAGTGAAGAACCAGCAGTTCAGCATCAAGGCGGCTCTGCCCACCCAGGCGCCCCAATCCTGATTTATCAATGGTGGAACCGGGCCTTCGCCCGGTTCCACCGCAAATTAAACACTGGAGGGAATTATGTTACTGCAGCAAATAATCAACGGGCTGACCCTGGGGGCCACCTACGCCCTGATTGCCCTGGGTTATACCATGGTTTACGGGATTATCCAGCTGATTAACTTTGCCCATGGCGATATCTACATGATCGGCGCCTTTATCGGGATAGCAGCCGTAGGCCTCTTTCATCATAATTTTTTTCTCACCCTGGCCACGGCCATGCTGGCCTGTGTGGTTCTGGGTATAACCATCGAGCGGGTGGCCTACCGTCCTTTGCGCCGTGCCTCACGGTTGAACCTGCTCATCAGCACCATCGGGGTATCCATTTTTCTGGAAACCTTTATGACCTTGTTGAAGGGACCCCAGCCCACGGGTTTTCCCACCGTCTTGAATAATACGCCTTTAAAGGCCGGGCCCCTGGAGGTATCCAGCATACAGGTGATCATTCTGCTGGTTTCAGTGATTTTGATGATCGGCCTGCAGCTTATTGTCAGGTATACCAAAATCGGCAAGGCCATGCGGGCGGCCTCCGAGGATTACGATACGGCCAGTCTCATGGGCATTAACATCAACCGGGTGATTTCCTTTACTTTTGCCATTGGTTCCGCCCTGGCCGCGGCCGGCGGGGTGCTGGTGGGCATTTACTTCAACTCCGTTTCCCCCTATATGGGCGTTATGGCCGGTTTAAAAGCCTTTGTGGCGGCGGTGCTGGGCGGCATCGGCAATATACCCGGGGCCATGCTGGGCGGGATGCTCCTGGGTCTGGCCGAAGTATTCGGCGTGGCCGCCGGTTTTTCCACCTATAAGGACGCCATAGCCTTTACCCTGCTCATTATCATCTTGCTGGTCAGGCCCACCGGATTGCTGGGGCGGCCCATACAGAGGAAGGTGTAGGGGACCCATGGAACAGTGGCTTTCCAGTATAATCGACCCTTATTACCAGCAGGTGCTCATCCTGGTGGGCATATATATCATTGCCGCCCTGGGTTTGAATTTAATCACCGGCCTGTGCGGACAGCTCACCTTCGGGCACGCCGCCTTTTTAAGCATCGGTGCCTATACGGCGGCCATTCTCACCAGAAATTACCACCTGCCCTTTATTCCCAGTTTGATTTTGGGTGGTCTGGTGGCAGCTTTTTTTGGGGTTTTACTGGGCATACCCGTTTTAAAACTTACCGGTGATTACCTGGGCATTGCCACCCTGGGGTTCGGTGAAATCGTGCGGGTGGCCTTCACGAACATGAAAATTACCGGAGGCGCCATCGGTCTGGCGGCCATCCCCCGGGAAGCCAATTTGATCAACGTGACCGTGGTGGTTGTTCTGGCCGTGCTGGCCATGACCTGCCTGGAAAATTCCCGTTTCGGCCGGGCGCTGCAGGCCATCCGGGAAGATGAAATTGCCGCCGAGGCCATGGGCATCAATGCCATGTGGTACAAGGTACAGGCCTTCGGCATCGGTTGTTTTTTAGCCGGGGTTGGTGGGGCCTTTTACGCCCACCTGCTGCAATACTTAAACCCCAACGACTTTGGTTTTATGAAGTCCTTTGAAATTCTCAACTTTGTGGTCCTGGGCGGGCTGGGTAGTATTCCCGGCACCATAGTGGGTACCACCATACTCACCCTGGCCCCGGAATTCCTGCGTTTCGTTCAGGAGTACCGCATGATGATTTACGGCCTGCTCCTGGTGTTGATGATGATTTTCCGTCCCCACGGTCTGTTGGGCGGGGTCAATTTCCGCCGGTTGATCCGGCGCAGAAAGCAAAAAGCCACCGCCGTCGGCGGTTAAAGACGGACAAAGCCATCTGGAGATCCGGACACAGGATCCATTAAGCCATAAGAAATTCAGGAGGAAATATGGGGGCAATTCTGGAGTTAAAAGGTTTAAGCATCCGGTTCGGGGGACTGGCCGCCGTGGACGATGTGGATCTGTCCATTGAGACGGGGGAAATCCGGGCTTTAATTGGCCCCAATGGTGCCGGGAAAAGTACCATCTTCAACCTGATCACGGGCATTTATCCCCCCACCGCCGGTGAGATATTCTTTAAGGGTAAAAAAATAAACGGCCTGCGCTCTTACCAGATTACCGCCCTGGGCATTGCCCGCACCTTTCAAAACATCCGTCTCTTTGGCAATTTATCCGTAATAGATAATGTGAAAATCGGCCGGCACTGCCGTACCAGGGCCGGGTTTTGGGGAGCCGTTTTACCCCTGGGTGGGGTCAGGGCCGAGGAGCGGGGGATTGTTGAACGGTCAAGGGAATTGCTTGATTTCATGGGCCTTTCCGCCAGGGTGGAAGATCTGGCCAGAAACCTTTCCTACGGTGAACAGAGGAGGCTGGAGATTGCCCGGGCGCTGGCCACCGAGCCTTCCCTGCTCTTGCTGGATGAGCCTGCGGCCGGGATGAATCCCCAGGAAAAGCAGGACCTGTCCCGGATGGTCCGCCGCATCCGGGATATGGGGATTACCATCTTCCTGGTGGAGCACGATATGAAATTTGTCATGAGCCTGGCCGACCGGGTGGCGGTGCTGGACTACGGCAGGAAAATAGCCGATGGAACCCCCGCCCGGGTACAGGAAGACCCGGCGGTGATTGAGGCCTATCTGGGGAAGGATATTTGATTTGTTTCTTGTTGACGGCGGGGCCAATGGCCGGGGGATTGTCGCGGTGGAGCCTCAAGGAAGGATGTGTAAAGGGAGTTGCTGGAAGTTAAGGATCTGTGCGTGGCCTATGGTGTGATTGAAGCCTTAAAGGGCATATCTTTTTCCGTAGAAGAGGGGGAAGTGGTGTCCCTGATCGGGGCCAACGGTGCCGGTAAGAGCACCACCCTGCGCACCATTTCCGGACTGCTGCGCCCCAAAAGGGGCCAGATCAAATACCGGGGAAAGGAGATCAGCAAGCTGCCCCCCTATAAAGTGGTGGAGCTTGGTTTGACCCAGGTACCCGAGGGCAGGCGCGTCTTTTCCCGCATGACGGTGATGGAAAACCTGGAAATGGGTGCCTATACCTGCCGCAGCCGGGGGGAAGTGAAAGCCGGCCTGGAAAGGGTTTTTGCCCGTTTTCCCCGGCTGGCCGAGCGCAAAAACCAGCTGGCCGGCACCCTTAGCGGCGGGGAACAACAGATGCTGGCCATGGGGCGGGCTTTAATGTCCCGTCCGGAATTGCTTTTGTTGGATGAGCCCTCCATGGGCTTAGCACCCCTTCTGGTGCGGGAAGTCTTTGCGATAATTAAAGAAATCAACCAGACCGGCACCACCATTTTGCTGGTGGAACAGAATGCCCATATGGCCCTGTCCATTTCCCACCGGGCCTACGTTCTGCAGACGGGGGAGATTACCATATCCGGTCCTGCCGGGGAATTAATGAAAAATCCGGAGGTTAAAAAGGCCTATCTGGGAGATTGATCTGCCATGTATCTGGAAAAAAAACTGCTGGTGCGGGATTTTCTCGCCGAACCGTCCCCGGAGGCGGACCTGACCGGGTTTGACTGCCGGGGAGAAGAGATTCTGGAACATCACATACTGGGTATTATCCCGGCTTTGCGGGAGAAAAACATGGTGGTGGTGGATGACACCGGGAAGCCGCTGGGAGTGCTGGTTCTGGAGCAGGTGGTGGAACGGCTGGTGGACATTATCCGGGATACGGAGGCCACCCTTTCGGCCGTGCTGGGGGTAACCGACGATGTCATCTGTATGATCGACAACCAGGAAAATGTGATGGGCTGGAACCGCAAGGCCGAGCTGCTTTACGGGATCAAATGCGCCGATATACTGGGACGTTCCATACACAATTTTTTCACCAATCTGGTGGTAACCCGTGTGCGCCGGGAGGACCGGGAGGTATACGCCGAGTACCATCAGCCCCGCAGCGATACCCATGTGTTAATTAACTCTCTGCCCATCCGCCGGGATGGCCGGGTGATCGGGGGAGTTTCGGCGGAAAAGGATGTCACGGAAGTAATTCAGCTGAACAGGGCGCTGTCCCGGGCCAGCTACCAGGTGAAATGCCTGAAGGAAGCCATTGAGAAGAACGAAATCAAAAGGGTGGATCCCTTTGGCAAATTATACGGCCATCACCCCCGGTTGAAAAGTGTGGTGGACGTGGTGCGCCGGGCCGCCCCCACCGAAGCCATTATCATGATCCGGGGCGAGAGCGGCACGGGCAAGGAAGTGCTGGCCCGGGCCATTCACGAGGCCAGCGACCGGGCCGGCAAACCCTTTGTGGTGGTGAACTGCGGCGCCATTCCCACCGAACTTTTTGAAAGTGAAATTTTTGGTTATGAACATGGCGCCTTCACCGGGGCTGGTCCCCGGGGAAAACCGGGCCTGCTGGAAATGGCCAATGAGGGGACCGTCTTCCTGGACGAGATTGGGGAATTGCCCCTGAACCTGCAGGTGAAACTCCTGCGGGTGCTGCAGGAACGGGTTTTTTACCGGGTGGGTGGTTCCAGGCCGGTAAGTGTGAATATTCGCATCATCGCCGCCACCAACCGCCCACTGGAAGAAATGGTCAACTCCGGAGAATTCCGGGAGGATCTGTATTATCGTTTAAATGTCATCTCCGTGGAGATGCCGCCCCTGAGGGAGCGCCGTTCCGACATTCCCGGTTTGATTTACCATTTTTTGCAGGAATACTGCCAGCTTTACGGCAAGAATATCAGCCGGGTGGAGCCGGGGGTGGTGGCCGCCCTCATCTCCTATTCCTGGCCCGGCAACGTGCGGGAACTGAAAAACACTGTGGAGAGAATGGTGGTGCTGGCCGAGAAGGAGGTCATTACGGAAAGGGACCTGCCCAAATACCTGCAGGAACATGCCCTGACCTACGATCTCCCCCGGGAATCCGCCCCATCGGATCTCTCCGCCGCCGCCCAGCGCACGGAAAGGGAGATAATTTTAAAGGCGTTAAAGGATGCGGGCGGCAACCGCACCGTTACCGCCCGCATCCTGGGGGTGCCCCGCAGCACCCTGTATTATAAAATGAACCGCCTGGGCCTTCTGAAAGGCAACAAGCGGTTCGGCAGCCAGCAAAAATAGCCCGGGTCTAAAAACGCTCGGCGATGGATTTGGACTGCATGAACAGTTTCAGGTAATCCCTGCCGCCCGCCTTGGAGTTGGTACCGGACATTTTGAAACCGCCGAAGGGCTGCACCCCCACCAGGGCGCCGGTGCACTTGCGGTTGAAGTACAGGTTGCCCACGTGGAATTCCCGCCGGGCCAATTCCAGGTGGGCGCGGTTTCTGGAGTAAACGCCTCCGGTGAGGCCGTATTCCGTATCGTTGGCCATGTCAATGGCCTCCTGGAAGTTCCGGGCGGGAATAACCGCCAGCACGGGGCCGAAGATTTCTTCCCGGGCGATGCGGGCCGTGGGGGGTACGTCGGCGAAAACCGTGGGCCAGATAAAGTATCCCCCGGAATCGTCGCTGCGGCCGCCGGTTAAGAGCCTGGCCTCCGAACGGCCGGTTTGCAGGTAGCCGGTGATCTTGTTATAGGAGGCCTGATCAATGACCGGCCCCAGGTTCACTCCATATTCCTCCGCCGGGCCCACCTTCAGGGCGGCCACCCCGGCAGCCAGCTTTTCCAGCACCGGCCGGTAGGCTTCCCCCACCACAATCAGCCGGGAGCAGGCCGAACACTTCTGGCCGGAAAAGCCGAAGGCCGAAGTAATTACACCGGCCATTGCCTCATCCAGGTCACTTTCGTCGTCAATGATAATGGCATCCTTGCCGCCCATTTCGGCGGCCACCCGCTTGATCCACTGCTGGCCGGGGGCAATCTGGGCGGCCAGGCTGTTGATGTGCAGGCCCACATCTTTGGAGCCGGTGAAATTGATGAAGTGCACCAGGGGGTGGCCCACCAGGAAATCGCCTATTTCACTGCCGCTGCCGGGCACAAAGTTGATTACCCCCTCGGGAATCCCGGCTTCCCGCATTACTTCCATGAACATATAGCCGGTGACCGGTGTGTTGCTGGCCGGTTTTAGAACGACGGTGTTGCCGGCCACCACCGGCCCCACGGTGGTGCCGGTGAGGATGGCCAGGGGGAAGTTCCAGGGGGGTATGACCACCCCCACACCCAGGGGCAGGTATTCCAGGGTGTTTTCTTCCCCGGGGTAAGGGGTAACCGGCCGGGGCTCGGCCAGGCGGATCATTTCCCGGCCGTAAAACTCCAGGAAGTCGATGGCCTCGGCGGTATCGGCGTCGGCTTCGGCCCAGTTTTTGCCCGCTTCCAGGACCATCCAGGCGGAAAGTTCGTGTTTGCGCCGGCGCATGATGGCTGCCGCTTTGAACAGGCAGCGGGCCCGGGCCTCCGGGGGCACCTGCCGCCAGGTTTTAAAGGCTTCCATTGCTTTTTCCAGGGCCTGCTGGGCCAGCGCCCGGTCGGCCCGGGATACCCGGCCGATCACTTCGTTGTGGCGGGAAGGGTTGATGGAAGTAATTTTTTCATCTGTAAAGATTTCTTTTCCGCCGATGATCAGCGGGTAATCCCGGCCCAGGCGGCTGCGCACCATGCCGATGGCCGCAAGCATTTGCTGGCGGTTCTCTTCCCTGGAGAAGTCTGTTAAAGGTTCGTTTTTAAAGGGCATGAGCATGGCTTTCCCACTCCTTTCGAAAGTAGGGTTTAAACCACCGAGGGTTCGATGAACAGGTCCCCGGTGTTAAAGCGGGAGAGGCTGAACATGTCCACGGGCAGGGTGGTGGGCTCTCCCAGGATCATTTCGGCCAATAATTGCCCCGTCATGGGAGCAATCATGAAACCGTGTCCGGAGAAGCCGGCGGCCAAGTAAAAGCCCGGCACTTCCGGCACCTCCCCCAGCACCGGCTGGCGGTCGGGGCTCATGTCGTACACGCCGGCCCACTGCCGCACCACCCGCAGGTCTTTCAGCAACGGCAGGAGGTACACCGCCTTTTGGGCCATCCGGGTCAGGAACTGCCAGCTGGAGCGCAGGTTGTATTCCTTTGGTTCATTGGGGTCTCCCAGGCCCATGATGAAGCTGCCGTGGGGGGACTGCTGGCAGTAGATGTTATGGTAGAAACACATGATCATGGGACCCAAAAGAGGTTCCACCGGCTCGGTGACCAGGATCTGGTGCCTTTCCGGGACAATAGGCAGGTCCACCCCCACCATGCGGCCGATGTCCGCGGCGTGGCCGCCGGCGGCATTGACCACTACGGGAGCCTGGAAGGTCTCCCGGTTGGTGACGACGGTTTTTAAAGAGCCCTCGATTTTAATATCCTTGACTTCAGTATAAGTATGGATTTTCACGCCCAGCCGCCGGGCCGCCCGGGCATAGGCATCGGTGACCTTGAAGGGGTTGGCGTGGCCGTCCTTGCCGCAAAAGGTGGCTCCCAGGAGTCCTTCCGTGTTTAAAAAGGGGACGATTTCCCGGGCTTCCTGCGGGGTTACCCAGCGGGAATCGATGCCCAGGCTTTTCTGCAGGGCCAGATTTTTCTTGAACTGGTCCACCATTTTGGGGGTATAGGCCAGGATCAGGTAACCTTCCTGTTTAATTTCCACCCCGCCGGGGTATGCCAGCTCTTCAGCCAGGTTTTCCAGTTTGGCGATGGCGTGTTTGGCCAGCAGGCAGTTGGTTCTGGTGCCCCACTGGTGGCGAAAACCCGCCCCGCAGCGGCCGGTGGCCCCGGAGGTGAGGTAGGCCCGTTCCAGGACGGCCACGTCCCGCATGCCCCGGGCGGCCAGATGGTAGGCGATGGAGCAACCGGTAACGCCGCCGCCGATGATTATCACCTCATGCCTGTTCATTTCCGGCACCTCCTCTGGCCAGGATCCCCAGCTTTATGGGGACTGCCGGCGGGCGGAAGGTGGGCATCGGCAGGGTGGCCGGGTCCTGACCGGTGGCCCGGGTGATTTCGGCGGCAATCAGCGGGCGGCAGGTGCGCCCCTGGCAGGGTCCCATGCCACAGCGTTTCAAGCGTTTGATTTCGTCCAGCGTACGGGCTCCTTCCCGGAGCAACTGCCGGACTTCTTCCAGAGTGACATCCTCACAGCGGCAGATAATGGTTTTCTCTTCCACGGGCCGCCCTCCTTTCGATTATGTTGTCCCTAACCGGATCCAGGGCCTGTTTGAAAAAGACCACATACAACAGCTGGCTGTAAATGTTCAGTGACCCCGCTATGGTACCGCCCGGCACTCACCGGAATGCTACTACGCTCCCGTTGTTTCAGACTTTAATTGATACCACCGGTTTTACGAAGACGTGATGTACCAGTGGGTGCCGGGTCAACGCTCACTCCGGTGCTCCGCGCTGACAGCACCCCGGCTTGCTCAGGATCTATGCTGGGTTGATCTGGAAGTGGCGTACCTCCATGGCCAGATGCCGGGGGACGGCCAGCCAGACCACGGCTGTTTTATCCATCTTTTCCGTCACCACCACCTTCACCACCCGGGCGAGGCATACGGCTTCCCCGCCCCGGTTGATGCCGGTCACCGCATTCCCTTCCGCCGGCAGGGGAAGGAACTCATAGGGCAGTTTAACCAGTGCCTCCTGCTCGCTAAAGGTCATATCCACCACAAAAAGGGCCAGTCCCGGACAGCGGGCGATGCACAGGCCGCAGCCGTTGCATAGATCGTGATTTACCCGGGGCACTTCGTTTATATCCGTAAAGGGGCCGATGGCCCCCCGGGGGCAGGAGTGGGTACAGGGGTCGCAGGGGATGGGCTGAAAGCATTCGGCTATGACCACCGGTCCCCTGGCCAGGCGTTCGGGTGGGGGTATAACCCCGGCCAGGTCCTCCGGTGTGGGCACTCCATCTACTGGCAGCAAAGGGATCACCTCACCTGCTGGATGTTAAATAAAAAGTGGAACCACTGGACATTGAAGGACAAACAAACCCCTCTTGCGGGTAAGTTGCCTTTTTATCCATGGGGTGTGATGGTGGTTGACGCGGGTGGCCGGCGCGCCCGGTCTAACCTGCCAGAACCATGGCCAGGCCGGAGCGGATCCTTTCGCCCACCGGCCCGGAGCGCAGGGCGTCCAGCTGCGCCTGGATTTCCCGGCGGCGCGCCTGGTAGTTCTGCCGGCCGTAGCCCAGGGAAAGGGCGGCGTTCAACCCGGCCAGGGCGCCCTCCATCATGGCCGCCGAGGCCTCTTCCACCCCGGCCGCATCGCCGGCCACGTAGACCCCCGGTACGCTGGTTTCCAGGCCGGCATTGCGCACGGGCACGTGCCCGCCCAGCTGGGGTACATACACCAGCCGGCAGCCGGCCTGGGCCAGCAGTTCCACCAGGGGCGAAAGGCCCACCGCAATGCAGATGGTGTCCACGGCCAAATCCTTTTCTGTGCCCGGCAACGGATTTCCTTTTTTATCCAGCTGCCAGATGACGGCCCCGGCCACCTCCCGGTCCCCGTAGGCCCGCTTGACGGTATGGCTGGTATAAATGGGTACCCCCGCCCGGCGCACCTTGGCCGCGTGCACCCAGTAGGCGCCGATGCGCGGGGCGGCCTCCACAATGGCGGCCACCTCCATGCCGGCCTGCAGGAGCTGGTAGCTGACAATCACCCCGATATTACCGGCACCCACCATGAGCACCCGTCGGCCGGGCAGCACACCGTAGACATTGACCAGGGTTTGTACCGCCCCGGCGCCGTAAATCCCCGGCAGGTCGTTGTTGGGGAAGGCCAGGCTTTTCTCCGCTGCTCCCGTGGCCACGATTACCCGGGAGGGTTTCAGGTAAAACACCCGGCCCTGCTGTTCCAAGCCCAGCACACCGTCTTCGTAAAAGCCGAAAACAGTGGCATTGAGCAGCACTTCCACCTGCGGGTGCCCGGCCACCGCCCGGCTGAGCTCCGCAGCAATATTGATGCCCCGTTCCGAAGCCCGGTGGCTTTGGGAACCGAAGAAACGGTGGGTCTGCTTGATCAATTGCCCGCCAGGCCGCTCGTTGCGGTCGATCAACACCACCCGGGCCCCGGCGTCTGCTGCTTCCAGGGCGGCACAGAGCCCCGCGGGCCCGCCGCCAATGACGGCAATTTCCACGAATCTAACTTCCTTTTGCATGGAGGACTCCCTTTCCCTTCTGACTTTCCACCACCATGCCCGGGCGCAGCTTTTCCACACAGATGCGCACATTGGGTTCCCCGTTTACCGTCATCAGGCAGGAGGAACAGTTGCCGATGGCGCAGAATAACCCCCGGGGGCGGTGGAGCAGCGGACTTTCCCGCATCACCCGGATACCCGCCCCGTGCAGGGCGGCGGCAATGGTTTCCCCTTCGTAGCCCTCATATTCCTTTCCATCAAAGGTAAACTTGATTTTCCGGCCCCTCCGGAATTCTATAACGGGGTGTTGAGTAATGCGCATTAAACCTTCCGCCTCCCATTTCACCTTGCCATTAATGGTATGGGGTGTGCAAAAAGGATACCAGAGAAGAACCGGGCTGTGAAAAGCTTCTGGCAATCAGCCGGGATACTGGTGTATAATTAATTAGACACGATGTTTGGACAGTTGTACAGATTGGACAGGTCGGGTGGTATTTATGGTTATCCCGGAACATGGCAGGAAATCGGCAAGCCTGTCGAGAATATTATCCCTGACTGCCTGTACGGGATAGGCGGGGTCGCTGTCCCAGGCCATGGCCAACCCGGCCCCTGAACAGAAGGAAGGTGCCCTACCGGTGGAAGACCGTTATCAGAGGGAGATAAACTATCTGAGGGTTTCCGTCACCGACCGCTGCAACCTGCGCTGCCGTTACTGCATGCCTTCCGGGGGCGTACCCCTGATCCCGCGGCGGGAAATCCTGAGCATGGAAGAGATTGCCCGGGTAGTCCGGGCAGCCACACGGGTGGGAGTTAAAAAGGTGCGCTTGACCGGTGGTGAGCCCCTGGTACGCCGGGGTATTACCGGTCTGGTAAAGTCTATAGCCGCCATGCCGGAAATTGACGACCTGGCCCTGACCACCAACGGGATGCTGCTGGCCGAAAAGGCCGGGGAACTCAAGGAAGCCGGTCTGAACCGGGTCAATGTCAGCCTGGATACTCTTAAGCCCGGGCGTTACCGGTATATAACCCGGGGCGGGGAGATTAAAGCAGTCTGGCGGGGTGTGGAGAAGGCGCTGGAGCTGGGCTTAAACCCGGTGAAGCTTAATGTGGTGGTCATCCGCGGTTTCAATGATGACGAGATCATTGACCTGGCCCGGCTTTCCGTGGAGCGGCCCCTGCATGTGCGTTTTATCGAACTGATGCCCTTTGGCAGTGCGGCCCCATTGACCGGTGGGAGCCATATATCCAGCGATGAGGTGAAGAGGCAAATCGAGGAAAAAATGGGGCGCCTGCAGGAAGTGCGCAAGCTGGCCGGCAGTGGGCCCGCCCGCTATTACCGGGTGCCGGGTGCTGCCGGAACCATTGGTTTTATCAGTGCGGTAAGCGACCATTTTTGCGGCCGGTGCAACCGCCTGCGCCTGACGGCCACCGGTGCCTTGAGACCCTGTCTTTTCCGTGACCGGGAGATTGATGTGAAAGGGCCACTGCGCCGGGGGGCCGGCCCGGATGAACTGGCCGCCCTGGTGGTCCGGGCCATCCAGGATAAACCCGGGGGGCACGGGTTAAATGAAGGGCAGGCCGTTTGTGGGAAAAGCATGTCACGGATTGGCGGGTAGTGAGACGGCTGCCGGCCGTTGGGAAGAGAAAGTATGGCGGGGAGTGAAGAGGAGTTGACGGGCGGTGATTTAACCCATTTTGATTCCCGGGGGAAGGCCCGCATGGTGGATGTAAGCGCCAAAGGGGACACCCTGCGGGAGGCCGTGGCCCGGGGGGAAGTGCTCATGAAGCCGGAAACCCTGGAACTGATTGCCGGCGGCACGGCCGGCAAGGGAGACGTGCTGGGCGTGGCCCGCCTGGCCGGCATCATGGCGGCCAAAAAAACGGGGGAATTAATTCCCCTGGCCCACCCCATAAGCTTAACCAGTGTCCAGGTGGATTTTCGCCTGCATACTCCGGGCAAGGTGGAAATCCAGTCCCGGGTGCGCACCACGGGCAAAACCGGTGTGGAGATGGAAGCCCTCACCGCCGTCAGTGTGGCCGCCCTGACCATCTATGATATGTGCAAGGCCGTGGACCGGGCCATGACCGTACAAAATATCCGTTTGATTTACAAAAGCGGCGGTAAAAGCGGGGAGTTCCGCCGGGAGGGGGAAGAAAAATGGGAGTGATCGTGGCCGTATGCGCCAGCCCGGAAAAGGGCACACGGAAAAAGAACATGGGGACAGGTATGCTGGTGGCCAATCACGGCCTTCAAGGGGATGCCCATGCCGGTTCCTGGCACCGGCAGGTCAGCCTTCTGGCCCTGGAGAGTATTGAAAAGATGCGGGAACTGGGCCTGGATGTTCATCCTGGGGACTTTGCCGAGAACCTGACCACTAAAGGAATAGATCTGGTCAACCTGCCCGTGGGCACCCGCCTGGCCATTGGTCCCGAGGCCATAGGCGAAGTGACCCAGATCGGCAAGGAATGCCATATGGGTTGTGAGATCCGCCGGCTGGCCGGGGACTGCATCATGCCCCGGGAAGGTGTATTTGTGCGCATTCTGACCGGCGGCCCGGTGAAAGAGGGTGACCGGATAGAAGTTTTAACGGAGTGAAGAAAAAGATGTCCAGGCTGCCGGTAATCTGCATTGTCGGACCGTCTAACGCTGGTAAAACCACTTTTTTAGAGGGGCTGATTGCCGAGTTGACCCGGCGGGGCTACCGGGTGGGAACGGTCAAACACCACCACGGTGATTTTGAAATGGATCACCCGGGGAAAGACACCTGGCGCCATGCCCGGGCCGGCGCCCGGACGGTGGCCATTGCCGCACCCGGCCGGGTGGCCGTCATCCGCCGGGAAGAGAAGGAAATGCCCCTGGAACAGGTGGTGTCCCTGCTGGGTCCGGTGGATATTGTGCTGGCTGAAGGATATAAAAAGGGGGATTGGCCGCAAATTGAAGTCTGCCCCCCGGAAGGGTGTGCCGTTCTGGTGGGGCGTAAGGACCGGCTCATTGCCCTGGTGGGAGGGCCGGGTCCGGTGGAACCCCCGGTTCCCCGCTTCGGGACCGGCGATACGGGGGCGGTGGCGGACCTGATTACTGCCTTTCTGGGTCTTTGATAACAAAAATTAACCGTGGGCGGGCAGGATTGCTTTCGGCGATGGAGAATAATAATAATAATGGTTTAACAATATTCTTCATCGCGGGTGATTCATTTGGAAAAGGTGTATATAAACAACCTGCGCCCGGGATTGAAGCTGGCCCGCACCATCTATGACATGGACGGGCGGATACTGCTCAGGGAAGGGGCCACCCTTTCTTCCCGTATGATTAGCACCCTGGAGAAGCGGGGCATCCTTTTTGTGTACATTGATTTTGGTTTTGCTCCGGATCTGCAGGTGGAGGAACCCCTTTCCGAGGCGGTGCGCCAGGAGGCCGCCCGGCAGGTGAGGAACTTCTGGGAAAGGGTCAAGGAGCGGGGCCGCTTGAAGGATGTGAAAGAAATCCAGTCCACGGCCACCCGTATGGTGGACGAAATCCTTTCCCGGCCGGAACCCCTGCTCAGCCTGTCCCAGATCCGCCTGTATGACGAGTATCTCTTTGCCCATTCGGTGGACGTGGCCGTTTTGTCCGTACTGGCCGGCCTTTCCCTGGGGTACGGCCGGGAAGAGTTGATTGCCATCGGTACGTGTGGTTTGCTGCATGATATCGGTAAAATCAAGGTCAGCGAACGGATCTTGAATAAACCGGACAGGTTGACCCCCGGGGAATTTGAGCAGATCAAAAAACATACCCTTTATGCCCGGGGGCTGCTGCCCGGGGATGAAAGACTGGTCAAGGCGGCCACCCAGCATCACGAACGCTTTGACGGTCAGGGCTATCCCCTGGGGTTAAAGGGGGATGAGATCGATCCCATTGCCCGGATTATAGGTGTGGCCGATGCCTACGACGCCATGACCACCGACCGGGTTTACCGCCCCGCCCTGCCCGTAAATGAGGTGGTGGAATACCTGTCGGCCGCGGGCGGGCACCAGTTCGACCTGCAAACAATCAAAGCTTTTATCGAAAATATTGCCGCCTATCCCGTGGGCAGCATGGTTCGCTTGAGTTCCGGTGAGATTGGGGTGGTGGTGCGCAACCGCCGGGGGGTGCCCCTTTATCCGGTGGTGCGGGTGCTTTTTGATGGCCAGGGACAGCCGGTGACCCCGTACGAGGTGGATCTGGCCCGGGCCAGGTTGATGGTGGTGGAAACCCTGGAACAGGAAAAATTGTTCAAGCTCAGTGAAAAAATAAGTTGACAAAGATGAACCGTGGCCCCCGGCGGAAAATATCGCCACGGGGCGAAACCCCTTTTGGGGTGATTTAACAGCGGTATGGTTTTCATTACCCGACGACTGACGTTTGATAACAACGATTATTTTTCGAGGAGATGAACGTGGGATGGCTGTGGTGGAGGTAACGGTAATTCCCATTGGAACCGGCAGTGCCAGCTTGAGCGCCCATGTGGCCCGCTGTGTACAGGTGTTGCATGACGCACGGGAGGTAAAGTACCAGTTGACCCCCATGGGGACCATTATTGAAGGGGAGCTGGACCGCATATTGCCGCTGGTCCGCCGGATGCACGAGGTGCCCTTTGAGCAGGGAACCGGACGGGTGGTGACCACCGTTCGCATTGACGACCGCCGGGACAAGACCCTGACCATGGCCGGTAAAGTTTCAGCGGTGGAAGAAAAGCTTAAAAAATAGGCTCGCCAGGATGATACCGATAAGGTAAGTGTTCACTGAAATCCTGTGGTGAAACCAAAGGCGGGACAATCACCCTGCTGGTGCAGTCGGTGGCCGGATTTACTGAAGCGTATGGTGAAGCCCGGCCTTCACCAGGGTGAGCGGGACAACGTCGTGTCCGTGCGGCCCGGCTGCTTATAATGGTGCACCGCATATTCCCCGGGGTGAGGGCGTTGAAATATTACATAGATCTGCTCAACGAACTGGAAAAGGGTAAAATTGCCCCGGTTTATCTTTTTTACGGACCGGAGGTTTATCTCCAGGAGAAGGCTATGGAAAGGTTCCGGGAGAAACTTTTACCGCCCCAGGCCGATTTCAACCTGGATATCCTGGACGGTGAAGAAGCGGGGGAAGGAGATATAGTTTCAAGGGCGCAAGCCCCCCCCTTTTTGGCCGGACGCCGCCTGGTGCTGGTGCGTCATGCGCCCTTTTTTTCCGGCGGTGATAAAGGTGAAAAAAAAGAAAGGGCCGGCAGTTCCTCCAGGCATAAATCCCCCGCCGGGGAAAAAGATTCGCCCCTGCACGCTTATCTAAAGCAGCCCGTGCCTCACACCTGTGTGATTTTTACCACCACCGGGCCTGTGGATCAGCGGCGGCGCCTCTTCAAAGCGCTCAAGGAAAAGGGGCGGGTGGTGGAGTTCACCTTCCTGAAAGCCCGGGACCTGGTGCGCTGGCTGGAGAAAGAGGCCCGCCTGGCCGGCAAGACCATAGCTCCGGCGGCGGCCGAACTGCTGGTGCAGCGGGTGGGCAACAGTTTGTTCATTTTAAAGAATGAGCTGGAAAAGGCCATTGCCTACGCCGGTGAGCGGAAAGAAATCCGGGAGGAGGATATCCGCCGGCTGACCGTTCCTCTGGTGGAGGAGAACATTTTTCAGGTGGTGGATGCCATCGGCCAGCGGCACGTAACTTCCGCCCTGGCCGGTATTCGGGAATTGCTGGCCAAAGGGCAGCCCGGTCCGGCCATCCTGGCCATGGTGGCCCGGCAGTTTCGATTGATTCTTCAGGGACAGGAATTGATGGGAAAGGCGGGGCCGGGGGAGGATTTGGCCGGGCTGCTGGGCGTCCATCCCTTCGTGGCCCGCAAGGTGCTTGCCCAGATGCACAATTTCACCCGGGATCAGGTGCTGGTGATTTTAAACAAACTGCTGGAACTGGACCGGGGGATAAAGAGGGGCCGGATGGAATTTTACCCGGGGATGGAGATGTTACTGCTGGAATGGGGTGTATCCCGGTCTCACCTGATAAGCCGTAATACCAAAAAACCACCCTGCTGAGGTGGTTTTACTATCTGTTGGGGCTTATGGATTAGGAATTGGGAAAGAGGGTTAATGTATCAACCAGCCTGCTGCCGGTTGAACCGCCTGGTCAGCCGGGATTTTTTCCGTGCAGCGGCATTTTTGTGTAAAATACCCTTGGTAACCGCCTTATCTATGGCCACCAGCGCCCGGCGCAAGGTCGCTCTGGTTTCTTCCGCGCTGGCGCCGGCCGCCAGTGTTCGTTCGAATTTGCGAATGGCCGTGCGCAGGGCAGATTTCAAGCGGGCATTGCGGAGGGTACGCTTGCGGGTTATCTTGACCCTCTTGATTGCCGATTTGATATTGGGCATCCTGTCTTCACCTCCCAGCAGCCCTCATTTTACCACGGGTTTATAAAAAATGCAAGGGCTGCCGGTATACCCGGCGCCTTTTTTGTTAATGATAAAGCTGGAGATTAGCAAAAGGAGGTGACGGCCATGCAGTGGGTGGGATTGATTGTGCGGTTTGTGGTTTCGGCACTGGTGTTGATTGTGGTCAGCTGGCTTTCCCCGGGATTTGTGCTGCGGGGAGGTTTTGTGGGTGCCCTGATTGCAGCGGTGGTGATTGCTGTACTGGGTTATATTGCCGAGGCCCTGCTGGGCAACCGGGTTTCACCCCAGAGCAGGGGGCTGGTCGGTTTTATCACTGCCGCAGTGGTGATTTACCTGGCCCAGTTTATCATTCCCGGCCTGTTGAGCGTAAATATCCTGGGTGCCTTAATCTCAGCTTTTGTCATCGGACTAATAGATGCCGTGGTGCCCACGGTGTTGCGCTAAAAACAAGCCCTGCGCCGGCAGAGCTTGTTTCATAAAAAGCCCCCTTCCGGTCATAGATATGGTAGGGAAAGTACCGGGAGGGGGTTTTTATGTACCGGTCTCTTTATCGCAGCAACCCCTGGATGGTCAGGCAGAAAATTTATCATATTATTTTTATAGGCGCTGCTTTATTCGGTATAGTGTCAGTGGTGAGCGGCATGGCCTTCTTTGTTTTTCGTCCGGGGGGGAACGTTTTTCTCCTCCGGGATCCCCGGGTGTGGCTGCGGATGGCCATGCCCGCGGTAGCCCCGGATGGCGGGGATGAAAATGAAATACCGGGGCTTTCCTCTGCGGTGTGGCGGAATGTAACGGCGTTGTTCCCGCTGCCCCTGGGAGATCCCCGGGCTATCCTGCGCTCCCAGCTTTCCCTGTTGACCCTGGCGGAAAATGCCACAATGCCGGAAGCTCCGGAAGAGCGGTATGCCGGTAATAATAACTCTCCTCCGCCGGCCGGGGCTTCCGGAGATTATCTGGTGGCCATTTACCACACCCACACCGGGGAAACCTATGCCCTGACCGATGGTACCGACCGGCTGGAAGGCAAGGAAGGGGGTGTGGTCCAGGTGGGGGAGGCCGTTGCCCGGGTTCTGGAGTCGAAATACGGGTTGCCCACCCTGCATATTACGAAGGTCCATGACGCCAGTTATAACCTGGCTTATATGGAGTCGGAAAAAACGGTGCGGGAGATATTGCAGCAGAACTCCCGGATCAAGGTGTTGCTGGACATCCACCGGGATGCGGGAAAACCCCGCCGGGACTGTTTGGTAAAGGTTAACGGTCAGGAAATGGCCCCCATTCTTTTTGTGGTCGGATCGGATGCCCGGGCACCCTTTACCAGCTGGCGGGAGAACGAACAATTTGCCCGGCAACTGGCCGCAGCCCTGGATAAGAAGTATCCCGGCCTGTGCCAGGGGGTGCGGGTGAAGGAGGGCCGTTACAACCAGTTTCTCCATCCCCGGGCGTTGCTGGTGGAAGTGGGCAGCGCCAACAACTCCACCGCCGAGGCCCTGGGCTCCGCCCGCCTCTTTGCCGATGTGCTGGGTGAGGAAATACGCCGGCTGGTGGCGGAAGAGAAAAACCCTATCACCCATCCTGGCAATCAACTGTGACTACCGGAACACCTTTCTTTTTCGCCCTGGTGGAAGCGAGACTGGCGGTGTTAATGAGTTTCCGGATATCGCAATCGTTGTTCATCAGCGGTCGCCAATTAATCACTCCCGCTGATGCCGTGATTTTCATTCGGTCGTGCCAGTTATTGTTGGCAATCGCGTTCACTATTTGCAGCGCGTATTCCTTTGCAGTATCTGCGGGCCTGACAGTGACCACCGCAAATTCATCGCCGGCGTAGCGACACGGGTAATCAAGGTTTTCTTCAGTATGGGCCTTTATGACAAGGCCAACACGGCGCAAAACTTCATCACCTACAATGTGGCCATGTTCCTTGTCGATTTCCCCAAAACCGTCAAGATCGATGAAAATAATGGTTACGGCGGTATTGTTTCTAATTAGTTTATCGGCCGTATGGTACAAATATTCGGCTCTGTTCAAGCCGGTTAACGGGTCAATATGCTTGCCCAGCTCATGGTAAACTTGCAGTTTGGTTACTATTCCCAGGAGATTTCCGTTTTCTGTAACCACCAGGCGCTCTATGCCGTGGCGTTCCATCGTTTCAGCCGCTTCCCAAATGGAACATGATGGCGTCACTGTTACCAAATCTTTGCTCATGGCATCGATGACCAGCCGGTTAGGGTGAGAATACCTTACATCCCTGGAAGTAATGATGCCGACCAGTCGCCCGCCGTCTACCACAGGGAAACAGCCGATTTTAAGGTCATTCATCATGTCTGCCGCTTTTCTGACACTATCGAGCGGGGAAACGGTCATTATTTCCCTGCTCATAATATTTTCCACACAGGTCATTATATGTCCACCGCCCTGTTTACCTGCACCACAATATTTAACTGGGCCTTTATCACTGAATCGTCGGTGGCGATAGCGGAACATTCTTCCAAAACAATAGGCAGAAGCTTTTCCTGCGGGATGAATTTTAGCAGCGATTTCTTGAGCACCGCAGCTTCGAAAATTTCGTGCTCCAGACGAATGACCACGTATTGCTCCGGAGACAGGGCGTCCACCATGCGCTTCACCGCTTCTGGACCGATGGGCGCTTTCTTGCCGACCACCAGGACATCCTGCATAGGCGGAATCTCGAATTCGGACAAGCGGATTGATATTTCGGCTTTCCGACCCATTTCAAACGGACGAAGAAACGACATTTCTCCGGGATGCATTGTTAATACCTTCTTTTTCAAATTTAACAGTTAGTCTTTGGAAACTTTTCAACATTTATTCGGCATCGATTGTAGATTTCCTTTTCCGGCGCCTCTGAAAAAACTTCGCATGGTTGTATTGTTTTAACTTATTTGGTTAACATAACCTGTGAATGAAAATAACTTGAGGCACGGTACACCGGCGACCATTTTGGGGGGATAAGGATGGGCTTTAACCGGTGGGTTGTCGCCCTGGGCATTTTTCTGGGCATGGTTTTTTTCGGACTGCATACGGTGGTAACGGTTTCCAACCAGGTGTTGTTGCCTGCTGAACCCTTTGCGATTATCCGGGTGGGTGCCCCGGGGGAGATTGTCCTTTTCAATCATCCTGTCAGTTTGCCACCGGTGGATCAGTGGGGGGAGATGGGACAAAACACAATGGCACACATCCGGAAATGGGGCGGGGAATATTATGTCCGGATGATGGATTTTATGCGGCGGCTTTTTGTCCTTAATCGCCAGGGGGAAAAAGGTCCTTAAATCCATCCCTGCTACTCTTTTAATGAGTTTTAATTAATGTTATAATCTTTCCTTGAGATAATGCCGCAAAACCATCAGGGCGCCGGTCATTCCCCGTCGCACCGGGACCCCAAAACGGATAACCACCTTCCATTATAGGTTTGCGGCGGCACCTTTGCGGCATTCCTTGACTATCGTAACCGCACACGGGATTAATTTGCATAGAGGGCACATGTATGCCGGAGCAGTCTGCACCGTCAGGAGGTTTGTCATGGGGAGAGAACAGGATTTTATCCGCAATTTTTGCATTATCGCCCATATAGACCACGGCAAGTCCACCCTGGCCGACCGGCTGCTGGAATATACGGGGGCTTTAAGTGCCCGGGAGATGACCGATCAGGTACTGGATCAGATGGACCTGGAGCGGGAGCGGGGCATTACCATCAAGCTGCAGGCCGTGCGCCTGACCTACCGGGCCGGCGACGGCCGGGAGTACCAGTTAAACCTGATTGATACTCCCGGCCATGTGGACTTTACCTATGAAGTTTCCCGCAGCCTGGCGGCCTGCGAGGGGGCGCTGCTGGTGGTGGACGCCGCCCAGGGCATTGAGGCCCAGACCCTGGCCAATGTCTATATGGCCATTGAAAACAACCTGGAGATTATTCCGGTAATTAATAAGATAGATCTGCCCAGCGCGGACCCGGAGAGGGTCAGGAAGGAAATTCAAGATGTCATCGGCCTGGACGCCAGCGACGCCCTTCTGGTTTCCGCCAAACTGGGCACCGGGGTGAAAGAGGTGCTGGAAGCCATTGTGCGGCGGATACCGCCTCCGGGCGGCCGGCCCGAAGAGCCCCTGAAGGCCCTTATCTTTGACTCCCACTATGACTCCTACCGGGGAGTCATTGCCTATGTGCGGGTGATGGACGGCATTCTGACGGAAGGCATGGGCATTAAAATGATGTCCACCGGGAAGGAATTCGAAGTGAACGAGGTGGGCATTTTCAAGCCGGCCATGACCCCCACGGGGCGGCTGGACACGGGCCAGGTGGGGTATGTGGCGGCCAGCATCAAAAACGTGCGGGACACCCGGGTGGGGGATACCATTACGGAGGCGGCCCGGCCGGCAGCGGAGCCGCTGCCGGGCTACCGCCGGGTCACCCCCATGGTCTACTGCGGCCTTTATCCCGTGGAGACGGTGGACTACGACGACCTGCGGGAGGCCCTGGAGAAATTAAAACTCAATGATGCCTCCCTGGTATACGAACCGGAAACGTCGGAAGCCCTGGGCTTTGGTTTCCGCTGCGGTTTCCTGGGCCTTTTGCACATGGAAATCATCCAGGAGCGGCTGGAGCGGGAGTATAAACTGAACCTGATCACCACCGCCCCCAGCGTGGTCTACCGGGTTACCACCACGGCCGGGGAAGTGCTGGATATCGACAACCCCACCAGGCTGCCGCCGGCCGGCAAAATAGAGAAGATGGCGGAGCCCTTTGTGAACGCCACCCTGATGGTTCCCCGGGATTATGTGGGGGCGGTTATGGACCTGGCCCAGGAGCGGCGGGGCACCTTTAAAAACATGGAGTACATGGGCGAAAACCGGGTTATGTTGCTTTATGAGCTGCCCCTGGCGGAGATTATCTTTGATTTCTTCGACCAGCTGAAGTCCCGCACCCGGGGATATGCTTCCCTGGATTACGAACTGGCCGGCTACCGGGAAAGCGACCTGGTGAAGCTGGACATTTTGATCAACGGCGAGCCGGTGGACGCTTTAAGCTGTATTGTCCACCGGGAAAAGGCCTACTACCGGGGCCGTCAATTGGTGGAAAAGCTGCGCAGCCTCATCCCCCGGCAGCTCTTTGACGTGCCCGTGCAGGCGGCCATCGGCAACCGGGTGATTGCCCGGGAGACCATCAAGGCCCGGCGCAAGGATGTACTGGCCAAGTGTTATGGCGGCGACGTGACCCGGAAGCGCAAACTTTTGGAAAAACAAAAGGAAGGCAAGAAACGGATGAAACAGGTGGGCAGTGTGGAAATACCCCAGGAGGCCTTTATGGCCGTGTTGAGTATCGAAGATAAATAAGCACTGGAGGGACATTCCCTGGCCTTAAGTCTCTATATCCACGTGCCCTTTTGCCTCCGCAAGTGCCACTATTGCGACTTTGTCTCCTACCCCTATGACCCGGAAGCGGCCGGCCGCTACCGGGAGGCCCTCCTGCAGGAGATGGCCCTTTACCGGGAGCGGTTGACTCCGGAGGAAAGGCGGCTGAAAACGGTTTTTATCGGCGGCGGTACGCCCACCTGCCTGCCGGCGTCCACACTGGAAGATATATTGCGGGCCAGTAGACGCTATTTCCACTGGCTGCCGGAAGTGGAGGTAACTGTAGAGGCCAACCCGGGCACTGTGGACGGGGAAAAGCTGGCTGTTTTACGCCGGGCGGGGGTGAACCGCCTTTCCCTGGGGGTGCAGGCCTGCCAGGAGCACCTGTTGAAACTATTGGGGCGGATCCACACCTTTGAACAGGCGGTGGAAGCGGTTAAGCTGGCCCGGCGGGCGGGGTTTGACAACCTGGGCGTGGACCTGATTTTCGGCATCCCCGGGCAGACGCAGGACCAGTGGCGCAGCTGTCTGGAAAAGGTGCTGGAGTTGCATCCGGAGCACATCTCCACCTATTCACTGATGATCGAGGAGGGTACTCCCCTGGCTGAAGCGGTGGATGAGGGACGGGTGACGCCCTGTGACGAAGAGCTGGAACTGGCCATGTACCGGCAGGCCATCCATACCCTGACTGCCCGGGGTTACGAACACTATGAAATTTCCAGCTTTGCCCGGCCGGGGTATCGCTGCCGGCATAATTTAACCTGCTGGCAAAACAGGACCTATCTGGGGCTGGGGCCGGCCGCCCATTCCTACCGGGGGAACGTCCGTTATTATAATGTCGGTTCACTCCCGGAATACCGGGCCAGGGTACGGAAAGGGGAGTTGCCCGTGGAAGGCCGGGAGCAGATCACCCCGTCCATAGCCATGGGCGAGACGGTTTTCCTGGGCCTGCGTCTTTTGGAAGGGGTGGATCTGGAAGCCTTTGCTTCCCGCTTCGGCAGGCGTCTGGAAGATGTCTACGGTGAACGGTTGGAGAGGCTGTGCCGGCAGGGTCTGGTGGAAATCAGCTCCGGGCATTTACGCCTCACCGGCCGGGGGCTGCCCCTGGCCAACCGGGTGTTTGCGGAATTTGTGTGAACAGGGCGGGCCTTTTTGCGGGTGTTCCCTGCCTTGACAAACGGGTGGTGCAGTGCTATGTTTTTACGTAGGAGGTTTTTAGCACTCATAGAAACAGAGTGCTAACAAAGGGGGGTGTGGGAGGATGTTTCTGGATGCCCGGAAACAGGATATCCTGCTGGCCATCATTACAGACTATATTGCCACTGCCGAACCGGTGGGTTCCCGGACCATTGCCCGGAAATACCGGCTGGGGATCAGCCCGGCCACTATTCGCAATGAAATGTCCGATCTGGAGGAAATGGGCTACATTGAACAGCCCCATACCTCTGCCGGGCGCATCCCTTCGGAGCTGGGCTACCGTTATTATGTGGATTATCTGATGAAACGCCAGGAACTGACGGAAGAAGAGGAACAGCTCATCCGGCAGAGCTACCGGACCAATGTGCGGGATGTGGGAGAAGTCATCCAGCGCACCGGTCATCTCCTGTCCCAGTTGACCCGGTATGCGGCCATGGTGGTGCCTCCCAAAATGGGGGCCGGCTTATTTAAACATATTCAGCTGGTCCAGCTGGGACCGGAACAGGCCATGCTGGTGGTGGTCATGGACAGCGGCGCCCTGCACCACCAGATCATTGAGGTGCCGGCCAGTATCACCGCCGCCGACCTGGAAACCATTTCCCGGGTGCTCAATGACAAGCTGCAGGGAAAGTCCATGACCAGCATCAAGCTCAGTTTGATTAGTGAAATCTATTTTGAGCTGGCCAGGCATAAGCATGTCCTGGATCTGGTCATGGGGCTTTTGCATGATTACCTGACCACGGAACCGGAGGATAAAATTTATCTGGGCGGGGTATTTAATATTTTAAACCAGCCCGAATTCCATAATGTGGAGAAAGTGAAGACCCTGCTAAGCATTCTGGAGCAGGAAAATCTCTTGAGCAATCTCCTCTCCAGTGAAGCCAACAGGGAAGGGGTGACCGTGCGCATCGGCCGGGAGATGCATTGCCGGCAGATGAGCAACTGCAGTATGGTGGTGGCCACCTATCACCTGCGGGGCAGGCCGGTGGGTTCCATTGGTGTGCTGGGCCCCACCCGCATGGATTATGCCAAGGTGGTCAGTGTGGTGGAGTGCATGACCAGAAATTTGTCCCGCGCCCTGGAAGAATTGCTGGGCAGCAACAGGAAATGAGGGTGATGGATATTGAGCCTGAAACAACAGGCCAGCCACGGCACGGAAGTGGATGAGCGACTGGCCGCCCTGGTGACCAATGCCAATGCCGTCAGGGCCATCGCCTCGGCCGTGGAAGGAACCCTGGGCCCCAAAGGGTTGGATACCATGCTGGTGGATAAGTTTGGGGAAGTGGTGATCACCAACGACGGGGTGACCATCCTGACTTTGATGGATGCCAATCACCCGGCGGCCCGGATGTTGATTAATATAGCCAGGGCCCAACAGGAGGAAATCGGCGACGGCACCACTACCGCCACGGTGATGGCCGGCGCTCTGGTGGGCTCCGGGGTGGAGCAGGTGGCCCGGGGTGTTCCCGTGGCCCGGGTCATTGAAGGGTTGCGGGCCGGAGTGAAACGGGGTCTGGAGGCCATGCAGAAAAGGGCCCGTCCGCTGGAGGATCTGCGGGACCCCCTGGTGCGCCGGGTGGCCCTGGTGGCCGGCCGGGGGCACGAGGATATTGCCGATCTGGTGGTGGAGGCGGCCAGGTTGATCGGCCGGGATAAACTAGTGGACCGGGCCTTTCGCTTTGCCGATACGGTTTGTGCCGAAGAAGGGGCCGACAACCAGGTCTTCATGGGCGTGATAATCAACAAGGAACCCATGAACCGGCAGATGCCCCGGGAACTGACGGACGTGCCGGTGCTGGTCATCGATGACGCCCTGGAGCCCGAGGAACTGGAAGAGGAAGCCCTGGCCACCGAGGCCGGCTTTGCCCGTTATATGGAACTGCAAAACCAGTTCCGGGAGAATATACAAAAAATTATCCAGCTGCAGGTGGGACTGGTGCTGGTGGACCGGGGTGTACACGACCTGGCCGAGGAGATGCTCACCGATGCCGGCGTGATGGTGGTGCAGCGGGTGGCCAACAAGGAATTGCGCCGGGCGGCGGAGCATACCGGCGCCCGGGCAATCAAGCGAACCGGGCTGAAAAAAGGTCTGGAGCAAATCCGGGGCTGCCTGGGACGTTGCCGGCGGGTTTTTCATGATGAGAAACTGGAGCAGGTCTGGGTGCTGGATGGCAGCGGCAAGCCCATGGCCACCGTCCTGGTAGGCGCGGCCACCGCCGAGGTGGTGGGGGAAAGGGAGCGCATTGCCAGGGATGCGGCCTCAGCGGTACAGGCGGCGGTCAGGGGCGGTGTGGTGCCCGGGGGCGGTGCCCTGGAACTGGCCGTGGCCCGGGAAGTGGAGCAGGTGCGGGCCGGCATGCGGGGTATGGCCGCCTATGGGGTGGACTGCGTGGTGGAGGCCTTAAAACGACCCCTGGCTCAGATTGTGGCCAATGCCGGTTTCAATCCCCTGGAAAAACTGGGTGATTGTATGGCTGCCCAGGTGGAAACCGGTAATGACGCCCTGGCCGTGGATTGTGATACCGGCCAGATTGCCGATATGTACCAGCTGGGTGTGGTGGATCCCGTGCTGGTTAAAACCTATGCCTTTAAAGCAGCGGGGGAAATTGCCGAAGCCATCTTGCGTATAGATACCATTATCAAGAAACGGGAGGAGAAGGAACAGGGCCCAAAGGAGGCTGCCGATTTTGGCAGCAGGTGAGGCCGGATTTTTTTGTGAGGTGACCCCGATGGAAGAAAAGAATCACAATCAGGATAAAGAAGTTGTTTCCCCGGTGATGAACGGGGAGGAAAGGGAAGGGGACCGGTCTTTGGCGGAGGAAGAAAACACCGGTCCGGCCTGCGTCCCACAGGGGGAGGCGGCAGGTTTTACTGAACGGGCTGATGGAGGCGAAACCCCCGGTGAAGGGAGCGCGGCAGATAAGGAGGCAACGCCGGAGGAAGAGGCGGCCGGTACCGTGGACGTGGCCGGGCTGGAACGCCGTCTGGCGGAGGCCACGGCCCGGGCCCAGGATTATTTTCAGCGCCTGGCCCGTATGCAGGCCGACTTTGAAAATTACCGCCGCCGGGTAAACCGGGAGCGGGAAGATTGGGCCAGATATGCCGCCCAATCCCTGGTGGCGGAGCTGTTGCCCGTGCTGGATAACCTGGAGCGGGCGCTGGCGGCAAAGGGAGAGGATCCGGCCGGGGTGATTGCCGGGGTGGAAATGATCCACCGCCATTTGCAGGAAGTGCTGTCCAGAGAGGGGCTCACACCGGTACCGACGGTGGGTGAGCCCTTTGATCCGGCCAAACATGAAGCGGTGATGCAGGTGGAAACCGGCGATTACCCGGATAATACGGTGGTGGAAGAACTGCGCAGGGGCTATTACTATAAAGATCGCCTGCTGCGTCCGGCCATGGTCAAGGTGGCCCGGGGCGGTCCGCAAAGGGAAACGCAAGGGGAACACGATAAAACCGGTCAGAATGGTAGCAATTGTTAAGGGGGAGGAGTAAAATGGCAAAGGTAATCGGTATTGACCTTGGTACGACCAACTCCTGCGTGGCTGTCATGGAAGGCGGCGAAGCAGTGGTTATACCCAATGCGGAAGGGGGACGGACCACCCCTTCGGTGGTTGGTTTTTCCAAAACGGGGGAACGGCTGGTGGGGCAGGTGGCCAAGCGCCAGGCCGTGAGCAACCCGGAGCGCACCGTTACTTCCATCAAGCGGCATATGGGTTCCAGCTACAAGGTAAATATTGACGGCAAAGAATATACGCCCCAGGAAATTTCGGCCATGATCCTGCAAAAGCTCAAAGCCGACGCGGAAAGCTATCTGGGTGAAAAGATAGAAAAGGCGGTTATTACCGTCCCGGCCTATTTTACCGATGCCCAGCGGCAGGCCACCAAGGATGCCGGGAAGATTGCCGGCCTGGAAGTGCTGCGCATCATCAACGAACCCACCGCTGCAGCCCTGGCCTACGGGCTGGACAAGGAAGAGGACCAGACCATCCTGGTCTTTGACCTGGGCGGCGGAACCTTTGACGTATCCATTCTGGAGCTGGGCGACGGTGTCTTTGAAGTCAAGGCCACCAGCGGGAACAACCGGCTGGGCGGCGACGACTTTGACCAGCGCATCATGGACTGGCTGGCCGACGAGTTCAAGAAGGAAACGGGCATCGACCTGCGCAACGACCGCATGGCCATGCAGCGGTTGAAGGAGGCGGCGGAAAAGGCCAAGATTGAACTTTCCGGCGTTACCTCCACCAATATCAACCTGCCCTTTATCTCTGCCGATGCCAGCGGCCCCAAACACCTGGATATGACCCTGACCCGGGCCAAATTCGAAGAACTGACCGCCGACCTGGTGGAGAAAACCATGGGGCCCACCCGCCAGGCCCTGGCCGATGCCGGCCTGGAACCCAAGGACATCCACAAGGTGCTCCTGGTGGGCGGTTCCACCCGTATCCCGGCGGTGCAGGAAGCCATACGTAAATTCCTGGGCAAGGAACCCCATAAGGGGATCAACCCGGACGAATGTGTGGCCATCGGCGCGGCCATCCAGGCCGGTGTGCTGGCCGGCGAGGTCAAGGATGTGCTGCTCCTGGATGTGACCCCCCTGTCCCTGGGCATCGAAACCCTGGGGGGAGTGTTCACCAAACTGATCGAGCGAAACACCACCATTCCCACATCCAAGAGCCAGATCTTTTCCACCGCCGCCGATGGCCAGACGACGGTGGAGATCCACGTGTTGCAGGGTGAACGGCCCATGGCGGCCGATAACAAGACCCTGGGGCGCTTTATGCTCACCGGTATCCCGCCGGCTCCCCGGGGCGTGCCCCAGATCGAAGTGAAGTTTGATATCGATGTCAACGGCATTGTGCACGTTTCGGCCAAGGATCTGGGCACCGGCAAAGCCCAGAGCATCACCATCAGCGGCGGCTCCGGCCTGTCCGATCAGGAAATCGAGCGCATGGTTAAAGAGGCGGAAAAACACGCCGAAGAGGACCGCAAACGCAAGGAAGAGGCCGAATTGCGCAACCAGGCCGACAGCATGATCTACCAGGCCGAAAAGACCATCAAGGACCTGGGCGATAAAGCCGACGGGGCCAAAGCAGATCAGGTGAAAAAGGCCGTGGAGGATCTGCGGGAGGCCTTAAAGGGCAAAGACCTGGAGGCCATCAAGTCCCGGATCGAAGCCCTGACCGGGCCCCTGTACGAGCTGACCACCCTTTTGTATCAACAGAAGGGGCAACAGGCACAGCAGGCCGGAGCCGGTGGTGCGGGAGCCGGCGGTGGGGATGAAAAAGTGGTGGATGCCGATTATGAGATCAAGGACGACCAGAAGTAAAATATATGGCTTTTCGGGAGAAACCGTTGTATAATAACAATGTGACATACGGGAAAACCCTTTGGGCATGGCGGGCAGTGACGGGCCTCCGGCACAACCGTCATGCCTGAAGTGGTTTGATCAAGCATTTTCAGCTGGCTATCACCGGGCGGTTCAGCCTTTCAGGCTGGGCGGCCGCCCTGTTCCATAATCTACAAGTGGTGGTGACACCATGGCCAGGCGTGACTATTACGAGGTCCTGGGAGTATCCCGGGACGCTTCCGCCGATGAAATAAAAAAAGCATACCGCAAGCTGGCCCGGCAGTATCACCCCGACGCCAATCCCGGTGATCCGCAGGCGGAGGCCAAATTTAAAGAAGTGGCCGAGGCATATGAGGTGTTGAGTGATCCCGAGAAACGGGCCCGCTATGACCGCTTTGGACACGCCGCCACCGACGGTCAGGGTTTCGGCGGGTTTGAAGGTTTCGGGGGATTCGGTGGTTTTGGCGGCGACTTTGGCGGCCTGGGCGATATATTTGACATGTTTTTTGGTGGAGCCGGCCGGCAAAGGCGGGGGCCCGAAAAGGGTGCCGATGTCCGGGTGGATCTGGAACTGACCTTTAAAGAAGCGGCCTTTGGTTTGGAAAAGGACATCCGGGTGCCGCGGGTGGAAACCTGCGGTACCTGTAACGGCACCGGTGCTGCACCGGGCACCCGCCCGGTGACCTGTTCCTTATGCGGCGGCACGGGTCAGGTCCAGTTTGCCCAGAGCACACCCTTTGGACGCATTGTGCAGTCCCGCACCTGCGACCGCTGCCATGGCATGGGCCGTATTATTGAGAAACCCTGTGCCAACTGTCACGGCAGCGGCCAGGTGCGTCGCACCCGCAGCATTCATGTGAAGATACCGGCCGGGGTGGACAGCGGTACCCGCCTGCGGGTGGCCGGTGAAGGGGAGGCCGGCGTCAGGGGCGGCCCCCGGGGGGATCTTTACGTTTACATTCACGTGCGTCCCCACCCCGTGTTTAAGCGGGAGGGCAATGATGTGATCATGGAGGCGCCCATCTCCTTTGCCCAGGCCGCCCTGGGGGACGAAATCGAGGTGCCCACCCTGGAAGGCAAAGCCACCGTACGTATACCCGAGGGCACCCAGCACGGCACCGTCTTCCGCCTGCGGGGCAAAGGTATCCCCGATCTGGGCGGGTACGGCCGGGGCGACCAGCTGGTGCGGGTGAAGGTGGTTACGCCCACCAAATTGACCGAGGAACAAAAACAGCTATTGCGCCAGTTTGCCCGGCTGAGCGGGGAAAATCCCGCCGGGGTGGAAAAGGGTTTCTTTGAAAAGGTGAGGGACGCCTTCATGGGCTGAGGGATCTCCAGTCCCCCGGTAACAATTACCATTTTATCTTAAAAGGGGACTGAGTACAGTCCGGCCTTCTGTTAAATCCAACAGTTTTTTCCCGAGGGGGCATTGCCTTTGCGGTGGCTGGAAGTGGCCGTCAGTGTCCATCCCGAATGGGTGGAGGCGGTGAGCAATCTTTTCTGGGAACTGGGAACCGGCGGGGTGGTTGTTGAGGACCCCGCCATAATTTCTTTATACTTGCAGCGTCCGGCCGACCAGGTGGCCATGGATGGCTTGCGGTTGCCGGCGGAACCGGTGGTGAAGGCCTACCTGCCGGTGGATGAAGAACTGGCCGGCCGCCTGGCCGGTTTACGGGAATCCCTGGCCGCCCTTCTGGAAGAAACATCCTGGCGCATGAGCACCCGGGAGATGGAGGAGGAAGACTGGGCCAACGCCTGGAAGGCTTACTACCGGCCCGTACAGGTGGGGGAAAGGCTGGTGGTCAAACCCTCCTGGGAGGAATACCGTCCCCGGCCCGGGCAGGTTATTTGCGAGCTGGATCCGGGCATGGCTTTTGGCTGCGGTACCCATGCCACCACCCGCCTGTGTCTGACCATGCTGGAGGAGGTAATCCGGGGCGGCGAGATGGTGGTGGATGTGGGCACAGGATCGGGCATTCTGGCCATTACGGCCGCCCTCCTGGGTGCCGGCCGGGTGGTGGCCGTGGACAGGGATCCGGTGGCCGTGGCCACGGCCCGGCAGAACGTGGAGCGCAACCGGGTGGGCGACCGGGTGGAGGTCCGGCAGGGGGATTTGCTCCAGGGTACGGGCATACCGGTGGCCGATGTCATAGTGGCCAACATTGTGGCCGACGTAATTATCGCCCTGATCCCGGCGGTGGTTAGAATGCTCAATCCAAAAGGCCTGTTTATCGCTTCCGGTGTCATCCGGGAACGGGAAAAGGGTGTGCGCCGGGAAATGGTGCTGCGGGGTCTGGAGATTCGGGAAGAGCGGGCCGAAGGGGAATGGATTGCCCTCATGGCCGCCCGGGGGTGGGGAACATAAGCCATTTCTTTATTTCCCCGGAGCAGGTGCAAAAGGAGCAGGTAATCATTACCGGACCGGATGTGACGCACATATCCCGGGTTTTACGTATGGGGCCCGGGGACGTGATCACCGTGCTGGACGGCCGGGGTAACGGTTACCGGGTCCGGTTGACGGTGATTACCAGAAGTCAGGCGGAAGGAATAATTCTGGAACAATTTACTCCCGGCGGGGAGGCCCCTTTAAGGGTTACCCTGGTGCAGGGGCTATCCAAAGGGGATAAAATGGATATAATTATTCAGAAGGGTACCGAACTGGGGGTGTCCCGGGTGGTGCCCCTGCATTGCCGCCGCTCCGTGGTGCAGTTGACCCCGCAAAAGGCCGGGGAACGCCAGCAGCGCTGGCAGCGCATTGCCCTGGAGGCGGCCAAGCAATGCCGGCGGGCGCTGATCCCCCGGGTGACGGCAGTGATGGATCTCCCCTCGGCTCTGGATCTGCTGGCGCCGGATACCCTGGCCCTGATGCCCTGGGAGGGGGAAAGGGGCCGGGGATTGAAAGGGGTACTGCAGGGACAATCCTCCCGGGAAGTGGTTGTCTTTATCGGGCCGGAGGGGGGTTTTGATCCGGCCGAGGTGGCCCTGGCCCGGCAGAGGGGGGTGCTGCCCGTTTCCCTGGGCCCCCGCATCCTGCGCACCGAAACGGCCGGCCTGGCGGTGGTGGCCATGGTCATGTATGAACTGGGGGATCTGGGCGGGCCTTAAATCATTTGGATAGCGGTAGTGACGGAGAACGACCACGCCTGCCATGTGGAGTTACGGGAGTGAATAAGCGTGCCCAAAACCGTCGCCCTGGTTACCCTGGGCTGCAAGGTCAACCAGTACGAGTCGGACGCCCTGGCCACCCTTTTCCGCCGGCGGGGCTACCGGGTGGTGGACTTCAGCAAGCCGGCAGATGTCTATGTGATCAATACCTGTACGGTCACCCACCTGGGGGATCGCAAATCCCGCCAGCTCATCCGCCGGGCCACCCGGAACAACCCCGGTGCCATGGTGGTGGTCACCGGTTGTTATGCCCAGACGTCCCCGGGGGAGGTGCTGGCCATACCCGGGGTGGATCTGGTGGTGGGCACCCGGGACAAGGCCCGCCTGGTGGACCTGGTGGAGGAGCAGGCGGGGCGGAAGGATGGGCCGGTGGCTGCGGTGGGGGACATATTCGCTGTCGAGGAATTCACGGAACTGCCCGTCCCGGCGCTGCCCTCCCGGGTGAGGGCCTTTTTAAAAATTCAGGAGGGGTGCAACAATTATTGCGCCTATTGCATAATACCCTTTGCCCGGGGCCCCCTGCGAAGCCGGGATCCGGAAAGGGTGCTGGCCGAGGCCCGGCGGCTGGTCCGGGAAGGGTTTAAGGAACTGGTGCTGACCGGTATTCACACCGGCGCCTACGGGCAGGACAGGCCCGGGGATATGGATCTGGCCGGGCTGGTGGGGCGCCTGGCGGAAATACCCGGCCTTTTGCGCCTGCGCCTTTCCTCGGTGGAACCCATGGATATTACCGGTGAGCTGGTGCAGAGCATGGCTTCCCGGCCGAATATCTGCCGCCACCTGCACATCCCCCTGCAGAGCGGCGACGATCAGGTGCTGGCCCGTATGCGCCGCCATTATACCACGGAAGATTTTCGCCGCCTGGTACGGGATATCCGGGCGCGCATCCCGGAGGTGGCCATCTCCACCGATGTCATTGTGGGGTTTCCCGGGGAGACCGACGAAAACTTCGCCAGTACCCTGGCCTTTGTGCGGGAAATGGCCTTTTCCCGCCTGCATGTGTTCAAGTATTCTCCCCGGCGGGGTACGGCGGCGGCCTCCTTCCCGGATCAAATCAGCGCTCAGGTGAAGGGAGAACGCAGCCACCGGTTGATTGCCCTGGGGGAGGAACTGGCCGTATCCTTTGCCCGGCAATACATTGGGAAAGAAGTGCTGGTGCTGGTGGAGGAGGCTTCACCCCAGAGGAAAGGGTTTTACGAAGGACTGACCGATAATTATCTGCGGGTGTTTTTCCCCGGAGGGAGCCATCTGGTGGGGCAGATTGTGCCGGTGCTGGTGGAAGAAGCGGAAGGGCCGGATTTAAAAGGTAGAATAATTTAATTTTTTGTGGCAGGATTTATTTCCCGCCGTGTTGAATAAAATAACGCCTGGCAGATGGCAGTAATCCTGGCGGGGAGGAGGTGGCGCAGTGCAGGAGTGCGTTTTCTGCAAGATCATCCAGGGGGAGATTCCGGCCGAGGTGGTTTATGAAGATGAATATGTGGTTGCTTTTAAGGACATTCATCCGGCCGCTCCCGTCCACCTCTTGCTGGTTCCCAAAAAACACATCCCCACCTTTTTTGATATTGAAAAAGAGGATGAGGCCATTCTGGGCCGGTTGCAGCTGGCGGCGGGCCGCGTGGCCCAAAAGCTCGGACTGGAAAAGGGTTTCCGTATGGTCGGCAATTGCGGGGAAGATGCGGGTCAGCTGGTTTTTCATATCCATTATCACCTGCTGGGCGGGCGCACGTTGCAATGGCCCCCGGGCTAGTTGACGTAACTGCCGGATGCGGGTATAATATCAGGGTATTTGCAATTTATGGGTGGAGGTTTTTGTTTTCCATGAACAGTTTTACAGCATGGCGGAGGGAGGGAAGACAAAATGGCCGAAGTACGTGTCGGCAAAAACGAGACACTGGACAGTGCCCTCCGTCGCTTCAAACGTTCCTGTCAGAAGGCAGGGGTCCTGGCCGAGGCCAGACGGCATGAACACTATGAGAAACCCAGTGTACGGCGCAAGAAAAAGTCCGAGGCGGCCAGAAAACGCAAGTATCGCTAGTTCCTGGCCGGGCCGTTACCAAAATGACAGGAATATTGACCGACCACGGTGACATCAATGAGGAAATGCCCGGTGCTGTATCAAAGCGTGCCGGGCATTATTATTTGAAATATAAAAAACCCTTTTGAATGATTTACCGCCGGTTGTGAAATAAGTTGGTAACGGGGTACGTTAATTGGCGGGTTGTGATAAAATGATCATGGGTGGTTTATAAGTCAACGACCGGGTTCCAAACTCATTCGGAACGGATGGGGGTGAGGAGAGCAGATGTCCCAACAGCTGTTGACCTGGCTGGCGGTACTGGCCTTTCTGCTGGGCATGGTGGCCCTGGTGCTGGAAATATTTGTTATACCGGGTTTCGGCGTGGCCGGCATGGCCGGGCTCATTCTTCTGGCCTGGGGGGTTTTGCTCCTGGCGGTGGATTTTACCCAGGCCACGGCCGCCCTGGGGGTGGCTGTAATCCTTTCGGTGGTGGTATTCTACCTGGGGCTGAAATTCATGGCCAGGTTTAACCTCTGGCAGAGGGTGACCCTGGGCACCAGGCTGGAAAAGGATGAAGGTTATGTGGCCGGCCAGGTGGACCTGGTGCACCTGGTGGATTTGACCGGGGTGGCCCTGACCCCCCTGCGCCCGGCCGGGACGGCCGAGGTGGCCGGGCGGCGGCTGGATGTGATTACCGGTGGGGAATACATCCCGGCCGGAACCCGGGTGCAGGTGGTGCAGGTGGAAGGTAACCGGGTGATAGTAAAGCGGGCGGATGAAGCCATGTGAACCGGACGGTTTGAAAATTCATCCCGATAAAATAGCCCGCAGGTGCCTTTAAAAGGGAACGGGAAAAACTATAATATAATTGCCCATCATAACAGCACGAACAACGGCTGACTTTCGACGACAACGGCCAGACTAACAACCAAAGGACCGGCGACCAAGCTATCAATGATCATGCTGACTGCCGACGACTGACGACCGATGACCGACGACCATTACGGAGGTGTTTATTTTGAACCTGATCGGGCTTTCCACGATTATACTCTTTTTGCTCGTTTTAATTGGCGTGATGATTATTTTCAGCTTTATACCGGTGGGCCTGTGGATATCCGCCCTGGCCGCCGGCGTGCGGGTGGGGATCTTCACCCTGGTGGGCATGCGCTTGCGGCGGGTACCGCCGGCCAAGATTGTGGGACCACTGATCAAGGCCGACAAAGCGGGTCTGAATGTGACCGTCAACCAGCTGGAAGCCCACTACCTGGCCGGGGGCAATGTGGACCGGGTGGTGGACGCCCTGATTGCCGCCGAGCGGGCCGATATTCCCCTGGCCTTTGAACGGGCGGCGGCCATCGACCTGGCCGGGCGCAATGTGCTGGAAGCGGTGCAGATGAGCGTGAACCCCAAGGTGATTCAAACGCCCCTGGTGTCGGCCGTGGCCAAGGACGGCATCGAGGTCAAGGTGGTGGCCCGGGTGACGGTGCGGGCCAATATCGACCGGCTGGTGGGCGGTGCCGGGGAGGAAACCGTCCTGGCCCGGGTGGGCGAAGGTGTGGTCACCACCGTGGGCAGCGCGGAGAGCCACAAGCATGTGCTGGAAAACCCCGATTCCATTTCCCGCACCGTGCTGGAAAAGGGCCTGGATGCGGGCACGGCCTTTGAAATCCTGTCCATCGACATTGCCGATGTGGACGTGGGGCGGAATATCGGCGCCCAGCTGCAGACCGACCAGGCCGAGGCGGACAAGCGCATCGCCCAGGCCAAGGCCGAGGAAAGGCGGGCCATGGCCGTGGCCAGGGAACAGGAAATGCGGGCCATGGTGGAGGAAATGCGCGCCCGGGTGGTGGAGGCCGAGGCGGAGGTGCCCCGGGCCATGGCCGAAGCCCTGCGCCAGGGCAAACTGGGCGTGATGGATTACTACAACATGCAGAACCTGCTGGCCGACACCCGCATGCGGGAGGGCCTGGCCAGGATGGGCGGCGGGCCGGCGGAGCCGGGCGAGGCAACCGTAAAAGGAAAGGAACGTTAAAACATGGAGTCCCTTATTGCCTGGGTCTTTGTGATTATCACCCTCTGGATGATCTTCAACCGCCGGCGGGACGGCCTTTCCCGGCGCTTTCCCGGCGGGCCTGTGCCTCCCCTGCCGCCACGGGTGCCCGAGGAAGGGGACGATCTGTGGGTGGAACCCCAAAGGGAAAAACGGCGGTACGGGGCGGAGCCGGCCGGTGGGGACCCTCCGGGAGGGTACCGGAGCCGTGGGGAATGGGAAGGGGATCTCCCCCTGCCGGGGCCCTGGAATGGCGGGGGGGAAGAGGCGGACCGGCCGCTGCCCGGACCCTGGAATCGCGATGACGCCCCTGTAGCCGGTCCGTGGAGCCGCGATGAGTCTCCTGTACCAGGCCCCTGGAGCGCGCCGGAAGAAGGACCGCTTCCCGGTCCGTGGCATAAGCGGGAAGAAAAACTGCCTCCGGTAGAAGGGGAGGACGGCCCGGCCCCCGGGCGCCCGGGGGAGCGGGAAGGTCCTGCCGGCCTGGACCGTCCTGAACAAGGGGAACCACGCCGCCACCGGAAGACCCACAGGCAGGTGGAAAGGGTGGCTGAAAAGTGGGAGATACGCCACCAGGCCCTTTCCCGTGCGGCCGGGGACGGGGGTGCCCCCGAACCGGCCTGCCCGGCACCGGCGGCCGTAAAAGGCCGGCGGGCACATCCCCTGCTCACGCCCCGTAACCTGGCGGCGGCCGTGCTCCTGTCGGAAGTCCTGGACCACCGGGGCGGCCGGCAGGCCAGGCGGGTGAGATAAATTTAAGGTTACCGGCAAGAACGGTAACCTTTTTTGCTACCCTCATTGAGGCAAAAGTCCTATTTTGTGGATAATTAATCCAACCATAACCCTATTTTAACATGGGAGTTGTACAATAGGGCTGGCAGTACGAATGGACAGGCCGGATGGCCTTACGGGGAACGGCAAACAGCCATAGATGTATTGTGTGAATTTTTGGTGAAAGGTGGTGGGCGGTGAAGGATTCTTTTCCCGGGACCGGCGATGGGAGTGGTGACCGTTTCAAATGCGGTTGGGATGGCTTAGAACCGTTGAACTGGCCGCGTGAGCAGTGATGCCTCTGGAGTAAGATTCGAGGGGGGCGCAATTTATGTTCAGGAAAGTTTTTTCGCTGGCGGGGTTCCTTTTCCTGGTGCTTTTGCTGGCTGCCGGTTGCGGCGGTTCGGGAGACAAGCCTGCAGGCAGCCAGTTGCCGGGAACGGGCGGCAAAACTGTACTGTTAAACGGCGCCGGGGCTTCCTTTCCCTACCCCCTGTATTCCCGGTGGATCGATGAGTATGGGCGGCTGCATAAAAACGTTAAAATCAATTACCAGTCCATCGGCAGCGGCGGCGGTATTGAGCAGATCAGTAAAAAAGTAATCGACTTTGGCGGCAGCGACGCCCCCATGCGGGACGATAAGCTAAAGGAAGCACCCGGTGAAATCATGCATATCCCTACGGTGCTGGGAGCGGTATCCATCACCTATAACCTGCCCGATGTAAAGGAGCATGTTAAACTTTCCCCCGGTGTCCTGGCCGATATCTACCTGGGCAAAATTAAAAAATGGAATGATCCCCGGATCACTGCTTTAAACCCCGGGCTCAAACTTCCCGGGCAAAACATTGTGGTGGTGCACCGCAGTGATGGCAGCGGGACGACCAACATTTTTACCGATTACCTGAGCAGGGTCAGTCCGGAATGGAAAAGTAAGGTGGGCAGCGGCACTTCCGTCAACTGGCCGGTGGGGGTGGGGGCCAAGGGCAGTGAAGGCCTTTCCCGGCAGGTGCAGACCACGGTGGGGGCCATCGGCTATGTGGAACTGTCCTACACCCTGCTCAATAACCTGCCCTACGCCCTGATGCAAAACAGCGCCGGTAAATTTGTCCCCCCCAGCCTGGAAACCACCACCGCGGCGGCCGCCGGAGCGGCAGCCAGTATGCCCGACGACCTGCGGGTATCCATAGTCAACGCGCCGGGGGAAAATGCCTATCCCATTGCCGGCTACACCTATATCCTGGTGTATAAGGAACAGGACGACCCGGAAAAGGGACGGGCGCTGGCCCAATTCCTGTGGTGGGCCGTCCATGATGGGGAGAAAATGGCGTCCGCACTGGCCTATGCTCCGCTACCTCCGGAAGTGGTGGCGAAAGTGGAAAGTAAACTGAAAAGCATGACTGCCGGGGGCAAACCTCTGCTCTAAGGAAGGGATGAATTATCAACAATAAAAGCGACAGGCTTTTCCTGGGAGTAACGGTGGTCTGTGCCCTGGGCCTGCTCTTACTGGTACTGCTCATGGCCATTTTCATCTGGCGGGCGGCCGGACCGTCGGTGGAGGCCTTTGGCGGCTATTTCTTTTTCAGCCGGGAATGGGACCCGGTGCACCGGCGATTCGGCGCCCTGCCCTATATTTACGGTACCCTGGTATCCACCCTGCTGGCCCTTTTGCTGGCCGGCCCCGTCAGCCTGGGAGCGGCCATCTATATTGCGGAATTCGCACCCCGGAAAATTAAAAATACCCTGGGTTTTCTGGTTGATTTGCTGGCGGCCGTTCCCGGCGTAATTTACGGGCTGTGGGGTAATTTTGTGCTGGCGCCGTGGCTGGCCAGGTTTGTGGAGCCTTCTTTGCAGCATCACCTTGGTTTTCTGCCTTTCTTTCAGGGATCTCCCATGGGCATTGGTATGCTGGCAGCCGGGATTATCCTGGCCATCATGATTTCGCCGGTCATTACCGCCGTGTGCCGCGAGGTGCTGGAAGTGGTGCCGGCCAGCCAGCGGGAGGCCATGATTGCCCTGGGGGCCACCCCCTGGGAAGTGATCCGGCGGGCTGTGCTCCCTTACGCGCGGACGGGCATTGTGGGAGCTTTTACCCTGGGCCTGGGCAAGGCCGTTGGCGAAACCATGGCGGTAACCCTGGTCATCGGCAACCGCCCGCAGATATCCTGGTCCCTTTTCGCCCCGGCCCACACCATGACCAGTGTGATCATCAACGAATTTACCGAGGCGGTGGATCCCCTGCATCTGGCTGCGCTGATCCACATTGCCCTGGTTCTGTTTCTGATTACCCTGCTGGTCAATATACTGGCCCGCCTGCTCATTTACCAGATCAGCCGGAGGGTAAGAATATGGAGCGTTTAAGGGTGCTGGCCGGTTATGTGCGGGAGCCTTCCCGCGCGGAAAAGGTTGGAATTGGTAAGGGGTCCTTTTCATATTTTCTGCGTCATCGATACAGCCAGATGATGATCGCCTTGAGCCTTCTGGCCACCCTGCTTCTGCTGGCAGTTTTGTTGATCATCATGACTTATATTTTCTTAAGGGGTGTACCGGGGCTCAACTGGCAGTTTTTTACCCGGCCGCCTGCTCCCGTGGGTCTGCCCGGCGGGGGGGTGTACCATGCCATTACGGGCAGCCTGGTGCTGGTGGGCCTGGCCTGTCTGATCGCTGTACCCTGGGGTGTGGCCACGGGTATTTTCCTGGCCGAGTTCGGCCGGCGGGGGCGTGCCGGCGACATAGTTCGTTTCACCGCCGATGTTTTAAGCGGTATGCCTTCCATCACTGCCGGCATTTTTGTCTATACCCTGCTGGTGGTGAAGATGCGGACTTTTTCCGCCCTGGCGGGCGGGTTGGCCCTGGCCATCGTCATGTTGCCGGTGGTGGCCAGAAATACGGAAGAAATGCTGCGCCTGGTACCCCTGGGGCAGCGGGAGGCGGCCATGGCCCTGGGCATCCCTTACTGGCGTACGGTGCTGCAGGTGGTGCTGCCTTCGACGGCCCGGGGCGTGGCCATAGGCATTACCCTGGCCATTGCCGGCATTGCCGGCGATCCCGTACCCCTCTTTTTTACCGCCCTGAACAACAACTACTTCTCCCTGGACCTGACCCAGCCCATTTCTTCTCTGCCCATGGAAATTTTCCGTTACGCCGCAGCCCCCTTTGCCGCCTGGCACGGGCTGGCCTGGACCGGGGCGCTGGTGCTGATTGTGATTATCTTATTGCCCATGCTTCTGGCCCGTATTTTAATTCCCGGATATAAAATCAGGAGGTGAAGGGAAAGATGTCCTTTAAGCTGCAGGTGGAAGAACTGCAGGCCTGGTATGACGACCAGCAGGTTTTGAAGGGAATCAACCTATCCGTAAGGGCCAATTCCATCACGGCGGTCATCGGTCCTTCCGGCTGCGGTAAATCCACTTTCATCCGTTGTTTAAACCGTATGCACGAGGTGGTGCCCGGGGCCCGGGTGGCGGGACGGGTATGCATAGACGAAGTAAATATTTATAACGGCATCAGCCCGGTGGAAGTGCGCCGCCGGGTGGGCATGGTTTTCCAGTCGCCCAATATTTTCCCCAACATGTCCATTTTGCACAATGTGGTTGCGGGGCTAAGTTTAAACGGCGTGCGTAATAAGAAGCTGCTGGAAGAAAAGGCGGAATACTGCTTGAAGCAGGTGGGGTTGTGGGAAGAGGTGAAGGACCGGTTGCATGGTGCGGCCGGGGGGCTCTCCAGCGGGCAGTTGCAGCGGGTGTGCATCGCCCGGGCCCTGGCCGTGGAGCCGGAAGTTCTGCTCATGGACGAACCCTGTTCGGCGCTGGACCCCATTGCCTCCATCCGCATCGAAGAGTTGATGCGGGAGTTGAAAGAAAAATATACCATAGTGCTGGTCACCCACAACATGCAGCAGGCGGCCCGGGTTTCCGATTACACCGCCTTTCTCTGCCAGGGGGAATTAATTGAATACGGTTCCACTCCGGAGGTTTTCATCCGGCCCCGGGACCGGCGCACGGAAAACTATATCACCGGCCGGGGAGACAGTGTGGCGGTATAAGGCCGTCCTCAGGTGGACCGCCGCCGGCGTTCCTTCACAAAGACGCTGCCTTCCTTTGATTTGGCGTATTTCTTCAATTCCGCCGAAGTACGGGCCAGTTCCTCCGGGTTGGTATACTGGCCGGGGTGACAGTCGATTAACGCCAGGGAGATGGTCATAAGGGGCAGGCGTACCGGCCGGTCCTGGCGGTCCTTTGTGTCAATATAGCCCCTTTCCCTGTCTTCGGGATCGTACAGTTCCGGCACCTTCTGATCAAAAGTCTCGATAATCTTCCGGCATATTTCTTCTGACACTTCCGGTCTGGTAACTACAATAAAATCGTCCCCCCCGATATGTCCCACCAGGTCGTCGGGCCGGCCGTGCCGGGCCACCTGCTCGCTAATGATGGTGGCGGTCAGTTTGATGGCCTGGTCTCCCCGCTCAAAGCCATAACGGTCATTGAAACCTTTGAAGTGGTCTAAATCGGAATAGATCACGCTGAAGGGCTGTTCTCCGGACAGGCGGTTGAGCAGTTCCGCCTCAATCTGGCGGTTGCCCGGCAGTCCGGTCAGGGGATTGGCAAAGCGGGCCGCCTCCACCTGGATGCTGGTAATGGCGTCCAGCAACTGGCGCACTGAAACCAGGCCGTGATAGGACCGGTTTTTGGTCACAATAATGGAGTCGTAGACCTTGTGATCGGAACGGGCCATGGCCACCTGGCTGACCACTTCCACCGGGGTGTCGTGCTCCACCGCCAGGGGTTGGCAGTCCATGACCAGGGAAATGGGCCGCTCGGTATAAATGGCGAAACCGAACTGGGTGCCCAGTTGATTGAAAAGCTTATCCCGCATCACCAGGCCCACCGGTTGTTTTTCCTCATCCAGCACGGCCACCCCCTCCACCTGGGGATAATGGGTGAAGAAATCCACCACCTCCCTGGTTACGGTGCGGGTATCAATGGTGGTGACCGCCTGACTGATACTGCCCACCGGAATCATGCGGCCCAGCCGGGAACGCTGGCGGGCAGTGGCGGTGCCGGTGCCGGTGTTTTCTTCCAGCATCCTGGCCGCTTCCATATAAACTGCCGGCGGGGGATAGGACGGCCGGGCCAGAAAAAAGCCCTGGCCCAGGGGAATGCCAATTTTCCTAAGGCACGCCATTTCATCGCTGTTTTCAATGCCCTCGGCAATAATCTGGCTGCCGGTTTTTTCGGCAAAGGTGAGGAATGTTTCCACCAGAATGCGTTTGGTGGGATTTTTATCGATATCCCGGATCAGGGAAAGGTCTATCTTGATATAGTCGGGCTGCAGCTCGGCAATGGCCTGCAGGCTGGAATAGCCGGAACCGGCGTCATCCACGGCCACTTTAAAACCGTGCTGCCGGTAGTATTCCAGGGACTGGCGGAAGGTCCGAAAATCTTCGATGCTGGTCCGCTCGGTGATTTCGAAGACCACCCGTTCCGGTGCCGCACCCACCTGGTCCATGTAAGCCCGGATTTCATCGGCCCGGAAGGAAGGGTCGTGAACCACATGGGGGCTGATGTTTAAAAAGAGCCTGTAGCCGGCCAGATCCCCGGCCAGCCCGGCCAGGGCCTTTTCTCTGGCTACCTTTTCCAGGGCGTAGAGCTGGTTGGTTTTCTCCGCGTAGCCGAACAGGTTCAGGGGACTGGCAAAAAAGGAGTTTTCCGGTCCCCGGCACAGGGCCTCATAACCGATAATCTGTCCCGAATCCAGGGCCAGAATGGGCTGATAGACCATGCGGATATTTTTATTGAGCAGCAGCTCGGTAAACTGCTGCCGGCGTTTCACTTCCCGGGCGTCCAGCTGACTTTTGGCCACCAGCACCGCTTCTTTATAGGCGTTGTAGAGGGCCTTTTCAAAATTTTCCCTGGTGGGTCTGACCACGCTGTAGCCCACGTGAAAATTCAGGGCGGTGGGGATAAGGTGGGAGCAGCGCAAATTCAGTTCCGTTCCCAGACTTTCTTTCACCCGTTCGGCCAGACGGGAGAGATCCAGGGGGGCAGGTGGGCTCTGGGAAAAGGAATGGAAATAGATGACCAGGTCGTCCCCCCAGCGGCGGGTTTCCAGCAGGGAGTAGGGCTCCAGCAGGGCGTTTATTTGCTTTTTGACCAACCGGTCCAGTATGCCCAGTACCTGCTGGCAGTACAGGCTGCCGTAGACCTGCTCGGTCAGCTGGAATTCCACGATATCCAGATAAATCATGCCCACCCACTGCCCCTCCCGCAGCAGTTCCGGTACCCGGGAGGGGGAGGCCGGCCATTCCCAGGCCTTTACGGGCAGGTTAAGCCTTTCCAATAGATGATAAAACCTTCTGCCCAGCTTTAACACCAGCGGTTTCACCCCGGTCACAATATGCTGGGACAATCCTACCATAACATTGTTAAACCAGGGTTACGCCTGGTTTAAAAATTCAACAATGTCCCTGCCCTGTTGACAGAAACGGTAAAAAGGAAGCCCGCACAATGCCGGAGACATGCCGTAATTTTATGTAAATGGTCAGGCCAGCCGGCGTTTCTCCCGCCAGGCGCGCACGTAACTCATCAGGCTGCCCCCGGCGTTGGCCGTAACCACGGCCATGGCGATCCTGGGCAGCATCAGGGGGTGGGGGTAAACGAGATATCGGGGCTCCCAGCGGGGGCCGTATTTTTCCTTGAACCGGCGCAGGCCTTTAAACCCATAGAGCTGGTTGAAATGCCGGTAAAAGAAGTACACGGCCCTTTCCTGCAGGCTGGCGGCGGGGTGTCCACCCACTCCGGCCAGGGGGCAAAGCCCCAGGTTGAAGCTATCAAAACCATGTTCCCGGAAATGCTCGATCAGGGCAACAAAAAGCAGGTCCATCGGGCCGCTTTCCCCTTCCCGTCGGCGCATCAGATCTATGGTGCCTTCATTGCGCCTGTATTCCGGAATGATATTGGCGAAGGCCTGCACCCGGCCCCGGTCATCCCTGACCACCATCACCGGGCAGGCACGGATGTAGGCCGGGTCGAACCAGCCCAGGGAAAACCTTTTCTCGCCGCCTTTTTGCATCTTAAGCCAGTGATCGGAAACTTCTTTCAGTTCCCTTAAAGTTTCTTCCCCCAGGGGCGGCATCAGCAGGTGGGTGGAAAAACCTTTGCGCAGCATGCGGTTTACCGTCTGCCGCAGGCTTTTCCTTTCGCTGCCGGCCAGGGTGAACTGGTGCAGGTCCACCACCGCCTCTTCGCCTATTTTTAAGATGTTGTAGCCGTTTGCCTGGTAGACGGAAAGATAGTCGGGCAGCACCTGGTAAAAGGCCGGGTGCCAGTCGTTGTTTGCGCAGAAGGTAGTGAATTCTTCTATAAGGTGGGGGATATCGTCTTCCGGTCCCACCGGGTCCCCCAGCACCACGGCCACATTGCCCACCAGGGCATAGGCCACAAAACTCTTCTGTGAAAGGCTGAAATGGTAAATCTTATCGGGCAGCAGGGTCAGGTGCACCAGGGAGGAATGGCCGTACCTTTCCACGATTGAAGCGGCTTTTTTCCGTTCCGATACCAGTACGGTGCGGCGGTAGACCACCGGGCGCAGAACCATATATAATCCGTAGAACAGGCCACCCACCTGGATGATGGCCAGGGAATCCATAAACCAGCGGGCCAGGCGGGTGGGATGGGCCAGTTCCGGTGTGGCCAGCCAGGCCAGATAAGCAATGGTCTGGGCGGAAGCTTCAGGCAGGTTGAAATGCTGGTGAAAATGCCTGTCCAGCAGGTAAAAACCAAACAGGCCGTACAGGTAAGTGAACAGGGTGACACCGGCAAAAACAGCCAGGCCGTGACGCACCGACGGGGGGTCGCTGGCGGCGGTGAAGCGGGGTTTTAAGGCCAGCAGCAATAATAGAAGGCCCAGGTTGGATGCCGCCTGGCCGAAATGCAGCCCCCGCAGCAGGTTGGCGGCGGTGGAAATGAAAAACATGACCACGACAATACGCCAGGCCAGTATCTTTCGCCTGCCCAGGCTCCAGGACAGGAACAGCTGTACCGTCCCGGCAATAACGCTGAAGAGCCAGCTGCCCCGCAGGACCACCCAGGGCAGGAAGTGTTTCAGCCAGATATAACGGGCCGGGTGATGCACGAGCCAGGCGGTTAAGATGTTGCCCAGGCCCGTCAAACCCACCAGGAAGGCGGCCAGATAGTGCAGCCGCGGTGAACAGTTGCTCACCACTGTTTCACCGTCCGTTTAAAAGAGATGAAACCGCCGAGCACGGGCAGCCACAGGCTGATGGCCCGGTAGATGAAAGTGACCAGCACCGCCTGTTCCAGGGGAACCCCTGTGGAGGCGTAGGCGGCAGTCATGGCCCCTTCCATCAGGCCCACGCCCTGGGGGGTGATGGAGATAATCATGAACAGCACTCCCACGGCGTAGCCGGTGATCAGGCGTCCCGGGCCGGGACCGCAGCCGAAAGCCAGGAAAAGGGCCTGCAGTTGCAGCAAGCCTATGCCTTCCACCAGCATGGCATGGGTTGCGGCCCGGAGCAGGGCCGGCCGGTTTTTGACCATGGCCTGCAATGCGGCCGAGAGCCGGCCGGCGATTTCCTCTGTTTTTTTCTCCCAGCCCGGGGTATGGGGCTTCAGTTTCCGGAACAGGCGTCCGGCGATGCGGGACAGCCGGCCGGCCAGCGCTGCAAAGAGGGTGGGCTTAAAGCCCAGCAGGAATAAAAGAAAAATAAGGATGCCAGTTCCGGCAGCCAGCAAAGCGGCGGCCGCCAGTTCATATGGTTGCAGGTTGCCCCTGCCAAACAGGTAGAAAATGGCCAGGAACAATATAACCAGGAAGGCCAGGTAATCAAAAATAAAGAAGATGACATTGGCCAGCGTTGCCCGGGCCGTATCCAGGCCCCGCCTTAGAGCATCGTAAACCAGAAGGCCCGTTCCGGAAATGGTTCCCCCCGGGACAACGGCTGAAACGAAGGCGGCGGACATGGCCAGCCTGAACATATATCCAAAGCTTACCGGTAGCTTAACCATCCGGTAAGCGGCATGATACAGGGCGCTCAGGTTGATCAGGAAGAGTCCCTGCAAAAGGATGGCCACGGCAATCCACCCCCACCGGCTCTGTTGTAGTGTGTGCCGGATTGCTGTGGTCTGCCCCAGGTGCAGGGCCACAGCGGCTGCGGCAAAAAACAAAATGAGCACGTAAATTAACCTGGGCAGGGAAATGAGGGAGGGAAGGTCTTTTGCCCGGCCGGACATATGATATAACCCTCCGTCTGGCAGCTTTTGAAATGCTTAAGGGTAAAAAAGTTTCAATCAACCCGCTTCAGACACGGCGTTGTCCCGCTCACTCTACAGCGATGCGTAAGATGCGCCCCACGGGAACAATGTAGCTGGCTCTATAAGCTGTTGCTTTTTTAGTTAAATATTACATGTCCCTTTCCGGTATAATTTCCAGCTCTTCTTTAGTTTAAGTCAAATGTCTCTTATGTAAAATAGCATTAAATTAATTTTCACATCAGGTGAAATATAATGTCCGGGGCCAGGTTAATTTACCTGTTATTACTGGTGATCTTATTTCTGGTGTGCTATGCGCACCAGGGGAGGGGGGTTATGAGCAGCCTTGAGAAGCAGGCGGTGATCACCCATGTGACCACCGGCGAAAAGTTGATTGCCCTCACCTTTGATGATGGTCCCGATCCCCTCTATACCGACAGGATACTGGCAGTGCTGGAAAAATACCATGCCCGGGCCACCTTTTTTGTGCTGGGGCAGCACGTCCAGCAATACCCCCACCTGGTGCGCCGGGAAATAGCCGCCGGCCATGAGGTTGGCGTGCACGGCTACCGGCACGTCTTCCTGACCAGGCAACCCCTGTATATCACTTTAAGCCAGCTGAAACGGTCGGAAGAACTGATTGTGCAAGCTACCGGTTACCGCCCGGTCTACTTCCGGCCGCCCTTTGGGTTTTACAACCCCGTGGTGTTGAAGGCGGTTATGGACAGGGGTTACCGGGTGGTTCTCTGGACGCCGGAAATGGACCCCCGGGATTATACCGATCCCGGCGTCCAGGTAATTGCCCGGCGAATTATCAGCGGCGCCAGAAATGGGGATATCGTCCTGCTCCACGACCATGGCGGCGATCGCACGCAAACAGTGCAGGCTCTGGAACAGATCCTGCGGGTTCTTGGCGCCAGGGGCTATAAATTTGTAACGCTGACGGAATTGCTGGAAAATGGTAAAAGTGAGCACATCCCCGCATAAAACGTTATGATGCGGCGGGAGTGTTCCTCTTCCTGCCGGTTATTTTTAGCGCCAGTACGGACAGGGTCAACCAGATGCTGCCGGCCATAAACCCGCCCAGCACATCGCTGGGATAATGCACCCCCAGATAAATGCGGCTGATGCCGATGGAAAGGATGAGCAGGGCAAAAAAGCCGCTGATAAGCCAGCGCAGGCGGCATGGGGGCAGGTAAGTCCAGGCCAGGTAAGCGATGGACCCGAAAAGGGCCATGCTCACCGTGGCATGTCCGCTGGGGAAGCTGTAGCCGGAGGCGTGCACCAGCTGGTCCATGGCGGGCCTGGGACGCCGGAAGGCCCATTTTAACAGTTCGTCCAGCAGCCAGCTGCCGGTGGTGGCCAGGGCTATGAATAACGGTTTCAGCAGCGGTCGCCGCAGAAGGAGCAGGGCGGTAACTGCGGCTGCTGTTATAACCGTCACCGTGCCGGGATAGCCCAGGAAGGTAAAACCTTTCATTACTGTCGTTAAGGGCAGGCTGGTATGGTGCCGGACCAGGTGGGTAATGAAGGTATCCAGGGTCTGGACCTCGTGGAATGCCACATCTTCCGCCAGCTGGTAGAAAAGCAGGGTTAGAATGCCGGATAGCAAAAGGCCGCGAAACAGCCCTGTGGCCAGTTCTCCCGGCAATCCGGTGCGTGTGGCCAGCGGGGCGGCGATTGTGGTTTCCAGTTGCCGCAAATAATGGATGATCAATGATAGTTCCTCCCGTCTATTGATCAGAATATAGACCATAATGATTTTACAGGCAAGGGCCAGGGATAAAAATATGGCTGCCCGGACATGCATTATTTCCTTTCCTCCGGATGCAGTAAAGTTTCAGGAAGAAGGGCGGCACCCTTTTGAAGGGTGCCGCCCCCATGCCATGGTATGGGAAGCGGGATTCTTCTTAAAAGTTGGTTCGGCCAAGGCGTGGTGTTGTTCCACTCACTCTTTGGCTTCCGCGCCGAGCACACGCCTTTTACTCAACATTTACGATGCTTCTTCGGCGGCACGGGTTTTATCCCGTGCCGCCCTTATCTATGTTAAGGGTTTGATCAACCCGTCCTACTGTTCCAGTTGTTCGCCGTCGTTATCTGTTCCGGTAGCGCCTTTTTCCACCTCATGGGCCTGATTGCCGTGGTCATCCTCACCCGTTTCCTGAGCCAGTACCTGCCCGTTGCCCGCGTCCACCTTTACATCCGTAAGCCCCTTTGCCGTCTGTATTTCCACACTGTACACCACATTGCCGTTTTCGTTGTCCAGGGAGACACCGGTCACCTTGCCGGCTACGGCCTTTAAGGCGCTGGATTTGGCCTGTTCCGCGGATATTTTGGCCAGCGACTGCAGGGAAGCATTTTCCGCCGCTTCGTTATCCCGTCCCTTTTCCGTGTTGTCATTGCCGGTATCCGGCATCTGAATAGAGCTGGTGTAGGCCGGCTTTTGTTCATTTTGTTGTTGCTGGCTGCCGGATTGGGAAACAACGGCTGCCGGCTGGCCCGTGGGTGCGGCGGTCTGCGCCGCCCGGGCCTGATATGCGCCCAGTCCGGTGGCGGCTCCCAGGAGCAGCATGCCCGAGGCCACGCAGGCCAGTGCTTTCTTATTTACCTTCATTTGTAATTCCCCCTTGTTTCTTTAAAATAGATTTGATGATTTACTTGCCCAGCCAGTTGTTATGGCACATCGTTTACCATCTTTACAAATGTTGGTGGCCAGCCCGAAAACGTGGCACCACTTTTATCCGCCCGGTTTACCGGTCATGGTATCTCCTCCTTTGCCTTTGATGCCGGAATGTTTTTCCGGCCTGCTAAAAATGTAAACCGGTAATCTTGGAAATTCATTAAAAGCCCCTTAGAAATGGATTAAAATAAGTTCTAAGGATTCTTTAATTTTTTTCCGGTAAAATAAGCGGGGTGAGTTGTGCCGTGGGTGAGCAGGATAAAACCCGTATCCTGGTGGTTGAGGATGAAACCAGCCTGGCCCGTTTTTTACAGCTGGAACTGAACCATGAGGGCTATGCGGTGGAAACGGCCCGGAATGGTTACGAGGCCCTGGGCCGGATCAGTGAGGGCCGGTGGGACCTGGTGCTCCTGGATCTGATGCTGCCGGGAATGGATGGCCTGGAGGTTTGCCGGCGGATCCGGGAGCAGACGGACGTGCCCATCATCATGCTGACAGCCCGGGATGCCACCGAAGATAAAGTGAAAGGCCTGGACACAGGGGCCGACGATTATATCACCAAACCATTTGCGGTGGAGGAATTGCTGGCCAGAATCCGGGCACACCTGCGCCGGGCCGGTACGTTCCGGCGGGAGGGAAACAAACTGATCATCGGGGATCTGGTCATTTGCCGGGATACTCGCCAGGTCACCCGGGCCGGCCGGTTTATTTCCCTGACCAGGCGGGAATTTGATCTTCTTTCTTACCTGGCCGAGAATGCCGGCCTGGTTTTAAGCAGGGAAACCATCCTGGACCGGGTATGGGGGTTCGATTACTACGGGAATACCAATGTGGTGGACGTGTACATACGCTACCTGCGGGCCAAGATAGACGAGCCCTTTCCCACGCGGCTGCTGCACACCGTGCGGGGTGTGGGCTATACGTTGCGGGAGGATAAATAACATGCGCTCCATTACCTGGCGGTTGACCCTATGGTACGCCGCAATTTTAATGGCCATCCTGTTTATCTGCGGTGTGGCGGCCTTCTGGGTTATGCGCCATTTGCTCCTGACCGAGGCGGCCCGGGAAGTGGAGGCGGCAGTGGCCGCCGTGCAAAAGTTGACCAGTCCTGTGCACGAAAACAGGGAGGAATTTAATCATGTGGACCTGGACGATCCGGAGCTGACGGCCCAGGACGAAAGCGGAACCATATGGTTGCAGATTACGGCTCCCGATGGACGGGTGCTGAACAGTTCCCGGGCCCTGGGGAATGACGTTCTGGCCCCCGGTTACATCGGGCCGCCGGTAATCACCCGCTTGCGCGGGCAAAAAGTGCTCCTGGCCGGGGCTGAACTGGCGGGCGGCGCCCTGGTCCAGGTGGCCCGTCCCCTGAGCAGGGAAGAAAACTTTCTGAAGACCCTGGCCGGTGTTCTCGGGTTGCTGGCCCTGGGCGGGGTGGTCCTGGCCGTGGCCGGGGGGTGGGTGATTGCCCGGGCCGCCTTAAGACCGGTGCAGGGTTTGATCCGGACGGCCCGGCAGATCAGCACCACAGATCTCAGCCGGCGCATAGCCCTGCGCGGTCCCCGGGACGAGCTGTATACCCTGGCCCAGACCTTTAACCAGATGCTGGACAGGCTGGAGCAGGGGTTTCGCAGCCAGCAGGAATTTGTGGCCGCCGCCTCCCATGACCTGCGCACACCCCTGACGGTATTGAAAAGCTATACCGGTTTGCTGAACCGGTGGGGAAAGGATGACCCGGCAGTGGTGGAGGAATCCGTCCAGGCCATGACCAAGGCGGTGAGTGTCATGGAGAGGCTGGTCAACGACCTTTTACTCCTGGCCCGCATGCAGGCCGGGCCGCCCCTGAGAACCACACCGCTGCCCCTGGATGAACTGGCCGGGGAGACGGTACAGGAGGCCGGGGTGATCGCTAAAGAGGTGACGGTGAAACTGGGCCCGGTGGAGCGGGCGGTGGTGGCTGCCGATGAGTATTACCTGCGCCGCGCCCTGTGGGCACTGGTGGACAATGCCATCAAATACAACCGGCCCGGGGGCGAGGTTGTGGTCGGTGTGTCCGTGGCTGAAAATAAAAGGGAGGCCGGCATTTTTGTGGCCGACAACGGGCCGGGTATTGACGAAAGGGAATTGCCCAGGATATTCGACCGGTTTTACCGGGGCGACCCATCCCGCAGCCAGGGAAAGGGTTTCGGGCTGGGCCTTTCCCTGGCCAGGGAAATAGTGGAGGCCCACGGCGGGAGGATCCTGGTGGAAAGCCATCCCGGGCGGGGCAGCCGCTTCACCATCCTGCTGCCGCTGTGGCAGCAGGAAGCAATGACAGCACAATAAAATATTTACCGGGATAAAAAAATCCGGCTGCCGCCGGTGAAAATGGAGGATTTCAGGAGTTTAGGGAGAAGGGATATGCGGAGGCCGGGCGCACTTTCTGGATGCCCAGGGCCTTTTCCAGATCGATGGCGTGTTCCTGTTCCACCACCACAATGTTTCTGATTTTTTGTGCCGAGTCGTACAGGTGCAGTGCTTCCAGCTGTTCGATGCGCTGCAGGTAGCGGCGGATGGCGTCGTATTCCGCCTGCAGGTCCTGGCGCAGCATTTCCACATTATTCAAAGAGGTGAGCCTGGTGGCCACTTCCACCGTGGGTATACCCCCCAGGTATTGAATCAGGTCGCTGATAATCACGGCGTGTTCATGCTCCTGCCGGGCGTGCTCCAGCAATTCCTGAATGACGTATGAATACTCGGGGCCGGTAAGCATGCTGGCGTGCTGGACGTACTGGATCAGGGCGGCATACTCCCAGGACAGGTCCAGGTTTAGGCCGCTGATAATCTGGTCCAGTTGCTGCTGGCTGGCCAAAGGTATCACTCCTTTCCGTTTCCTGTTATATCTTATGAACCCATTTCTGTTCCGGCCACCGGAGGGGAAATAGATATTTTCCGGGAAAGGGCCAGCAGGATAATTTTCATTCGAAAGTTGTTCAGGCCCAAAGAACATAACGGGCAACTGTGCCTTTTCCTTATACCGGCAGCAGATCTGCCGGGTGGCCTTGTAACCGGTTACTTATCTATTTAATGTTAAAGAAATCCTGCCCGGAAGAGGTCCGCGGGCGATTTTTTCTTTGCGGGGGAGATGAAAAGTGCGCTTTCTTTTCCAAAACCCCAGCCGTTTGCTGGTTTTCGTTCTGGTCTTGACCATCCTTCTTTTTGCCGGCCACACCGTCTGGTTGCAGCGGAAGATGAACGAAATGTCCTCGCATTATTTCGCCATCGGCAAGGAAGGCTACCAGGTGCTGTTCGAAGTGGAAGCCCTGGAAACCTGTCTTCTGGATATGGAAACGGGCGTGCGGGGATACCTGCTCACCGGGGAAAAGGATTTTCTGGAGCCGTACAATGGAGGAAAAAAAGAGATAGACCGGCATTTTTCCACCCTCTTTTCGCTCTTTCCGCCGGGGTCGCCGGCGGCCCGGAAACTAGAGGAAGTGAAAAACGACGCGTATCTCTGGCTGGACCGGGTTGGTGATCCGGGCGTCTTGCGCCGGGAGGAGGTTGACGGCCGGTTGAGCCCGGCGCAGCTGTCGACACGGGAAAGGGAGGGAAAGAAATTAATGGACCGCCTGCGCGGTGAGATCGACCAGCTCGTAGAAATCGTCCAGGCCGACCGCCAGAGCCGTCTGGCCAGTATTTATGACCTGCACCGGCGCGTGAGCAGGCAAATTTATTATTCCACGGGCCTGGCTGTAGTTGTGATGGCCATGCTGGGCGGTTTTCTTTACCAGCGCCTGGAGATAATCGAGGAAAACAACCGGCTCCTGGCCGAACAGAAAGAACGGCTCAACCACCTGGTGGCGGAGCTGGAAACCGCCTCCCGGCTGAAATCCGAATTCCTGGCCAACATGAGCCATGAGCTGCGCACCCCTTTAAACGCGGTGATTGGTTTCGCCCAGGTGCTGCAAAAGCAATTTTACGGCCCGCTGACGGAGAAGCAAAAAACCTACGTGGAATACATTCTCACCAGCGGGCGGCACCTGCTGGACCTGATCAACGATATCCTCGACCTTTCCAAAATCGAGGCCGGGAAGATGGAACTGGATTTAACCACCCTCTCCCTGCCGGAGATTTTCCAGAACAGCCTTTTAATGGTACGCGAAAAGGCAAAAAAACACGGCATCGAGCTTTCCTGGTCGGTGGCGGAGGACGTGCCGGAAATCACGGCGGATGAGCGGAAATTAAGGCAGGTTATTTACAACCTCCTGGCCAACGCGGTAAAATTCACCCCCGCCGGGGGAAGGGTGGCTTTGGATGCTCACCTGGCGGCCGGTTCCGGGGAAGAAGAAAGGGAGCGGTATGTGGTAATCAGTGTATCCGACACAGGGATCGGCATTCCCGCCTCCGAACAGGAACGCATCTTCCAGCCTTTCGTCCAGGCTGAGGGAGGTTACAGCCGCAGGCACGAAGGTACCGGGCTGGGCCTGGCGCTGGTGAAAAGGCTGGTGGAGCTCCACGGCGGCCGGGTCTGGGTGCAGAGCGCCGGCGTGGGGAAGGGAAGCACCTTTTTTGTCAGACTGCCGGTGAAGCAAGGGGAAACGGAGGGGTAACGTGAAGATATTGATCGTGGAGGACAACGGGGTAAACCGGGTGCTGCTGCGGGACATCCTGGCGCTCCTGGATGGGGTGGAAATTTTCGAGGCTGCCGACGCGGAGAATGGTATAGCCCTGGCCCGCACCAAAAAGCCGGATCTGGTCCTGATGGACCTGCAACTGCCCGGCCTGGACGGCATCGCGGCCACCCGGATTTTAAAGGACGCGCCCGAGACCAGGAAAATCCCGGTGGTGGCGGTGAGTTCTTATGCCTTCCCCCGGGAGAAAAATGCTTTTTTCGAGGCGGGGGGCGACGCTTATTACACCAAGCCCCTGAATGTGGATGAAATTCTAGAGGTGGTTGAAAGGTACCGGGGAGGTGGCGGTGCCCGTGGAACAAAAGGCGAAAATCCTGGTCGTTGACGATGATCCGGTAAACCGCGCGCTCCTGGAGGCCATGCTGGCACCTCTGGGTTACGAGACCATCCCGGCCGCCGACGGCGAAGAGGCCCTGCAGCAGGTGGCGCGCCAGGCGCCGGACCTGATACTGCTGGACGTGATGATGCCGCGGCTGGACGGTTTTGCCGTCTGCCGGCAGATCAAAGGCAACGAGGCCACCCGCTTCATCCCCGTGCTCCTGGTTACCGCCCTGAATCAGCCCGCCGACCGGATCATGGGTATAGAAGCCGGGGCCGACGACTTTTTGACCAAGCCGGTGGACGAACTGGAACTGAGCGCCCGGGTACGTTCCCTCCTGCGGGTGAAAAAATTAAACGACCAGCTTCTGGACGCCCACGCCCACATCAACGACCTGGCCGCCCAGACGGGCAGGCTGCTGAAGATCTTCGACCCCCTGGGGTTCATCCTGGAGAGCGGGCTGGCGGAACTGTTGCGGGAAACTCTCTTTAAAGACCCGCAAAAGGGGCCGGAAGCTGTCCTGGTGGGGATGCGGGACGCCCGGGGGAACTTTACCGGTTGGCTGTACCGGGAAAAGGAAGCGGGAAAAGGGAGCTGTGCCGAGCCGGTTGTGCTGAAGCTGCCGGGTATTTGTTGCCAGGAGCAGGATATCCTTTATTCCAACTGGACGGAAACGGCGGGCAGCCTTACCGAATACCAGTGTCATTTTGACCCCCTGATCTTACAACGCCTGGGGCCGGTGCGCAATTTTGTCGCCTACCGCAGCGACCCCCTGGTCATGCTGGCCTTTAATTACCGGCAGCCGGTGGGCCGGTACGTGGCGGATATCTTCCGCAGCCTGATGACTTACAGCCATTTTTTGAAACTTGTTTCCGACCAGATCAAAGAAGTGGAGGACGCCTTCCTTTACACCGTGGGTGCCCTGGCCCGGGCGGCCGAAGCCAACGACGAGGAGACGGGGAACCATATCCTGCGGGTTGGGGCTTTTGCCCGGCTGCTGGCGGAGGAACTGCGCTGTCCGGAGCCCTTTGTCAGGACCATTTCCTACGCCGCCCAGATGCACGACGTGGGGAAAATCCACATCCACCCCGACATTTTACGAAAGCCGGGCCGGCTTACGCCGGAAGAATGGGAAATTATGAAGCAGCACACCGTCTACGGGGCCGTGATCCTGGGGGATTCCCCGCGGCTGGCCATGGCCCGGGAAATTGCCCTGGGCCACCACGAAAAATACGACGGCAGCGGATATCCGGCGGGCCTGAGAGGGGAGGCCGTCCCTTTATCCGCACGGATTGCGGCCCTGGCCGACGTTTACGATGCCCTGCGCCACAAGAGGAGCTACAAGCCCGCCTTTTCCCACGAGGAAGCCAGCCTGATTATCACCGAAGGGGACGGCCGCGTGGAGCCCGGTCATTTCGACCCTGACGTACTTCGCGCTTTCCAGAGAATTGCACCGGCTTTTGAAGAAACATACGAAAGCTTGAAGGATTAGGGTTGGCACACAGCCCGGAGATAAATTAAAATGTTTTTTTAAGGAAAAATCTTGCGAAAGGAGAAACCGCATCCATGGCTCAAAAAAACTGCTGGGAAGTGGAAAAATGTCCTGAGGCCACGCGGCAGGCCTGCCCGGCCTTTAAAGAAAACCGCGGCACCGAGTGCTGGAAGGTGACGGGCACCTTGTGCCGCGGCGAAACCCAGGGTACCATGGCCGAAAAGATCGGCCAATGCCGGGATTGCGCCTATTACAAATCAGTCAACCGGGTCCGTTACAGCATCGGGGTGAAGTTGGCCGCCGGGTTCGGACTGGTCCTGTTGCTACTGGTGACCACCGCGGCGGTTACCCTGTTGGGCCTGAACCGCACAGAAAGTGCCTATCTGGCCGTGATCAACGGGGAAGTCCGGGCAGCTTTGGAAGCCGACCGGGCACTGGTCCTGGCCCAGAAGGCTGCCATTGGCGTCCGGGGCTACGCTATAACCGGGGCAAGCCAGGAAAAGGACAACTGCCGGCAGGCCCTGGAGCAGGCCGAAAAACAGCTGGCCGTCCTGGAAGCCTGTTTGGAAGGAGATGAACTGAAGGCGGTTTACCGGGATATGCAGGCGAAATTCAAGGAAGCAAAGGCGGCTATGCTGGGCCTGATCGCGCTTAAAGACAAAAGCCTGGAGTTGGCCGCGGCCGGTAAAGACAACCGGGATGCCGAGGTGGCTGTAGGGGAGTGGGTTAAACAGAATGGAGGGAAAATCAGTGGATTTCTGGCAGCTACCGAAGACCTGAACCGGCAGCTTTCCGGTCGGGTGCAGGCGGAAACCGGTCGGGCAGGAATTAACGTGGCCCGCACCCGAAGTGCGGCTGTCCTCATGGCGGGAATGGCCATTTTGATAGGCACGGCTTTTGCCATGTACATTACCCTGAAAATCCGGCGGCCCATACTTCTCCTGGAGGCACGCTCGGCAGAGATAGCGGCAGGTGATTTCACCGGCCAGGATCTGGTGGTGCATAATCGGGACGAAACTGGTCGGCTGGCCGCCGCCTTTAACGAAATGGCGGAAGTTCTGCGGGACGTATTAAAACGTTTGGTGAGCAGTTCCGATCAACTGGCAGAAGCAGCCGGTCAGTTGAATGCCGGCGCGCAGCAAGTGGCGTCTGCTGCCAACGATACTACCACGAATATTACCCAGGTGGCAGATGGTACTCAGCACGCTGCTCGGATGGTTCAGCAGGTGGCTGAAATGGCCAGAGAGATGGCCACTCATGCCGAGAAGGGACAGGTAGCTGCTGAACGGGCGGAAAAGCAGATCCGCGTCACCGGGGAAGTAACGGAACAAATCGGCACCGTGGTTGGCAGTCTTCAGGTGGCTTCCGGTCAAATTTCCCAGATCGTTGCTCTTATTACCGGGATTACCGATAAAACTAATTTACTGGCCTTGAATGCGGCTATCGAGGCGGCCCGGGCCGGTGAACATGGACGGGGCTTTGCCGTGGTGGCCGAGGAAGTAAGGAAGCTGGCCGGCCAGTCTTCTCAGGCGGCAGAGGAAATCGGAGAGATTGTGAGGGGAATCGAAAACGAAATCAGCCAGGTGGTTGCCGCCATGGCCGCCGCTAGACAGGAAGCGGACCGCAGCCTGGAGGTGGTTGCCGAAGCGGGAGGCGCATTCCGGGAAATTAACCGCCGGGTGGGCGAAGTGGCGGAAAAAATGCAAGATGCGGCAGCTGTGGTTCAGGAGATCAGTGCTTCGGTGGAAAATGTGGCCGCAGCCAGTCAGGAACAAACGGCTACAGTCGAGGAACTGAGTGCCGCGGCTGCCGGCTTGAATGAGCTGGCCGAATCATTAAAGGCCCTGGCTGCCCGCTTTCGCTTTGCTTGAGCGCCTTCCATCTGTAGAAATACAGGGTCGTACGGGGCCGTTTTCCACCGGGGGTGGGAAACGGCCGCTATGGTGATGGAATTAAAGAAGGATCTCGGAAACCAAAAATAACCAACAATACCTGGCCAGTACTACAGCGTAACTTATTACTACAGCGTAACTTCATCCCATGAACTTTAACAATTACCAAGAGCAACAGCCTCTTTTGCCGTAGCGGTGAGAAACGACACATTTGCATATTTATTTTAAAGGTAAGTTTTCACTGAAATCGGTGGTTAATGCAAAGGCACGGCGTTGTCCTTAAGCGAACGATCCGGCACTCACCAAAAATTACTTTGCTTCTGCTGCCAGGTTTCACACTGATACCACAGTACTACTAAGATCTTATACGCCAGTGAGTGCCGGACGAAGCGCCGGTAACAGCACCCGGCGAGCGGAGGTTGCCCGGCACTCAACTGTTTTCCTGCTTCTAAGCCGATGAGCTACAGCAACGCGAACAACTGTTCCTATGGGCGATTATGTCCTCCATTGAGTGCCGGGCTCCCGAGGACGCCAACGGAAATCGTCTTTAGAAACGTGACAGAATCACATCGGGCAAAAACAATAAGAAAGCATAGTAAAAGTAACGATGGCAATCCGAAAGACGAGCCAGAGCCGGCCCGAAGCTCGCTGTGGTGCGCATCTTACGCGAAAGCCAAGGAGTGAGCGGGACAACGCCGTGCCTGCACCGGTTTCATTGTATAATTACCAAATTATTTCTGCCAGAAGGCTCAGGGGTGAGCGTTAATGAATACCGCGAAACAAACAGACAAGCAGTTAAAGCAATATCACATGCTGATTCATCTAGGACAGGAACTGATCTCCAGCCTGGATCTAAAAACCGTTTTATCCCTGATCACAAAGTACGCCACCGAATTATTGAACGCGCACAGTTCAGTTCTGTTACTGAGGGATGATTTTACCAAGGAAACGACATACGTGTCTGTTTACAATGTTACCGAGCAACTGCTACAAAAAAAGCTTTTGTCCTCGGAAAGCTTGGGCAACCAGATAATTGAAAATAAAAAACCGATGGTATTAAACGATTATTCCCGGTATCCCCGCCGGGTCGCCCTGCTGGAGCAGTACAATATCAAGGCGGTAGTCGGTGTTCCCATAATTTGGCAGGAACAGGCGATCGGGGCTTTAAACGTGCATACTACCGATCCTGATCAACAATTCAATGAGGACGATATCAATTTATTGATGGCCTTTGCCAATTATGCCGCTATTGCCATTATCAACGCAAAGTTATATACCAAAACAAATCAGGAACTGCGTCACATCAGAACAATAAATGAAATATCACTCATTTCAAATAGCGATTATACCATAAATGAGCTATTAAGTTGGCTAATAGATAAAATCAAGTCATTATATCCGGAAAATGATTATATACTCATGGTACGTAACCCTCTTTTGGGTTCAATCAACCATGTTTCAAGCAAGGCCCTGCCCCCAGAGCAAATTCTGCAGCTAAAGAAATTCGCCGACCAAAACATAATCAAACAATTAAAAGATACTCAATCCATCTCAACAATCGGCCTTTTTTGCGGCTCATCCAATATATTGGCTTTTCCTTTGATTCGCAAACAAAAATTATTAGGTTATCTATTTTTATTAAATGACGATCCCGATAAAGAAACCATTCGGATTATAGAAAGCATAGCGACGCATATCTCCATCACCTTAGAAAACGCCCTTCTGCATATTCAGACCAGCAGCGATTTAAAACGGCTTATAGATGAAACAAATTCATTAAATTATGCGATTCGCAAAATTACCGAGTCATCTTTAAAAGAGGATTTAAATGAACAGATACTCAACCTAGCCCTGTTTTTGACCAAAGCCCAAAAAGGATGCTTTTTTTTGTATTTTCCCGAACAGAATTGTTTTAAACCTAACTTATCAATAAATATGCCGGAGATAGTAAAATGTAAACTGTCACAATCATTGGCCGAATTTTATAATTTATTTTCCATGTCAAAAATATTAATGCCAAACCAAATAAACCTTTCTGAATTTAGTATGTTGACTATGTTGACTAAGGATAATGGTCTGATAAATCCATATATTCTTCCTTTAATCTTTCAGGATCAATTAATCGGCGCCCTGGTGATAGATACTGAACAAGGACACATCCCCAGCAATAACCTGGTCATAATGCAAATCTTTATGGATATTGCGGCCATAGTAATGAAAAACGCGGAATTATATCAAAACGAAAAGAGAACAGTCAAAGAATTGAGAAATTTTAGCCAGCAACTACTGGAGACTCAAAAACTACTGGAAAACGCATTTAATATCCATAACGAACTTTTACACCAGGTCCTGAATAACAATACAATCAATGAAATAGCCAGTACAGTTCATCAACATACCGGCTGCCCCCTCCTGATTGAAGACGGCGCAGGCAACGTGCTGGCTGAATATCCCAACCAGCACGGCTTTGACACCATCTACGACAAAAGGAATGATCCGGAATTTATCGACTTTTATCACGAACTGATGGAGAAAAAGACACCCCTTTCTCACCATGAAACGGAAGATATTATGCGCCACACGGTGCCTTTAATCGCCGGGGACAAGATCGTCGGCTTTTTGTCTATATTTGCCGGTACTCACGGTTTCACCCTGTTGCAAAAACATATCGCCGAGTCATCGGCCCTGGCCTTTTCACTGGCCATAGCAAATGCAAACCGTGCACTTGAAGTGGAGCAATCTTTGAAAGGTGAAATTTTGGAGGCGCTGATTGATGAAAAATACCAGCAGCGGAAAGACGACCTTTTGTACCGGGCCAACTACCTGGGCTTGAGCAACGATACCAACTACCGCTTATTAATTATTGACTACTCCGATGACCGGCACTCCCGTCCCCCCGTGGACGGCGATCCGGCGGAGCCGATTTTCCTTGAAAAACGGCTTATTGCCGAATCGCTGGCTGCGGTATCCCACAAAATGCCAGCCAAATTCATTTTTATGAACAGCCCTGAAGGAATTGTCCTGGCTTACCCGTCCGGGGAACATTCCAGAGAAGAAATAGCGAGATTGTTATCCCTCTTTATGGATGACTTTTATTCGCGCTACACAAAAAAGTATTCATTCGTCGTCGGGGTGAGCACTTTATTAACCGACCTCCTGGACTTCCGTAAGGGTTTTCTGGAGGCGTGCCAGTGCATCACCATCGCACGGTTATACAAACACCTGAATAAGCCGCTGTACTTCGACGACACAGGTTTGCTGGGGTTTTTGTTCCACGAGGAAAACAGGCAACTGCTGACCACTTTCGTTACTAATCAAATCGGACCGTTAATAAGGCATGATAAAACAAATAACCTGTGTCTCGTGGATACATTGGAATGTTACCTTGATAACAATTGCAACCTGGCCGATACGGCCGGGAAACTGTACATCCACGTGAACACGCTCAAATACCGTTTGAAGAAGATAAAGGAGCTGACCTCCATAGATCTAGGCAGAACTGATCACCGCGTGAACATGTACGCGGCATGCAAAATGTACCGGATTCTTTTGCAAAACAACAGTATTAACGCCCTTTAAAAAACGTATAACGGCGGGTTCCCGGTGCTGAAAATGCGGGAACCCGCCATTGTTGTTGTAGACGCTTACCTGTTTTCCCGGTTTTACACGCTGATTTTCTCCAGCACCTCACCCTTCGTTTCCGGTCCGAGAATAAGCACCAGCAATGCGGCAATCACAAAACTGATGGCGCCTAAGCTGAACACACCGGCGTGGCCCACGGCGTTAACAATGTAACCTACCACGATCGGTCCAGTAATTGCGCCGATCCGGCCAAAGGCCGAGGCGAACCCGGCGCCGCTGGAGCGCGCCCTGGTCGGGAAAAGTTCCGGCGTATAGGCGTACAGGCAGCACCACATGCCGAAGGTGAAGAAGTTCATGCCGAATCCGGCGAGAAACAGCGTGGTTATGTTCGCCGTGGCATGGCCGTAAACGTAGGCCAGCACCGCGCTCATCACCAAGAAGATGGCCGTCGTCGCCTTGCGCCCGATTTTCTCCAGCAGGGCGGCCGCCGCCAGGAAACCGGGGATGCCGCCGACGGTAATCAGCGTAACGAACCCCACCGATTTGACAATGGACATACCGGCCTGGTTCAAAAGCACCGCCACCCAGGAGGTCAGGCCGAAGAATCCCATCAGGGCGAAGAACCAGAGGCCGAAGGCCATGAAGGTGCGTTTAATATAAAACCTCTGGAACAACACGGTCACCGGGAGCACCTTTTGGTGTACATCGGTTTCCACCTGTTGCGGCTCAGGCAGGGGTCTGCCGTAACGTTTTTCCACTTCCTGTTCAATGGCGGTCATCACTTGTTCCGCTTCCTTAAACCGTCCCCTATCGTACAGCCAGTGCGGCGATTCGGGAAGATGACGCCGGACGATAAGTACCACCAAGGCAAGCAGGCCGACGCAAACGAAGACCCAGCGCCAGTTGGCATATTTCAGCAGGAAGAAGGAGATGGCACCAGAGCACACGAAACCCACAGCCCACATCCCTTCCATCCAGGCGATATACTTGCCGCGCACGCTGGCCGGTACGAATTCCGAAACCATCGCCTGGGCCACCGGGGCCTCACCCCCCACACCCGCCCCGATCAGCACTCTGAACACCATCAGTGCCCATACATTCCATGAGGTGGCGGCGAGAAGACTGGCGATCCCCCAGATAATCATCGTGATCTGGAAGGTTTTCTGCCTGCCCCAAAGGTCGGACATAGTACCAAAGATAACATTGCCGATAAGCTGACCGAGATAGGTCATGGAGGCGAGAAAACCCACTTGAATTGTGTTTAAGTGGAAGGTTTCAATAATCGATCCCAGCAGAAACGTCAGTAGAGCCACATCCACCTGATCGGCCAGCCAGGCCGTGGCAATCACCGCAAATAATTTATTCTGGTACCCGGTTAAGGGTAGCCTTTCCATCCGGCCGGGAATATTGATCCCGACGGTGCTTTTCCGGTCGTCGACAGGCAGAGAACTTTCCGGGACAGCCATGCACGACCCTTCCTTTCTGCCAAATTTCTATTCTTTTAGCTTATGACAGATGATTCTTTCCCGCGCGCGGTATACGTGCTCCGGTCCGGGATACCGGCCTTCCCGCACATCTCTGACGAAACACTTGAACGCTTCAACAAATTCTTCCCTGGCATGGCAGTATTTTTTCACAAATTTCGGCACCCGTCCTGGGGTAATACCCAACAAGTCGAAAGAAACCAGTCCCACACCATCGCACTTTCTCCCGGAACCGATACCAATGGTGGGTATTGACAGTTCCTCAGTAATGCATGCGGCCGTTTCTTCGGTTACGGCGTCCAGCAACACGGCATAAACTCCGGCTTTTTCCACCTCCCTGGCCACTTTCAACAGTTCCGCCGCCTGCTCCCTGGTCTTACCCTGTGCTGTGCAGTGGACCAGATCGCTCAACCGTTTGGGATTCAAGCCGATATGTCCCATAACCGGTATCCCCAGAGCGCTTGCCTCCCTGATCAGGCTGACCGCCTCGGCTCCGCCTTCTATCTTTACCGCCTGTACGCCGGTTTCAGCAAAAACCGTCTCCAGCCGGCGCAGGAAGTCACCCCGCTCCATTTGCAGCATGGAAGCCGGTAGATCCAGCACCACTTGAGCACGATCGGCAGCGCGGGAAACGGCCCTGGCGTGATACACCATTTGTTCCACCGTTGTTGAAGTGACGTGGGATTCGCCGTACAAAAGCATGTTCACGTCGTCGTTGACCAGCAAAATATCGATTCCGGCCTGATCCGCCGCCTGGGCGGTGCTGAAGTCATAGACAATGGACAGGGTGATCTTATTCCCGCTTGACTTTTTTTGTATCAGGTAAGCCGCATCGACACGAGCCATGGTAACCGTTCTTCCTTTCAGTCCGCACCTCCCCACAGCGGCGCGGCATCAATTTTCCGCATAGCCGGATGGATAGTGCAACATTTTTGCCGCAAAAGGGATATCCCCGTAGGGTCAGGAATATCCCTTTTCTCACCAGCCAGCTATTTGACCAACTCTATAAAGCGCTCATACTCTCCTGGTTTCATGTGCACGTCATGTTTTGGCTCGGGATAAGACCGGGTGAGCACATCGTTCTTGTATTCGCTGTAAACCCGCTCCAGAACTTCCCGCAGGTTTACGTAAACCTTGGAGTGCCTGGGCAGGAAGCGATCATAAAGGTTGAACATATCTGCGCCGACGATATGCACACCGTCGCAATACGGCCCGGCACCCAAGCTGATCACTGGGATGCTCAGTCTTTCAGTAATATATTGCCCTAATTCGGCGGGCACCACTTCCAGCAACAGCGCAAAGCAGCCGGCATCCTCCATGGCCAAGGCGTCATCCACCAATCGCTTGGCGGCTTCCGCCGTGGTGCCTTGGGCGCGGAAACCCCCAATCTGGGTTACGCGCATGGGGGTCAGACCAATGTGTCCCATGACCGGGATTCCGGCCCGAACGATGGCCTTGATGTTTTCCGCCGTGTACTTGTCCCCTTCGCACTTCATCCCGTCGGCGCCGCCCTCACTGACCAGGCGCCCGGCGTTCCGGATGGCCTCTTCCTTGGAAATGTGGTAAGACATGTAGGGCATGTCCGCCAGTACCAGAGCGTACTTGGTTCCTCGGGCTACCGCCTGGGTAAGGACCAGTTCCTCGTAAAAGGGCACGGTCAATGTTGTTTCCCGCCCAAACAGGGTCATGGCGCCGGCGTCGCTGGCACAGGCGATGTCTATGCCTATTTTGTCCGCCGCCAGGGCGTTCGGGTAGTCGGGGATGCCAGCCATTACAATCATTTCCTTATTGGCCTTTTTTCTCTGCAGATCGGGAATGGTTACCTTTTTTCTGACATTTTCCGCCATGGGCAAAACCTCCTTGTTGGATTTTATGAGTATTATAAAATTATGACTAATTATTGTCTATGTCTATAATAGACATAACTATACGTTAATTATTGTCTAAAAGGGACAATAATAGGACCGAGATGAACTTTTAAAAAGGAATTTTAGAGTATTTGTAGAAAAAAGTACCTGGAGCTTATGAGCAGAAGGTGATTTTTTAATGATGCTACAGACCCTGTTAAAACAAATGTTCGGGGGGGGGGGGGTAAATATCCTAATATTTACATAATTTCCCATTTCGAAGATGGTGAACCTTTTTTCCCCTTTCCATACTCCCGCCTGCATTCTCCGCCATAATTCCTTCCCGGCTCTATTTGACAGCTCTCCGTAAACAAGCGTAAATGTCCGCCAAAGCCCTAAATTTAATATCCGAGGCACGGCAGTCTTTAGGGCTGTCCTGCTGATCATGCTGCCCGGGCGATTGTAAAGCTGTAGCCCATTCCAACAAGTAATTATGAAAGGAGTTATTTGTCGTGCGCCTGAATATCATGGGGAAGCTCATGCTCGGCTTCGGAGCGGTTCTGTTGTTGATGCTGGGCACATGCTTATTTCTAATAATGCAAATGAGAAGCATGAACAATGATTTCACCGGCTTAATCAAGTTAAAGGCTTACGCCTATGGCGAGTCAAACGATGCCCTGGCCCATTATAATGCGGCGGCGGCTTATTTAAGACAGTACATATTGACCCGGGATGAAGACCTGGCCAGCAGGTACCAGCAATCCGTAAAGGATGGAGACGATGGGCTGGAAAAGGTTGCCCCTTTGCTGGAAAGGGCGGAAGCAAAGGACCTTTTGCAGAAATTCCAGGCGCAGGCAGCCGATTTCAAACAATACGGCGACCAGGTAATCTCCCTGATCAAGGCCAGTAAATCAGCCAGTGAAGCCGACCGGGTGAAAATTGAAGAGCAGCTGGCACAGCATCACCAGTCCCATAGCGGTGTGGTTCGCAACCTTACCGGCGCCGGTACGGCCTTTGCCGATTTTGAAAAGCAGGTTCTGGACGATGGCGCCGGCCGGACCGCATCCAGGGCAAACCGTGCCATTGCCATATCGATAATCCTGGTGGCCGTCACCATTGTGCTGGGTCTGCTTGTGGCTTTTATCATTGCCCGGATGATTACGGCCCCCATACGCCTGGTGGATGCCGGGGCGGCTAAAATTGCCGCCGGCGACCTCAGCGGGGAAGGCATTGATCTTAAAACGAAGGATGAAACCGGCCGCCTGGCGGAATCTTTCAATACCATGCTGCACAATTTAAAGGAGATTGTCAGGCACCTCCAGGAAAAGTCCGATACCCTGGCCTCTTCCGCCTCGGAACTCTCCGCCAGCGCCCAGAACGTTTCCGCCGGAGCCAGCGAAACCGCCTCCACCATCAGCCAGGTGGCCGGCACGGTGGAGCAGGTCACCGGCAATGCCTCGCATATCGCCGGGATGGCCGAGCAGGCCGCCGTCCATGCCCGGGAAGGCAGCGAAGGCATCCGGAATATCAGGATGCAAATGGACGCCATCCAGCAGGCTGCCGCCGGCACCGGGGAAGTCATCCGGAACCTTTACGAAACCACCTCCCGGATTACCCAGATAGTGGAGCTGATCACCCATATTACCGACCAGACCAACCTGCTGGCCTTGAATGCCGCCATCGAGGCGGCCCGGGCCGGTGAACACGGGCGGGGCTTTGCCGTGGTGGCTGAAGAGGTGCGCCAGCTGGCCGAGCAGTCCGCCGGGGCGGCCAAAGAGATCTACGCCCTGATCACCACCATTCAGCAGGAATCCCAGAAGGCCGTCCAGAGCATGGAGATGAGCGTTGCCAGGGTGGAAAATGGGGTGCAGGTGGTGGAAGAGGTGGGGCTGACTTTTGAAAGGATCATCGAGGCCGTCCAGAAACTGGCGGGGGAAATCCGGGAAGTGGCGGCAGCGGCCGAAGAAATGTCCTCGGCGGTCCAGAATGTGGCCGCGGCGGCCGAGGAGCAGACGGCGGCCATGGAAGAGGTCTCATCCACCACGCAAAACCTGGCCGGCCTGGCCGGGGAACTGGACACCCTGGCCGGGCATTTCAAGCTGGCCTGAGAATCCCGCAGGCATATCCTGAAACAATTATTGTTCTTCCCTTTAGAGGTGTTTCCATGAAATCGACAGTGATCCACGCAGCCCTGACGCTCATCCGGATCATGGAGGCCCGGTTCAAGGAAGCCTCAGAGCATTCCCAGCGGGTGGCCGGCTACGCCCTGGTACTGGCCAGGGAACTGGGCATGTCCGGGAAGGAACAAGAGCGGGTCTACTTATCAGGCCTGCTGCACGACATAGGCAAGTTGGGCATTGATAGCTCCATATTGTTAAAGCCGGGCAAACTTACCGCTGCGGAGTGGGAAGAAGTTAAAAAGCATCCGGTATATAGCTATGAAATTCTCTCAGCCATCCCGGGAATGGACCTGATCAGCCGGGCGGTCCTTTACCACCACGAACGCTACGACGGCTGCGGGTACCCGGCCGGCCTGGCCGGGGAAGACATTCCCCTGGAGGCGCGCATCTTGGCGGTGGCCGACAGTTTTGACGCCATGACATCCAACCGGGCGTACCGTCCCAGGATGCCCCGGGAGGCAGCAGTCAAAGAACTTGAGCGCTGTGCCGGCACCCAGTTTGACCCGCAGCTGGTGGAAATATTCTGCTACCGGGTGGTTTGCGGTGGAGCGGATTTTCAACCCCACCGGCTGGCCGGGGATGTCCTGGCAACTCTGAAATAATCGTCTGGGAGCAAAAACTACGATTTGTTTTTTAAAGAATTATCTTTTTTGCTTTGTACCTTATGTATGGCCACCTATCCCCGGAGCGCTCGGGATATAAGCGACCTGGTTCAGTTTACCGACAGCGCCCTGTATCAGGCCAAAAGGGAGGGCCGTAACCGGCTGCAAACGGCTACGGGTGATATGTAGCCCATCTTTAAGCTCTGTAGCAGCAGGGGTGGTTGAGCTTTTGATTGCATTGTGGTAACATGTTATGTAACAGGAGGTGTTGCATAATGGACAACGCCCGTATGGTTCATATCAGGTTACAAAAAGCATCGTCGCGCAAATGGAACAACTATTGAAAATTCTCGGCATGAGCCGCAACGAATTTATCGTCCAGGCGGTTGCGGAAAAAATGGCCCGCGAAACACGGCTCAGGGGGTGGCGGGAAACCC
>NZ_WHYR01000109.1 GCF_009428905.1 Desulfofundulus thermobenzoicus | reverse complement strand
GTGGGTTTGTCTGACCACCTGCGGGGTGGATGTCAAGGCCGCTGCCTTGAAACTAATGTTTTTGAGCGGTGAGGTCTCAAAACGGGAAAAATTTTTATGGAGATACCTACTGGATCTTGACACGGACTTTGCCGCGGGAAAAATCGATTTTTTAAAAGCAATATGCTATAATATTGCCGTTGATAATCCCTGCAGGAAAGGAAAGATATTTTGCGGGTTATCGGTGGTCTGGCCAAAAAAAGACGGTTAAAGGTTCCCCGGGGTTGGACGGGGCGGCCCACCGCCGACCGGGTGAAGGAAACGCTGTTTAACATTCTGGCACCGTGGATTGATGGCTGCTCCTTTCTGGATCTCTTTGCCGGTACGGGCAATGTGGGTATCGAGGCCTTAAGCCGCGGTGCGGAGCGGGCGGTTTTTGTGGAGCAGGACTACCGGGCGGTGAACGCCATCCGGGAAAATCTCCATCACGCTGGCTTTGTGGAGCAGGCGGAATTGCTGTCCGGAGATGTGCTGTCTGTTCTGACCAAATTGGCCGGCCGGGGATATTCCTTTGACCTTATTTTTTTGGATCCGCCCTATGGACAGGGTTTGGAACTTTCCACCCTGGAGGCATTGAAGGATCTACCCCTGCTAAACCAGGGGGGAATGGTGGTGGTGGAAAGCAGTAATAAAACCACCCTGCCGCCCCAGGTGGGTAAGCTGGTCCTTTACCGCCGGCACCGGGTGGGGGATACCCTGCTTTCTTTCTATCACGTCCCCAATCCAGCGACCAGCAGCTAACGAACAACGATATTTAAAAGGAGGATTCATTCCCTTGCGCATTGCCGTTTACCCGGGCAGTTTCGACCCCATCACCAATGGTCACCTGGACGTCATTGAGCGGGCGGCCTGTTTATTTGATCAGTTAATCGTGGCCGTTTCCCGGAACACCAATAAAAAGCCCCTTTTTACCGTGCAGGAACGGGAAGAAATGCTCCGGGAGGTGCTCCAACCTTATTATAATGTTATCGTGGATTCCTTTGACGGTCTGACGGTGAACTATGCCAGAGACCGCGGTGCCCAGGCCATTGTCCGGGGATTAAGGGCCATTTCCGATTTTGAAAACGAGTTTATGATGGCCCTGACCAATAAAAAACTGGTTCCTGCGGTAGATACCGTCTTTTTAATGACCAGGGCGGAATTCTCCTTTATCAGCTCCAGTGCGGTAAAAGAAGTGGCCTATTTCGGCGGCTGCGTGCGGGATCTGGTGCCGCCGGCCGTAGAAAATAGACTCCGGGAGAAATTTGCAACCCGCCTTTAAAGGCGGGTGGGGAGGTTTGCAGCAGCTACCAGCATCCCAATAATAATTGACAAAACATAACAATAATGCTACCATAAAATTATGGAACTGTTAACCATCAGCAAAGCGGCAAAAAAATTAGGTGTACATCCCAACAGCCTGCGCAACTGGGAAAAGCGCGGCTTAATCAAGCCCGTTCGTCTGCCCGGAGGCCAGCGCCGTTATTCCATGGACGAACTGAACCGGCTTTTAACATCCGGTCGGTTAGGTGACGAAAAAGAAACAGTTGTGCTTTACGCCCGGGCATCGACAAAAAAGCAGGCCGACGCGGGCAACCTGGACCGGCAGATGGAGCGGCTGCGGCAGTACGCCCGGGAAAACGGTTTTACC
>NZ_WHYR01000108.1 GCF_009428905.1 Desulfofundulus thermobenzoicus | reverse complement strand
TCACCCAGCAATTTTTTAAATTCCCGGGTTAACAGGGGCACCACCTCAAAGAGGTCGCCGACGATGCCGTAGTCGGCCACTTTAAAGATGTTGGCCTCCGGATCTTTGTTGATGGCCACAATCACCTTGGATGAACCCATGCCGGCCAGGTGCTGGATGGCTCCCGAAATGCCGCAGGCAATGTAGAGCACCGGAGAAACGGTTTTGCCCGTCTGCCCCACCTGCATGCTGTGGGGGGCGTAGCCGGCGTCCACCGCCGCCCGGGAGGCGCCCACCGCCGCTCCCAGCACGTCGGCCAGCTCCTCTAAAATCTTAAAGTTTTCCGCCGCTTTCATGCCCCGGCCGCCGGAAACGATGATGTCGGCTTCGGTGAGTTCGGGGCGGCTGCTGACCTGGCGGACCACTTCTTTGATGATTTGCCGGATGTCTTTCGGCCGGGCGTCCACCGTGACCACTTCCGCCGCCCGGCCGGGCCGGGGCCGGGCCGCCGTGAGAACGTTGGGCCGGAAGGTGGCACAAATGGGCCGCGCCTCGGGACAGGCCGCCCGCACAAAGGCCTTGCCGGCGTATATGGGCCGGGTAAAGATTATCCGGCCGTCCTCCAGGTCCACACCGGTGCAGTCGGTGCACAGGCCCGTCCCCAGTCGCTGGGCCACCCGGGCGGCCAGGTCCCGGCCCAAAACGGTGTAGCCCAGGAATATGGCCGTGGGCTGGTATTCTTCGGCCAGGCCAGCCAGCACCTGGCTGTAGCCGTCGTTGGTGTAGTTTTCCAGAGCGTCATTTTCCGCCACATATACTTTATCGGCGCCGTACTCCGCCAGGGTACCGGCCAGTCCGGCTACTTCTTTGCCAATCAATACGGCGCAGAGTTCTTCACCCAGCCCGTCGGCCAGCCGGCGGCCGGCACCCAGTATTTCCAGGGATACTTTTTTCAGTTGACCATTCTTTTGTTCGGCGTATACCCAGATTCCCTTTGCCATTTTCCTTTCCTCCCCTTTGCTGTTAGATGATCTTGGCTTCTTCCCGCAGCGCTTTTACCAGGGCCGCCGCCGCTTCCGGCGGTTCGCCGGGGATGATTTTCCCCGCCGCCCGGGGGGAGGGTAAAAAGTAGCTTAAAGCCCGTACTTTCGGAGCCACCTGGCCTTCGTCCAGACCCAGGTCACGCAGGCCCAGTTTGTTCATGGGTTTTTTCCTGGCCTGCATGATTCCCTTCATGGAGGGGTAGCGGGGTTCGTTCAAACCCTTCTGGGCGGTGATCACCGCCGGCAGGGGCACTTCCACCACTTCGCTGCCCCCTTCAATTTCCCTGGTGGCCAGGGCCTTACCGTCGTTAACTTCCAGTTTGGTGACCATGTTCACCACGGGCAGGCCCAGGATTTCGGCCACCCGGCCGGCCACCTGGGCCGAACCGTCGTCGATGGCCCGCCAGCCGCCCAGAATCAGGTCGTATTCCAGCTGAGCAATGGCTTTGGCCAGGATGGTGGCCGTGCTGTATTCGTCCATTTCCTCCATTGCGGGATTGACCAGCACCGCCCTGTCGGCGCCCATGGCCAGGGCCTGGCGAAGGACGTCCTGGGCCTTTTCCCCGCCCACGCTGACCACGGTCACTTCCCCTTTGGTTTTCTCCTTGATGCGCAGGGCTTCTTCCACGGCAAATTCGTCGTAGGGGTTCATGATCAGGCTGACCCCTTCTCTATTGATTTTGCCCTGATTATCAA
>NZ_WHYR01000107.1 GCF_009428905.1 Desulfofundulus thermobenzoicus | reverse complement strand
ACTCTCCATAACCCTTTGCCGCCGGAGAAAATGGCTGGGTATGGAGCAAAGAGCACCCCAGGGAAGCGCAAATAAAAGCCAGTTGCCCGCACCGGTAAACCTTCCCGTTATCGGTATAGAGCATTTTGGGTATGCCCCGTTTTAACACCGCTTCCTTGAATACAGCCCGCACGGCGTTAAAATTCTGTTCCCAGCAAAACTGGCCGTGGGTGATCAGCCGGGAAGCGTCGTCGATAAAGGCAATGAGGAAGGTTTGTTTTTTGACCCGCCCCACCTTTAAGTATGGCCCATACATCACATCCGTCTGCCAGAGCTCGTTTACCCACTGATGGGCAAAACGCTTGACCTCCTTTTCCGGTGCCCCGGGCTCTTTGCCGGCAGCCAGGTGCGGGTGCTGGGCCAGGTAGCGGTAAAAGGTAGCCAGGGAGAGTTTATCCGGGGTAAATACTCCATCTGCCACCAGTTCATCGTAAAGAAGGGATGCTCTGAGCCTGGGATTGGCCTGGATCTTTTCCTGGATTTTAAGGGCAATCTCATCGGTTACCCGGCGGCTTTTGCCCCGGTCCGAGCGGTAACCGGGCTTTAATCCATCCAGCCCGTGCAGGCGGTAAAGGTATAACCACCACAAAAAGCTCTTCACCGAATAATGTTTGGGACCGTAATGAGGCATGTCCACCGGCCCGGCGGCCAGTTTTCGGAAGTATTCCTGCTGGTTGGGTACCTGGCCGTTGAGTACCGGTGCAATCAAGGAAAACTTTTTCAGGGCGATTTGTTCCCGTTTTGGCTCATCAAGCATAGGAAAGCAGGCCTCCTTTATGTTAAATTCTGGAGGCTTTAAGCGCTTAAAGCCCATAGCGGCGCCTTCACCAGCATAATACCACGGTCTTGCCCGCAAACCCAGACCAAGCTTGTGTTGGTGTCCTTTGGCAGCGGATAGGGGTACCCAAATGGCTCCTGCTATGCTAAAATTATGTGCAAGGAGCCATGAAAGAGTACCGGCATTGGGCGAAATACCTGGTGGAGAAGGTCTGGATTTGGGCAAATCCAGAGGCCACAATGTGCAGTACCTTTTGGGCTCCTTTTCTATTGTCGGAGCCGTCTTCCGGCAGGTTTATCCGGGGGATAAGCTGGCGTAGGACCATTTTGATGCGGTTTAAGTTGGCTAAAAAGCGCCGGATATAGAATTGTAGATGGCTGGCTCCCCAGTGCAGGTGCTCGAACGATTCTTTCAGCAGCTTTAAGCACTCGGGAAACGAGTGGTGAAGAGCCAGGGTATACCAGAGGGCGATAAAGATAATCTCGACCGAGTACTGGAAATAGGGCAGGCAGAAGGAAGGCAGGTACGAGATGATGGTCCGGCAGTATTTGCAGTAGTACCGGCGGATAAGAATCCGGCCACAGAAGTTTGCCCCGATGGCATTGCGTTGATAAAAACCGTATTTTTGCGGAGGTACCTTGACCAGACAACCGGGGTTGGGGCATGAGATGGGTTGGGGAAAGGGAAAATCCTTGCCCAGGCGGGCGTATTCTTCCGGCGATACTGATGTGTAGAATATCTGCTGCATGGTGGTCACTTCCAGCAAATATTCTACCTGTTCCACAGCCGAAAGAAAAGGGGCCAATCACTGATTGCCACATTCTGGTGGACGGACTGACTGACCTGAAATACCAAAACAATATGCAAAGCAGTTGCTGATTATTCTGGTATCAGAAACTGTTGCAGATTGTTCAATCTGCGAAAATGGGCCGTGG
>NZ_WHYR01000106.1 GCF_009428905.1 Desulfofundulus thermobenzoicus | reverse complement strand
AGCCTCTCTCAGTAAGGTTGTAATATCTCCATTTATCTTGCGATATCAGCCAATTTCACTTTTTCTCAGGGAGATGAATGATAATAATAACCAGGTATACCGATATATGGCATGTGTTATCCATACTTATATTGGGACTGCTTGTATGACAATTTTTCGCGCGCTCTTATCTCCACGCTTTGCCCTGGCGGTATACCCTCTCATGTCTCCCAGGATACCAATGGACCGTGCCGGTTCCAGACTTTCCTTCGTTCCACCTGTCCAGGGGTGGAGGCCATTGTGCTACCTAACGGGGTCTTTTTGCCCTCATGGATTGATTTTTGGCTCTCTGCGCTGCTTGATTGTCAAGGTCCATGTAGCAAAGGCATTATAACGATGCAATGTTTGATGCAACCAGCGCCTTTCGCCTGCAGTCCGGTAGAACGGAAGGAAAGCTGAAACAGGTACGGGCCGTTGCCTGGACACCATTCTATGCTGCTACTTTTGCCACCAGTCCATTCGTTCCGGCATGTACCAGGGCCGGGTGGTTTTCAGGTAGAACCAGATCCCGGTTATAGGTCATTCCCTTGCTTGCCAGGGCAAAGATGATGCGTAAAAGCCTACAGCAAATGGCCACCAGGGATTGTTTTCCTTTCAATGGGTTGTTGTGTCTGGTGGTGTAATAGTGGTGAAGTAGCGAAAATTCCTGCGTTCTGGCCACTAAAACCAGGGCTACCCGGAAGAGAGCGCAACGCAGCTTTGCTCTACCCCGCTTGCTGATACGGTTTCTTCCCTTGTGGGTGCCCGAACTGTTTTCCACCAGATTCAGGCCGGCCAGCTTTATCAACTGCCTGGCATTGCGGTAGTTGTTTAGGTTGCCCACTTCGGAAACTATAGTAGCCACTTGCACTATGCTCATTCCCGGGATGGTAAGCAGGTACCCGGCATAAGGGATTTCCCTTAACAGTACTGCCAGGCGGGCCTCAACCAGCTCGCATTCCTTGAGGATTTCCTTCATCCGGCGTAGCTGGTATTGGAGCTCCATCCTGATACCTTCTGTGCCTTCTTTTACACCTATAGAGGTCATGGCTTTTTCTTGCAGGAGTTCTGCGTGGTTAATCCCAACCCGGTTATGGGTGGCCCGGCTTAAAACGGCAGCCACTTCCGCTGCCGGCTTTTCCATAAGGTCGGCCGGGAAAGGGAAATTATCCAGGACAGTTATAGCTGCCTTTCCTTCGATCGACTTAAAAACGTCTTGAAACTCTGGAAAATACTGGTCAAGAATGGTGTTGATTCGCGCCTTACTTTGTTGAAGGTCTTTGTTTAACCGTTCCCGGAAGTTAACGAGATTGCGGATATCCGCCAGTATGCCTTCCGGGATGTTCGGGATGAAGAAACGACCGTCCCTGACCAGGCGGGCAATTACTCCGGCATCCTTGTCGTCCCGTTTGGTTGGTGAATTATCGTCCAGTTCCTTGGCCTTTTTGACATGGTGCGGGTTGACCAGGACTACCATAATCCCTTGCGTTCTTAAAACACAGGCTAAGGGAAGCCAGTAGTGGCCGGTAGGCTCCAATGGCCACCAGAACGTTGGAAAGGCCGTTTTTAAACTGGATCGTTCTGATTTTCAGGACTAGATCATCAATGCCAGATCTGGTATTCTGGAATGGGAACGGCTTGTGCAGTCCCTCCCCCCGGAAATTAATCATTTGGGCGTAGTGGGTGCGCTTGGCCACGTCAACACCTACAATTAAGGTTTCGGGTGTGATCATGGCTAGT
>NZ_WHYR01000105.1 GCF_009428905.1 Desulfofundulus thermobenzoicus | reverse complement strand
GGCCGTGTAAAATTTCAGTAGGCACCAGAAGGGGATCAGCCCCCTGAAAAAGAAATGAGACCTCGCGCGCCCAAAAAACACCAAAAATCAAGCTAAAGGAGTGTGAGGTCTCATGTTAAATATTCGCCAAATAGTGGGTGCAGTCCTTCTTTTCGTCACCGGCCTGGTTAAATTAATTGGTGGGTGCAAAGACTTCTATGAACTTGAAAAAGGTATCCATGAGCTTTGTCAGAAAGTCTGCAACCAAATATTCACCTGGGCACTGGAACAGCTCGATACCCGCCTGATGAATGAACGTGACCGGAGCACCTGGAGGGTGGTCGGGTTTCGGGATAAAACAGCCATCAGCACCTTTGGGGAATTTCTCTACAAAAGGCGCCTGTACAAAAACAAAAAAACCGGGGAAACCAGCTTCTTTTTGGATGAGCTGTTGGGCTGGCCGGAGCGGGCCACGATTACCCCTCGCCTAAAAGAACTGGCTGTCAAATTAAGCACCGAGCTTCCCTTTGACCGGGCGGCGGAGATTTTGAGCCACCTTGCTCCCGGGGTAAGTTCCATGACCATCTGGCAGGCCACCCGGGAAGTAGGCGAAGTTCTCCAACGCGAAGGCCAAGAAAAAAGAGCAGCAGTTTTTGAAGACGGCGAAGCTCCCGGAGGGAAAGAAGTGGCACCGGAGCTGTGTATTGAAGCCGATGGTGTGATAATCCGCCTGCAAAGGGAAAAGCAGAAACGAGGAGAAATCAAACACATAGTAGCTTACGAGGGTAAGGAGCAAATAGACCGGGATCGCTTCGCTCTGAAAAACAAGCTTGTATTAAGCAGCTTAAATGAAGGTGAGGCAGCCTGGGAAGAAGGTTATGCCGAGATCGGGGGGAAATGGGATTTAAGCCGGACCCAAAAGATCTACATTGGCGGCGATGGGGCAGACTGGCCCAAGCAGGGAGTGGAATACTTCCCTGGCGCCGAATATCGCTTAGACCCATACCACCTGAGCAAGCATTTAACGGAAGCTCTCTGGTATGATGAAGAAACCTTTCGGAAGGTAGCCGCAGCTATTTCCCGGGGTGACCGGCAGGAAACCCAAGGGATTCTAACGATCGCGGTGAAAAAGACCAGAGGTAACCGGAAGAAGAGGATCACCAAGCTTTTGCACTATCTTGAGGAAAATTGGGCGGGGATCGTTACCTCGCCGGGAGCGAAACGCCTGGGCACCATTGAAGGGCAGATACAACACAACGTGGCCCGGCGGATGAAACGCCTGGGAGCCCGGTGGACCATTAACGGTGGGGACCGGATGACCCGGATTTTGGCCGCGAAAGCGAACGGGAAGCTTGATAATTATGTTTTGCGCTGGCCGGTGAAACGCGAAAAGCTGAGGGAATTGGCGCGGTTAAAGCCAGTGGAAAAACAAAAAGCCGGGGATGTGGAAAAATGGCTGCAGGTGTCTCTACCGGCATTAAAGGGTCCTTTTGCCGACCGGCCGTGGGTTAAGTATGTTTTACGGGAACTTGCCCGGCCAGATTTTGCTGCTCTTATTGGCTAACCTGTTCCCTGGTGAGCCTCAGAGGGCTTAAAAGGCAGCGCCGTTAGGGGAGCCTTGACAGCCGGGGTCCCCGCAGGTGGTACAATGGTTTTTGCGACGGGGCACTGGTATTATCTTTACCTGTTCCCCGGAGCCGCCCCGTCGGTGGGTTTGTCTGACCACCTGCGGGGTGGATGTCAAGGCCGCTGCCTTGAAACTAATGTTTTTGAGCGGTGAGGTCTCAAAACGGGAAAAATTTTTATGGAGATACCTACTGGATCTTGACACGGAC
>NZ_WHYR01000104.1 GCF_009428905.1 Desulfofundulus thermobenzoicus | reverse complement strand
GTGGGTTTGTCTGACCACCTGCGGGGTGGATGTCAAGGCCGCTGCCTTGAAACTAATGTTTTTGAGCGGTGAGGTCTCAAAACGGGAAAAATTTTTATGGAGATACCTACTGGATCTTGACACGGACAAGGGGAAAGCGAAGCATTGACAATCCGCCGGACTCGTGCTAACATTTATAATGCCATATGCCGAAGTGGCGGAACTGGCAGACGCGCCGGACTCAAAATCCGGTGAGGCTCACCCCTCGTGTGGGTTCGACTCCCACCTTCGGCACCAGTTGATTTGCGGGGCCTTCGGGGGCCTGGAAACATCTCCCACGAACACCCGAAAAAGATAAATCCGGTGGTGTTGGCAGACACTCCGTTAACACCCCGGACTGCACTGATACCCTCTTCGGTTTACAAAAATACTGAAGGGGGTTTTCAATTATGGCGAAAGGCAAAGTCCTGAAACTGCGGAAGGACGTTCCGGCCACCTGGGAGGAAGCTCTGCAACAGTTCATCTGGTGGAAGCAGGGGGAACAGAAGAGCAAAAGAACGATTGAGGATTATCGCTACCATGTCACCCGGTTTTTCACCAATCACCCGGACGCCTACAATCCCCGAAACCTGAAGAAATGCGTCCTGGAATACATGGCTATGGAGTGCAAACCGGCCACCTTCAATTTGAGGCTTACCTACCTGAAAACATTCTTTAAATGGGCCGTCAGGGAAGGGATCTTCCCGGAAAATCCCTTGGAAGGATTCCAGAAAAAGAAAGATGAGGGCCGGGTCACCGAAGTAGACACCGAAACCCTCGAACAGCTGCTGTCCCTGCCGGACAGGACAACCTTTGCCGGACTGCGGGACCATGCATTGTTCCTGCTCACCCTCGATACAGGTATTCGACCATCGGAGGCATTTTCCCTTCTGATTGACGATTTCAACCTGAAGAATCTTGAAGTAACCATCCGCCGGGAGAATGCAAAAACCAGAGAAACCAGGACATTGCCGATTCTCCCGGTGACAGCAAATGCCGTCAGGGAATTGATTGCAGCCCGGCACCCGGCCTGGAAGAAAACAGTTCCGGTTTTCTGCACCCAGGATGGGACACCTCTCAACAGGCACACCTGGAATGACAGGCTGGAGATGTATTCCCGAAAGTTAGGGGTTAAGATCTGGCCGTATGCTCTACGTCATGCTTTCGCTCTAACCTATATCCGCAACGGGGGCTATGAATTGGGCCTTCAACGTACCCTGGGCCACCACTCCCTGACTATGACAAGAAGGTACGTCAACCTCACCCAGGCCGATTTGCGGGCAATGAACACCGCCGCCAGTCCTTTAAACAGCCTGTTACCGCAAAGGCATAGGGTAAGAAAAAGAAGATAACACCGAATACCATTACCTGGCCGCTTCCATGGCGGCCTTTTCTTATTCCCTGCTTGCAGAAAGGGGGTAAATTTCAACGATAATGGAGATGGTAATGTTATCTTACTGGCCAACTGATTATCGTCGATTTTAGGGCCATTTATGCGTTAGAGAAAGGCAACGGCCAGGAGTGCCTGTTCGCTCAATGGCCTGAGAGGGCCTTCCCGGAAATGAGGGCACCGGACCACCTTGAAGGACGGCCTGTCCTCTATCTCCACCATGTAGGCCACTGCACCGACAGCCTCCAGGCCAACCAAATGATCTTTGATGGAGAAGTATGGGCAGTCAGCTCCCGTGGCATTGGCACACCGCCAGCAAAGGGCCGTTTTCTCCTGAAATTCCCTCGGTGAAAGCGGGACAACCGGCATGACCAGCCTCCTTCCGGGGCCGGCGGGGGTAGGGGGGGAG
>NZ_WHYR01000103.1 GCF_009428905.1 Desulfofundulus thermobenzoicus | reverse complement strand
ACTCTCCATAACCCTTTTTATGTGGAGCTCCACATAAAAAGGGGAAAATTGAAAGATTTTTTCTCACCGTCCGGACACGCTTTTTAAGCCGCCTGGATGTTAACGAACTCAAGTCCTTAGAGGAGTTGAACCTGCGTTTCTGGCAGTGGTTGGAGGAGGATTACCAGCGCAAGGTCCACTCCGGTCTGGGCATGAGCCCCCTGGATTACTTCATGACCCAGGTGGACCGGGTGAACATCTTTCCCGACCCGCAACTTTTGGACGAGTATTTCCTTTTGCGGGTAACGCGTAAAATTAACCACGACGCTACTTTCCCCCTGGAAAAAACCCTTTATGAGGTGGATCAGCAGTTTGCCGGCACCCGTTTAGAAGTCAGGTATGAACCCCAATGGCTCACCAACCCCGCCCGGCCGCTTTTGCTCTACAAGGACGGCCTGAAAGTGGGCGAAGCCAGGCGGGTAAATTTCTTTACCAACGCCCAATTGAAAAGAAGAAAATGTGGCCGCTCAGCCCGGCAGCATGAGGATACCGGCGTGGACACCCCCCTGGCCATGACTGGCGGTGAGGTTGCGGTACCGGCCATTTCCTTTGCCCGGCTTCTGACAAGCGATCAGGATGGCGATCCTACCGGGGCGGGTGAAGAATGATGTTTACCCAGTTTTATGGTTTAAAGTTCAACCCCTTCAGCAAAGAGATATCCACCGAGCAGTTGTTTTTCAGCCAGGATTTAAAGGAACTGGATTCACGGCTCAAATATCTGCAGCAGGTGCGGGGCATCGGTCTGGTCACCGGTGGGCCGGGCTGCGGAAAGACTACCGCCCTGCGCAAATATGTGGACGAATTGAATCCGGCCCATTACACGTCATGTTACTTTACCCTGTCCACGGTGACTGTACTGGACTTCTATCAGGGTCTGGCCCTGGCCCTGGGGGAACAGCCAAAAAACAAGAAGGTGAGTCTATTCCACCAGATACAAGGGGCAATTGAGCATTTGTATTTTGAGCGCCGGGTTACCCCGGTCATTGTCCTGGACGAAATGCATTTGGCGGATAGCAAGATTCTGGAAGACCTGCGGCTTTTGTTTAACTTTAAAATGGATTCACAAAACCCGTTCATCCTGATCCTGTCCGGGCAGTCTGCCATCCGCAACAGGTTGGCCCTTAACGTTAATCAGCCGTTACGACAAAGGATTACAGTGAAGTATTCCATGCAGGGGTTGAAACCAGAGGAGATTGCCGATTACTGTGCCAGCCGGTTGAAAAACGCCGGTCTGCATGAGCAGATCTTTACTACGGCCGCGTGTGAAGCCATCTACGCCATCACCAAGGGTTTACCCCGGCTGGTAAACAATCTGGTCACCACCTGCCTGCTCTGTGCCTACGGCCAAAAGCAAAGGCAGATCGATGCAGAGGTGGTTTACCAGGCCCAGCAGGAACTGGAAACTTGCTGACAGGGGGCGGTAAGTGTGCCTGAAGGAGATAGTCTGCATAGACTTTATTACTACTTTGCCAACACAGGTTTTTATGATTTGTTGCCTGCGGCAATGCAGTTGGCCATAGAGCTGGGTTACAGCCCGGAAGAAATGATTGAGGCAGTCTGCAAGGTGGCCGATAAGGCCAGGCATTACCCGCCGACAAAAAATCGGGCTGCCTGGTTTGCCACCGTATTCCGGGAAAAATTAGGTGAAGCCCGGGCTGAAATGCTGGCCATTAAAAAAAGGCGGCTGCTTTAACTGGAACAATTGGTCGGGGTGCCTGAAAAATGAGGCAGCCCGGCTTTTTGTTTGCCAACGTTATTTGAGAATTGTATTTGGGTTTACCTTTTTAAAGTGATAATTTCTTTGGTTTT
>NZ_WHYR01000102.1 GCF_009428905.1 Desulfofundulus thermobenzoicus | reverse complement strand
AAAATCAGGGGAATAGTACGGCATTCTTGGGCCCCGTCCCGGACCGCCCGGGGGGACGGGGCCTGCCGTACGGAAAATCTTAACGTATGGTGAAGGGGGCAAACGGGAATGAAAAAACCTCTGTGGGAACCGTCGGAAGAAAGAAAGAAACAGGCCAACATCACCCGGTTCATGAAGATGGTGAACGAGCGGTACGGCCTGGAGATAACCGGCTATCCCCAGCTTTACAACTGGTCGATTGAAAACATACCCGACTTCTGGGCCTGTATGTGGGATTTTGCCGGCATCAAGGCATCCCGGGGATATGATCGGGTGGTGGACGACCTGACCAAATTTCCCGGTGCTAAATGGTTCCCCGGCGCGCGGCTGAATTTCGCCGAGAACCTCCTGCGGTACCGGGACGACCGTCCGGCCTTTATTTTCCGGGGGGAAACACAAAAGACCGCCCGGATGACCTACGCCCGGCTTTACGAAACGGTGGGCCGCCTGGCCAACGCCCTGCGCGGCCTGGGGGTGGGGCCGGGGGACCGGGTGGCCGCCTACATGCCCAATTTGATGGAGACGGCCATCGCCATGCTGGCCGCCACCAGCATCGGCGCCGTCTGGTCATCCTGCGCCACCGACATTGGACCCCAGGCGGCCCTGGATCGCCTGGGGCAGATCGAACCGAAGGTGCTCTTCACCGTAGACGGCTATTTTTACAAAGGAAAAGCCTTCGATTCCCGGCCCAACGCGGCTGAAATCGCCCGGGGGATCCCCTCGCTGCAGAAGGTGGTCGTCGTCTCCTATGTGGAAGACAAACCCGACCTGGGTGCGATCCCGCAGGCGGTACACTATGAAGACTTTCTGGCCAGGGAAGCGGAGATAAAGTTCGAACAACTGCCCTTCGATCACCCGGTATATATCATGTTCTCCTCCGGCACCACCGGCAAACCCAAATGCATGGTACAGGGCGTGGGGGTACTGATCAACCAGCTCAAAGAACTGCTCCTGCACACGGACTTGAAACGGGAAGACACCATCATGTACATCACCACCTGCAGCTGGATGATGTGGAACTGGCTGCTGTGCTCCCTGGGGGTGGGGGCGACGATCCTGCTCTACGACGGCAACCCCAACTACCCCGATGCCGGGGCCATGTGGCAGCTGGTCCAGGACGAGAAAATCACCATATTCGGCACCAGCGCCAGCTACATCAACTACCTGCGCAGCCAGGGTTTAAGACCCGGCCGGGAATACGACCTGTCGGCCTTGAAGGAAATCTCCCAGACCGGCTCGCCCCTGTCCGCCGAAGGTTTCGAATATGTCTACCGGGAAATCAAAGCCGACCTGCACTTCAACTCCATCTCCGGCGGGACGGACATCAACGGCTGCTTCTGCGCCGGCAGCCCCATCAGCCCGGTATACGCCGGCGAACTGCAGAGCCCGGCCCTGGCCATGAAAATAAAAGCTTACGACGAAAACGGCCGGCCCGTCTACGACCGGCAGGGCGAGCTGGTCTGCGAAGCCCCGGCGCCGCCCATGCCCCTTTACTTCTGGAACGACCCGGACGGGGAAAAATATAAAAACGCCTACTTCACCGTTTTTCCCGGCGTATGGCGGCACGGAGACTACATAGTCATCCACAGTGACACCGGGGGGGTCACCTTTTACGGGCGCTCCGACGCCGTATTAAAGCCGTCGGGGGTGCGCATCGGCACGGCGGAAATATACAACCAGGTGGAAAAATTAGAAGAAATCGCCGACAGCCTGGCCATCGGGCAGAACTGGCAGGGGGACCAGCGGGTAATCCTTTTTGTCAAGCTGAATCCGGGATACACCCTGACGGAGGAACTGCAAAACAAGATCAAGAAAACCCTGCGGGAAAAGGCATCGCCCCGGCATGTTCCCGCCCTGATCGTGGCCGTGCCGGATATACCCTA
>NZ_WHYR01000101.1 GCF_009428905.1 Desulfofundulus thermobenzoicus | reverse complement strand
CCCGCACCCGCCCCGCCGTCACCGCCGCCGGGTACCGGTGCCCGGTCCTCCGGATTTTGCGCCACCAGGGCCGGTCCCCATATCCCCGCCGGGGGCCACCACTGGCGGGCGGCAAAACCGGCCGATCCGGCCAGCAGGAGCACCGCTGCGGCCGCTGCGGCCACACCCCGCCGCCAGGTAAGGGACAAGCCCTGCCACCACCGGGCCGGTGTCCACCGTGTCGTCCCTGCACCGGGGATGGCGCCGGGGCCGCCGGGCGCCTTTCCGTGGGCAGGGGCTGCGGTGCGTTCCATATCACCGCCCGCTATCACCCCGGCCAGCGTCCCGCCAACCGCCGCCGGCCTTTCACCGGCCACCGCTGCGGCGGGCATATCGAAAGACCGGGACTCCCGCAACCGGTCCAGGACACCGGCGGCAAACCCGGCCGGCACCGTTACCTCCGCAGCCATGCCCTTTAAAGCGGAGCTGACGGCCATCCAGCCGGCCAGTTCCCCCGCACAGGCGGCACATACCTGCAGGTGCTCCTGCAGCTCGGCCTGCTGTTTACCGGAAAGTTCCCCGTCCAGCCAGGGATAAAACAGTTGTCGCGCCTCCCGGCATTTCATGCTGCTCACCTTCTGCCCCGCATGGGCGCTGTCCTGATATGTCCTCCGGGCCGTGTACCGGTGGACAGGTGCCTACCGGTTTACGAGTCCTGAATGCCGCCCTGCGGCCGGTGGATTCTTTGCCCCGGCTTCTTGAGCCGCTGGAACAATCGTGGCGTTACCCTCAACTTCAACCGGTCAGGAAGCACAAGCAGGTTTTTGCCATGCTCCGTAGCCTTACCGTCAGAGTCAGTCGTTTCAAGACCCAACCGGCTCTTAACGGTTCCGGACAAGCCCGGCCGTGCTTTTTACAACCTTCACCGCACCGGAAGAACCTCTGGCCCCGGGTAGAGTCACGCCCGTTCCGGCGGCCAGGGTGGTCACGGCCTTCTTCAACCCGTCCCGGGCCCGGTTCAGGCGGGATTTCACCGTGCCCAGGGAGAGGCCCAGCATCCGCGCTATCTCGTCGTAGCTGTAGCCTTCCACTTCCCGCAATACCAGCACCGCCCGCTGTTCGGCGGGCAGCTCCTGCAGCGCCCGCCCCACCAGTCCCCGGAATTCCTTTTCCTCCAGCGCCTCCACCGGGTCTCCGGAACCGGCGGCCACCTCCCGGCTGACCTCCCCGTCATCGGTATGTACCGGTTCGTCCAGGGAGATGACGGTCACATTACCCTGCCGGCGTTTCATATTCAGCCACAGGTTCACGGTAATGCGGTGCAGCCAGGTGCCGAAATCCGCCTCATAACGGAAACTTTCCAGGGAGCGGAAGGCCCGGATGAAAACCTCCTGGGCCAGGTCCTGGGCGTCGGCATGGTTGCCGGCCAGCTGGTAGCTCAAAGCATACACCCGCTGCTGGTACATCTGCACCAGCTGCTCAAAGGCCGCCAGGTCCCGGCCCTGGGAACGTATTATCAGCTGTTTGACGGCATCCAATGGGAAGCCACTCCTGAAGAATGCCCCCAAACCTTTTACCTGTTAGACACCTTTTCCCGGCCAAAAGTTCCACAGGGTTTACGGTTCGGGAGAAGATTTTTGCAGTGCAAACAAACTAAATACGCGCCTGGTGGCGCTATTTCGAGGGCTATAACAAGAGTATAAGCCAACTTATTTATCTGATATATCTGGAGCCATGGAATAACTGCCTGCCAGGCCGGCCGGTTTTCCGCTTCAATTACAAATAATATCATATAGTTCATATAAAGGCAATTGGTTAACTGCGTTAAATAACACCAATTTTTACTGGCGGGAAAGGGGCCGCTTTTGCCCGGGCACCCACCGGGCCGCCCATGGACGAAAATGTTCCAGGGTAAAGCAACCTCCGGCGGTATCTATTTTAATTGCTTCCCGGACCACTACCTGGTAAAATGAAGATGGTGATAGAGATGACCGGCGACATGCCAAAGGACAAATATGACACCACGATGAAAGAACTCTTTGCAGACAGCGAAGAGGACTTGATCCGCTTTTTCGGCCAGATAAAGACGCAGGTAATCCGGCAATTGAACATCGAATTTCCCCTGGTGGAGAAAAAGAGAAGCGATCTGATCCTGGAAT
>NZ_WHYR01000100.1 GCF_009428905.1 Desulfofundulus thermobenzoicus | reverse complement strand
AACGGCGGCATGGTCAGGGCCGGGTGACCCTTCTCCTCCAGGAAGGGCAGGATTTCCTCGCCGGTGACACCCACCGTTTCGTCGGCGATCTTATCCACAAAGTCCCTGCCCAGACCGGCTTCTTCCGCCGCTTCCTCCAGCTGCGGCCGCAACTGATCCTTCAATGCCCTGGGCATCCACACCAGGCGGCCCAGACCGCCGTCGGCCGGCACGAACTTCCGGGAGGCCAGGTAACTCTTACTGATACCCATGAACCCGGGCATCTGGGCGCCGCCGCCGATGGTGCCGGCCATGGTGGAGAAGGTCATGCCCGAAGGAGTCATGCCCCCGTGCTCCCGGTTGACCACCATGAAGCCGTTGCATTCCGGCACCATGGCCAGGATGCATTCGAAGCAGCCGCAGGAGGTCATGGGGTATTCCATGATGGTGTAGAAATTGACCGCTTCCACCGTCCGCTGGGAGTTCTGGTACACAAATTCGTTCATGGACTTCCACTGCCCCTTGACCGGGTCGATCAGCCCCTCCAGGGGAATGGGCTGGTTCGGACCGTGGGGGTTGATTTCATAGGCCGCCTTGGCGTCCAGCCAGCTCACCGCGCCGCACAGGCCCGTCCGTTCGGGCGGTACGATGCACACGTGGGTGGGGGCGAAGGACTGGCACAGGGTGCAGGAATAGAAGGTGTCCACCGTCTCGTCCTTCAGTTCCTTCAACCGGGCGTCCCGTCTGGCGTAGTATTCCCGGGCCATTTCCCGCAGTTCCAGCACCTTTTGTTCGTCGGTGTAGATGGTCACCTGCACCCGGTCCACAATGGAGGGGAATTCGGCCTTGAACTTGGCGTAGAGTATGTCTCCCAGGTGCTTTAAGCGGAACCCCTTGGCATAGGCCCCTTTGCTGATGCGCACCCACATGATGTCCCGCTGGGCCACGTGCCACAGACCCTCGCCGTAGTTGGTGAAGTAGTGGATGCGCCGCTCCAGCACGGGCTCGAAGTCTTCCTGCATCTTGCGGCCGTAAATGTCCACCACGATGCCCAGGGGCAGGCGCCCCCCTTCCGGCACCGTGTCGATGTCCGGCCCCACCAGTTCGATCTTGCCGTCTTCGATTTCGTCCGGGCCCACCATGCGCACCAGTTCGAAGCCCGGGGTCTTGGTGCCGCCGAATTCCACGTACATGTCCTTTTTGCGGATGGATTCGCCCTCGAAGGCCGGCCCCACGGTGATGGGTACGTCGATGTCAATGGCGGTAATCTTGATGCCCCGTACTTCCAGGCAGGTCTGGACGATCTTGTCGTAATCGGGCTCGGAGATGAACCAGTCCTTGATCTGCTTGTCTTCGGGCAGGGGCTGGTCGGTGATCACCGGGAAGCCCACGTTGATGGCCCCCAGGGCGGCGGCGGTTTTGACCATGTCGTGTTCGCCCAGGTAGAGGATGAAGGCCAGCACCCGGCGGCGCTGGTAGTCCCGCTGGGCGTCCCTTAAACCGGGCTTGATGCCGCCGAACATCATGCCGGCCCTTAAGGCGTAGTTGGCCGCGTGCACCACCTGGGTGAAGTTGCCCAGGGGGTAGGCGATGTAGTCCACGCCCAGCTTGACCCCTTCCTCCAGCAGCTGCTCGATGATCTCGTCGCAGAGGAAGAGCATCAGGCCCTTGGCCATGAAGCTGTCCACAATCTTTTTGGCCGATTTGCTGTCTTTGGCCCGGCCGATGATCACCGCCTCGCCGGGAATGGTCCAGTCCACCATCTTGGTGCCGTACTGGCGCACCACCGGGTCGCCGATGAAACCGGTCCAGGGTGGAACGTGCAGGGGGTTTTCCGGTGTATGCTTCAGGTAACGGATGGCTTCGATGATATCGGCGGCGTACCAGGTGGCTTCCCCGGCCAGCCGGGCGTTGGTGAAATCCCGGAAGTTTTCTTTAAACTGTGCCCGCACCCGGTTCAACACCGGCACGCAGTCGCCCAGGGTTTTGATTTCTTCACCGCTCAAGCAGCGGATCACCGGCAGGTAATAGGCCGTGTCGGGATAACCCACGGGGTGGTCGGCCCCGTAGGTCCGAATGGCCTGGTTTAACAGAATTTCCGCATAGCTGACCGCTGTAATGGCTCCTTCGTAGGCCTCTTTAAATAGCCTCTTTGGTTCTTTACCCGGTTCTATTACCCCTTCAAAGATCTGGTCGAA